>NZ_CP034072.1:0-600000 GCF_003855255.1 Mycolicibacterium nivoides | reverse complement strand
CAGCTGCGTCTTCTCCTCGAACGCACCCCGGAACTGCATCCACGTCAGCGTCAGCACCGCGACCAGCACGATGATCATCCCCGCGCACGCCGTCTTGTAGGGCGGGTCGTATCGCCAGTGCTTGAATTGCCGTTCGGGCTGGAACCGCGATGAGGCCACGCACAAACCTCCAAACTGTTGACGCGGCCAACCAGTTGGTCAGCGAGTGAGCGAGCAGAACTCTCGCAAACGATCAGAGACGACTGCAACTGCAAGGCCCCGAGTGCGGCAAACATCAAATTGCCACCGGCGGGAGGCGCGCGTCACACCTTCTGGGTAGAAGTAACTGACCTAACGCTCCGCGAGTCGCATCCGGAGCATCGCGGGCCGGACGCGCAGCTCTCCCGCCATCCCTCAGTGACATGCGCCTGACGTCGATACGAGTGAAGATGGCGACGAAAACGACTGTCATCCAAGCTGATTGCATATAACCGGGGCGCAGAGGAATCCGCCATCTACGGTGGACCCATGCGTCTGATCCCGCTGGTGCCGTTCGCCGTCGCTGTCCTTCTGTTCATGGGGTGTTCTGACAACGCCGCTGCCGACGCCGATGACCTCAACGGCCGCACCTTTGTCTCGGTCCAGGTCGAGGGCGACCAGATCCCCGGCGGCGGCCCGTTGACCGTCGGATTCGACGGGACGCAGATCAGCATCTTCGCCGGCTGTAACCACGGCTCGGGCACCGCCAATCTGGCTGATGGGCGGATCACCACACAGCTGGCCATGACGATGATGGCCTGCGCGCCACCGGTCGGCGATTCCGACGCCTGGGTATCGAAGTTCTTCGACGCCAAGCCCACCTGGTCGCTGTCCGGCGATGCCCTCACGTTGCGCACGGACGCCGCGACCGTCACGTTGCGGGACAAGAAGGTGGTCGACCCCGATCGCCCGCTCACCGGCACCACCTGGCAGGTCACCAGCCTGGTGTCCGCGCAGGCGGTCACCACCTCGGTCGCCCTCGAGCAGTCCAAGCCCACGCTGACCATCGGGGACGACGGCGCCGTGAGTGGCTCGACCGGATGCAACCGGATCACCGGCCACGCAACGGTTTCCGGGTCGCCGGCAGTCATCGAGTTCGGCCCGCTGGCCACCACCAGGATGGCCTGCGCACCGGAGGTCGGCGAAGTTGAGCAGGCCGTGCTGCGGGTCCTCAAGGGCACGGTCCAGACCGCCATCGACGCCGATGAACTGAAGCTCTCCGGCACCGACGGCAACGGGCTGGTACTGCGGGCGCAGTGACGTCAAGGGGGGGGTGACCTTCAGAGCGGTGACGCTCCCCGCAGATGCTCGAAGATCAGCGACGTCTGCGTACCCGCGACATCGGCGTCGGCGTTGAGGTGCTCCACCACGAACGCCCGCAGATCATCGGTGTCCCGAGCAGCCACATGCAGGATGAAGTCGTCTCCCCCGGCCAGGAAGTACACGTCCATCACCTGCGGTAGTTTGCGGATGTGGGCGATGAAATTGCGGATCTTGCCCCGCGCGTTCGACTGCAGGCTCACCGAGATCATCGCCTGCAGGCTCAGCCCCACAGCAGCCGGATCGATGTCGGTGTAGAAGCCCCGGATCACCCCGATCTCCTGGAGCCTGCGCACCCGACCGTGACAGGTCGACGCGGCGACACCAACCGCGTCGGCCAGCGCGCTGTTGGAAATGCGGGCATCGGCATGCAGCGCCAGCAGGATGCGCCGGTCCACTTCATCGAGTTCGTGCCGAACATCCTTCGGCGAACGGGCCGCACGTCCGGGCAATATTGACGATTCTTCCACCACTAGACGATTCTAACGAATCTTTATCGGAGATATTGCTCAATAACCGAAGGTTCTTCACAATTATTTCAGCATCCCAAACTGTGAAGGAGCGATCATGCTCGTCGGTGTCCCGACCGAGATCAAGAACAACGAGTACCGCGTGGCGATCACCCCGGCGGGCGTGGCGGAGTTGACCCGACGCGGACACGACGTGATCATCCAGGCCGGCGCGGGCGAAGGCTCGGCCATCTCCGACAACGACTTCAAGGCCGCAGGGGCTCAGATCGTCACCACGGCCGACCAGGTCTGGGCCGACGCCGAACTGCTCCTCAAGGTCAAGGAGCCCATCGCGGCCGAGTACTCGCGCATGCGCAAGGGCCAGACGCTGTTCACCTATCTGCACCTGGCGGCATCCAAGGAATGCACCGACGCGCTGCTGGCCTCGGGCACCACCTCGATCGCCTATGAGACCGTGCAGACCGCTGACGGAGCGCTGCCGCTGCTCGCCCCGATGAGCGAGGTCGCGGGGCGTCTGTCCGCTCAGGTCGGCTCCTACCACCTGATGCGCACGCAGGGCGGCCGCGGCGTGCTGATGGGTGGCGTCCCCGGCGTCGCACCGGCGGAGGTCGTCGTCATCGGGGGTGGCGTCGCCGGCTACAACGCCGCGCGCATCGCCAAGGGTATGGGCGCCCACGTCACGGTGTTCGACCTGAACATCAACACGCTGCGCAAGATCGACAACGAGAACAACGGCAGCATCGAGACCCGTTACTCGTCGTCGCTGGAACTGGAAGAGGCCGTCAAGAAGGCCGACCTGGTGATCGGCGCGGTGCTGATCCCGGGCGCCAAGGCCCCCAAGTTGGTCACCAATTCGACCGTGGCCCAAATGAAGCCGGGCGCGGTGCTGGTCGACATCGCCATCGACCAGGGTGGCTGCTTCGAGGATTCGCGGCCCACCACCCACGACGATCCGACGTTCGCCGTGCACGACACGGTGTTCTACTGCGTGGCCAACATGCCCGGCTCGGTGCCGCGCACGTCCACCTTCGGGCTGACGAACGCCACCATGCCGTACGTGCTCAAGCTGGCCGACAAGGGCTGGAAGGCCGCCTGCGAGGCCGACCAGGCACTGGCCAAGGGCCTCTCGACGCACGAGGGCGCGCTGCTGTCCGAGCAGGTCGCCTTCGACCTCAACATGCCGTTCACCGATCCGGCCACGGTCCTGGCCTGATCTCACGCACTGTCGCCCGGCTGGAGTTCGCTCCGGCCGGGCGATGCGCATTTCGGCCCGTAGCCATTCTTGACACGTGTCAAGTATGGTGGCGTCCATGCTGCAGCAGTTGTTTCCCACTGTTCCGATGACCACGAGTGAGGCGCTGGGCGCCTTCGACGCGGCCGAGGCCGTCGAGCCGGAGTTCATGCTCGGCACCTGGCACGGTGCCGAATTGCCGACCGGCCATCCGATGGACGGCCTGCTGGCGGCCAGCGGCTGGTGGGGCAAACAGTTCGTCGACGGCGAGACCGTTCACCCGCTGCTGTTCCCCGCCGGTGACGGCACGTCGCTGTGGGCCCTCAACCCGGCGCCGGCCTTCGCGGGCCTCGCGGTGTCGACCAAGATCCCTTTGCTTCGGAACCGGTCGATGTCGGCGCCGATCGCAGCGTTGCGGCCCGTCCTACAAACCCGTGCGCCCAAGGCCAGGTTGCGGACCACCCGCTACCGCGGCGTCGATACCGCGACGATGGTCTACGACCAGCTGCCCATCAACGACGTGTTCCGGCGCCTGTCCGACGACGCCGTGATCGGGGCGATGGACCTGCGGAACTCCCACAAGCCCTACTTCTTCGTCCTGCAGCGCGACGACTCCCTGCGGGTGACCTAGCAGCCGCCCGTACGCACGCTGTTCACCACACATTCGGCCGGTGGCTCCACGTCGGTGCTTGGATCGAAAGGGCAAGCGTTACAAGGCCTTTTCCTCCGATCGACGTTCCAGAACTGAGGAGTCACCCATGGTCAACCTGCCCGTCGCGCACCAGCCCCGCCCGCTGCTGCCCGAGCTCTCGGAGTTCTTCGCCGGGATCACCCCGTTCGCCAGCCTGCGGCCGATCTTCGAGCGCAACCTCATGCGCATCGAGGATGAGGTCACCGAGGACCACTACGAACTGCGTGCCGAGATCCCCGGTATCGATCCGGCCAACGACGTTCAGATCACCGTGGCCGACGGCCAGCTGACGGTGAAGGCCGAGCGTTCGGAGCGAGCCGACACCACCGCGCGGTCGGAGTTCTCCTACGGCTCGTTCCTGCGCACCGTGACACTGCCCGCCGAAGCCGACGAGGACAACATCACCGCCGGCTACGAGCGCGGCATCCTGACCGTGCGGGTGCCGTTGTCGGAGAACCCCGCCGGTGCCCGCCAGATCGAGATCCAGAACACCGAAAACGGCTCGACGGCAATCGAATCCGCCGAGCACTCAGAGTAGCGACGGCAGCACCAGCGCCGTCAACTCACCGATGAGCGGGCGCAGGTTGTCGGCCTTCGGGTCGTCGGCCTGCGACCGTGTCATCACCGCCAGCAACAATCGTTGCCCGTTCGGCCCATAGGCGATCCCGACGTCGTTGGTGCTGCCGTAATCCCCGCTCCCGGTCTTGTCGGCCGTGGTCCAGCCCTCCGGAAGCCCCGCACGCACGCTCGAGGTCTGATTGGCCCGCATCCAGTCCTCCAACTGGCGGCGCTGCGGCGGGCTCAACGCGTCACCGGCCAGCACCGCGCGGTACCCGACCGCCAATGCCGCCGGGGTGGAGGTATCCCGGGGGTCGCCGGGTATCGCCGAGTTCAGATCAACCTCCCAGCGGTCCAACCGGGTGCGCTCGTCTCCGACGCTGCGGGCGAATGCGGTGATACCTGCTGGCCCGTCAATCGTTTTCAGCAGCAGGTTGCCCGCGGTGTTGTCGCTGCGCTGCAACGCTGCCTGACACAGCTCCGCCAACGTCATCTCGGCACCGGCATGGGTCTCGGTGACCGGGGAGTTCGGCACGATCGCCTCCGGGTCCACGAACACCCGGTTGTCCAGCGAGATCTGACGGCGCCCGACCATCTGCAGCACCCGCGCGGCGGCATAGCCCTTGAACGTCGAGCACATCGCGAATATCTCGTCGGGCCGGTTCGTGAGAATCCGCCCGGAATCCAGATTGGCCGCGTACAAGCCGATCAGGGCGTTGTCACGACGTTCCAGTTCGGCGATCTGGTCGTCGACCGGGGCCGCGAGAGCCGGTGCGGCATTACCCACACCGGCACCGACGGCAGCCGCCGCCACGAGCGAACCGATCAGAACATTGCGTCGCGAGAGTCCCGTCATCGGACCCAGCGTAGCGGGTCAGCCGGCGAGAGCTTGAAGCCGTTGCGGCAGAGTCTTTTTCGAACGGTACGGACCGAGAACCGCGGCACCGTAGTCCCGAGACAGCAACTGGTGAGCCACCGCGTTGACCTCTTCGAGAGTAACCGCCTCGATCTGGGACAACGTGTGATCGATGGTCCGGTGTTCACCGTAATTGAGCTCGCTACGCCCGATCCGGTGCATGCGCGAACCGGAATCCTCCAGCCCGAGCACCAGCCCACCACGCAACGAGCCCTTGGCGATGCGGCATTCGTCGGCGGTGATCCCGTCTCTGGCAACGCCTTCCAGGACATCGGTGGTAACCCGGACCACTTCTTCGAACCGTTCCGGCTGACATCCCGCATACACCGAGAGCGCCCCGCTGTCGGCGAAGGTGTCGACCGTCGAGTACACCGAGTAGGCCAGGCCGCGGGATTCCCGGATCTGTTGGAACAGACGGGAACTCAGGCCACCGCCGAGCGCGGTGTTGAGCACCGACAGCGCCCACCGGTGTTCCCAGTGCCGGCCGGGCGTGCGAACGCCGAGCGACACGTGGCTCTGCTCCCCGTCGCGGTCGACCACGAGCAACGACGGCTTGCCGCCGACCCGTCCCGCACCCTTACGCGGAGCCACCGCGGTGCGCCCCGCTTCCAGCCGCGGACCGAAATGCTGTCGCACCAACGACAACACGACGTCGTGGTCGATGTTGCCCGCCACCGCCACGATCATCCGCTCGGGCGTGTAACGACGGACGTGGAACGAGTGCAGCTGCGCGCGCGTCATCGTCTCGATCGACTCGACGCTGCCGATCACCGGACGTCCCACCGGGTGATCGCCGAACATCGCCGAGAGGAAGACGTCGCCGAGGCTGTCCTCGGGGTCGTCGTCGCGCATGGCGATCTCTTCGAGGACGACGTCGCGTTCCACCTCGACATCCTCGGTGGCACAACGACCACGGAGCACGACGTCGGCCACCAGGTCGACCGCGAGTTCCAGGTCGGAGTCGAGCACGTGTGCGTAGTAGCAGGTGTGCTCGCGCGTGGTGAACGCGTTCAGCTCACCGCCGACGGCATCGACAGCCTGAGCTATCTCGACTGCGCTACGCGTCGGGGTGGCTTTGAACAGCAGGTGTTCCAGGAAGTGGGCGGCACCCGCGACGCTTCGTCCTTCGTCGCGGGAACCGACACCCACCCAGACCCCGACGGATGCGGAACGCACCGACGGGATGTACTCAGTGACCACCCGGAGTCCGCCGGGAAGATCTGTCCGGCGGACATGTGTGGTGTTCAGTGCAGACGCCTTGTGTCGAGCTGAGGTGATCAGGACTCGGCAGCGGCAGCGGCGTCGGCCGTGGCCGGGGCGCCGTCGGCAGCCTTGTCGCCACCGTCGGCCTGCTCTGCTGACTCCTCATCGACGAGCACCAGCGAGATCTTGCCGCGGTTGTCGATATCGGCGATCTCGACGCGCAGCTTGTCGCCGACCTTCACCACATCCTCGACCTTGGCGATGCGCTTGCCACGCCCCAGCTTGGAGATGTGGACCAGGCCGTCACGACCCGGCAGCAGCGACACGAACGCGCCGAAGTCGGTGGTCTTGACCACGGTTCCGAGGAACCGCTCACCGATCTTGGGCAGCTGCGGGTTGGCGATGGCGTTGATCTTGTCGATCGCGGCCTGAGCCGCCTCGCCATTGCTGGCGCCGACGAACACGGTGCCGTCGTCCTCGATGGAGATCGACGCGCCGGTCTCCTCGGTGATCGAGTTGATCATCTTGCCCTTGGGCCCGATGACCTCGCCGATCTTGTCGACCGGCACCTTGATCGTGGTGATCCGCGGTGCGTACGGGCTCATCTCGTCGGGCGCGTCGATGGCCTCGGCCATCACGTCGAGGATGGTCAGGCGCGCGTCCTTGGCCTGCGCCAGCGCACCGGCCAGCACCTTGGACGGGATGCCGTCCAGCTTGGTGTCGAGCTGCAGGGCGGTGACGAAGTCCTTGGTGCCCGCGCACTTGAAGTCCATGTCGCCGAAGGCATCCTCGGCGCCGAGGATATCGGTCAGGGTCACGAAACGACGCTCGGACTCACCGGCCTCATTTTCGATCTGGTCGGAGACCAGGCCCATGGCGATGCCGGCCACCGGCGCCTTGAGCGGCACACCGGCGTTCAGCAGCGACAGAGTCGAGGCACACACCGAGCCCATCGAGGTCGAGCCGTTGGAGCCCAGGGCCTCCGACACCTGACGGATGGCGTAGGGGAACTCCTCGACGCTGGGCAGCACGGGAACCAGGGCCCGCTCAGCCAGCGCACCGTGGCCGATCTCGCGGCGCTTGGGCGAACCCACGCGACCGGTCTCACCGGTCGAGAACGGCGGGAAGTTGTAGTGGTGCATGTAGCGCTTGCTGGTCTCGGGCCCGAGCGAGTCGATCTGCTGGGCCATCTTGACCATGTCCAGCGTGGTGACACCCATGATCTGGGTCTCGCCGCGCTCGAACAACGCGCTGCCGTGCGCCCGCGGGATGATGGCCACCTCGGCCGAGAGGGCGCGGATGTCGGTCACACCACGGCCGTCGATACGGAAGTGGTCCGTCAGGATGCGCTGGCGCACAAGCTTTTTGGTCAGCGAGCGGTAGGCCGCGCCGATCTCCTTCTCGCGGCCGGCGTAGGTCTCGCCCAGGCGCTCGAGCACCTCGACCTTGATCTCGTTGGTGCGGTCATCGCGCTCGTGCTTGCCCGCGATGGTCAGGGCCTCCGACAGCGCGTCGGTGGCCACCGCGGCCACGGCGTCGTAGACGTCCTCGGCGTAGTCCGGGAACAGCGGGTATTCGGCGATCTCCTTGGCGGCCTTCTCGGCCAGCGCGGCCTGGGCGTCGCACAGGGTCGCGATGAATGGCTTGGCAGCCTCCAGGCCCTCGGCGACGACGGCCTCGGTGGGAGCCTGAGCGCCGCCGGCGACCAGCTCGATCACGTTTTCGGTGGCTTCGGCCTCGACCATCATGATCGCGACGTCGTCGCCCACCTTGCGGCCCGCGACGACCATGTCGAAGACAGCCTTCTCAAGCTGCTCGACGGTCGGGAAGGCGACCCACTGGCCGTCGATCAGGGCGACGCGCACGCCGCCGACCGGACCGGAGAACGGCAGGCCGGAGATCTGGGTCGACGCCGAGGCGGCGTTGATGGCCAGCACGTCGTACAGATCCTTCGGATCCAGGCTCAGCACGGTGACCACGACCTGGATCTCGTTGCGCAGACCGCTGACGAACGACGGGCGCAGCGGCCGGTCGATCAGGCGACAGGTCAGGATCGCATCGGTGGAGGGACGGCCCTCACGCCGGAAGAACGAGCCGGGGATCCGGCCCGCGGCGTACATCCGCTCCTCGACGTCGATGGTCAAGGGGAAGAAGTCGAAGTGATCCTTCGGCGTCTTGCTGGCGGTGGTGGCGCTCAGCAGCATGGTCTCGTCGTCGAGGTAGGCGACGACGGAGCCGGCGGCCTGCTGGGCGAGCCGCCCGGTCTCGAAACGGATGGTGCGGGTGCCGAAGCTCCCGTTGTCGAGGGTTGCGGTGGATTCGAACACACCGTCTTCAAGTTCAACTACAGACATAGAGTCCGTTGGCCTCTTTCGAATTCATTCAACTGTTTTCGCGGCGTCACGGTGGCGATACGCCACGGGCCCTGGTTACGGCTACGGCCGTCGATCGAAGCGGCCGGATGGGCCCCGCAATGGGGTTCCGGCTGCCACTACCGAAGACCGCCCGACCAGGCGGGCCCGATATGACTCGCAGGAACAACACCCGCGGTTCGCGGGTGCCGCACCTGTGTTCAGCGCAGACTTCTGCCGCTGAACGACCTCATGTTACACGGCAGCAACAGCATGACCGCCATTGCAGACCTGCTTAGGAGACGTCCTCCACGCATACGGTGAACTGGCGTTCCGAGTATGCGTAGCCCACTCCGCTGGCGCATTGATCGACGTTCGAAACCCCGCGGAGGACCTCGGTGGCCCGTTGCCGGTGCGGCGCAGACGAATCCGCGCAATCCACCCGGTACGGGTCCTTGTCGTTCTCCGGATCGATGCTCATGCAGGTGCCGGTGATCCAGTCGATGTCCAGACACAGCGTCTGTGTCTCGTCATCGAATGCGCTGCGCACCGAGTAGTAGGTGTCGACGTCGCCGGGGCACTGGTCGCTGTCGGTGACCGTGGAGATCACCTTGTAGTTCGATGCGTCGCTGCCGCACTCCGCCCGACTGGCGTCCGGGCGTTCGTACGTGCCGCTCATCTTCAGGCAGTCCCCTGCCTTCATGTCCGCGGCCGCCGCGGACGAGCATGCCGTCAAACCGGCGATGAAAAGTATCGCGGCTGCCCCGATAGGGGCAGCCGCGGAAAGTGGTGGCATCGACGCCGCGTCAGCGACGCAGCCCGAGGCGCTCGATCAGCGAGCGGTAGCGCGCCACGTCAACCTGGGCGACGTACTTCAGCAGCCGGCGACGACGGCCGACGAGCAGCAGCAGGCCGCGACGCGAGTGGTGGTCGTGCTTGTGCTGCTTGAGGTGCTCGGTCAGGTCCGAGATCCGCTTGGTCAGCAGGGCGACCTGGGCCTCCGGCGAACCGGTGTCGGTCTCGTGCAGGCCGTAGCTGGTCAGGATTTCTTTTTTCTGCTCGACAGTAAGCGCCACGAAAGTAACTCCATCATTTCAGTCCCGCGAACATATTCTCGGCGCAGCCACCGCGGACTGCAGCATGCACCGGATCGGCCGAAAGTCTAGCAGTTTCTGCTGCGCAGCCAGAATCGCGTGCTATTGCGCAGCAAGAATCGCGCGGGCCCGGTCGGTGTCGGCCTCCATGGCCACGACCAGATCCTTCACCGATTCGAACTTCTCCTGGCCCCGGATCCGGGCCACGAAATCGACCGCGACGTGCTGCCCGTACAGGTCGGCGTTGGTGTCGAGCACGAACGCCTCGACCGTGCGAGTCCGCCCGGAGAACGTCGGGTTGGTGCCGACCGAGACGGCGGCCTCGTACCGCTCGCCGGGGATGACGGTGCCCATCACGGGGCCATGCCCCAGCACCGTGAACCAAGCGGCGTACACACCGTCGGCCGGAATCGCCGAGAACATCGGCGGCGCCACGTTGGCCGTCGGGAAGCCCAGCACCCGGCCGCGCCCGTCACCGCGCACCACCACGCCCTCGACGCGATGCGGACGGCCCAGGGCTTCGGTGGCTGCCACTACGTCGCCGGCATCCACGCAGGACCGGATGTATGTCGACGAGAAGGTGACCCGCTCATCCCGATGCTCGGCGTCGAGCGTTTCGGTCACCAGCGACATGCTCTCGACGGCAAAACCGAAGCGTTCCCCGGCCGCGCGCAGCATCGCGACGTTGCCCGCCGCCTTCTTGCCGAAGGTGAAGTTCTCCCCCACGACGACCTCCACCACATGCAGGTCTTCGACCAGCAGTTCGTGGATGTAGCGCTCAGGGGTGAGCTTCATGAAATCCGAGGTGAACGGCATGACCAGAAATACGTCGACGCCGAGCTCCTCGACGAGCTCGGCCCGCCGGGTCAGCGTCGTCAACTGCGCCGGATGACTCCCCGGAAACACCACCTCCATCGGATGTGGGTCGAAGGTCATGAGAACCACCGGCACTCCGCGTGATCGGCCCGCTTTCACCGCATGGCTGATCAACTCCGCGTGTCCACGGTGAACCCCGTCGAACACCCCGATGGTGACTACACACCTGCCCCAGTCCGTGGGGATCTCGTCCTGCCCACGCCAGCGCTGCACGCAATCAGCCTACGACCCGAAGGCGGCACGGTCGCCTCTAGATCCCCCGATCAGGTGACGATTGCCTAAACTTTCCTACTGTGAGTCCCGACGGTAACCATCAAGACCTCTCCACGGTTGCCCAGGACTATCTAAAAGTCATCTGGACAGCCCAGGAGTGGTCTCGCGAAAAGGTCAGCACGAAACTGCTGGCCGAGCGGATCGGCGTGTCCGCGTCCACGGCGTCGGAATCGATCCGCAAACTCGCCGACCAGGGCCTGGTCCACCACGAGAAGTACGGCGCGGTGACGCTGACCGACGCGGGCCGACGCGCGGCGCTGGCGATGGTGCGTCGGCACCGGCTGATGGAGACCTTCCTGGTGCAGGAGTTGGGCTACGGCTGGGACGAGGTGCACGACGAGGCCGAAATCCTCGAGCACGCGGTATCCGACCGGATGCTCGACCGCATCGACGCCAAGCTGGGCCACCCCACCCGCGATCCGCACGGCGACCCGATCCCGGCGGCCGACGGCCAGGTACCGACCCCGCCGGCCCGCCAGCTGTCGGCATGCCAGGACGGCGACGCGGGCACGGTGGCCCGCATCTCCGACGCCGATCCGGAGATGCTGCGCTACTTCGACAGCGTCGGCATCAGCCTCGATTCCCGGGTGCGGGTATTGGCGCGACGTGACTTCGCCGGCGTGATCTCGGTGGCCGTACAAAGCCCAGGTAAGACCGGCGACGCGGCCACCGGCGGAGACGACGCCGGCATCCAGGTCGAGCTGGGCAATCCGGCGGCCGAGGCGATCTGGGTCGTCGCGAGCTGACGACACGCCGGAGGGGATCACGGCGATTTTTACCCGTGCGCTCTGGCCGATTCAGCACCAAGATGACCTGTTCGTGACTGTCTCTCTGCACTGGTTCCTTCCCACCTACGGCGACAGCCGGCTGATCGTCGGAGGCGGCCACGGCACGCCCGCGGGCGCCGCCGGTGGTGACCGTGAAGCCTCCATCGACTACCTGGCCTCGATCGTCCGGTCGGCGGAGCGGTTCGGCTTCACCGGCGCACTCATCCCGACCGGTGCCTGGTGCGAGGACGCGTTCATCACCGCGGCACTGCTGGCCCGCGAGACCACTTCGCTGGCGTTCCTGGTGGCGTTCCGCCCGGGCCTGGTCAGCCCGACCCTGTCGGCCCAGATGGCCGCCACGTTCGCCCGGCACGCACCGGGGCGCATCCTGCTGAACGTCGTCGTCGGAGGCGAAGCGCACGAACAGCGCGCCTTCGGCGACCACCTGGACAAGGACGCACGGTATGCGCGCTGCGACGAGTTCCTCGACGTGGTCCGCCGGCTGTGGGCCGGTGAGACGGTGACCCACAAGGGTGAGTACATCGACGTCGAAGAGGCCTCCCTGGCCCTGCCGCCCACCCCGGTACCGCCGCTGTACTTCGGCGGCAGCTCGCAGGCCGCCGGCCCGGTGGCGGCCCGGCACTCCGACGTCTATCTGACCTGGGGAGAGCCGCCGGCCGCCGTACGGAAGAAAATCGAATGGATCCGCGCACTCGGCGAGGAGCAGGGCCGCAAACTGCGATTCGGCATCCGCCTGCACACCATTTCCCGGGACACCTCCGAGGAGGCGTGGGCCCAGGCCGACCGGCTGGTCGCCGCCCTCGACGAGGAGACCGTCGCCGCGGCACAGGCCGGACTGGCCCGCAGCCAGTCCGAGGGCCAGAAGCGCATGCTGGCCTTGCACGAGGCCAACCGCACCAACGGCACCTGGAGTGACGCCCGCAGCCTGGAGATCGCCCCGAACCTGTGGTCGGGCGTCGGATTGGTGCGCGGCGGCGCGGGCACCGCTCTGGTGGGCAGCCACACCGAGGTGGCCGACCGGATCGCCGAGTACGCCGAGATCGGCATCGACGAGTTCATCTTCTCCGGCTATCCGCACCTGGAGGAGCTGTTCTGGTTCGGCGAGGGGGTGGTGCCGATCCTGCGCGAGCGCGGTCTGTTCGGCGGAGGCGACCAGGCCGCCACCCCGACCTCGATACCGTTCGTCGGCGCGCCGCGATGACCGATCTGGCCGGTGCCACCCGCATCTCGTCGACGGAAGCCGCACTGACCGCCGCGACGCAGCTGTCGAGATCGTTCGCCGAGGGGGCCGGTGCCCGCGACGCGCACCGGGTCCTGCCGCACGACCAGGTGCGGGCCCTCAAGGAATCCGGCCTGCTGGCACTGACCGTGCCCGCCGAGCACGGCGGGCTCGACGTACCCGTCGCCGTACTCGCCGAGGTGTTCCGCCTGCTGGCACACGGTGATCCGTCCATCGGTCAGATCCCGCACTCGCATTTCACGTTCCTGGAGGCGCTGCGACTACAGGGCACGCCGGCGCAGCAGGCATATTTCTACGGGCTGGTGCTGGACGGGGCGTTGTTCGCCAATGCCCAGTCCGAACGGGGCCCGCACCCCATCGACGTGGACACCACAACACTCACGGTGGCCGATGGAGGCTATGTCCTGAGCGGCCGCAAGTACTACTCCACCGGCGCGTTGTTCGCCGACTGGCTGATCGTGCGGGCCTCGCTGGCCGATGGTTCGGGACAGGTGCCGACGGCGACCACACCCAAGGCCATCGCCTTCGTTCCGCGCGATGCCCACGGGGTGGAGGTCGTCGACGACTGGGACGGCATGGGCCAGCGGACCACGGCCTCTGGCACCGTCACCCTCGACGCCGTCGAGGTGCCGGCGGCACATGTGGTCGAGTTCAGCCCGATCTTCACGCGCCCCACGGTGTACGGGGCCCGGGCCCAGGTGCTGCATGCGGCGCTCGACGTGGGCATCGCCACTGGCGCACTGGAGGAAGCGGTGCGTCAGGCCGCCAAGGCCCGGCCACATTTCGAGGCCGCGGTGTCCAGCGCCGTCGAAGACCCGACCCTCGTGCAGGTGGCCGGTGAGCTGACGGTGACGGTGCGCGGTGCGGAAGCGCTTCTCATCGAGGCGGCCCGCCAGGTCGATGCGGCCCGAGCCGATCTCACCGAGGACAGCGCCGCGGCGGCCTCGATCGCGGTGGCGATCGCCAAGGTGTCCGCCGCGCGGGCGGCGGTGCAGGCCGGCAGCGCACTGTTCGAATTCGGCGGGACCCGCAGCGCCTCGGCATCGGGCAATCTGTCGCGGTACTGGCGTGACGCCCGCACCCACACGTTGCACGACGCCACCCGGTGGAAGATCCGTCACATCGGCAACTACACCCTCTCGGGCACGAAACCGCCTCGCCACGGCCAGCTTTGAGGCACGGCGCCTACAAGGTGGCGGGCCGCAACACCACGACGTTCTTGGTGCGCGACGAGCCGTCCTGCAGCAGCGCGATGACCCGACCGTCGGGTGCGGTGGCGGCATAGATCCCGTCGATGCCTGCCGGTGCCAGCGCCCGGCCGTGCCGGGCATCCTCGGTCTCCGCGTCGGTGAGGTCGCGGCGCGGAAACCCGAGCAGGCAAGCGGCGTCCAGCGAATAGCTCAATTTCGCGGCATCGGTCAGCTGCTCCAGGGTGCGCGCCTCTTCGAGTCCGTAGCGCCCAACCTTGGTGCGCCGCAACGCCGTCAGATGTCCGCCGACACCGAGCGCAGCACCGACGTCGCGGGCCAGTGCCCGAATGTAGGTGCCCGACGAACAGTCCACGGTGACATCCACGTCGACAAACTCTTCAACACGACGGACAGCGTCCACCGTGAAGCGGTCGATCCTGACCCGCCGAGCCGCAAGCTCCGGCGCCTTGCCTTCGCGGGCCAGCTTGTAGGCCCGTTGCCCGTCGACCTTGATGGCGCTCACCGCCGAGGGCACCTGCTCGATCTCCCCGCGCAGTGCCGCGACCGCGTCCTCGATCTGATCGTCGGTGACATGGGCAGCGGAAACCGTCTGCAGCACTTCACCTTCGGCGTCCTCGGTGGACGTGGTCTGGCCGAGCCGGATTGTCGCGGCATAGGACTTGTCGGTGGCGGTCAGGAGGCCGAGGATCTTGGTGGCGCGCTCGATCCCGACCACCAGCACGCCGGTCGCCATCGGGTCGAGGGTGCCGGCATGTCCCACCTTGCGGGTGCCGAACAGCCGACGGCACCGCCCCACCACGTCATGGCTGGTCATCCCGGCCGGCTTGTCGACGATCACCAGGCCGGCTTCTGGACCGCTCACAACACGATCGCCGTCAACGTCACGCCGTCGCGCACCGACCAGCGGCCGTCCAGGGCGGTCAGCGGCGGCCCGTGTTCGGCGGCCGGGTCGATGAGGATCTGGGACCGGAACGTTCCGGCCGCGCCGGTGTCGTCCACCCCGAACGTGATGTGGGCATCCTCGAAGCCCAGCCAGCGGTGCGTCAGCGGATACCAGGCCTTGTAGGTGGCCTCCTTGGCGCAGAACAGGATTCGGTCCCAGTGCAGGCCGTCCGGCAGCCCGCCGAGCTCGGAACGCTCCAATGGCAGCGAGATGGCGCCCAGAACTCCGTCGGGCAGCACGTCGTGCGGTTCGGCATCGATGCCGACTGATCTCACCCCACCGACGCGGCCGACTACGGCCCCCCGAAAGCCCTGACAGTGCGTCAGGCTACCGACGATGCCATCGGGCCAGCACGGCTCGCCCTTGTCCCCCTTGAGTATCGGCACCGGACCCACGCCGAGCTCGTCCAGCGCCTGGCGGGCGCAGTAGCGCACCGTGGTGAACTCGTTGCGGCGCTTGGCCACCGCGCGGGCCACCAGCGCCGCCTCCTCGGGCAGCGCCGTCAGGCCCGGCGGGTCGTCGTACATCTCGGCCGCGGCGAGCTTGTCCGGCATGTCGGGCAACACCTGCCCCAGCAGCGTGTCGCTCATGAGCGCCTCGCCTTGATCCGCTCCTGCATCTGCTGGGCATGGGCGCGCATCTCGGCCGTGATCTGGAAGTGTCCGCCGAACTCGTTGAGATAGCCGGGTGTGTAGTTGGGGTCCGGCAGGATTTGGCGCAGCCACCGGAAGGGCTTTCGGCGGCGCCACTCCCGCGGATAACCGACCGACACTTCTTCGAAGCGCACATCGTCGTACCAGGTGGTGCGCGGAATGTGCAGGTGGCCGTACACCGAGCAGATCGCGTTGTAGCGGGTGTGCCAGTCCTTGGTGGCCGTCGTACCGCACCACAGCGAGAACTCGGGATAGAACATCGCGTCACAGGGTTCGCGGACCAGCGGGAAATGGTTGACGAGAACCGTCGGGTCCATCCAGTCCATGTCTTCGAGTCGCTTGCGGGTGGCCGCCACGCGGTCACGGCACCAGGCGTCGCGGGTCGCGTAGGGCTCGCTGGACAACAGGAACTCGTCGGTGCCGACGACGTTGCGGTCCCGGGCGATGGCCAGCCCCTCGGCCTTGTTGGAGGCCCCCTCGGGCAGGAACGTGTAGTCGTAGAGCAGGAACATCGGCACGATCGTGGCCGGGCCACCCTGTTCGGTCCAGACCGGGAACGGGTGCTCGGGGGTGATGACACCCATCTGGTCGCACATGTCGACCAGGTAGTCATATCGGGCCCGGCCGAAGATCTGCATCGGGTCCTTGTTGGTGGTCCACAGCTCGTGGTTGCCCGGAACCCAGATGACTTTCGCGAACCGCTTGCGCAGCAGGTCCAGCGCCCACCGGATCTCGTCGGTGCGCTCCCCGACGTCACCGGCGACGATCAGCCAATCGTCCGGCGAGGCCGGGTACAAGGACTCAGTGACCGGCTTGTTCCCGGTGTGCCCGGTATGCAGATCGCTGATCGCCCACAGAATCGGCTGCCGGTCCCTCGACTCGTGATCAATCACAGTTGCACCACCACAACGGACCAGCCTAACCGGGCGGCGGCGGCGCAGGCCGTTGACAACTAGAACAGGTTCTCGTTTATGGTCGAGTCCGTTGCAACCGACCGCTACACTCCCCGCAAGCCGGGGAACGTTTTGCCACCAAACTACGAGGGGGTGTGATGGCCGCCAAGTGGCGTCTGCTGTCGGCATCGACAGGCATGGTTGCGGCGCTGGTATCGGCGGTGATCGTGGGGTGGCAGTCGGGCCCCACCGAGGTCGCGGGCGCCGGCCCGCTGCACCTCGATGCCACAGACCTCCCGATGACCAACGTGTCCACGACGATCAAGTGGCCGGTCATCGAGACCACGGACCCGTCACCGTTCGATCCGTGCAACGACATCCCGTTCGACGCGGTTCAGCGGCTCGGCCTGGCCTTCACCCCGCCGGAGCCCGAGGACAGCCTGCGGTGCCACTACGACGCCGGTGACTACCAGATGGCCGTCGAGGCATTCGTCTGGCGCACCTACGAGCAGACCATCCCGCCCGACGCGGTCGAACTGGACATCAACGGGCACCGGGCCGCGCAGTACTGGATCATGAAGCCCACCGACTGGAACGACCGCTGGTGGATCACCTGCATGATCGCCTTCGACACCAGCTACGGCGTCATCCAGCAGTCGCTGTTCTACTCGCCCGTCCACTCCCCGGACCGGCCGGACTGCCTGCAGACCAACTTGCAGCGAGCCCACGAACTGGCGCCGTACTACAAGTTCTGAGGGTTGCCGCGACCGATCCGTAGCCTGGCTAGGTGAGCACATTCGGCCGGTACGCCGGCAAGGCCGTCAGCAGGATCCTGGGCCTACCGCCGCACGAGACCGACTTCACCGTGCAGCACGGGCTGCGGGTGCCGATGCGCGACGGCGTCGAACTGGTCGCCGACCACTACGCGCCCGTCACCGACCGTCCCGCGGGCACGCTGCTGGTACGCGGACCGTATGGCCGCCGCTTCCCGTTCTCCCCGGTGTTCGCGCAGGTCTATGCGGCCCGCGGATATCACGTGGTGTTGCAGAGTGTGCGCGGGACCTTCGGCTCTGGAGGTCAGTTCACCCCGATGGTGCACGAGATGGCCGATGGCGCCGATACCGTGGCCTGGTTGCGGAACCAGCCCTGGTTCACCGGGTCGTTCGCCACGGTGGGGCTGTCCTACCTCGGCTTCACCCAGTGGGCGCTGCTGGTCGACCCGCCGCCGGAGATGAAAGCGGCCGTCATCACCGTCGGCCCGCATGATTTCAGCGAATCAGCCTGGGGCACCGGCGCGTTCACTCTGAACGATTTTCTGGGCTGGAGCGCGATGGTGGCCCGCCAGGAGGACCCCGGCCTGGTGCAGGCCCTGAACCGGCAGCTGCGGGGCCCCGCGGAGCTGGCCAAGGCGACCGCCGGCCTGCCGATGGGTGAGGCCGGCCGCCAGCTGCTGGGCGACGGCGCCCCGTGGTACGAATCCTGGCTGGAACACCCCGAACGCGACGATCCGTTCTGGGACCGGCTGCGGTTCCACGAGGCCCTGCAACGGGTCGAACTGCCCATTCTGTTGCTGAGCGGGTGGCAGGACCTCTTCCTGAACCAGACGCTGGAGCAGTACGAGCAGCTGCAACGGCGCGGCGTCCCGGTTGCGCTCACGGTCGGGCCGTGGACCCATACGCAGCTGATGACCAAAGGGCTCACCACCGTGGTCGGCGAATCGCTGGACTGGCTCGGTGCGCACCTGGCCGGCGACGGCGAAACCAACCGCAGCACGGTCCGGATCCACGTCAACGGCCACGGTTGGGTGGAGCTGGCCGACTGGCCCCCGGTCATGCCCGAACACGAGTTGTTCCTGCAGCCGGCGGGGCGCCTCGGCGAGACACCACCGCCGGAATCCGCGCCACCGTCTGGATTCACCTACCACCCCGCCGACCCCACCCCCACGGTCGGCGGGCGACTGCTGGCCGCGACGGGCGGTTACCGCGACGACACCCGGCTGGCCCGGCGCAGCGATGTGCTGACGTTCACCGGCGACCCACTTTCGGCCGATCTGTACGTGGCCGGCAACCCGGTCGTCGAGCTGGCACACAACTGCGACAACCCGCATCACGACATCTTCGTCCGGATCAGCGAGGTGGACGCAAAGGGCCGGTCCCGCAACGTATCCGACGCTTTCCGCCGATTGAACGGCCACACCGGGCCGGTTCGCCTCGAGCTGGATGCCGTCGCACACCACTTCCGGGCAGGGGCACGGATCCGGCTGCTGATCGCCGGTGGATCGCATCCGCGGTTCGCCCGCAATCTAGGCACCGCCGAACCGCCGATCTCCGGTTCCAAGCTGGTCCGGGCCACCCACAGCGTGCATCACGGCGAGGGTGGGATGTCGCGGCTGGTGCTGCCCGCCGGCCCGGTGCCGCCGTCAGCCGACTGAGGTTCGCACCCGCTCGGCGACGTCGCGCAGCACCGCGTCGTCGTGCACCGGTGGGCCCCAGTCCGCCCGGACCGGCAGGTCGACCCAGCTCTTGCACCCGGCGAATTCGGGTGTGCGGGCCAGCCAGATCGGTGTAAGCAACGGGCTGACCTGGACGACCAGGACGGTCAATCGGTGTTTGGGGCGGAAATCGAGCCGGTCAGCCCGCACCGATTCGGAGGTCCAGATGTGCAGATCGGCGAGTTCATCGATGAACTCCGGGCGGTTGACCTCCACTGCGGCAACAACTTTCGCCCCGGCCCGAATCACCACAGCGTCCTCGGTGCTGTCTTGCGCGGCAGCGTCGAGCAGGTCCGCGTGTTGTGGCCGCACCCGTTCGGCATGGCTGTGCGCGATCGTCGGGAACAGGATGAACTCGGGTGCGGCCACCGAGAACCGCTTCTCGTGGATACCGCCCTTGCGCAGCAGCACGGTCTGACGGCCGTCGAGCAACGCGTGCACGGCCGCACTCCACTCCTTGAGGGAGGGTTGGGTCAGCTCGCGCTGGATCATGTTGCCAGCCGGGCGCGGACCTCCGGACGGCGCAGCGGCGGAACGGTCTTGGGCGGCTGACGGCGCGGGGCCAGCCCGTCGAGCAGCCGTGTCGTCGTCGCGGTGACCTCGGCGACCGCGGCCTCGAACGCCTCGACGTTGGCACCGGTCGGCCGGGTCATACCGCTGACCTTGCGCACGTACTGGCGGGCTGCGGCCTCGATCTCCTCGTCGCTGGCGGCGGGTTCCAGCCCGCGCAGCTCTGTGATGTTGCGGCACATACCACCCACGATAGGCCGGTTGGGCCCGGCGGCTACGGTGAGCGAATGACCGATCCAGTGCTGCTGATCGATACCACCGACCGGGTCCGAACCCTGACGCTGAATCGGCCCGAGTCGCGCAATGCGCTGTCGACGCAGCTGCGCACGGAGTTCTACGGTGCGCTGCGCACAGCACAGGCCGATGACGCCGTCGACGTCGTCCTCCTCACCGGCGCCGACCCGGTGTTCTGCGCGGGCCTGGATCTCAAGGAACTCGGCGACACCACCGAACTGCCCGACATCTCCCCCAAATGGCCCGCGATGACCAAACCGGTGATCGGGGCCATCAACGGCGCCGCGGTCACCGGAGGCCTGGAATTGGCGCTGTACTGCGACATCCTGATCGCCTCGGAGCAGGCCAAGTTCGCGGACACCCACGCCCGGGTGGGTCTGCTGCCGACCTGGGGCCTGAGCGTGCGACTGCCGCAGAAGGTCGGCGTGGGCCTGGCCCGTCGGATGAGCCTCACCGGCGACTACCTCTCGGCCGCCGAGGCCCTGCGCGCCGGCCTGGTCACCGAGGTGGTCCCCCACGACGAGCTGCTGCCCGCCGCCCGCCGGGTGGCCGCCTCGATCGTCGCCAACAATCAGGCCGCCGTCCGGGCCCTGCTCGCCTCGTATCACCGCATCGACGCGTCCCAGACCGATCAGGGTCTCTGGATCGAGGCTGCCTCGGCGCGCGAATGGATGGCGACGGCCACCGGTGACGACATCGCGGCCAACCGCGGTGCCGTGATCGAGCGGGGGCGCGCGCAGGTGCGCTGACACTGCCGCCCCTCCTGGCACCGCGATGCCCCTTGCACCGCGAGCGACCGTGTCTGTACAGCAACGCCCGGTGTGTCGCGTACATCTGCGGTCGCTCGCGCGGCAGGCGCGGCAGAGGAGGCGCAGGATCAGTCGACGAGCCACCCCGTTCCGGCCTCGCCGGTGGCGAGTTCCTCGACGCTCATCCCGTCGACCAGCCTGTCGAGCGCACCGATCATCATGTCGCATTCGCGTGCGGGATGCTCTTTCGGGCAACGCAACGCATGCGTCAGAAACTGTTGCGCCCCTTGCGCTTGCGCGATCACCCGATCCAGCGCGGCGATCTGCTCGCGCACCGTCGCGCGCCACTGCTCACTCGGCGCGTCGAGCACCGCGGCCGCGGTGTCGAGTGGAAGACCCAACCGGTTCACAATCTTGAGCAATGCGAGCCGGCGAAGCTCCTCGGGCCCGTACATGCGCTTGCCGGCCCGCCGCAGCCGTGGGGACACCAGCCCACGTTCGTCGTAGTACCGCAACGCCGACGGGCTCATCTGCAACCTCGCAGCGGCCTCGCCGATCGGGATCACGTCCATGCCGCCATTTGACTTCAACCCACCTTGAACCGGCAAGGTCTACCCCATGGACGCCGCGCGTGCGATCAATCACCATGCCGATCACCCTGGGTTCGCGGGTGTCACCGGGGTGTTGTGCGGGCTGGTCTTTCTCTTGGTAGGCCGGGCGAAGGCTCGGTTGGCCGCCGATACCGCGCAGCTCTCCTCCGCGGACCACGTCGTGGATGTGGGTTGCGGACCGGGTACCGCCGCCCGGGTGGCCGCCCGCCGCGGTGCGCGAGTGACGGGCGTCGACCCCGCGTCGACCATGCTGCGCATCGCGCGCCTGGTCACACCGAAACGCGCACCCATCAGCTGGAGGGTGGGCACCGCCGAAGCCCTGCCGGTGCCTGACGGATCGGCGACAGTGGTGTGGGCATTGGCCACCGTGCACCATTGGCAGGACGTCGACAAAGCGGTTGCCGAGGCACGCCGCGTGCTCGTGCCCGGCGGACGGTTGATCGCGATCGAGCGTCAATCACCTCCCGACGCCACGGGATTGGCGAGCCACGGCTGGACGCTGCAGCAGGCCGAGTCGTTCGCGACACTGTGTCGCGACACCGGATTCGACGACGTTTCAGTGGCCGAGCGTGGCGACGGCAAGGGGTCCGTCTGGGTGGTCAGCGGTACGCGAAGGTGAGCGCCGCCCCCGTGAGCGACCGCACTTGTACAGAGAAGAGCGGCGTGTCGCGTACAGACACGGTCGCTCGCGGTGCAACGAGGCGGTGCCAACGACGCGGCGGTGTGGAACTAGGCGGTCCCCGGCACCAACCAGCGACCTGAGAACGCGCGCCAGCCGACGAAGATCAGCCGCAGCACCATGAACGTGCTCAACCCGGACCAGATGCCGAACAGGCCCCAGCCGTAGAGCAGCGACAACCAGATCAGCGGCAGGAAGCCGACCAGCGCACTCGTCAGGGTGGCGTTGCGCATGAACTTCGCGTCGCCCGCACCCAGCAGCACGCCGTCGAGCGCGAAGACGATGCCCGCCACGGGCAATTGGGCCACCATGAACCACCACGGCACCCCGACGGCGGCCAACACCGATCGATCGTCGGTGAACACCGACGGCATCACCGACGAACCGGCGGCGAACACGACGGCCAGCACCACCCCGGCCAAGGTGGAGAACAGTGTCACCCGCCAGGCCACGCTCTTGGCGTGCGCGAGCTGACCCGCACCCAGCGCCGCACCCACCAGTGACTGTGCGGCAATGGCGAGCGAATCCAGCACCAGGGCAAGGAAACTCCACACCTGTAGGACGACCTGATGCGCCGCGACGGAGGCGGCACCGAATCGCGCTGCCACCGCGCCCGCGGACAGGAAACAGGCTTGGAACGCCATCGATCGCAGCAGCAGATCGCGGCCCATGGTCAGCTGCGCCCGCAGCACCGCCGGCCGGACCCCCAACGCGACCTTCTCGATCACCAGGGCACGCAGAAACAGCAGCGCCGCCACCCACTGCCCCACAACGTTCGCCACCGCCGAACCGGCCAGCTCCAAGCGGGGCAGGCCCAGCCAGCCGTACACCAGCAGCGGGCACAGCACCGCCGACACCGCAAACCCGAACACCACGTAGTGCAGGGGGCGCGCGGTGTCCTGCACGCCGCGCATCCAGCCGTTGCCGGCCAGCGACACCAGGATCGCCGGGGCGGCCAGGATCGCGATGCGGAGCCACGGCAGCGCGGCGCCCGCGATATCGGAATGTCCGGCGATCGCCCCGAGCAGCGGCACCGCCGCGGCCTGCACGACCGCGATGATGAGCAGCCCCAGCCCCAGCGCCAACCAGGTGGCCTGCACGCCCTCGCCTACCGCCGCCTTCCGGTCACCCGCCCCGAACAGCCGGGCCGAACGCGAGGTGGTGCCGTAGGACAGAAATGTCCCCTGCGAATTGACCAGGCCGAGGACCAGGCCGCCGATGGCCAGCCCGGCCAGGCTGAGCGCACCCAGGCGTCCGACGATCGCGATGTCGAACAGCAGGTAGATGGGCTCGGCCGCCAGGACTCCGAGTGCCGGGATCGCCAGGCCGGCGATGCGGCGGGTGGTGGCGGGAGTGACCGGAATATCGCCTTCCGGCTCAACCATGGCTAGGCAAGAGCCTGAGCAAGCGCCTGAACAACATCGTCGGCGGGGCCTGCGGCGGAGTACCCGGCCGCGTGTGGATGGCCGCCGCCCCCGAACGAGCTGGCGACCGTCGCCAGGTTGAGCGACTTTGCCCGCATGGAAACCGACCAGTGTTCCGGTTCGATCTCTTTGAACACCGCGGCGACCTCTGCCTGCTGGGTGGTGCGCACGATGTCGACGATGCTCTCCACTTCCTCGGGCCGGGCGCTTGACCATTCGTCATGCGGCACAACGGCATATACGAGACCGCGACCACCGACAGCCTCCGGCAGCAGCCGGGCCGAAGCCAGCACCCGTGACAGCATCGGCAGCCACGCAAACGGGTGGGTGTCGAGCAGTGCGCGGCTGATCGAGGCGTTGTCCACCCCGAGTTCGACCAACCGGGCCGCCAACCGGTGTGCCCGGGCAGTGGCCCAGCGGAACGAACCGGTGTCGGTGGTCAAGCCGGCGTACAGGCAGTGCGCCACCCGTTTGTCGATGGGCTTGTCCCAGGCGTCGAGGAGTTCGGCCACCAGCATCGTGGTGGAGTCCGCCGTCGGATCGACGTAATTGGCGGTGCCGAACAGCTGATTGGACGCATGGTGGTCGATGACCAGCACCTCGCGACCGTTCTCGGCCAGTTCACTCAGTGCGCCGAGTCGGTTGACACTCGGAATATCCACTGTGACAACCAGATCCGCGTCATCCCGGATCGCGCTGGGCGCGACCATCAGATGTCCGCCCGGCAGGGTCTGCAACGACTCGGGCAGCTGGTCGGGAGTCGCGAAGGCTACCTCGACCTGCTTGCCCGCGTCGTCGAGCACCTGCGCGAGCGCCAGCCCGGCGCCGATGGTGTCGGCATCGGGATAGACGTGGCACACGACGCTGATGCTCGCCGCGCCCGATAGGAGGTCGGCTGCCGCACGCGCGTCGACACGCAGACCGGAAGGGCGCCCGTTGGGAGCCCCCGAATGAGCAGTATCAGTCATCCGTTCGATCGCGGTCACCGGCATCCTCTGTGTCTGCCCCGTCGGCAAGCCCGTCCATGTCTTCCGCCCCGCTCACACGGTACGGGTCTTCATCACCGGCATGCTTGGCGCCCTCCCGAACTCTCGCCAGATCCTCGTCGGCGGCCCGCGCCCGGGCCAGCAGCTCCTCCATCCGGTGCGCCGTGTCGGGCACGGTGTCGCGGACGAACGCCAGGGTCGGGGTGAATCGCACCCCGGTCCCGGCGCCCACCTTGGTCCGCAACACACCCTTGGCGCTCTCCAGCGCCGCCGCCACACCGGCATAATCCGGTTCCTCATCGAGACTGGTCCCGATGACGGTGTAGTACAGCGTGGCGTCGTGCAGATCACCGGTCATCTTGGCATCGGTGATCGTCACGCCGTTCAGCCGCGGATCCTTGATCTCGTACTCGATCGCCGAAGCGACGATGGTGGAGATCCGTTTGGCGAGCCGCTTGGCCCGTGCGGGATCAGCCATCGCTTATGTACGCACCTTCTCGACGAGTTCGTACGTCTCGATGACGTCGCCTTCCTTGATGTCGTTGTAGGTCAGAGTCAGACCGCACTCGTAACCTTCGCGGACCTCGGTGGCGTCGTCCTTCTCCCGCTTGAGCGAGGACACCGTGAGGTTCTGCGCGACCACCAGGTTGTCACGCAGCAGCCGGGCCTTGGCGTTGCGGCGCATGATGCCCGAGGTGACCAGGCAACCGGCGATGTTGCCGACCTTGGACGACCGGAAGATCGCCCGGATCTCGGCGCGGCCGAGCTCCTTCTCCTCGTACACCGGCTTGAGCATGCCCTTGAGGGCCTTCTCGATCTCGTCGATGGCCTGGTAGATCACCGAGTAGTACCGGATCTCCACACCCTCGCGGTTGGCCAGCTCGGTCGCCTTGCCCTCGGCACGGACGTTGAACCCGATGATGATCGCGTCCGAAGCCGAAGCCAGGTTGACGTTGGTCTCGGTGACGCCACCGACACCGCGGTCGATGACCCGCAGTTCCACTTCGTCGTCGATCTCGATACCCATCAAGGCTTCCTCGAGGGCTTCGACCGTGCCGGCGTTGTCGCCCTTGAGGATCAGGTTCAGCTGGCTGGTTTCCTTCAGCGCCGAATCCAGGTCCTCCAGGCTGATCCGCTTACGGCTGCGTGCGGCCAGCGCGTTGCGCTTGCGCGCGCTGCGCCGGTCGGCGATCTGGCGGGCGATGCGATCCTCGTCGACAACCAGGAAGTTGTCACCGGCACCGGGCACCGACGTGAAGCCGATGACCTGGACCGGACGCGAGGGCAGTGCCTCTTCGACGTCGTCGCCGTGCTCGTCGACCATGCGGCGGACGCGACCATAGGCATCGCCGGCCACCACCGAGTCGCCGACGCGCAGGGTGCCGCGCTGGATGAGCACCGTGGCCACCGGGCCGCGACCGCGGTCCAGGTGCGCCTCGATCGCCACACCCTGGGCCTCCATGTCGGGGTTGGCCCGCAGGTCCAGGGATGCGTCGGCGGTCAGGACGACCGCTTCCAGCAGCGCCTCGATGTTGGTGCCCTGCTTGGCGGAGATGTCGACGAACATGGTCTCGCCGCCGTACTCCTCGGCCACCAGGTTGTATTCGGTGAGCTGCGCCCGGATCTTGGCCGGGTCGGCACCTTCCTTGTCGATCTTGTTGACCGCCACCACGATCGGCACGTCAGCGGCCTGCGCGTGGTTGATGGCCTCCACCGTCTGCGGCATGACGCCGTCGTCGGCGGCGACCACCAGGATCGCGATATCGGTGGCCTTGGCGCCACGGGCACGCATGGCGGTGAACGCCTCGTGACCCGGGGTGTCGATGAAGGTGATCGGCCGGACGTTGCCGTCCAGATCGACCTCGACCTGGTAGGCGCCGATGTGCTGGGTGATGCCGCCGGCCTCGCCCTCGCGGACGCTGGCGTTCCGGATGGTGTCCAGCAGTCGGGTCTTGCCGTGGTCGACGTGACCCATGACGGTGACCACGGGCGGACGGAACTCGAGGTCCTCTTCGTCACCCTCGTCCTCGCCGTAGGTGAGATCGAAGGACTGCAGCAGTTCGCGGTCCTCGTCCTCGGGCGAGACGACCTGCACCTTGAAGTTCATCTCGCTGCCGAGCAGCTCCAGGGTGTCGTCACCGACCGACTGGGTCGCGGTGACCATCTCACCGAGGTTGAACAGCGCCTGGACCAGTGCGGCCGGGTTGGCGTCGATCTTCTCGGCGAAGTCGCTCAGCGATGCGCCGCGGGCCAGCCGGATGGTCTCACCGTTGCCCTTGGGCAACCGCACGCCACCGACGACCGGGGCCTGCATGTTCTCGTATTCGGCGCGTTTCGCCCGCTTCGACTTACGGCCGCGCTTGGGGGCTCCGCCGGGACGACCGAACGCACCGGCCGCGCCACCGCGCTGGCCGGGACGGCCACCGCCGCCACCACCACCGGGACGACCGCGGAAACCGCCGGCAGCCGCTCCGCCTGCGCCGGCACCACCGCCGGCGCCGCCGCCGCCACGGTAGTTACCGCCACCACCACCGGGACGAGCACCCTGACCGGCACCGCCGGGACGGGGGCCGCCGCCGGGACGCGGGCCGGGGCGCGGACCGCCACGACCCGGAGCACCGGCGCCTGCCGGTCGCGGCGGCATGTTGCCGGGCGACGGACGGGGGCCGCCGCCGGGACGCGGGGCACCCGGCCGCGGCTGCGGACGCGGGATGGGCCGCTCGACGGGCTGCTGCGAGGAGAACGGGTTGTTGCCGACACGCGGAGCGCGCGGGGCCGGCTTCGGGGCACCCGACGCCGGGCCCGGACGCGGGCCGGGCGTGGCACCGGGCGTAGGCCGCGGACCGGGCGTAGCACCCGGAGTCGGCGCTGCCGGGGCGCTGGGCGCAGCAGCAGCCGGCACGCTCGGTGCGGCCGGGGGCTGCGGAGCGGCGGGCTTGGGTGCTGCGGGCCGGGCCGCGGCGACCGGTGCGGCCTCAGCGGCCGGAGCCTGGGGTTCGACCGCCGGAGCCGCGGGCGCGGCGGGCTTGGCCGGAGCCGGCTTGGCCGCCGTCGCGGGGCTGGGAGCCCCGGGCTTGGGGGCCGCGGGCGCGGCTCCACCCTGCGGGCGGGGCTTGTCTTCGGGCTTCTTACCGCCGGCCTTTGCGCCGAACGATTCGCGCAGCCGACGCGCGACCGGCGCCTCCACAGTGGAGGACGCCGACTTGACGAACTCGCCTTGCTCCTTGAGCTTGGCTAAGAGGTCCTTGCTGGTGACACCGAGTTCCTTTGCCAACTCGTGCACACGGGCCTTACCTGCTGCCACTACATCTCCTCGTCTGGAGGCAACAGCGGTGGTAGGCGCCGCGCCTCGGGTTTAGCTATGACGCATGGTCATCGGGACTTCACGGTGTGCTCATGTTCTTCGCTACCTGTTCTGTTGCCGGGAACCGGGCCCATCGAGCGGTTCAGCGAACTTCTCGACGTACTCGATCACCGCGGATGTATCCGGTGAACCGGTGAGTCGCAACGCTCGGACGAAGGCTCGTCGCCGCACTGCCATCTGCGCGCACTGCTGGTCGGGGTGCAGCCACGCACCACGCCCTGGCAGGCTTGCCGCGGTATCAACGGTTACGGAACTCGTCCCGTTCCCGTCGGTTACCGCGACCACTCGGAGCAACTCGGCGGCCAACTCTCGCTTCCGGCATCCGATGCAGGTCCGCACTGGTCCGACAGAGGTGTCGGAGGTGCTTCGATGCGTCAGAGCCGGAGTCTCGCGCTGGATCACGGCTGAGTCTACCGCCCCGAGGGCTGTGGTCCGAAACGCCGGTCACTACTGTCAATCGTGTACCGCCCCGGGCCGGACATCATGGTCGGGCTGCGGCGCCGCATCGCTGCGGATATCGATCCGCCAACCGGTGAGCCGGGCCGCCAACCTGGCGTTTTGCCCTTCCTTGCCAATCGCGAGCGAGAGCTGGAAGTCCGGCACGATCACCCGGGCCGCCCGGGCGGCCTCATCGATCACCGACACGGACACCACCTTGGCAGGCGACAGGGCGTTGGCGACGAAACGGGCGGGGTCCTCGTCGTAGTCGATGATGTCGATCTTCTCGCCGGACAATTCGCTCATCACATTGCGCACGCGCTGACCCATCGGGCCGATGCACGCCCCCTTGGCGTTCAGCCCGGGCACGCGCGAGGCCACCGCGATCTTGGACCGGTGCCCGGCCTCCCGGGCCACCGCCACGATCTCCACCGACCCGTCGGCGATCTCCGGCACCTCGAGGGAAAACAGCTTGCGGACCAGGTTCGGGTGGGTGCGAGACAGCGTGATCAACGGCTCGCGGGCCCCGCGGGTGACGCCGACGACGTAGCAGCGCAGCCGGTCGCCGTGTTCGTAACGCTCGCCCGGCACCTGCTCGGCGCTCGGGATCACCCCTTCAGACCCCTTGGTCTCGCTGCCGATCCGCACAACGACCAGCCCGCGGGCGTTGGCCCGGGCATCGCGCTGGATCACGCCGGCGACGATGTCGCCCTCGTGCGCCGCGAACTCCCCGTAGGTCTTCTCGTTCTCGGCGTCGCGCAACCGCTGCAGGATCACCTGCCGGGCCGTGGTCGCCGCGATCCTGCCGAATCCCTCTGGCGTGTCATCCCATTCATGCAGGACGTTGCCGTCGGCATCGGTCTGGCGGGCGATCACCTTGACCACACCGGTCTTGCGATCGATGTCGATGCGCGCGTCGGGCTCATGCCCTTCGGTGTGCCGATATGCGGTGAGCAATGCCGATTTGATGGTCTCCACGACCACGTCGACGGTGATGCCCTTGTCCGCCTCGATGGCGTGCAGTGCCGCCATGTCGATGTTCATTCCCCGGCCCCCTTTCCGGTTTCTCCCGACAGTTCCAACTCGCGTCGGTTGGGAGGTGAAAACTCCACTTGCACAACAGCTTTGGCGATATCAGCAAGCGCAACCTCACGGATGGCCAAGTCCCGACCTTCTGGCACCACGACTTTCAGCACCTCGCCGTCGGTTTCCCCGAGCCTGCCGGTGAACACCGAACCGTCGGCCAGCGTCAGCTCGGCCTTGCGCCCACGGGCGCGACGAAAATGCTTGGGCTGGGTCAACGGGCGGTCCACACCCGGCGAGGTGACATCGAGCACATACGGCGTGTCGCCCTGCGCGAGCTGATCGAGCAACTCCGCTGCCGTCCGCGACAACGCTGCCAGGGTATCGAGATCGAGGCCCTCGTCGCCGTCGGCGATCACGGTGATACGGGCTGGGCGAACCGAAGCGTCGACCACGACATCGTCGATTTCGTAACCGGCGCGCGCGAACTCGCCGTCAAGTAGCTCGATCACCTGCGTCTGCGACGGCAAATCCGCAGACCGCAACTTTGGATCCGGTGCCACGGCGAGCTCCTCATCTTGAATTGTCTCCGACACGAATGCCAGGGCCAGCCACCTGCAGCGGCCCCGGAATCGCCTATTCACGATACGCCAGGCCCGCGGCAGCAACTGCCAATCGCAATCTGGTGCGTGGCGAATGTCGGCGCCCCGGTGGCGGCCGGCCGGTCAGCGCCGCGTCAGGCGGGTGCGACAGCAATGGCAGGATGTTCACGTGCCGAGCGCCCATGCAGACATCAGCCGGCGGCGCGTACTGGTCTCGGCCGCGGCCCTTGCCCTGTTGGGCACCACCGCCGCCGCGTGCAGTACGACGACGCCTCAACCCGAAGTGGACGACCTGACCGCGCAGTGGGACCGGGCCCGTGCCGACAGTGCGCTTGCTGCCGAGGCGGCGACCGCCCAGCCCCCGCAGGCAGCGGCGACCCGGGCACTGAACGCGGTGGCCAGCGATCGCAGCGCACATGCCAAAGCCCTGGCCGACGAGTTGACCCGGATGACGGGTTCAGCCCCGGCGGACACCGCCACCAGCACCACCACAAGCACGCCCAAGACCACCCCGAGTGCAGGAGCAGATGCGTCCGCACCCGGCGTCGGCGACGTGGTCGACGCGCTCAAGGAGTCCGCGGACCGGGCCGCCGGTCTGGCCAGCAGGCTCTCCGGCTATCGCGCCGGCCTCCTCGGATCCATCGCCGCCTCGTGCACGGCCGCCCACACCGTCGCGCTGGGAGGTGCACAGTGACCTCGCCTGGACCACGATCGACCACCTCGCCCACCCGTCCGACGACAGCCGCCGATGCGGCCCTGTTCGACGCCGTCGCCGTCGAGCACGGCGCGATCTACGGCTACGGGCTGGTATCGGCCCATTCGACCGCCGAGGACAACGCCCTGGTGGCCACGGCGATGGCCGAACACCGCGCACGCCGCGAGGCCGCCATGGCCCTGCTCGAGGCGCGGTCGGTCACGCCGCCGCTGCCCGCGGCCGGCTATCAGCTGCCCGCACCGGTGACCGATCCGACCGATGCCGCCAACCTCGCGATACGCATGGAGGAGGACACCTCGGTGGCTTGGCGTGCCGTGCTCGAACAAGCCACCAGCGCCGACGACCGCGCGTTCGCGGTCACCGCGCTGTCGGAGACGGCCGTCACCGCGGCCAGATGGCGCGCGATCCTGAACACCTGGCCGGTGACCGTCGCCTTCCCCGGCGGGGGCGAGTAGCGCCGCGCACGCGATCTCCGGATCCCTTTGATTGCACCCGGTAATTGATGGCGCGGTGCCCATTGCAACGTCCGCTCGCCGAGCGAAAGGTAGAGGTCGGACCGGTGGCGCCACCGGGGCGCCGCCCCGAACAAAGGGGGTGGATCGTGTACGCACGCTCTACCACTGTCCAGGCGCAACCCGACGCGATCGACGCCGGTATTGCGCATGTTCGCGACGAGGTCATGCCCGCGCTGCAGAAGATGAACGGCTGCGTCGGAATCTCGTTGTTGGTCGATCGCGAATCCGGCCGGTGCATCGCCACCACCGCGTGGGAGACCGAAGAAGCGATGCACGCGAGTGCCGAGCGGGCAGCACCGCTACGGGCACAGGCGGTGGAAGCATTCGGGGGCACCGCGACCGTCGAAGAGTGGGAGATCGCCGTCCTGCACCGCGACCATCGCACCCACGAGGGCGCGTGTGTCCGGGCGACATGGGCACAGCTGGAGCCGGGCCAGATCGACGGAGGCATCGAGCACTACAAGGCGTCCGTGCTGCCCGCGATGGAGGACCTCGACGGGTTCTGCAGTGCCAGCCTGATGGTCGACCGCGCATCCGGGCGGGGTGTGTCGTCGGCGTCGTTCGACAGCCGCGAAGCGATGGAACGGAGCAAGGAGCGGGCCAGTGCGCTGAAGACTTCGTCGATCCGTGAAGTCGGCGCCGAGGAATTGAACGAATGCGAGTTCGAGTTGGCCCTCGCCCACCTGCGGGTGCCCGAGTTGGCGTGAGCCCGGGCGTTCCGGTGCGCTGACCGGTTGTCAGCGCACCGCCATCGTCAGCGGACTTCGCTGAGCGCCGCCGAGATCTCGGTCGCGGCGTCGTCGACCGCGATCTCGCGGTTCTCGCCGGTGAACCGGTTGCGCAGTTCCACCACTCCATCGGCGAAGCCGCGGCCGACCACCACGATCCACGGCATGCCCAACAGCTCGGCGTCCTTGAACTTCACGCCCGGCGAGGCCTTGCGATCGTCGAACAGCACCTCGTGGCCCAGCCGGTCCAGGGCGGCGACTAGTTCGGTGGCGCCGGTCCGGGCGGCGTCGTCCTTGTTCGCCACGACCACGTGCACGTCGAACGGCGCGACGGCAGACGGCCACCGCAGGCCCAGGTCGTCGTGCTGCTGCTCGGCGATCACCGCGACCATGCGGGACACCCCGATGCCGTAGGAGCCCATCGTCAGCCGCACCGGCTTGCCGTCCTCGCCGAGAACGTCAGCGGTGAAGGCATCGGCGTACTTGCGGCCCAGCTGGAAGATGTGGCCGATCTCGATACCCCGCGCCGAGGTCAGCACCCCGGCACCGTCCGGTGACGGATCACCGTCGCGGACCTCGGCGGCCTCGATGGTTCCGTCGGGGGTGAAGTCGCGGCCGGCGACCAGGCCGACCACATGCTTGTTGGGGGCGTCGGCCCCGGTGATCCACGCCGTGCCGTCCACCACTCGCGGATCGACGAGGTAGCGAACCTCGTTGTCCAGCAGCGCCTTCGGCCCGACGTAGCCCTTGACCAGGAACGGATTCTTGGCGAAGTCGGCTTCGTCGAGGAGCGCGAACTCGGCCGGCTCCAACGCCGCGCCCAGGCGCTTCTCGTCGACCTCACGGTCACCGGGCACACCGATGGCCAGCAGCTCCCAGTCACCGCCCGGCTCACGGGTCTTGAGCAGAACGTTCTTCAGGGTGTCGGCGGCGGTCACCTCACGGCCCGAGAACTGCGCCAGGTCAGCCGAATTGGCCCAGTCGACCAGTGTCGCGATGGTCGGGGTGTCCGGGGTGTCGTGCACCTGCGCCTCGGCCTGCCCCTCGATGGGCAGCGGCGCCGGCGACCGGGTGATGACAGCTTCGACGTTGGCGGCGTAGCCGGAATCCAGGCAGCGCACGAACGTGTCCTCACCGACCTCGCTCTCGGCCAGGAACTCCTCCGAGGCGCTGCCGCCCATCGCGCCCGAGACCGCCGACACGATCACGTAGCGCACACCCAGGCGGCCGAAGATCTTCTGGTACGCCTCACGGTGGGCGTGGTAGGCGTTCTTGAGGCCGTCGTCGTCCACGTCGAAGGAGTACGAGTCCTTCATCACGAACTCGCGGCCACGCAGAATGCCTGCGCGCGGCCGCGCCTCGTCGCGGTACTTGGTCTGGACCTGGTACAGGATCGCGGGGAAATCCTTGTAGGAGGAGTACTCCCCCTTGACCGTCAGCGTGAAGATCTCCTCGTGCGTCGGCCCGAGCAGATAATCGTTGCCTCGCCGGTCCTTCAGCCGGAACAGGGTGTCGCCGTACTCGGTCCACCGGCTGGTGGTCTCGTACGGGCCACGCGGCAGCAGTGCGGGCAGCAGGATCTCCTGGCCGCCGATCGCGTTCATCTCTTCCCGCACGATCTTCTCGATCCGGCGCAGCACCCGCAGGCCCAGCGGCAGCCAGCTGTAGATACCGGGGCCGACCGGACGGACATAGCCGGCCCGGATCAGCAGCTTGTGGCTGGGCACTTCGGCATCAGCGGGGTCGTCGCGCAGGGTTCGCAGGAACAGCTCGGACATGCGGGTGATCACAGGCGACAACCTTAAAGCGTGTCCTCAGTCGCGGCCCTGCCAGGTACAGATGCAGGCCTCGTTGCCCTCCGCGTCGGCCAGCACCCAGAACGCCGGCGCTCTGCGGTCACTGAGCAACCTGCCGCCGGCCGCCAGCGCCGCATCGACCCGGGCCGGCGCGGCCTCGTGGGTGACGTCGATGTCGAGATGGATCCGATTGCGCTGGGGCCGCGGTGAGTCCATCTGCTGAAACCAGATGGCCGGGCCGCGGCCGAACGGATCGACGAGTCCGACATTGAGATCCGATGAGCCCGGTTCTGCCGAGGGCTCGTCGATGTAGCCCGTGACGGCCTTCCAGAACGGCCGGACCGCACCGATGTCGAGGGCGTCGATCGCGATCTCCAACGCCTGGATCGCGCCGTGCCCGGCGCTCAGCTCGAAACCGTGCTCGGCGAGGGTCTGGGACACCGCACGGGCCAGTTCCAGGTCCCGCCCGGTCACCGCACCCGCGTCGCGCGTGCGCAGGCGCAGCACTGCGCGATCGGATCGGATGTCGATCGAAAGGTGTCGTGGCGCATCGGCGCCGGCCGCACGCACCGCGTGAGCGGCCGCGGCGGCGGCATCAGCCATCGACGGGACCAGTACCTCGGTGTAGACCGCTCCCAGCACCAGGCGCCAGCCCAGCGGGCCGATGGCCTCGGAGATCTCCAGGCGGTTCATCGGCGTCAGCCTAACGCGGGGTCAGGACGAGGTCAGTCGACCTCGATCTCCCCGGCGTCGATGGCTTCCTTGACGTCCTGGGCGTGGGCCACCTGTTCGGAGGTGTAGCCGATGAACAACGCCGCAACACCCACCAGGACCGCGACCGCGGCCACCCACAACAACCCGTAGGTGTACCCCGCGTCGAGTGCGGCCAGCTGCGGACCGTTCATGTCCTTGACCGGGCCGGTGATCCCACCGTTGTACAGGGTGCGCGAGGTGATGACGGCCTGGATGATGGCCAGCACCAGCGGGCCGCCCAGGTTCTGCAACATCAGCGCGATGGCCGAAGCCGGTCCGATCCGGTCGAAGCCGACACCGGCGATCGCCGAGAGCGTCAGCGGCACCACGATCATGCCGATACCGATGCCGCCGACGGTGATGGGCAGCACCAGGTTCGGGAAGTAAGGGATGCCGGCGTGCAGCGTCGAGCCGTACAGCATCGCACCGAGCACCAGGATGCCGCCCACGATGACCACGATGCGCGGCTGGAAGAACCGCACGATCTGGGACGAGGCTCCGAGACCGATGCCCATACCGATCACGAACGGGATGAAGCCGACACCGGCATGCAGGGCGCTGTAGCCGAGGATGTCCTGGACGTAGAGCCCGATCAGCACGGTCAGGGTGAACAGCACGCCGCCGGCCAGGAAGATCGCCGCGAAGGTGGCGACCCGGTTGCGCTCATGGAACAGGTCGAACGGAACCACCGGGTTCTCGGCGCTGCGCTCGGCGATCAGGAAGGCGATGCCGCAGACCGCCGCGACGGCGCCGGAACCCAGCGTCACCGGGGCCAGCCAGCCGCTCTCCGGGCCCTGGGTGAAGGCGAACACGGCGGCGGTGCAGGCCAGGGTGGCCAGCAGGGCGCCCGCGGCGTCGAGCTTCATCCGCTCCCGGTTGGTCTCGCGCAGCGCGGTGCGGGCCAGGTAGAGCATCACCAGACCGATCGGCACGTTGACCAGGAACGCGAACCGCCAGGAGAACTCGGTGAGGGCCCCACCGACCACCAGACCCATCACCGAGCCGATGGCGGTCATGGCGCCGAACACCGCGGTGGCGGCGTTGCGGGCCGGCCCTTTCGGGAACGTGGTCGCCACCAGCGCGAGCCCCGTCGGCGAGGCGATCGCCGCACCGACACCCTGCAGCAGCCGGGCGATCACCAGGGTCGCTTCGTTCCAGGCGATGCCGCACAGGATCGAGGCGATGATGAACAACGCGACGCCGACGATGAAGGTGCGCTTGCGGCCGATGGTGTCGCCGAGCCGTCCGCCGAGCAGCATCAGGCCGCCGAAGGTGAGGACATAGGCGGTGATGACCCAGCTACGTCCGGCGTCGGAAAGGCCGAGCTCGTCCTGGATCCTCGGCAGGGCGACGATCGCGACCGTGCTGTCCATAGTGGCCAGCAGCTGCATGCCGCCGATCGCGATGACTGCGGAAAGGAAGCCCCAGGACGGGAACCAGGACGGGAGGCGGGCAGCGAGGCCCTGGCGCTCGGCGTCGTTGAGAGCCGTCATAGCGCGTCACCTTACCGGAATCTTAAGAATCCTTTAACCGGCGAAGGCCGCCACGGGTCCGATCACGATGATCGCCGGAGGTCGAATACCGTCCGCACGAATCCGCTCGGGCGCGTCGCCGAGCGTGGCCCGCAGGGTGCGCTGCGCGACAGTCGTGCCGTGTTGCACCACCAGAACCGGCGTATCCGCAGGTCGGCCGCCATCCAGCAGCGCCTTGGTGAACAGCTCGATGCGTTCGACGGCCATCAGCAGCACGATCGTGCCGGTCAGCGCCGCCAGCGCATTCCAATTCACTAACGATTCGGGATGACCAGGCGCCACATGGCCGCTGACCACCACGAACTCATGAGTCATGCCGCGGTGGGTGACCGGAACCCCGGCCAATGCGGGTACCGATATGGCACTTGTCACACCGGGGACGACGGTGACCGGGATACCGGCCTCGGTGCACGCCAGGACCTCTTCATAGCCGCGCGCGAAGACGAACGGATCGCCACCTTTGAGGCGGACGACGAACTTCCCGGCGCGGGCCCGCTCGACCAGCACCTGGTTGATCGCATCCTGCGCCATCGCCCGCCCGTACGGGATCTTGGCCGCGTCGATCACCTCGACATGGGGCCCGAGTTCGGCCAGCAATTCCTGGGGAGCCAGCCGGTCGGCGACCACGACGTCGGCGCGGGCCAGCAGGCGTCGTCCGCGCACCGTGATCAGTTCGGGATCGCCGGGACCGCCACCGACCAGGGCCACCCCCTTGGGCGCCTCCCCCGGCTCCGCACCGGCGTCGGCGGTGAGCAGGCCTTGCTGTAGCGCTTCGTGGATGGCGGTACGGATGGCCGCCGAGCGGCGGTGCTCACCGCCGGCGAGGACGCCCACCGAGAGGCCGTCGGAGTCGAACGTCGCCGGGGTCACCGCGGATCCTTCGCGAGCCACATCGGCGCGAACGCAGAAGATGCGCCGCTCGTCGGCTTCGGCGGCGATGGCGGCATTGACCGCGGAGTCGTCAGTGGCCGCGAGCACATACCAGGCGCCCTCGAGATCACCGGCGCGGAAGTCGCGCAGCTGCAGGGTGATCCCCGGTTCATCGTGGGACAGTGCCTCCACCGCGGGGCTGGCCGCCCGGGCGATCACGTGTACGTCGGCGCCGTGGGCGATCAGCAGGGGCAGCCGACGTTGCGCGACGGTTCCACCGCCGACAACGACGACCTTCTTGCCCGACAGGCGCAGGCCGACGAGGTAGGCATTCTCCGAAGTCACCTGCCGAGCTTAGAGGTTGCTGCTGTCGTCACGAAGCGGGTGATGGCCTCGGGGTGCGCCGCGGGGTGGGTGTGCAGGTACCCGGCGTGCACGCCGCGCTGCACGGCGCCGTCGCGCCGGGCCGCCTGCCCGGGACCGGCAAACGCCCAGGCCCCCAACTGGTCTTCGGCGAATTCCACTGCGGTTCGGTGGAATTCGTGACCGGTGACCCGATCACCGGCCGCGTGGATGCAGGAGTCGACAACCGCGACCGCGTCGCGGTAACCCAGCGTGAGACGCTCGGTGAACCGCGCCGAGCCGGCCAGGACGCCGCACATCGGCACTCCGTCGAGATCGTCGACCAGATAGGTCAGGCCCGCGCACTCGGCGTGCACCGGGGCACCGTGGGCGGCCAGATCCCTGATCTGCTGGCGGACAAGATTGTTGGCCGAGAGTTCGGCCGTGAACTGTTCGGGGAACCCGCCGGGCAGCACCAGTGCGTCGGCGCCGGCGGGCAGGGGTTCGGACAGCGGGTCGAACTCGGCGACCTGCGCGCCGGCCCCGCGCAGCAGTTCGGCGTGCTCGGCATAGCTGAAGCTGAAGGCCTTACCCGCGGCCAGGGCCACCGTGACATTGGTCACCGACTCGGCGGCCGGGCTCCACGGCTCGGCCGTGACGTGGGCGGATGAGGCGGACACCAGGGCCCCGAGATCCACGTGACGGGCCACCAGGGCGGTCATCGCGGCCACCGCGTCGCGCGCCTGCCGGCCGTGCTCGACGGCGGTGATGAGCCCGAGGTGCCTTGACGGGACGGACAATTCGTCGGCCCGCGGAATCGCGCCCAGCACCGTCACGCCGGCATGTTCACAAGCCTGACGCAGAACCGCCTCGTGCCGGTCGGAGCCCACCCGGTTGAGGATCACCCCGGCGATCCGCACCGCCGGGTCGAACGTGACGAAGCCGTGCAGCAGGGCGGCGATGCTGTGGCTCTGCCCGCGGGCATCGACCACCAGCACCACCGGGGCCCCCAGCAGACCCGCGACCTGGGCCGCCGAACCCCGAGGGATACCCGTCATCTGTCCCTCGATCCGACCGTCGAACAGACCCATGACGCCCTCGACGACCGCGATGTCGGCACCGGAGCACCCATGCCGGTAGAGCGGGCCGATCAGATCCTCACCGACGAGCACCGGGTCCAGGTTGCGGCCCGGACGGCCCGCGGCCAAGGCGTGGTAGCCGGGGTCGATGAAGTCCGGCCCGACCTTGAACGGCGCAGGAGTGTGACCGGCCTGGCGCAACGCACCGACCAAACCCGTTGCCACCGTGGTCTTCCCGCTACCCGATGCCGGTGCGGCGATCACCACCGCCGGGGTGGTCACCTCAGCACCGCGAGCGACCGTGTCTGTACGTCGACACGCCGCATTTCGTGTACCGGAGCGGTCGCTCGGCACAGCTGAGCTCGCCACAGATGAGCACGCCTACCATTCGATGCCCTTCTGGCCCTTACGGCCGGCATCCATCGGATGCTTGATCTTGGTCATCTCGGTCACCAGATCCGCGGCGTCGATCAGGGCCTGCGGAGCGTCGCGTCCCGTGATCACCACGTGTTGAGTGCCCGGACGGCCGGCCAGCACCTCGACCACCTCGTCCACCGAGACCCAGCCCCACTTGAGCGGATAGGTGAACTCGTCGAGCACGTAGAAGTCGTGGCGTTCTTCGGCCAGCCGGCGTTTGATCTCGGCCCAGCCGTCAGCGGCGGCCGCAGCGTGGTCGACGTCGCTGCCGTGCTTGCGGGTCCAGGACCAGCCCGAGCCCATCTTGTGCCATTCGACCGGCCCGCCGGCACCGTGTTCGTCGTGCAGGCGGCCGAGCTGACCGAACACGGCCTCCTCCCCGACCTTCCACTTCGCGCTCTTGACGAACTGGAACACCGCGACCGAGAAACCCTGGTTCCACGCCCGCAACGCCATCCCGAAGGCCGCGGTCGACTTGCCCTTTCCCGGTCCGGTGTGGACCGCGAGCAGCGGCGCGTTGCGGCGGGCCTTGGTGGTCAAGCCGTCGTCGGGAACGGTCAGCGGCTGTCCCTGTGGCATGGGCGGTCCTTCCTGCGCAGAGTCTGTGGCCGCTAGGCGGCGGTCTGGTGTTGGACGAGCCGGGTCAGTTCGGCCGCGCGCAACTGCTCGAGCCGTACCGCCGGCGACCCCAGCTGCTCGGCCAGCTGCCCGGCCAATCCCAGTCGCACGAACGATGTTTCGCAGTCGACGACCACGGCGGCAGCCCCCTCGGCCACCAACGCGGCCGCGGCCTGCCTGGTGCGGCCCAACGGATCGGGGCCTCCGGTGGCGCGGCCATCGGTGAGCACCACCACCAGGCTGCGCCGGGCGCGGTCGCGGGCCTTCTCGCGGATGACGAGATCGCGGGCGGCCAGCAGGCCCTGCGCCAGCGGGGTTTTGCCCCCGGTGTCGAAGCGGGCCAGCCGGCGGCCGGCGATGTGCACCGAGGTGGTGGGCGGGAGCAACACGCGGGCGTCCTGCTGGCGGAACGTGATCACCGCGACCTTGTCCCGACGCTGGTAGGCATCACGCAGCAGCGACAGCGTCGCACCGGTGACGGCTGACATGCGGTCACGGGCGGCCATGGACCCGGAGGCGTCGACGACGAAGATCACCAGATTGCCCTCGCGGCCCTCGCGTACCGCGCGCCGGACGTCTTCGGCACGGGGGCGCGGCCGGCCCGCACCCTGTTGGCGGCCCGCGGTGGCGAGCAGGGTGGCGAAGATGTGCAGCCCGTACCCGCTGCCGGGTTCCGCGGTGGCCGCGATCGGCGTGCCCGTGCGGTTGCGGGCCCGCGAACGGCGACCGGGCGCACCCTCACCGACCCCGGGCACCACCAGTGCCCTGGTCCGGAACACCGCCGATGGCGGGGCGCTCTGACGTGTAGAAGACTGTTTCGAATTGCCCTGCGGCGCGCCACTTTCGGAACCGGCATCGGCTCCGCCCCCAGGCGGGTCGAAGTCGGGATCGATCTCCGGGTCTGGCGGCCCGCCATCCTGCCCCGACTGCTCGGCGGACTCCCCCGCCTGCTGCATGGCCTCTTCAAGACGCTCGGGATCCAGCCCCGGATCGTCGAAAGGATCGCGACGGCGCCGGTGTGGCAGTGCCAGTTCGGCAGCCACCCGGATGTCCTCCTCGGCGACCGTGGTGGCACCGCGCCAGGCCGCATGGGCGACGGCGGTGCGCGCGACCACCAGGTCGGCGCGCATCCCGTCGACGTCGAATGCCGCGCACAGCGCGGCGATACGGCGCAGTTCGGAGTCAGGCAGTACCACCGAGCCGATCGCGGCCCGGGCCGCGGTAATACGCTCGGCCAACTCGGCGTCGGCGGCGGCGTGGCGATCGACGAAAGCCCGCGGGTCGGCCTCGAACGCCATCCTGGCCCGGATCACCTCGACGCGTACGTCGACGTCGCGCGAGGCGGCCACGTCCACGGTCAGCCCGAAACGGTCCAGCAGCTGCGGACGCAACTCGCCTTCCTCGGGGTTCATGGTGCCGATCAGGACGAAGCGGGACTCGTGTGAGTGCGAAATCCCTTCGCGCTCAACATGTACCCGCCCCATGGCGGCGGCATCGAGCAGAACGTCGACCAGATGGTCGTGCAACAGGTTGACCTCGTCGACGTAGAGCACGCCGCCGTGGGCGCGGGCCAGCAGGCCCGGCGAGAAGGCGTGCTCGCCGTCCCGGAGCACCTTCTGCAGGTCCAGTGAACCGACCACCCGGTCCTCGGTCGCGCCGATCGGCAGTTCGACCAGCCGGGCGTCGTCGTCGACGGCGGACAGCACCGCGGCCAGGCCGCGTACCGCCGTGGATTTCGCCGTCCCCTTCTCGCCGCGGATCAGCACGCCGCCGATCTCCGGGTGCACCGCGCACAGCAGCAGGGCCAGCCGCAGCCGGTCCTGCCCCACAAGTGCGCTGAAGGGGTAGGTGTGGGTCTCCACCGTCATCGGACCGCCGTCATCAGCTGGGCTCGCTCTCACGTCCGGCACGCACCATCGGTACGTGCGGGATTCCGTCGTCAAGGAATTCGTCTCCGTCACGGACGAATCCGTGCCGGCCGTACATGTCGACCAGGTAGGTCTGGGCGTTGATGTGACACGGGTAGTCGCCGACCTCGGCCAGCGCCGCCTGCATGAGCCTGGCGGTGTGCCCGCGGCCCCGATCGGTGCGTTTGGTGCACACCCGGCCGATCCGGAAGGCCTTCTCGCCGCCGGGATGCTCCTCCATCAGACGCAGTGTCGAAATGACTTCTCCGTCAGGGCTTTCCAGCCAGAAGTGGCGCGTCTCGGCGAGCAGGTCGCGGCCGTCGAGCTCCGGGTAGGGCGTGGCCTGCTCCACCACGAACACCTCGACACGAAGCTTGAGCAGCTCGTAAAGCGTTGGCACGTCGAGATCTTTGGCCCAGCTGCGGCGTAGTGCGACCGTCATCCGCCCGACCCTGTCACGCGGTCACAGGGACGTCCAGTTGGAGCGCCTTGGTCCCCCACGCCCAGACCTCTTCGAACAGGCCGGGTTCGTTGGACAACTTGGTACCGAGTGACGGGACCATCTCCTTGAGCTTGGGCAGCCAGCTCTGGTAGCGATCGGTGAAGCAGCGCTCCAGCACGTCGAGCATGGCCGGCACCGCGGTGGACGCGCCGGGCGAGGCGCCCAGCAGACCGGCGATGCTGCCGTCGGCCGCCGTGAGCACGGTGGTGCCGAATTCCAGCACACCACCCGCGCCCTTGCGCCTGATCACCTGCACACGCTGGCCCGCGATGTCCAGCTCCCAATCGGAATCGACTGCGCTGGGCGCGAATTCCCGCAACGTATCGACGCGTGCGGCCTCACTGAGCAACAGCTGGCCGACCAGGTAGTTGACCAGGCCCATCTCGGTGAGTCCGACACCCAGCATCGACATGATGTTGTTGGGCTTGACCGACAGCGGCAGGTCGGTGAACTTGCCCTGCTTCAGGAACTTCGGCGTCCAGCCGGCGAACGGGCCGAACAGCAGCCACGACTTGCCGTTGATCACGCGGGTGTCCAGGTGCGGCACCGACATCGGCGGTGCACCCAGCGGCGGCAGCCCGTACACCTTGGCCTGGTGGCCTGCGGTCAGCGCCTGGTTGTTGGTCCGCAGGAACGCGCCGCCGACCGGGAAACCGCCGAAGCCCTTGGCCTCCGGGATGCCCGACTTCTGCAACAACGGCAGCGCACCGCCGCCGGCGCCGACGAACACGAACTTGGCGTTGAACTTGCGCTTGAGGCCGGTGCGCCGGTTGGTCACCTTGAGCGTCCAGCTACCGTCCGACTCCTTGCGCAGGTTGCGCACCTCGTGGCCGAACAGGGTGTCCATCCCGCGCTGCGCGGTGAAGCCGATCAGCTGGCGCGAGAGCGCGCCGAAGTCGACATCGGTGCCGTGCTGCGACCAGTTCAGCCCGACCGGATCGGAGAAATCCCGCTTGGCGGCCATGAACGGCAGCCGGCGGGCGAATTCGTCCTTGTCGTCGATGAATTCCATCGAGGCGAACAGCGGATTGCCGACCAGCGCCTCGTAACGGCGCTTGAGGTAGTCGACGTTGCCGGCGCCGTGCACGAAACTCACGTGCGGGATCGGGTTGAGGAAGCCGCGGACGTCGGGCAGTACGCCGTTCTCGGCGGCGTAGGCCCAGAACTGCCGCGACACCTGGAATTGCTCGTTGACGTTGATGGCCTTGGTGGTGTCGATCGAACCATCGGACAGCTCGGGGGTGTAGTTCAGCTCACAGAGCGCCGAGTGCCCGGTGCCCGCGTTGTTCCACGGATCGCTGCTCTCCGCGGCGGCACCGTCGAGCCGCTCGATCATGGTGATGGACCAGTCCGGCTCCAGCAGCCGGATCAGCGCGCCGAGGGTTGCGCTCATGATGCCGGCCCCAACCAGCACGACGTCTGTCTTCACGGTCGTACCCACGATTGCCTCAGACACCCTGATCGCTCGTCCTTTGTATTGCGCGGCCCGTCGACGTCGACGGCTTTCTGTTATTCCAAGGTTATCGCGCGACGAATCCCAGTTGGCCAGGCATGGTAGTGCTATCCGTCACCCGCAGCCCGTCGACGAGCAGCCGGACCAGCCGGATGCGCTGGTCCTCGCCCCGATCGGGTTGCTGGCCGACCCAGGCGATCCCGGCGGCCAGGTCCAGGATGTCGTCGACGTCGACATCGGACCGGATCGCTCCGCATGCCACTGCTCGGGCGATCAATTGCGCCCCGGCCTGACGCGCGGCCCGGCAACCCTGCACCTCTTCACCGTCGGGTGCGACATCGACGAGGGTGCGGGCCAGCCCGTCGTAGACGTTGCCCTGCCTGATGTAGGCATCGAGCCACTCCGTCAGGGCGGCAACGGGATCGGCGGCTTCCAGAAGTGACTCCCCGTGGTCGCGCAGGGCCCACAATCCGTCGTCGATGACCGCGCGCACCAACTGATCGCGGGTCGGAAAATGCCGGTACAGCGTGCCCGGGCCCACCCCTGCCGCGCGGGCCACGTCGTCGAGCGACGCCGAGACACCGTGCCGGGCGAATGCGTCGGCGGCAGCAGTCAGCAGCGCCTGCCGGTTGCGGGCGGCATCAGCACGCAAGGGGCGCGGACTGGGGTTCGGGCCCGTCACGGTCACTGGTTCTCCCAACTCGCCTCGACAAACGGAGACCGTCTCCATATATTTACCGGAGAGAGCCTCCGCATCCTATCTCCGGGAGCAGCGCATGCGTCTTTCTGTGATGTCCATCCCTGATCCAGCCCCCACGCTGGACGCCCCCCAGGGCCTCGACGCGGCCATCGAACCCGTGATCGCCGCCGATCGATCCGGCTTTCACCGGGCATGGATGCCGCAGCTGCCGCCGATGGCCGGGATGGCGTCGTGGGACGTGCTCACCGCCCTCGCTGTCGCCGCAGGCCGCACCAGCCGCATCGGGCTGGGCACCGGAGTCGTCGTCGCCTACACGCAGCATCCCCTGGCACTGGCCCGTCAGGCACTGACCACGAACGCCGCCGCAGGCGGCCGACTGACCCTCGGCATCGGCGTCAGCCACCCGTTCATGGTCGAGGCGTTGGGTCACTCCTACGAGCGGCCCGCGGCATTCCTGCGCGAGTATCTGGAGGTACTCATCCCGGCGCTGGCCGGCGAGCCCGTCGAGCACCACGGTCCCCGGATCACCACCACCGGGCAGGTGACCATTCCGGGCGCGCCGGCACCGCCGGTCATCACCGCAGCGCTCGGGCCACAGATGCTCGACCTGGCGGGTGAACTCACCGATGGCACGATCACCAGCTGGGCCGGACCGAAAGCCTTGGAGGAGCACATCATTCCGCGGCTGAGCCGGGCCGCGGCCCGCGCAGGCCGGCCCACACCCCAGGTGATCGCCGGCCTGCCCGTGGTGCTCACCGACAACCCCCGCCCCGCTCGCGATGCGCTCGCGGCCGCATTCGAGATCGCCGGGCAGGCACCGGCGTATCGCGCAGTGCTGGACAAGGAAGGCGCGGCAGGCATCGGTGAAGTCTGCGTCGTGGGTGACGAGGCCGCCGTGGAAAAACAGCTGCGGCGGTTCGCCGACATCGGGGTCACCGAATTCGTCGCTTCACCCAAGGAGGTTCCGTCATCCGACGGCGCCGCGACCGTGGCGAAGACCACCGAATTCCTGGCTTCGTTGCGGCTCTGACTTTCGGCACGCGGTTAGGGTGGAACCGTGACGTCACGGGAGCCCGCCTGGGAGCCGGATGTATTGCCGGGGTTCTGGCAGCAGACCATCGATGCAGGACCCGATCCCGACGGCGAAGGCGACCTGGTCGCCACGCTGGTACGCCGGGGTCCGGGCGGTACGACACCGGACGGGCAGGGTGGATCGGGCCACGCCGTGCTGGCCTTGCACGGCTACACCGACTACTTCTTCCACACCGAACTCGCCGATCGATTCGCCGATCGCGGGTTCTCGTTCTACGCGCTGGACCTGCCCAAGTGCGGACGCTCCCGCCACGGCGGCCAGACCCCGCACTTCACCACCGATCTCGCGCGCTACGACACCGAACTCGAGCGGGCCCTGGCGGCGATCGCCGCCGACACCGGCAACGCCACGGTGTGCCTGTACGGGCATTCCGCGGGCGGGCTGATCCTGACCTTGTTCGCCGACCGGTTGCGCCGAAGCGGTCGATTGGCCGCCCATCACGTCGGCGGACTGGTGCTCAACAGCCCGTTCTTCGATCTGCACGGACCGGCGATCCTGCGCACCGCCCCCACGTCGGCCGCCCTCATCGCCCTGGCCCGGCTGCGCAAGCTGTCGGTGATCCGTAAACCCACGGAGGGCGGATACGGCACCACGCTGCACCGCGATTACGGCGGCGAGTTCGATTACAACCTGGAGTGGAAACCGTTGGGAGGCTTCCCCGTCACGCTCGGGTGGATCAACGCCATCCGCCGCGGGCAGGCCCGCCTACACCGCGGCCTGGACGTCGGCGTGCCTAATCTGATCCTCCGATCAGACCGCAGTGTCACCGAATCCGCTGATCCGGCGGCGATGCAGCGCGGCGATGCCGTGCTCGACGTCAGTCAGATCGCGCGGTGGTCCGGCTGCGTGGGCAACCACACCACGGTGGCTCCGATCACCGACGCCAAACACGACGTTTTTCTGTCCGTGGCCGACGCCCGGGCAGCGGCCTACCGCGAGCTCGACCGCTGGCTGGACTACTACCTGAGCCTGCAAACCCGGCCGAGCACAACACCTTCCGGATAGGGAGCGCACATGGAGCACTACGACCTGACGATCATCGGCACCGGCTCGGGCAACAGCATTCTCGACGAGCGCTACGCCGGCAAGAAAGTCGCGATCTGCGAGCAGGGCACGTTCGGCGGCACCTGTCTGAACGTCGGTTGCATCCCGACCAAGATGTTCGTCTACGCCGCGGATGTGGCCGACACGATCCATGCCAGCGCCAATTACGGCATCGATTCCCACATCGACAAGGTGCGCTGGCCCGACATCGTCGCGCGGGTATTCGGCCGTATCGATCCGATCGCCGCCGGCGGCGAGGACTACCGCCGCAACGACCCCCACATCACGGTGTACGCCAGCCACACCCGGTTCGGGCCCAAGACCGCCGATGGCCGCTACACGCTGCGCACCGAGGCCGGTGACGAATTCAGCAGCGATCAGGTGGTGATCGCGGCCGGATCCCGCGCCTACGTCCCGCCGGCCATCCTGGACTGCGGCGTCACCTACTACACCAGTGACGACATCATGCGTATCCCCGAACTGCCCGAACACCTGGTGATCGTCGGCGGCGGGTTCGTCTCCGCCGAGTTCGCCCATGTGTTCTCGGCGTTGGGCGTGCGGGTCACCATCGTGGTGCGTGGTGACTGCCTTCTGAGCCATTGCGACGAGACGATCTGCCAGCAGTTCAGCGCGCTGGCCGCCGAGAAGTGGGACCTGCGGACCCACGAGAACGTGGTGGGCTCCCACCACGAGGGTGACCGGGTCGTTCTGGACCTCGACGACGGCAAGACGCTGCCCGCCGACATGCTGCTGGTGGCCACCGGACGGATCCCCAACGGGGATCTGCTCGACGCCGAGCTGGCCGGGGTGGAGGTCGACGAGGACGGTCTGGTCATCGTCGACGAATACCAACGCACCACGGCGCGTGGCGTATTCGCACTCGGCGACGTCTCCTCGGAGTACCAGCTCAAGCACGTGGCCAACCACGAGTCCCGGGTGGTCAAGGAGAATCTGCTGCGCGACTGGGATGACACCGACGCGATGGTGCGCAGCGATCACCGGTTCGTCCCGTCTGCGGTGTTCACCGACCCGCAGATCGCCACGGTCGGGTTGACCGAGGAGCAGGCCCGCGACCAGGGCTACGACTTCGTCACCAAGATTCAGGCCTACGGCGACACCGCGTACGGCTGGGCGATGGAGGACACCACCGGCATCGCCAAGCTGATCGGCGATCGCGCCACCGGCAAGATCCTGGGCGCCCACATCATGGGCTACCAGGCATCCTCGATCATCCAGCCGTTGATCCAGGCGATGAGCTTCGGGCAGACCGCCGATGAGGTTGCCCGGGGCCAGTACTGGATTCACCCGGCACTGCCCGAGGTGATCGAGAATGCGCTGCTGGGCCTGACCGACTAGGCCCGTGCAGCCCAGCGCTCCTCGATCCGGCCGAACCGCCAGATCCCCAGGGCCACAACCCAGCTCAGCACAAAGAGCCCGACGATCGCGAATCCGACGAACTCCAGGTCGGCCGAACCGATGAATGCCAGCGGGCCTGTCGTGATGCCAAGGCGCTCGACCAGCAGACCGGCCAGAACGATGACGCCGATCACCAGCGCCACGATGACCGACAGCACGGTGACCGTCAGGTTGTAGTAGACCTTGCGGACCGGCTGCAGGAACGCCCAGCCGTAGGCCCGCGACATGAAGATTCCGTCCAGGCTGTCGAACAGGCTCATCCCTGCCGCGAAGAGCACCGGCAGCACGAGGATGGCGTACCAGGGCAATGTGAACGCCGCCGCACCCGCCGCCAGCACCAGCAGTGCCACCTGGGTCGCGGTATCGAAGCCAAGGCCCATCAGAAAGCCGACCGGGTACAGGTGCCACGGCTTGCTCACCCGTCGCATGAACCGGCCGAGCAGACGGGCCAGGAAGCCCCGCTGTTGAAGTTGACGTTCGAGCTCGGCCTCGTCGAACTGTCCTCCGCGCATGGCACGGAAGATCTTGGCGATACCGACGACGGCGAACAGATTCGTCAGGCCGATCAGGATGAGGAAGGTCCCGGCCACCACCGACCCGATCAGTCCGAGGGTCTGCAGCATCGGCGAATCCTCGCTCTGCACCGGCCCGGCCAGCGCATGGACTCCGAACGCCAGCAGCAGGGCCAGCCCGAACACCACGCTGGAATGCCCCAGCGAGAACCAGAATCCCGCCGACAGCGATCGGGTGCCCTCACCGACGAGTTTTCGGGTGGTGTTGTCGATGACGGCGATGTGGTCCGCATCGAAGGCGTGCCGCACACCCAACAGGTAGGCGGTGACCCCGAGTCCGACTCCGAACACCCCGGCCGACCCCAGCGTGATGTGCTGCGGCGCGACTCCGAAAATCAATACGCCCCAACCGAATACATGCAACACCAACACCACCGCGGCGACCACCGCGATCGACGTCCAATCAGCGCGATCAAATGGCTGCGGCTTCGTCATAGTCACCTCGGGAACCGCGCCAGTGGTCATTTTATCGAGCCTAAGACGGCGCCAGATATCTGTCCAGATGAACAGATGAACACGGTTTCAGCCGTGTCGCGCCCCGATCCAGTGCAGCAGGTCGTGCACCGTCTCATCGTCGAGGCGGTAACTCACGGTGCGGCCGATCCGGGTGGAGGTGACCCAGCCCTGGTCCCGAAGTACCCGCAACGCCTGGGACACCGCATTCTCCGAACGGCCCAGGGCCGTGGCCAGATCGCTGACACAGATTCCCGGCGCCCGGTGCAGGCCGAGCAGGATCTCCAGCCGGTGCGGGTCGGACAGCAGATCGAAGCGCTGCGCCCACCCTGAGGTGTCGACATCGGCCAGGGCCGACGACGCGCGCTCGACCTGGACCTCTTTACCGTGCTGGTCCACGGTACGAATCTAATCCAGAAAGCCGTGCAGCAAGGCCGACGATCCCCCGACGTGGGCCAGCATGGCCGCCGCCGCCCGCTCGCTGTCACCGGCCAGGATCGCCATGACGATCTCCTCGTGCTGTTCGTCGGAGTGCGCGATGTTGCGCGGCAGCAACGGGATCTGATCCAGCAGGGCATTGAGCCGCATCCGGTTCTCGGCGACCAGGGGTACCAGTGACGGGGATCCCGCCGCCTCCGCGATGGCCAGATGCAACCGCGAATCCAGCCGGCGGTAATCGTCGGGTTCGGCAGCACGGACGTCGGCCAGCCGCGACCAGAGCCCGTCGCGCTCGGCCGCGCTCAGGGTGCGTCCGGCCGCCATCCGCGCGGCGCCGACCTCCAGGATCTCGCGCAGCCGCAATGCGTCATCGATCTCCTCGCGCGTCGGCCGGTGACTGGAAGTGGGTAGCGCAGGTAACTCAGCGGCCAGGAACGTACCGCCGTACCGCCCCCGTTTGGACACCAGGTAGCCGGCGTCGGCCAGCGATTTGATCGCCTCCCGGACCGTGTCACGGCTGACCCCCAGGCGGGCGGCCAGCTCACGCTCGGGCGGCAGCGACTCCCCTGGGCCCAGCACCCCCAGCCGGATCGTCTCCAACAGCCGGCCGACCGTGTCCTCGAAGGCGTTGCCCAGCCGGACCGGCCGCAGCAGCGCTCCGGGCGCCGCAGCGGGCTGCGAATCAGGCCCTGTTGCGGCGGGCTGCGGGTCCGGTTCGGCTGTCATGGTGAGCTACCAGGGTGTCACAGCGGCGTGACGTAGGCCGAGCTGATACCGCCGTCGACGAGGAAAGTCGAACCCGTGATGAAGGAGGCGTCGTCACTGGCCAGGAACGCCACCGCAGCGGCCAGCTCCTCCGGCTCGGCGAAACGGCCCACCGGGATGTGCACCAGCCGCCGCGCGGCACGCTCGGGATCCTTGGCGAACAACTCCTGCAACAGCGGGGTGTTCACCGGGCCGGGGCACAGGGCGTTGACGCGGATTCCTTGCCGCGCGTACTGCACCCCGAGCTCGCGGGACATCGCCAGCACTCCGCCCTTGGACGCGGTGTAGGAGATCTGGGAGGTGGCCGAACCCATCACCGCCACGAACGACGCGGTGTTGATGATCGAGCCCTTGCCCGCGGGCACCATGTGGCGCAGCGCGGCCTTGCAGGACAGGTATACCGATTTCAGGTTGACGTCCTGCACCCGCTCCCAAGCCGGCAGCTCGGTGGTCTCGATCAGGTCATCCTCGGGCGGCGAGATCCCGGCGTTGTTGAACGCGATATCGACCGATCCGAACGTCGCTGCCGCGGTGTCGAAGAGATTGTCGACGGCCACCTGATCGGACACGTCGACCGCGACGAACAACCCGTCGAGTTCCTCGGCGGCGGCCTCACCCGTGGCTGGGTCGATATCGCCCACCACGATCGTGGCACCCTCGGCGCGCAGCCGCCGTCCGGTGGCCAGACCGATGCCGCTGGCAGCACCGGTGATGACGGCAACCTTGCCGGCCAGGCGTTGGGTCAGATCCATTAATAGGACTCCTCTGCTCGATCTTCTATGGCGAAGAAGACGTTCTTGGTTTCGGTGAAAGACAGTGGCGCGTCAGGTCCCAACTCACGACCCAGTCCGGACTGCTTGAACCCGCCGAACGGCGTGTTGTAACGCACCGACGAGTGTGAATTGACACTGAGATTGCCCGATTCCACCGCCCGCGACACCCGAAGGGCACGCGAGAGATTATCGGTCCAGATCGAGCCCGACAGGCCATAGGGGGTGTCGTTGGCCAGCGCGATCGCGTCGGCCTCTTCCTCGAACGGCAGCACCGTCACCACCGGGCCGAAAATCTCGTCGGTCACGGTGCGGTCGGTGCGCTGCGGCGTCAACACCGTTGGCGGGAACCAGAACCCGGGACCGTCCGGGGCGGAACCCCGGAATGCCACCGGGGCGTCGTCGGGAACGTAGGACGACACCGACTCCCAGTGCGGACGCGATACCAGCGGCCCCATCTCGGTTCCGCGGACCGTGGGGTCCCCCACCGCGACGCCCTTGACCGCCGGTTCCAGCAGCTCCATGAAACGGTCGTAGACACTGCGCTGCACCAGGATCCGGCTACGCGCACAGCAGTCCTGCCCGGCGTTGTCGAACACCCCGTACGGTGCGGTGGCCGCGGCCTTCTCCAGATCGCAGTCGTCGAACACGATGTTCGCGCTCTTGCCACCCAACTCCAGGGTCACCCGCTTGACCTGAGCCGCCGCCCCCGCCATCACCCGCATCCCCACCTCGGTGGATCCGGTGAACACCACCTTGCGCACGCCGGGGTGGGTGACGAACCGCTCTCCCACCACCGAACCCCTGCCCGGCAACACCTGAAAGAGCCCTGCCGGCAGACCCGATTCGACGGCGAGCTCGCCGAGCCGGATGGTGGTCAGCGGGGTCCACTCGGCGGGCTTGAGCACCACCGCGTTGCCGGCCGCCAGCGCCGGGGCGAAGCCCCATGCGGCGATGGTCATCGGGAAGTTCCACGGCGTGATGATCCCGACGACACCGAGAGGCTCGTTGAACGTGACATCCAGGCCGCCGGCGACCGGGATCTGCTTGCCGCTCAATCGTTCCGGAGTGGCCGAGTAGAACTGCAGGACGTCCCGGACGTGCCCGGCCTCCCATTCGGCCTGCCCGATCGGATGCCCGGAGTTGGCCACCTCAAGGGCGGCCAGGTCATCGATGTGGGCGTCGACGACGGCTGCGAATGCGCGGAGCGCGCCGGCCCGCTCGGCCGGCGCCAGCCGGGCCCATGCCCGTTGCGCCACGGCGGCACGCGCCACCGCGTCATCGACGGCGTCCACGTCCAGGAGGTCTACGGTGGTCAGCACCTCCTCGGTAGCCGGGTTGACGACCTGGCTGGATGTCATGAGACCCTCTCTGTCGCATAGGTTCTGGCCGCGTTCACCACAGCGGTGAACAGGCGTAGGTCATCGAGGCTTTCTTCGGGGTGCCATTGCACGCCCAGCACGAATGCGTCGCCGGGCAGCGCTGGGTCACGTTCGACGGCCTCGATCACGCCGTCGCTGTCGCGGGCACTGACGACCAGGCCCTCACCGAGCCGGTCGATGGCCTGGTGGTGATAGCACTGCGCGTCGGACGTCTCGCCGATCAGATCGGCCAGTCGGGTGTCGGGCAGCGTGCGCACGGCCGAGGTGCCGAAGACCGCGTTGCCCTTCTGATGATGGGTGTGCCCGATCACGTCGGGCAGGTGCTGGTGCAGGGTGCCGCCCAGCGCCGTGTTGAGCACCTGCGCGCCCCGGCAGACACCGAGCACCGGGATACCGCGCCGCAGTGCGGCTTCCAGTAGGGCGAACTCCCAGGCATCGCGCTCGGTGGCCGGCTCGTTGGTGGCCGGGTGCGACTGCTGTCCGTAGCGCTCCGGATCCACGTCCGGACCGCCGGTGATGACCAGTCCGTCGACACGGTCGAGCACCCGGTCGGCGATCTCACGGTCCACCGGCTGCGGCGGCAACAGAAGCGCGATGCCGCCGGCACGGGTGACGCCCTCGAAGTAGACCTGGGGCAGGAAGCTGGCCCGGACATCCCAGACCCCCGTCTGCGCCTGCTGCAGATAGGTCGTCATGCCGACAATCGGACGCGTCCCCAACTCAGAGCCGCTCAAAACCACGCACCCTTTCCCAGTCGGTCACCGCGGAATTGAAGGCGGCCAACTCGATCCGCGCATTGTTCAGGTAGTGCTCGACGACGTTGTCCCCGAACGCGGTGCGCGCCACCTCGGACTTCGCGAACAGCTCAGCCGCCTCGGCCAGGGTAGTCGGCAACCGTTGCGCCCCACTGGCATAGGCGTTGCCCGGCAGCGCGTCGGGCAGTTCCAGCCCGTGATCGATGCCGTACAGGCCACCGGCGATCAGCGCCGACACGGCCAGGTACTGGTTGACGTCACCGCCGGGCGCCCGGCATTCCACCCGCATTCCCGACCCGTGACCGACCACACGAAGCGCGCAGGTGCGGTTGTCCATGCCCCAGGCGATGGCCGTGGGGGCGAAGCTGCCGTCGGCAAATCGCTTGTAGGAGTTGATGTTCGGCGCGTAGAACAAGGTCAGCTCGCGCAGTGTGGCCAGTTGGCCGGCGATGAAGCTGCGGAACATCGGCGACATCCCGTGCGGGCCGGACTCGTCGGCGAAGACCGGTGACCCGTCCTCGCCAAGTAGCGAGATATGGATGTGGCAGCTGTTGCCCTCGCGTTCATCGAATTTCGCCATGAACGTCAGGCTCTTGCCGTGCTGGTCGGCGATCTCCTTGGCACCGTTCTTGTAGATGGTGTGGTTGTCACAGGTGCTGCGGGCATGGTCATAGCGGAACGCGATCTCCTGCTGACCCAGGTTGCACTCCCCCTTGACGCCCTCGCAGTACAGCCCGGCGCCCTCCATGCCGAGACGGATGTCGCGCAGCAACGGCTCCATCCGGGTGGATGCCATCATGGCGTAGTCGACGTTGTAGTCGGTGGCCGGTGTCAGGTTGCGGTATCCCGCGGCCCAGGCCTCGCGGAATGTGTTGTCGAACACCATGAATTCGAGCTCCGTACCGACGTACGGCACCAGCTTTCGCTCGGTCAGCCGGTCGATCTGGCGGTTGAGGATGCTACGCGGAGCCTGCTCGACGGGGCGACCGTCCAGCCACGACAGATCCGCCATCACCAGCGCGGTGCCCGGCAGCCACGGGATCAACCGCAAGGTGCTGAAGTCGGCGGTCATCACCATGTCGCCGTAGCCGGTGTCCCAACTCGACATCGAGTAGCCACCGACAGTGTTCATGTCAACGTCGACCGCGAGCAGGTAGTTACAACACTCCGCACCGTGGGCGGCGACTTCTTCGACGAACAATCGGCCCGAAACCCGCTTGCCGGTCAGCCGGCCCTGCATATCGCAGAAGGCGACGATGACGGTGTCGATCTCGCCCGCCGCCACCATTTGCTCCAGGTCGGCTCGTGCCAGCATGCCGGGGTTCTGGCTCATTGCGCACCCTCCTGCCCGTGTGGGACTCGGTAGCCAACCTGAGGTCCAGCCGACCATTGACTCGCCGATGACGTCATGATCGTGCCCCGAATTAGCATGATTGTCACGTCTAAAAGGTAGGACAGCAGACCAATAAGGCTCTATTGTCCGTGTGCAGACCGCCCACGTCCTGCACACGAGGAGCCGCCATGCCCGAGGGGCACGAAGAACTCACCGAACACCTCACCGACGACGAACAACATCTCGCCAAACTCGGCTACGTCCAGGAACTGCAGCGGTCCTGGTCGGGGTTCTCCAACTTCGCGATCTCGTTCTCGATCATCTCGATCCTGGCCGGCTGCTTCACCTCGTTCGGGCTGGGCTGGAACAACGGCGGTCCGGCCGCCATCGCCTGGGGCTGGCCGATCGTCTCGGTCTTCATCCTGATCATCGGATTCTGTCTGGCCGAACTCGTCTCCGCATATCCCACCTCAGGCGGAATCTATTGGTGGGCTTCGAAACTCGGCGGGCCCAAGGCCGGGTTCTACACCGGCTGGCTCAACCTGATCGGCTTGATCGCGATCCTGGCGTCGGTGTCCTACGGCAGCGCGACATTCCTGGACCTGACCCTGGGGACGTTCAGTGAATCTTGGCTCGCCGGCTACAGCCTGACCCGGGTGTTCATCATGTTCCTGATCATTCTGGCGGTCTCGGCCGTGATCAACATCTTCTCGTCACACCTGCTGGCCGTCATCAACAACGTCTCGGTGTGGTGGCACGTCGCGGGCGCCACCGCGGTGATCGCCATCCTGTGGCTGCTCCCGGACCAACACGCCAGCGTCTCCGACGTTTTCGCCAAGACCATCAACAACTCCGGGATCTTCTCGGGCTCCACCTCCGGTTGGGGCTTCCTGCTGTTCGTGCTGCCGATCTCGGCCATCCTGACGCAGTACACGATCACCGGATATGACGCGTCGGCACATCTGTCCGAAGAGACCAAGAGCGCAGCCAATGCCGCCGCGAAGGGCATCTGGCAGTCGATCTTCTACTCGGCGATCGGCGGCTGGATCCTGTTGCTGTCATTCCTGTTCGCCGTCCAGAACTCTGACGAGGTGTCGGCCAACGGTGGAGCGGTCGCGACCATCTTCACCCAGGCACTCGGATCGAAGTGGGCGGGCGTCGTGCTCCTGATCGCCACCGCGGGTCAGCTGTTCTGCACCACCGCCTGCCAAACCAGCGCCTCACGCATGCTGTTCGCGTTCAGCCGGGACCGCGCGGTCCCCGGGCACCAGCTGTGGTCGAAGGTCAGCGCCAGCCGGGTGCCCGCCAACGCCGTCATCGTCACCGCGGTGATCGCGGCGATCATCACGCTGCCCGCCATCGTGCCGGTGAAAATTCCGGTCAACGGCGTCGACGTACCCTCACCGGTCGCGTTCTATGCCGTCGTCTCCATCGGCGTGGTCGGGCTGTACCTGTGCTTCGCGGTGCCGATCTACTTCCGGTGGAAGGCCGGCGACTCCTTCGAGCAGGGCCGGTGGAACGTCGGCAACAAGTACAAGTGGATGGCGCCGGTGGCGATCGTCGAGATCGTCGTCACCTCGATCATCGCGATGTTCCCGACCTCGCTGGGCGGCATGCCGTGGGATCCGAGTTTCCAGTGGAAGTTCGTGAACTACACCCCGCTACTGGTCGGCGGCGTGCTGGTGCTGCTGTTCATCTACTGGCACGTGTCGGTGAAACACTGGTTCACCGGTCCGATCAAGCAGGTGGACGCCGCCCCGGCCGCCGAACTGCCAGGCTGATCCTTCGGGTCACCCGAGCAGTTCGCGGATATCGGAGGCGGAGATGGTCGAGCCGAACAGATCCCCGTCATCGACCACCGCGGCGAACAGGGCCCGCTTGCGGTCCTGCAATGCGACCACCTTCTCCTCAATGGTGTTCTCCGCGACCAAGCGATAGACGCTGACCGGCCGGGTCTGCCCGATGCGGTGGGCCCGGTCGACCGCCTGAGCCTCGGCGGCCGGGCTCCACCAGGGGTCGCACAGGAAGCAGTAGTCGGCGGTGGTGAGGTTGAGCCCGAATCCGCCGGCCTTCAGGCTGATCAGGAACACCTGTTTGGCCCCGGTGCCGAATTCCTCGATGGCTCTGGCCCTTCCGTCGGAGTCGACCGAACCGTCGAGGTAGCTGTAGGCGATTCCCGCGGAATCCAGGTGCGCCCGCACGATGCCGAGGAATCCGGTGAACTGGCTGAACACCAGCGCACTGTGCCCCTCGGCGACGAGCTGGTCGAGTTGTTCGACGAGGAAGTCGATCTTGGCCGATCCCACCGGGCGTGCGGAGTCGTCGACCAACCCCGGATGCAGGCTGAGCTGTCGCAGCAGGGTCAGCGACCGGAAGATCTGGAACCGGTTCTTCTCCCAGTCCCCCAGCAGCCCAAGGACCTTCTGCCGTTCCCGGGCCAGCCGCGTGTCATAGATCTTGCGATGTTTTGCGCCCAGGCCGATGGTGAGCACCTGTTCGCTCTTCGGTGGCAACTCGCTGACCACCTGACTTTTCGTGCGCCGCAGCAGCACCGGCTTGATCCGCCTGCGCAACACCGGCAGCAGATCGTCAGCTGCACCCGACTCGATCGGCTTTCGGAAATACGTCTCGAACACCTTCGGCGACGGAAACAGCCCGGGCACCGTGATCGACAACAGTGACCACAGCTCCATCAGGTTGTTCTCCATCGGGGTGCCCGTGATCGCCAACTTGAACGGCACATCCAGCAGCCGTGCGGCCTGATGGGTCTTGCTGTGGTGGTTCTTCACGAACTGTGCTTCGTCGAGAACCATGCCGGCCCACTGGATTTGCGAATACGCCTCGACATCCATGCGCAGCAGCGTGTAGGACGTGACGACGATATCCGCCTCGGCCACCTGTGCGGCCAGGCCGACGGCTGCCCGCGCATTGGTCGAGGTCACCACCACCGCGTTCAGTCCCGGGGTGAACTTGCGGCATTCGGCCACCCAGTTGCGCGCCACGCTGGTCGGCGCCACCACCAGGAACTTGCCCGCGCCGCCCGCCACGGCACGAGCGATGAGCGCCAGCGTCTGCACGGTCTTTCCCAGGCCCATGTCGTCGGCGAGTACCCCGCCGATCCCGTTGTCCCACAAGAACGAAAGCCAGTCCAGTCCGTCACGCTGGTAGTCGCGCAACTCGGCGTCGAGCCCCGCCGGCGGGTCGACGGGGACCGGAGGACGGGCAGCGGCCAGACGCGCCAGATTGGCCCGCCAACGGGCGAGCTGCTCGTCGACGACACCCAGCGCGAGTAGTTCGTCCCACAGCGTGATGTTCATCGACGCGGCGTTGACCCGGTCCCCGTCGATCTCACCGAGCGCCCGCGCCTCGTCCAGCAGGGCCCTCAACCGGACCAGCTCGGGCGTGTCCAGGCGGAAGTACATCCCCGACGGCAGGAGCATATGCGTTGCACCGGTGCTCAATTCGCGGATCAGCTCGGGCAGGGCCACCGTCTCGCCGTCCACACTCACCGTGACGTTCAAGTTGAACCAATCCCCCGGCACCGAGGTGTCACCGGAGAACGACAGAACCGGATCAGCACCTGCGGCCCGGTACCGGTCGTCGGCGTCGATCGTCAGGTCCGCGAAACAGTCCAGCTGCGGCAAGGTCTGATCACACAGCACCGCAGCCTCCACCAGGGTGAGATTCACCCCGCCCAGCAGCGTGCGCTGTGATGCCACCGCGACCGCGTCCAGGGCGCTCGGGGCATTGACGATGGCCCGCAACTCATGCACAGCATCGGTGTCGAGCGTCGCGGTTATCCGGCGGTTGACATGTTGTGCCGCTTGACGTTTCCAGTCCTGCGCGGCAGCTGCGACCGCCTGCAACGCGGGCTGCATCCGTAGCCAGAGCACCTGTTCCGCGTCAGCGTCGCGGTACCCGATCAACCCGGTCGAAGACATCGGGTCGAAGTCGTGATGCTGATCGTTGACCTGATAGCGCGTACTCCAGAACACCCGCGCGCCGCCGTCGGTCACCTTGACCGTCAGCGCGGGCATCGGGCCCGTGATGGTCGGCGGGACGAACAGGCCGTCGGCGACCTCCATGTCCACACTGCTGGCCAGGCGCGGCAGGATGTCGACCGCGAGTTCGCGAGCCATGTCGGCCGGAATGTGCACCTGCTCGCGGTGGCCCAGCATCTCGGCCATGGTGCGTCCCGGCACCGGGTCGAAGGCGCCCAGTCGCAGCACCGAATCGGCGACCTGGAACATCCCGTGCGGAGCCGGCATCCCGATCAGCGCGACGCCGTCGGGGTCGCTGTCCTGTCCGTCGACGATGAGAGCCACCGACATCACGGCACCGCCGCCGCCCTCGGCCGCGAAGTCCAACCGGAGGTGGACGTTCTTGACCAACTCGACCGCACGGATGCCGCTCGCGGTGTCGGCCAAGACGGTCACGCCCGCGTCCAGCACTTCGTCGAGCCGGGGCCACAGCGTGGCAGGCATTCCGTTGAGCACCATCCCCTCGCCGCCGTGCGGTTGGGAGTACCGCACGACCTCCGACAGCAGCGCCCGCACCGCCCGGTATTGATCGCGGTCGAACTCGCCGGGGTCCGGATAGTCCACGAGGCGCCGCCACGTCAGCGCGCGGGTGATCCAGGTGCCCCGTTTGCCCAGGGACAGCGGGCGCAGCATCAGCAATGTGCCCGGGCGGTAGCGGGTCGGGGCAACCACCGAGAACTCCAGCGCGATCGGTTTGCCGCCGCCAGCGGGAACGGCGACCTCGTCGAGCACCTTGTCGAGCACGTAGCGCCAACGGTCCACCGGCGAGTGGGCCGGATCCGACGGCGCAGCCGCCAGCACCAGGGCGACCGCATGTTTGCAGAACGACCCCACGGGGCATGAACACAATGCCCACTCGACGACAGCCCGACTACCTGGCGACAGTCCGACCTCGAGGACGTACAGCTGACCATGCGAACCCACACAGCGCCCGCGCAGCAGGCGCTCACCGTCATCGAACTCGATGTCACGGATCCGGCCCTCGGCCGCGTAGCGCTCACCCCGCACGGTCGACTGCGCGCCGAAATCACGAATCAGCTCGTCACGGGCTATGCCGAAGCCGAATCCAGGCCTCATGCGAGGAGAATAGGGCCACTCTCCGACATATCCCGGTCACACCCCCGACACACCGCGGGTGGCGCGCCGACAGCAGATCCTGTGTAGGGTCGAACTGATGTGTGGAGCCGCCGGGGAGGTGCGTCTCGATGGCCGGACACCGGATATTTCAGCGGTGTCGGCCATGGCAGACGCGATGGCACCCAGGGGTCCGGATGCGGCCGGTGTGTGGTCGCAAGGCCGGGTCGCGCTGGGTCACCGCCGCCTGAAAATCATTGACCTGACCGAAGCGGGCGCCCAGCCCATGGTTGATCCCGAACTCGGATTGACTGTTTGCTGGAACGGCTGCATCTACAACTACCAAGAGCTGCGCCGGGAGCTGTCCGGGCATGGCTACCGCTTCTTCTCGCACAGCGACACCGAGGTGTTGCTCAAGGCCTATCACCACTGGGGTGACCGGTTCGTCGAGCACCTGATGGGGATGTTCGCGTTCGCGATCGTCGAGCGCGACACCGGCCGGGTGCTGCTGGGCCGCGATCGGCTGGGCATCAAGCCGCTTTACATCACCGAGGACGCCCACCGGATCCGGTTCGCGTCGTCGCTGCCCGCCCTGCTGGCCGCCGGCGGGGTCGACACCCGGATCGACCCGATCGCGCTGCACCACTACCTCACGTTCCATTCGGTGGTGCCGCCGCCGCTGACCATCCTGCAGGGCATCAAGAAAGTGCCGCCCGCGTCGGTGGTCGCGATCGAACCCGACGGCAGCCGGCACACCACCGTCTACTGGTCGCCGGACTTCACCCGGCACGCCGAGCGGGCCGACTGGTCGGAAAAGGATTGGGAGGACGCGGTACTGGAGTCGCTGCGGCGCGCGGTCGAGCGCCGGCTGGTGGCCGACGTGCCGGTCGGCTGCCTGCTGTCCGGCGGGGTCGATTCCAGCCTGATCGTCGGACTGCTCGCCGAAGCCGGCCAGCACGGCCTGTCCACCTTCTCGATCGGTTTCGAGTCGGTGGGCGGGGTGGCCGGCGACGAGTTCAAGTACTCCGACATCATCGCCGAACACTTCGACACCGACCATCACCAGATCCGCATCGACACCGACCGCATGCTGCCCGCGCTCGACGGAGCGATCGGCGCGATGAGCGAACCGATGGTCAGCCATGACTGTGTGGCCTTCTACCTGCTCAGCCAGGAAGTGTCCCGGCACGTCAAGGTGGTGCAGTCCGGGCAGGGAGCCGACGAGGTTTTCGCCGGTTATCACTGGTATCCGCCGATGGCCGAACCAGGCGCGGCCGGCCTTGACGGCTCCGTGGCCAGCTATCGGGGAGCGTTCTTCGACCGGGACAGCTCCGGGGTGGGCGCGCTGATCAGCGAGGGCTACCGGGCCGACGGGGATCCCAGCGGCGTGTTCGTGACCGATCACTTCGCCGCCGCGGGCGCGCAGACCGGTGTGGACCGGGCGTTGCGCCTCGATACCACCGTGATGCTGGTCGACGATCCGGTCAAACGGGTCGACAACATGACCATGGCGTGGGGGCTGGAAGGTCGGGTGCCGTTCCTCGATCACGAACTCGTCGAGCTGGCCGCCACCTGCCCGCCGGGCCTGAAGACCGCACACGGGGGCAAAGGCGTGCTCAAACAGGCTGCGCGCCGGGTGATCCCGGCAGCGGTGATCGATCGCCCGAAGGGGTATTTCCCGGTCCCGGCGCTGACCCACCTCGAGGGGCCGTACCTGGATATGGTCCGCGACGCGCTGTATGCGCCGGAAGCCAAGGAGCGCGGCCTGTTTCGCCCCGAGGCCGTCGACCGGCTGCTGGCCGACCCGAACGGCAGGCTGACCCCGCTGCGGGGCAATGAGTTGTGGCAGATCGCGCTGCTCGAGCTGTGGTTGCAGCGACACGGGGTGACGGGGGCTGCGGCGTGACCGCCACCGATCATGACGCGTCGGAAGCCTCGTTGGGCTCCGACCACACCGAGGCGATCACGCTCGGCCTGCACGATGCCTCACCGCAGCATCTCGTCGATGCCATGGCCGATGATGTTGTGCTCGAATTGGGCTGGGGCCGGCTGATTTTCGGACAGACCTTCGCCGATCCCGAGCAGCTTGCCGAGGTGCTGCAGCAGGAAGGACCGGGCCGGCGGGACATCTGTATCTACGCCCGCGAATCACACGTACTGATCGCCCGGTCCCCCGCCGAGCTGTTCATCGACCCCAGCCACACCTACCGGCTGCGGTTCACCGACGAGTTCACCTCTGCCGAGCCCGTCGGGTTCACCGTGCGCACGCTGCAGACGCCGAGCGACGCCGACGCGATGAACCGCGTGTACGTACGGTGCGGGATGGTGCCCGCCCCCGTCGACGTCATCTGGCACAACCACACCCTGACCCCGGCGGTGGTCTACCTGGTCGCGGTGCGCGATGACGACGGCAGCGTCGTGGGCACGGTCACCGGTGTCGACCACAAGCGGTTGTTCGCCGACCCCGAAGACGGGTCGAGCCTGTGGAGCCTGGCCGTGGACCCGGCCGCCGGACTACCCGGTGTCGGGGACGCCCTGACCCGGACCCTGGCCGGAATCTTCCGCGAGCGGGGCCGCGCCTACCTGGATCTGTCGGTGGCCCATGACAATTCCGCCGCGATCGCGCTGTACGAGAAGTTGGGTTTCCAGCGCGTCCCGGTGCTGGCCGTCAAACGCAAGAACGCGATCAACGAGCCGCTGTTCACCCACCCTCCGGAGACCGTCGACGATCTGAACCCGTACGCGCGCATCATCGCCGACGAGGCGATGCGGCGCGGGATCCGCGTCGAGGTGCTCGACGCGGGCGCCGGCGAAATGAAGCTGTCGCACGGCGGGCGCAGCATCATCACCCGAGAGTCGCTCTCGGAGTTCACGTCTGCGGTGGCCATGGCCCGCTGCGACGACAAGCGCCAGACCAGGCGGATCGTCTCGGATGCCGGTATCACGGTGCCCAAGGGCCGCCTGGCCACGTTCGACCGTGAGGACCACGATTTTCTGGCCGAGGTCGGCGATGTGGTGGTCAAGCCCACCCGCGGCGAGCAGGGCAAGGGCATCACCGTCGGCGTCGACGGTGGCGAGGAACTGGACGCGGCGCTGCACCGGGCCCGCGAGCAGTACCCGGAGGTGCTGATCGAGCAGCGGGCCGCCGGCGACGATCTTCGCCTGGTGGTCATCGACGGCAAGGTGGTGGCCTCGGCGATCCGCAGGCCCGCCGAGGTCGTCGGCACCGGAAAGCACACCGTGGGCGAGTTGATCGAGACGCAATCACGCCGCCGCGCGGCCGCCACCGGTGGCGAGTCACGCATCCCGATCGACGACGTCACCGTCGGAACCGTCGCCGAAGCCGGCTGGTCATTCGACGACGTGCTGCCCGAAGGGGAGCGCCTGCGGGTACGGCGGACGGCAAATCTGCATCAGGGCGGGACGATTCACGACGTGACCGCCGAGGTGAACCCCGAGCTGTGCCGGGTCGCCGTGGCCGCGGCCGCGGCGATCGGAATCCCGGTGACAGGGATCGACCTGCTGGTACCCGATGTGACGGGCCGGGAGTACGTCTTCATCGAGGCCAATGAACGTCCCGGGCTGGCCAATCACGAGCCGCAGCCCACGGCGGCCGCGTTCGTGGATTTCCTGTTCCCGCAGCAGCCGGGGTTGCCGCAAGCCTGGACGCCTTCGGAGGCGGCTGACTGAGCGCTCGCGCGAAGGCAGCCCGCCGACCCGACAACACCGCGGCGGCTGACTGAGCGCTCGCGCGAAGGCAGGCCACCGACCCGACAACACCGCGGCGGCTGACTGAGCGCTCGCGCGAAGGCAGGCCACCGACCCGACAACACCGCGGCGGCTGACTGAGCGCTCGCGCGAAGGCAGGCCGCCGACCGGTCACCAACTACTGGTACGCAGTACGATCTCGGCCGCGAGCTGCGCGGTCGAGTCTCCGGCGTTGCGCCGTCCCGGCATCTCAACGAGCCGGAAGTCGCCGTAGACATAGCGCTGGCTGGCCTTGGCGACGGCACGTGCCGCGGGGGTGCTGACGAGCACGGTGGTGTTCATCTCCACCGGAGGGCATTCGTCGTCGCGGACCACGCCCGTGGCGTCGGCGACGCGCGGATGGCCGCGATCCACCACCACCAGTCCGATGAATTTATCCAACCGGGTCGCCGCCAGCTCCCAGGCCAGCTCTCCCCCGAGCCGGTCACCGACCAGCAAAGCCCATTTGATGTCGAGTGAATCGAGAATGCCGACGATCGCCTTGGCGGTCAGCCGCGGATCCGGGCCGATGATCACCGTGCGCAGTGAAGCCGTGTGCAACCGCCGGCAGATCGGCTCGTAGGCGGCGGGGCCGTGATGTCCGGCGCTCAGCACCACCACTGTGGAACCCTTGTCGGGCCCGGAGACGTCGACGGGTGTGGTGTATCCGTCGATCGTCGCGACGGTGGTAAGCATTCGGACAAACTACCGTCCAGTAGCCCCGGGCGGGCCGGAATCAGCATTGTCCTGACGCCCGCGTCAGCGAGCGCCCAGACGCTCGGCTTGCATACCGAAAACATCCAGAAACGTCTGCGGCAATGCACCTTTGGCGACGATCGATGGGTCCTGTGTGGGGAAGGCGATGCCGAAAACCGCCCAGTTGCCGACATTTTCGAAGGCGAAGAAGATGCTCTGCTCGCTGGCGCCCAGCCGCATGGTCTGCTGGTAGGCCAACGCCGACGTGCGGGGTGCGGCCAGCTTGGTGGTGGTCATCGGGATGCCGCGCTCCGACGGATCGAAGTAGGTGGAGAACTGGGCGCACCGCTCCGCCGTAGCCGCCAGCCGGTCCAACGGCAGCGGCGAGCTCAGCACGGTCAACACCATGCGCGCCCCGTCGTAGGCCGCGATGATCTGCGCGGCACTGCCAGGGCCCCGCTCGGCGGATTCGGCGATCACCCTGGTCAGCCCGTCACTGCATCCGGCCGGGGTGGACAACATCGGTGGCGGGCCGCTCGATCCACCCGGGCCCGCGCCGTCATCGGTGACCCGATCGAACTGCACACCGGGCGGGAAGTCGGCGGCGCTCAGCAACACCTTCTGCAGGGTGGCGCCGGGCCAGGTGGGCGACCCGGTGATCACGGGCGCGCAGCCGGTCACCACCAGGGCGACCAGCCCGAACAAAACTGCCACCGACCGGTGGCGTCGAATCATATGCCCAGGTTACCGAGGTGGACCGAGGAGCGCAGTGCTCATGGTGGGCCGGGGCGGCGCTCCGTGCTGGACCAGGTCCATCACATCCCCGATGTCGAGGTGTGCGGCCAGCAGGTCGGCCATCAGATCCAGCTGAGCATCGCGGCGACCCCGCACATCGATGTCGTCGGCAACCACGAATCCGTCACGACCGGCGTTGCCGGCGACCTCGGTGAGCCAGGCCCGGCGCAGATGGTCGTTGTCGAGCAGACCGTGCCAGTGGGTGCCATAGACCGCGCCGTGACGCAGCCCGACACCGAGCCAGTCATCGGCCGCCGCACGGGTCACCTGCCCATGGTGAATCTCGTATCCCCACAAGGGTTCTTCCCAGTGCCGCAGGGTCTTCTCGACGGCGAACTCGATGTCAGCGTCGAGCAAACCCAGGCCTTCGACGCGGACCGCTGCGGCTGCTCCCCCCTCGACGGCGTCATCGATGCGACGGCACAGCATCTGGAACCCGCCACACACACCGAGCACGGGTCGGCCCTGCGCGGCGTGCGTGAGAATGGCCTCGGCCAGGCCGCGTCGGCGCAACCAGGCCAGATCGCTCACCGTGGCCTTGCTGCCGGGGATCACCACGAGGTCGGCACCGGTGAGGTCGGCGGCATCGGCCACCCACCGCACCGCGACCCCCGGTTCACAGGCCATGGCCTCGATGTCGGTGGAGTTGGAGATGCGCGGCAGCCTGATGGCCGCGACGGTGAGCGTCTGCGCCCCGCGTGGCGGTTGCGGTGTGCCCACCATGCCGCCTGGCCGGACGGATACTGAATCCTCTGTGTCGAGCCAGATTCCGTCGTCGAACGGGATCACCCCGTAGGTGGGGCGACCGGTCAGCTCCTGCAGCTGGGCCAATCCGGGCTGCAGCAGGGCGGGGTCACCGCGGAACTTGTTGACGATGAATCCCGCGATGAGCGCCTGATCCTCTGGAGCCAGGACGGCCACGGTGCCGTGCAGGTGGGCCAGCAGGCCGCCGCGGTCGATGTCACCCACCACGACGACGGGCAGGTCAGCGGTCCGAGCCAGCCCCATGTTGGCCAGGTCGGTCGCACGCAGGTTGATCTCCGCCGGTGAGCCCGCGCCCTCACAGATCACCACGTCGAATTCGGATCTCAGCGAGGCCAATTCGTCGGCGACGACGCCGGCGAGCCGCTCGCGGTGGGTGAAGTAGTCGCCCGCGGTCACGGTTCCGGCCACCTGGCCCCTGATCACCAACTGTGATGTGCGGTCCCCGCCGGGCTTGAGCAGGATCGGGTTGAACCGGGTGCTTGGTGCCAACCCGGCAGCGTGGGCCTGCATCGCCTGGGCCCGGCCGATCTCTCCGCCGTCGACGGTGACCGCCGAGTTGTTCGACATGTTCTGCGCCTTGAACGGCGCCACGGACAGCCCCTCGCGGGTAAGCAACCGGCAGAGACCGGCCACGACCATCGACTTGCCGGCGTCAGAGGTGGTGCCGGCGACCAGCAGCGCCCCGCTCACGGTGCGTTGTTCACGGCAACGTGAGGATCTCGGCGCCGTCCTCGGTGACCACGAGCGTGTGCTCGAACTGAGCGGTCCACTTGCGGTCCTTGGTCACCACGGTCCAGTCGTCGTCCCAGATCTCGTAGTCCAGCGACCCGAGATTGATCATCGGTTCGATGGTGAAGGTCATGCCCGGTTCCAGCACGGTCTCGACCGCGGGCTGGTCGTAGTGGAGCACCACCAACCCGTTGTGAAACGTGGTGCCGATACCGTGGCCGGTGAAATCACGAACGACGTTGTAGCCGAACCGGTTTGCGTAAGCCTCGATCACCCGGCCGACGATCGACAGCGCGCGCCCGGGCTTGACCGCCTTGATGGCCCGCATGGTTGCCTCGTGGGTCCGCTCGACGAGCAGCCGGTGTTCCTCCGAGACATCCCCGGCCAGGAAGGTGGCGTTGGTGTCGCCGTGGACTCCGTCGATGTAGGCGGTGACGTCGATGTTGACGATGTCGCCGTCCTCAACCACGGTCGAGTCCGGGATACCGTGGCAGATCACCTCGTTCAGCGAGGTGCAGCAGGATTTGGGAAACCCCTTGTAGCCCAGAGTCGACGGATAGGCGCCGTGATCGATCATGTACTCGTGGGCGATGCGGTCCAGCTCGTCGGTGGTCACCCCGGGCGCCACGGCTTTTCCGGCCTCGGCCAGCGCAGCTGCCGCGATCTGGCCCGCGACGCGCATCTTCTCGATCACCTCAGGGGTTTGCACCCAGGGTTCGCTGCCCTCCTGCACGGTGGGCTGCCAGGCGTACTCCGGCCGTGGGATCGACTTGGGAACCATCAGGGTCGGTGAGAGCACGCCGGGGCGCAGGGCGGTACGAACTGGCATGTGGACAGCTTAATCGTCAGCTCACCGACAACGCCTCCAGCGCCGTGCGCACCCGCTGCGGCAGCGGTGCGCCGGGTCCGCGACTCGGGGTACGGCCCCGGCCAGATCGTCGACCGCGAGCTCACCCCGTCCCCACCGACTGCGGTGACACCGCATGAGAGCGCCCCTCTCAACAATCGGTAATGGTGTTACCGTACGGAGATGACTGAGGCATGGCGATGACCGAAACCGTTCATGTGCTGAACCTGCTGGACTACCGCGAGGTGGAGTCCACAGCTGACCGGCTGGTGCTGGAGATGGACAACCGGCCCGACCTCGCCAACGTCCGCGGTGCCCTGCAGGGCGGCCTGGTCGCCACCCTGATCGATATCGCGGCGGGCATGCTGGCCGGCAACGCCAGCGGTGTCGGCTATGACGTCACGACCGCCGACCTCAACATCCACTTCCTCGCCCCGATCATGGGCACTGCCCGTGCGGAGGCGAAGATCGTGCGAGCCGGCAAACGCCTCATCGTGACGTCGGTCGATGTCACCGATGTGACCCGTGATCGGCTGGCCGCCCGCGCGACGCTGACGTTCGCGGTGCTTGAGCCACGCTGACATCAGGTCCGGCGCAGCGTCAGCTTCCAGTTCCGGCGCGGCCCACGGATGTCCACCGACCCGCACACCACCTTGCCGGTCAGGATGATGTGCGGGGTGCCGTCGGCAGGCGCGTCGCGGCGGTGATCGTCGGCGCTGCCCACGATCACCTCGACGTCATCGATCGACGCACTGGCCCCTTCGGGCAGCCGGATCTCCACAGACCCGAATTTCATGTCCAGCTCGATGACCACCATCGGCCCGGCGAACCGGGCCCGGGTGAGGTCCAGCTCGACCGAACCCATCCGGCGCACCAATGCCAGCCGGGTCGGAACAGTCCATTCACCCTGGCGCTTCAGCGAGCCGAGCACCCCGCGCAACTCGACCCGGTCGGTGGCGGTGGTGACGATCGCTCCCGGTCCGGGCAGGTCCCCCACCAAGGCGTCCAGGTCCGAATGCAGCCGGGCGTGCGACACCAACGCGGAGCGCTCCTCGAACTCGGCGATGTCGATCAGCCCGAGTGCCACGGCATTGTGCAGCCGCCGCAGCGTGCCGTTGCGGTCCGCATCGGAGACGCGCAGGTCCACCGATTGTTCATTGATCCCTGTCATGGCAGGTTCAACGGTACCGCCGTTCAGGCCAGGTAGTCCGTGGGCAAGCTGTCGAACATGGTCTTGCACATCCGCACCGCGTACTCCGAACTGCCGCCGCCGACGATGAGCGCCGCGAATGCCATGTCCCCGCGGTATCCGGCGAACCAGGAGTGCGAGCCACCCATGAACTCGGCCTCGCCGGTCTTCCCCCGCACATCGCCGAGGCCGTTGAGGTCCTTGGCCGTGCCGTTGGTCACCACCAGCCGCATCATCGGCCGCAGTCCGTCGATCATCTTCGGGCTGATCGGGGCGCCCGCGCGGTCGACCATGGTCTGGCGTCCCTCGATGAGTTGGGGCACCGGAGTCTTTCCTGCCGCCACGGTCGCAGCCGCCAGCGCCATGCCGAACGGGCTGACCAGCACCTTGCCCTGGCCGAAGCCATCCTCGGTGCGCTCGGCCAGGTCCACCGTCGGCGGCACCGAACCGGTCAGCGTGGGGATGCCGTCCACCTGGTAGTCGGTGCCGATGCCGTACCGCGCGGCGGCCTGGGTGAGGCCACGCGGGGGCATCCGGCTGGCGAGTTCCCCGAAGGTGGTGTTGCACGAATTCGCGAAAGCCCGCGACATCGGCACCGTGCCGAGATCGAACGCGTCGTAGTTGGTGACTGTCCGGTGGCCGATGTCGAGCGTGCCGGGGCACCCCAAAAGCGTGTTGGGCGTTGCCATGTCGCGCTCGATGGCGGCCCCTGCGGTGATCATCTTGAAGGTCGAACCGGGCGGGAACTGACCCATGGTTGCCAGCGGTCCGGCGACATCGGCGGAGGCGTTCTGGGCGACCGCGAGGATCTCTCCGGTGGACGGTTTGATCGCGACGATCATCGCCTGCTTGCCGGTGGTGTTGACCGCGTTCTGCGCGGCGTTCTGCACGGCGCGGTCCAGGCTGATGGTGATCGACGGCGCCGGATCGCCTGCCACCTCGTTGAGCACATCGACGTCGACGCCGTTCTGATTGACCGTGACCACGCGCCAGCCCGGCTGGCCGTTGAGTTGGTCGGTCACCGATTTCTTGACCTCGTTGACGATCGCCGGAGCGAAAGTCTCGTCGGTGGGCAGCATTTCGGGCTGCGGGGTGACGACGACGCCGGGGAGACGGCCGATAGCCGGAGCGATCCGGTCATTGTCGGATTGACGCAGAGTGATCAGGCTCATCGGCTGCGCGGACGCGCTGGCCTGTTCGGCGAGCCGCTGGGGGTCACCCAGGGCGGGGTCGAACGGGCGCAGCGCATCGGCCACCGCCCGGGCCGTCGGCATCAGCGAGGCTCCAGCCGCCCTGGCATCCAGCGCGAAGTGATAGATGTAGCCGGGCACCAGCACATCGGTGCCGCCCCGCTCGTTGACCGAGGCCCGTCGCGGAGCATCGGCCCGCAGCGCGAAGGTTTGGTGCTCACCCAGTCGCGGGTGCAGTCCGGTGGCATTCCAGCGCACCTCCCACCGGCCCTCGTCGCGGATCATGTTGAGCTGACCGTCGTAGGTCCAGGTGCGGTTCTTGGGCAGGTGCCAGGTGTAGCGGTAGGTGACGCTGCCGGTGTCCTCGGCGTACTTCGACCCCAGGATCTGCGCGTCGAGTCGGGTGGCCTGCAAGCCGTTCCACGCTTCGCTGAGGGCGGTCTTGGCATCCTCGGGCCGATCGGCCAGCGCGGCGGCGGCCGCGGTGTCACCAGTGGCCAGTGCCGCGAAGAACTGCTCGGCAGTGGGCTCGGGCCCGTCAGGGCGTGGGGTGCAAGCGCTCAGCGCTGTTGCCCCGAGGACCGCGATGACCGTCAACAGGCCGGCGGTCCGTGTGACTGATGTTGTTTGAGTTGCCATTGAGGCTGATGTTAGAAACGCGGACGCCGGTTTCGTCGGAGGCGCACCGATACCGAACCGAGACAGTCGTGAGACCGACAAGTTGCCCCGTCGCTTCACAGGTCCAGAGCACGCAACAGGATCTCCAGACCGCGCCGGAACTCCTCATCCGGCCGGATACCGTGCGCCACCGCCGCGGTCTCCGACAACAGCGGATATTCGTCGGCAGGCAGACCGGCCAGCGTCCGAGTTCCCGGGCCGGTCAGACTTCCCAGCATCTCGATCTCGATGGCACCGAAGATGTAGGCCAGCACCGCCCGGAACGCATACACCCGGCGTTTGCCGCCATAGCCGGCGGCGGTGAGCACACCCAGCACCATTTCCCCCCAGCGCAACGACGCCGGCGAGCGGTGCCGGTGTGTCAGCAGCAAGGGCACCACCGCGGGATGCCGTGCGGCAGCAACGCGCACACGCTCGGCCAACTCGGTGAGCTGTTGGCGCGCCGAACCCCGTGGTGGTCCGGGTTCGATCTCGCCGAGCACGAGGTCCACCACGAGCGCTTCGAGTTCGTCGCGATCAGCCACGTACCGGTACAGCGACATGGTGCCCAGGCCCAGCCGCCGGGCGACGGCGCGCATCGACAGGCCCTCCAGCCCGTCGGCGTCGACGACTGCCAACGCAGCTGCGGCGAGCTGGGCCTGACTGAGTGAACGCGGGCGCGGCATGACGATTGACAGCGTACAACGTACGCCTATAGCCTTCAATCCATAGGCGTACACCGCACGCCAACAAGGAGGAACCGTGCCCCAACCCGATCCGCCCGCGACGGTCCCACCGCACCAGTTCCTCAGTGTCACAGGCGAACACATCCCGGTCCCTGATCCACACGGCCTGGTACACCTGCAATTCAGACGGTTCGCGGGGTGTCCGATCTGCAATCTGCACCTGCGTTCGTTCGTGGCCCGGCACGCGGAGATCAGTGCCGCCGGTATCCGCGAGGTGGTCTTCTTCCACTCCCCCGCAGCCGAATTGGCCGAGCACACATCGGATCTGCCGTTCGCCACCGTCGCCGATCCGGGCAAGGAGATCTACCGGGAGTTCGGAGTCGAATCCGGTGCCCGGGCACTGCTCGATCCCCGCAGCTGGCCGGCCATCATCCGCGGCGGCCTGCTGACGGTGGGCGGGCGGTTCCGCGCCCCGGCAGGCAGACAGGCCGGTGGCCGGCTCGGGCTGCCCGCAGATTTCCTCGTCGCCCCGGACGGCGTGGTGGTCGCCGCCAAATACGGCTCCCATGCCGACGACCAATGGTCGGTCGATGACCTGCTGCGGGCCGCCGCCGTGCGGCGGTGACGCCCGCTCCTGCAGGGCTCAGTCCAGCAACACCGTCGCGAATGTACCGACCTGCTCGAATCCGATGCGGGCGTACGTCGCCCGGGCGACGGTGTTGTAGCTGTTGACGTACAAGCTCGCGATGCGGCCCGACCCGACCACGGCGGTCGCCAGCGCTGCCGTTCCCGTGGTGCCCAGCCCGTGGCCCCGCCACTCGGGATGCACCCACACCCCCTGGATCTGGCCGACCGACGGAGACTGCGATCCGACCTCGGCTTTGAACACCACCTCGCCGCGCTCGAACCGGGCCCACGCCCGTCCCGCGGCGATCAGCCCGGCAATCCGGCGGCGGTAACCACGGCCGCCGTCACCCAGCCGCGGGTCGACACCGACCTCGCCGATGAACATGTCGACGGCCGCGACGAGGTAGGCGTCGAGTTCCTCCATGCGCACCGGGCGGACCGCCGGGTCGATCGCGCACTGCGGCATCGAGTTCAGCGCCATCAACGGTTGTTGCTCGCGGACGTCACGGGCGGTGCCCCACACCGATTCCAGCCGCCGCCACATCGGCATCACCAATTCGGCCCGGCCGACCAGGGAGGAGCACCGACGCGCCGTGCTCATCGCCTTGTCCGAGAACGCCTTGAGGTCCTCGGCATCCCCGCGCAACGGGATCAGGTTGGGGCCGGCGTAACACAGTGACTCGGTAACGCCGCGCCTGGTCCACAGCTCCCCGCCGATCGCGCCATGTTCGACGCCGAACTCGGCGACCCGTGCGGCGACCATGCAGGACCCCACCGGGTCCTCCTCGAACACCTGCATGCAGGGGGTGGCGTCACGCACCACGGAGACGCGTCGCTCGTCGACGAGTCGGAACAGCGGCGGTGCCGACATTGGCGATTCCCTCTGCTCAAGCCAAGGTTGGGTGACCCCGCCCACAGGGTCGCTATCAGCTTACGGTGACCACTGGCGAACCGGTGGCATCATCTGAATCCGCCGCTTCCGCCAGGCGCATGGCCTCTTCGATGAGTGTCTCGACGATCTGCGCCTCGGGGACGGTCTTGATGACCTCACCCTTGACGAAGATCTGGCCCTTGCCGTTGCCGGAGGCAACCCCGAGATCCGCCTCGCGGGCCTCACCCGGACCGTTGACCACGCAGCCCATCACCGCCACCCGCAGCGGGACATCGAGACCGTCCAGGCCCGCACTCACCGCGTTGGCCAAGGTGTACACGTCGACCTGTGCCCGACCGCAGGACGGGCAGGACACGATCTCCAGACCACGCGGCCGCAGGTTCAGCGACTCAAGGATCTGATTGCCGACCTTGACCTCTTCGGCCGGCGGGGCCGACAGCGACACCCGGATGGTGTCGCCGATGCCCTGGGACAGCAGCGCGCCGAACGCCACCGCTGACTTGATGGTGCCCTGGAACGCCGGTCCGGCTTCGGTGACACCGAGGTGCAGCGGGTAGTCACACTGGGCGGCCAACTGCCGGTAGGCCTCGACCATGATCACCGGATCGTTGTGCTTCACGCTGATCTTGATGTCGCCGTATCCGTGCTCCTCGAACAGCGACGCCTCCCACAGCGCGGATTCGACCAGTGCCTCCGGAGTGGCCTTGCCGTACTTCTGCATCAACCGCGGATCCAGCGAGCCGGCGTTGACGCCGATGCGGATCGGGATGCCCGCGTCGCCGGCGGCCTTGGCCACCTCCTTGACCCGGCCGTCGAACTCCTTGATGTTGCCGGGGTTGACGCGCACGGCCGCGCATCCGGCGTCGATCGCGGCGAAGATGTACTTGGGCTGGAAGTGGATGTCGGCGATGACCGGGATCTGGCTGTGCCGGGCGATCTCGGCGAGCGCGTCGGCGTCCTCCTGCCGGGGGCAGGCCACCCGGACGATGTCGCAGCCCGAGGCGGTCAGCTCGGCGATCTGCTGCAGCGTCGAGTTCACGTCGTGAGTCTTGGTGGTGCACATGGACTGCACCGCGATCGGGTGCTCACTGCCGATGCCCACACCGCCGACATCGAGCTGACGGGTCTTGCGCCGCGGCGCAAGAGTTGGCGCGGGCGGCGCCGGCATGCCCAGACCGATGGACGTCACAAGGTTCTCCTACTGGAAGATGCTGAGGGGGTTGACCAGGTCTGCCGTGACGGTCAGCAACGTATAGCCGAGCACGACCACCAACACCACGTAGGTGGCGGGCATGAGCTTGAGGTAGTTGACCGGGCCTGCGGCGACTTTGCCGAAGGCCGCACGGATCATGTTGCGGATCTTTTCGTACGTCGCCACCGCGATGTGGCCGCCGTCGAACGGAAGCAGCGGCACCAGGTTGATCGCGCCGAGCACGAAGTTCAGCTGCGCCAGGAAGAACCAGAACGCCACCCACAACCCGGCCTCGACGGTCTCGCCGCCGATGATGCTGGCGCCGACGACGCTGATCGGCGTTTCCTTGTCCCGCTCACCGCCGCCGATGGCCTGCACGAGGGCGCCGATCTTGGTGGGGATCTTGGCCAGCGATTTGCCCAGCTCGACGACCATGTCGCCGGTGAACGAGATCGTGGCCGGCACTGCGGCGATCGGGTTGTACGGGGTGGGCGGGGCAACCTTGACCGCGCTGACGCCGATCGCGCCGACCGTGGCGGGCGTCTTGGCGTCCGCGCTGGTGAATCGCTGGGTCTGGGTGACGTCGACGACGGTCGTGATGGTCTGGCCGTCACGCTTGAGCTCGATGGTCACCGGGCCGTCGAGCTTGCGCACCGCGGCGGCCATCTGGCTGAAATCGGAGACCTTGGTGTCGCCGACCTTGACGATCTCGTCGCCGGATCGGATGCCGGCCTGCGCCGCAGGCCCCGGCCCCGTGCACTCATCCATCTTGTCGAGGCTCAGTTGCGCTGCAACACAACCGGTTTCGCCGACGATGGCGGTGGTGGGCTGAGTGATGTTGGGCAGACCCCACATGATCGCGATGGCGTACAGGAGCACCAGGCCGATGATGAAGTTCATTGCGGGCCCGGCGAACAGCACCGCGACGCGCTTCCACACCTTCTGCTTGTACATGGCGTACGGCCGGTCTTCGGGTGCGATCTCGTCGACCGAAGTCATGCCCGCGATATCGCAGAAGCCGCCCAGCGGGATGGCCTTGATGCCGTACTCGGTCTCCCCCAGTGCGTTGGGGCGCCGCGTCGACCACAGCGTCGGGCCGAAGCCGACGAAGTAGCGACGCACCTTCATCCCGGTGGCGCGCGCCACCCACATGTGCCCGCATTCGTGCAGTGCCACCGATACCAGGATGGCCAGCGCGAAGAGCGCGATGCCGATGACGAACATCATTTGGTGACGAGCCCTTTTCTCATGGATTTCTCCTCAAAGCGCGTGCCGATGCCCTCTCGTGCCTTTTCTCTGGCCCAGCGCTGCGCGTCGAGTACTTCTTCCACGGTAGCGGGTTCGGCAGCCCACTGGTCGGCAGCGTGCAACACGTCACCGACGGTGTCGACGATCGCCGGGAACGGGATCCGACCCTGAAGGAACGCTTCGGCTGACTCCTCGTTGGCCGCGTTGTACACCGCGGTCAGACAGCCGCCGCGAGTTCCGGCCTGCCGGGCAAAATTCACCGCGGGGAACACCTCGTTGTCCAGGGGCAGGAATTCCCAGGTGGAAGCGGTGGTGAAGTCGCAGGCCAGCGCCGCTCCGGGAACCCGCGACGGCCAGCCCAGCGCCAGCGCGATCGGCAGTTTCATGTCCGGCGGGCTGGCCTGGGCCAGGGTCGAACCGTCGGTGAAGGTGGCCATCGAGTGCACGATCGACTGCGGATGCACCACGACCTCGATGCGGTCGTAGTCGATGCCGAACAACAGATGGGTCTCGATCAGTTCCAGGCCCTTGTTGACCAGGGTCGCCGAGTTCAGCGTGTTCATCGGGCCCATCGACCAGGTCGGATGCTTGCCTGCCTGCTCCGGGGTGACCGATTCCAGGTCGGCGGCCGACCATCCCAGGAACGGGCCGCCCGAGGCGGTGAGGACGATCTTGGCGACCTCGTCGGGGGTGCCCCCGCGTAGGCACTGGGCCATCGCGGAATGCTCGGAGTCGACGGGAACGATCTGACCCGGTGCGGCAGCCTTGAGGACCAGCGGCCCACCCGCGACCAGCGACTCCTTGTTGGCCAGGGCCAGGCGCGCGCCGGTGGCCAGGGCAGCCAGCGTCGGTGCCAGCCCCAACGCCCCGACCAGTGCGTTGAGCACCACATCGGCCTCGGTGTTCTCGACCAGCCGGGTGACCGCGTCGGGACCGGCATAGGTCACGTCGCCGACCTTGTCGGCGGCCCGCTGGTCGGCGACCGCGATGTTGCCGACGCCGGTCGCGGCGCGCTGGGCAGCGAGCAGGTCGGGGTTACCACCACCGGCAGCCAGACCGACGACCTCGAACCGGTCGGGGTTGGCCGCGATGACCTCGAGCGCCTGGGTGCCGATGGATCCGGTGCTTCCGAGTATCAGCACACGCATTCTGTCGCTCACTGGTCCATTGTGCCGCGTGCCGGGCCCGGTGGCGCCGACGGTCACCGCATCCGGGCCGACGGGTCGGCGGTGGCCTCGATCTTGAGCACCAGGCCGTCGCGGATGGTCAGGGTGACGACCGCGAACAGCCGACGGCGGTCGTATGCCAGGAGAACCGGTACCCCGGCCGCCCCGCACACCAGGGTCGCGCCCGGCCCCAGGTAGCGCAGCAAGTTCGTCGCGACGGCGTCGGGGCCGTGGTTGATCTGCGGGGGCGGCGCCGGATCGACGAGGACCGTACCGACGCCCCACACGGTCGGGTCGAGCACCGAGGTCAGCGCCTGCACGTCACCGGTGGCGCATGCGGACATGAACTTCTCCATCACCTGGCGGTGTTCGACGACGGCGACATCGACGGGCCGGTGCGCGGCGGTGGTGAACTTCGCCCTGGCTCGGCGAGCCAGCTGCCGACAGGTTCCTACCGGCCTGCCGACCGTCTCGGCGATTTCGTCGAACGGCACCGCGAAAACATCGTGCAGCACGAATGCCACGCGCTCCCCGGGGCTGAGTCGGTTCAGCACCTCGAACAAGGCGGCGCGAACCTCGTCGTCGAGCGTGACCCGATCGGCCGGGTCCGCGTCCGCTGACGCCTTCGATTCCAGGACGACGCCCGGATCGGGACGCTCGAGCCGGGAACGGGCCGATCGAACGTGATCGAGGCAGAGCCGCCCGGTCACCACCGTGAGCCAGGCGCGTACGTCGTCGAGGTGCTCATGATCGGTACGGGCCAGCCGCAGGAATGCCTCCTGGGCGACGTCCTCGGCATCGCCGATGTCACCCACCATCTGATAGGCGAGATTGACCAGGTACGGGTGGTGTTCCCGCCAGGCCGCTTCGAGACCCGCTGATCCGTTCATGTGGTTACGACGAATCAGCGGCCCGGAAAGTTACCGGCGGCGGCTGTAACTTTTCCGGCGACCGCCCCGTCCTTGATGGCATGAACACAATTCTCGTCACGGGCGCAACCGGCAATGTCGGCCGCCCGCTTGTCACCGAACTCGTCCGTGCCGGTGCCTACGTGCGCGCCCTCACCCGCAGCCCCGAAACCGCCGGGTTTCCGCCCGGTGTCGAACTGGTCCGATCCGCCGCCGACGGCGTGGCGGGCGCCTCGGCGGTATTTCTCAACTCCCGTGCGTTGGGGCAGGAATTGGCCCCGACGGTCGAACTGGCCCGGGCCGCGGGCGTGAAACGTCTGGTCGCGTTGTCGGCGATCAACGCCGATGACGACGACTCGCGGCAACCGTCACGCGTGCGCGGGGACCGCAACCGCGAAGTCGAGCAGCTGGCCGTGGCCTCCGGCCTGGAGTGGGTCAGCCTGCGCCCCACGGTGTTCGCGTCCAATTTCGCGGGCATGTGGTCGGCACAGATCCGGGCCGGCGATGTGGTGAGCGGACCGTACGCCGGCGCATCCACCGCGGTGATCGTCGATGCCGACATCGCCGCCGTGGCCGCCGTGGCACTGCTGACCGACGACCTTGTGGGACAGCGTATCCCGCTGACAGGACCGCAGGCGCTGACCAACACCGAACTGGTGGACACGATCGGGCGCGTGCTGGAGCGGCCGCTGCACTATCGCGAGGTGCCCACCGACGTGGTGCGCCGGCGGTTCGTCGACCTGGGCTTTCCGGCGGCGTTCGCCGACGCGTACATGGGCCTGCTGGCCGACACCGTCGAGCGGCCGGCGCTGGTCACCCACGAGGTCGACAAGATTCTCGGACGCCCTGCGACCACGTTCGCCGACTGGGTCGACACACATCGTGGGTTGTTCGGCGATAGTTAAGGAGTACAAGACATGTCACAGAATATGACCGAGCCACAACCACCACGCTGGCTCAAGCCGATGAACAAGGTGATGATGGCGGTGCAGCGCCTCGGACTCCCCACCGGGCCGGCGATGGTGCTGACGGTTCCGGGTCGCAAAACCGGCAAACTCCGCAGCACTCCGATGACGCCGTTCGACCACGACGGTGGCCTGTACACGGTGGCGGGCTATCCCGGCTCGGACTGGGCGGCCAATGCCCGTGCCGCCGGCACGGGAACCCTCACCAGGGGCCGACGGTCCCGACCGGTCCGGATCGTCGAACTGACGCCGGACCAGTCGCGTCCGGTGCTGCGCGCGTTCGCGGTCAAGGTGCCGGTCGGCGTCGGCTTCGCCAAGCGCAGCGGCCTCGTGATCGACGGCACGCCCGATGAATTCGAGAAATTGGCCGGGCGCTTGACGGTGTTCCGGTTCGATCCCGCCTAGGAGCCGGCCGCCGACCCGACGGCGCGTCGGATCGAGATGTCTCCCGAGCCGGTGCGGGCGTGCACCATGAACGTCTCGTCTCCGTCGGCCGGCCCGTCGGAGGTTTGCAAGCCGTTGTCGACGGTGCCCGAGTGGGTCTTGAGCTCGAGCCGGGCCGCGGTGCCCTCCGGAATGCCGACTTCGACTTCACCGCTACCGGTCTGGGCGCTCAGGGCACCGCTGATCCCGACGCCGACAGTGACAGAACCCGACGCGGCCTGATGCCTGAGGTGCCCGCGCAGCGTCCCGACCGCCAGGCTGCCGCTGGCCGCCTGGAACTTGACGTCTCCATCGATGCGATCGATCGCCGCATCACCGGACGCCGTGGCGATCCGTGCGTTGCCCGCGACATCGCCGATCGAGATATCGCCGGATGCGCTGTCCGCCTTGATGTTCCCGGTGATGGTCGCCACCCGTACCGAACCGCTGGCAGAAGCGCAGCGGCAGTCCGAGTAGACGCCGTCCGCGTCGATGTCGGCCGACGCGGAGGACAGGTTCAGTCGGGAGCCGGCCGGCAGGGCGATGTCGACGCGGACCGCTCCCCCTCGTCCCAATGACAGGACCTTTCTGCCTGCGGTCACCACGAGGGTGCCGTTGTGAAAATCGACGCGGGCCTGTTCGGCCGCCCGCACATCGGAGGCGCGCTCGGGATCCCGCGGCTTGATGTCTACGACGGTGTCGTCACGGTCGGTGGCTGCCAGGTGCACCGCACCGGCAACGATCTCGACGACGGCCGTGATGGGTTCGGCTGTGTGGAACGTGGTCATCAGATTCTCCTTCGGTCGGATTCAGCGGACCCAGCCGCTGAAGTTCTTGTCGCCGCCACGGCTCGGACGTCCGGCCCCGCCGAGGGCCGCCGCAGCGGAACGTACGAGCCAGGCGTTCACCGACACACCTTCGCGGCGGGCGGCACCCTCCACTCCGGCACGCAGGGTCTCCGGGAGTCGCAATGACACCCGCCAGGTGCCGCCGCCGTCATCGTCGGGAACGTCCACTGACGGCGCCGGCGCGGGAACATCGGCCTCGGCGGGCTCGACGGTGAACTCGGGGTCACGGCCGTTGAGTCGGACATGCACGGATCCGGGTGCGAGTTCCCGCGTGATCTGCTCGGCCGCCTCGGACAGCGCTTCCAGCAGCGCGAGCCGCAACGCCGATTCCAGTGGTGCGGTCAGCCGCTGGGCCAACGCCTCCGCCTCGGCACCTCCCGCTGCCGCGGCGACGCCGAGCTCGTACCGGACGGTCTCGACATACGGTTGCAGATCCATGATGTCATGGTGACATCATTTTGATGTCACCACAAGCGTCAGCCCGCGCGGAGTTACTTCAGCTTTGCGATGAAGGTCTCCGCGAAGCGCTCGATGGGACCGCGGAATCGGTCGGCGCCGGTGGCACCGTTGGGCGCTGTCAGCCAGGGCGCGCACATCACCGCGGTGATGCCGAGGTCCTCGGCCCGCTTGTACAGATCCGGCGAGGGTGGATCGAGCAGGGCCAGGATGATGTCGAACGGCTCGTGTTGCCGCCCGTATTCACGGCGCAGTTCGGCCAGCCGGGTGGCGTAGGGGGTCGCCTGTTCAAGTGTGTAGGCGTAGCCGATCCAGCCGTCACAGGATCGGGCCGCGCGCCGCAGCGCCGCCTCGGATTCACCACCACACAGGATCGGCACCGGCTCGGGCGGGTGAGGTTCGATCATCAGCTCGGGAACCGAGTAGTAGCGCCCCTCGTACGAGACCCAACCGCCACGCCAGATCTCGCGCAGTGCCGGGATCATCTCGTCGAGCCGCTTGCCGCGGGTGCCGAAATCCTGGCCCATGAGCTCGAATTCCTCCCGCATCCAGCCGACACCGACGCCGAGGGACACCCGTCCACCCGAGATCACCGCGGCCGTTGCCACCTGCTTGGCGACCTCGAGCAGCGGACGCGCGGGTGCCACGTACACGGCGTTGGAGAAACGCAGCCGATGCGTGAGCGCCGCCATCGCCCCGATCAGTACCCAGGAGTCCGGCCAGCTGGTCTCCGGTGCCCACGGGGGCTTACCGGTCGGCGAATCCGGATACGGCGACGAAAGTTCGCGCGGGTAGATCATGTGGTCCGAGCACACCATGCCGTGGTAGCCGGCCTCGTCGAGCAACGGCGCCACCGTCAGCGCGTCGGCGACATCCATGAATGCCGTACCGCTCCAGAACTGCATCTACCAAACCCCTCTGTGTTTTCCGGTGTGTTCATAGGCAGCATGGACACATGCCCACGCTCCTGTGGTTTCGGCGAGACCTGCGCTGCTTCGACCATCCCGCCCTGCTGGAGGCAGCACAACGGGACGGCGAGGTACTGGCCTGTTATGTGCTCGATCCGCGATTGGAGGCATCCTCGGGTGCGCGTCGCCTGCAATATCTGTATCGGGCGTTGCGCGAGCTGTCCGACAATCTCGACGGAAATCTGCTGGTGACCCGCGGCCGACCCGAGCAGCGGATTCCGGCGCTGGCCCGGGCCATCAGCGCTACCTCGGTGCACGTCTCGCAGGACTACGCGCCGTTCGGGCGGCGTCGCGACGACACGGTCCAGGCGGCACTCGGCGAGACCGCCCTGTGCGCAACGGGATCGGGCTACCTGGTGTCGCCCGGCCGGATAACCAAACCGGATGGCGCACCGTACCGGGTGTTCACGCCGTTCTTCCGCGCCTGGCGCCGGCACGGCTGGCGTGCTCCTGCGGATACCGGACCCGATTCGGCGCGCTGGATCGACCCCGCGGACACCCCGGCAGGCATCTGCGATCGCATCGAAATTCCTTCTGTGACCGAGGCTCTGACGTTCGACGCGGGTGAGCGCGCGGCGAGGTCGCAGTGGCGGGAATTCGTGGAGCAGGGATTGCCCGACTACCCGGCCCATCGCGACCGCCCCGACCTCGACGCCACCAGTCGGATGTCGGCGCACCTCAAGTTCGGCACCATCCACCCTCGGACCATGGCGGCTGACCTCGCCTCCGGCAATGACGCCTATCTGCGGGAGATGGCCTTCCGCGATTTCTACGCGGCGGTGCTGCATCACTGGCCCGACAGTGCGTGGCGGAATTGGAATCGCGATTTCGACGCGATCGAAGTGGATGACGACGAGGCGGCGCTGCGGGCGTTCGAGGCCTGGAAGGACGGCCGGACCGGGTTCCCGATCGTCGATGCCGGGATGCGGCAACTGGCCGCCACCGGGTTCATGCACAACCGGGTGCGCATGATCGTGGCTTCGTTCCTGGTCAAGGACCTGCATCTGCCCTGGCAATGGGGTGCGCGCTGGTTTCTCGAGCAGTTGGTCGACGGTGATCTGGCCAACAACCAGCACGGGTGGCAGTGGGCGGCCGGTTGCGGCACCGACGCCGCGCCGTACTTCCGCGTTTTCAATCCGGACCTGCAGGGCGCGAAGTTCGACCCCGACGGCGATTACATCCGACGCTGGGTCCCGGAGTTGGCCGATGTCGCCGACGTGCACAAACTGGGTACCGGCCGGCCGACGTCGTACCCGGAACCGATCGCCGACCACGCCGAGGAGCGACTCGAGGCACTGCGGAGGTACCGACGCCTGGGTTGACCCCCCACGGTCGGCATACGACACAGCGTCGTATGCCAGAATGTCCGCAAGCCAAGCCAGAAGGCAGTTCGATCCGGAGGAGCAAAAGTGGTCAGCACCGAGGTGGAGCGCAGCAACGGCGTCGACGTCGAGGAAGTGCCCTCGGCAGCGTGGGGCTGGTCGGATCTGAACATCAAGGTGATCCACATCGGCGGCATTCTCTCGGCGATCTTCCTGCTGGTCATGATGCACGGCAACCACATCGGGCACGTTGAGAACTGGTTCCTCATCACGTTCGCGGCGCTCATCCTCCTGGCCGTGGCCCGGAACATCTGGATGCGCCGCCGCGGCTGGATTCGCTAGCCGCACATCGCGCATGCCTGCCCTACAACCGGGCCGGCACATCGATCGAGGTATCCACCGGTCGCATCGGGCGGATCAGCCCTTCCTGGGCGAATGACGCCAACAGTTCACCGTCCTCGGTGTGCACCTGACCGCGGACATACGACATCCCCTGTCCGGCCGCGGTGCTCTCATGGCCGTAGAGCAGCCAGCCATCCCATTCCACGGCTTCGTGGAAGCTCACCGATGTCGACATCAACGCCGTAGACACCGTGGCATGCGCCTGCGCTGTGCCCACCCCGCGATGCGGTCGCATCGTGGTGGAGATGCCGAGTTGCCCGGTGAAATACGCCAACAACGCCTTGGCGAGGTCGTCGCGTTCGGGAATCGGGTCATAGCGCAGCCACGCATAGAGTTCGGGCGGTCCCACCTCGTCGGGACTGTTCACATCGACCACGTCGACCAACCGCAACTCGTGGCCGAGCATGGCCCGCCCGGCCGGATGGGCGTCGTCCGGTGTCTCGACGTCAGGTCGCAGCGCATGGTGGCTGACCACATCGTCGGTCGGCACATCGGCCAGCACGGTCACGGTCGCGCACAGCCGTGAATCCTGACCCACGGCGACCACCGCGGTCGCCGTCGAGCGCCCCTCGTGCACCACACTGACCGCCAGCTCAACCGTAGAGTCGATCTCGACCGGCCGGGTGAAGACCGCATGCGCGGACCGAATCGTCTTGTCCGGGAATCGCTTTGCCGTCGCGACGATGGCCTGGCCCAGCGCCTGCGCACCCTTGGCCACCCGCCTGCCGTCGGTTCCGGCCGGTCCGGTCACGCCGACGAATCGATCTGGACCGGCGGGTGTCACGTCGAACACCTCGAGCAGGCCCGCGACCGATGCCTGCGCCGGCATCAACACACCGGAACCAGGTCCGCGTCGAGCAGGCCCGCGGACCGCCCGCACCGGAACAGCGTCTCCACCTGGTCGACCGACGCCGGGTCCGCCCCGGCCACCGCCAACGCGTGAGCCTTGAACGCCAGCGCGGCCGCGCTCGGCCGGTACCGCGCCCGCTGGATCTGCAGGCCGAGACCGTCTGGGCCCCGCGACCCGAAAAAGACCACATCGCCACCGGGATTGCGCATGGTGAGCCCGTGGTCACCGGGCTCGAAGCAGGAGGCGCCGATGGCTGTCATCACCACCGCGTCCGCCTCCGCCGATCGCCACAGCCCGCTCGGGCCAACGGCTTTGAGCCCGAGGATGCCCAGCGCACGCTCATCTCCGACCTCGTCGGCGGCGACGCTGACTCGCCAGCCCGCCATCGCCCGGTCGAACAACCATCCGCCGATGTCCGACACCACGTCGGCGACATCGTCCGCCACCACATTCAGCTCGTACTGCAGAGCCTTCTCGGGACGGATCCGCGGCCGGGCGAACGGGACCGCGAGCGCATCGCCGCCGCCGCGCACCTCGGACAACTGTGCGGACATTCCTGACTGTGGGGACATAGGGCATCCAATCCGGGTCCAAGGGGCTGATCGGCCCGACACTCTCGACAGGGGCATTGCGGTGTGGCCCGCCTCACCCAACAGCGTGACATTCTCAAGAGAATCTGTAAAGCTTCTATCTTGACGCAGCAGTCGGCCTGACGATCGGCACCGATGCGTCCCGAAGACGCGCCCGGGTCCCGGCCCATCAGCCAAATTGGAGGTGCTGCAATGAGTCTCGTCGCAGGGCGGGGTCCGTTGAGTACACAACCGGCCGGTTGGTTCACGCCCCCGCTGGCCGATGGCACGGTCTACATCGAGCCTCACCCGCGCCGCATCCAGGCCTTCCGCGGCGATGCCGCAGTGCTCGACACCGAGCACGCCCTGATGGTGCATCGCGCCGGCCACCCGCTCAGCTATGCGTTCCGCAGCGATGATGTCGGCGATCTTCCGCACGAGCCGGTGGTCGAGGCACCGGGCTATGTCGCGGTGCCCTGGGACGCCGTCGAAGCGTGGTTCGAAGAGGGACGCAAGCTGGTGCACTACCCGCCCAACCCCTACCACCGGGTCGACTGCCGGCCGACCCGCCGCGGCCTGCGGGTGACGGCCGGCGACGCGGTCCTGGTCGACACCGACGACACCATCATCGTGTTCGAGACGGCCCTGGAACCGCGGCTCTATGTGGATCCCGCCCGGGTCCGCACCGATCTGCTGCGGCCCAGCACGACCACCTCGTACTGCAACTACAAGGGCACGGCCGCCTACTGGTCGGTGGTCGCCGGCGGCACCGTGATCGCCGACGTGGCCTGGAGCTACCCCGACACCCCACCGGAGTCCCTGCCCATCCAGGGGTTCCTCAGCTTCGACGCAACCCGTGCAGACGTGCTCGCCGAACTCCCCTCGTCCGGGACGTCGGCCACGTGCGGCTGCGAACTCTGACCTGCAAACCCACGACAACCTGCATCACCGAGGAAGGCACCCGACATTGGGCATCGTGACCACCAGCTCCGAGACGGCTTTCACCCAATCCGCTGAGGAGGTCTATGACTTCGTCACCAATCCGGCGAACTGGGTGAAGACGTATCCGGGCAGCGCGCACATCGGCGGACTACCGGAGCGGATGCCGCTGCAGGTCGGTGACACCTGGACCGAGGCCGGACCGGACGGCGCACAGATCTATACCTGGCATCTGGCCATCGCCATGCGACCGCGCATGTGGGTGTTCAATTCGGTGGGCCGGCTCGGCCACGACAGTGACGGGAACGGCGGCATGGAAGGCCGTATCACCGTGCAGTACCAGTTCACCCGACCGGGCAACGACATCACACTGTTCAGCCGGACGATGACCATCGAGGCCTACAAGGATTCCCCGCTGCCGGACGCACTGTTCCGGGTGGTCAATCCGGCCAACATCGACAGGTATCACGCCGCGGTGGGTCGGGAGCTGGCGCTGCGCTGAGCCGCGAATCAGGCGACCGCGGCTGAGCCGCGAATCAGGCAACCGCGGCTGAGCCGCGAATCAGGCAAGCGCGGCGCCGCCCTCGAAATCGTCGGACAGCGCCGCCGCCAACTCCAGGGTGCGACGCCGGAACTGCGGGCGCAGCAGGTCGAAATGGATCTCGGTGCCCGCGGCGATGTGCTTGTCCCACGGCAACACGAACACCCGGCCCGGGGCCACATGCTTCTGGAACTGGTGCACCAGGTCGCCGGTGTTCACATTGGGTTTGCGGGGCCCGACGTGGTTGACCACGACGCAGGAGCGGTTCAGCAGGTCCTGGTAGCCGTTGTGGCGCAACCAGTCCATGGTCACCGCGGCCTGCCGGGCACCGTCGATCGAGGCACTCGCCACGATCACCGCACCCGAAACCGTCGCCAGCACACCGCGGCTCGCGGGGGCGAACATGTCCGCCGCGCAATCGGCCAGGACCAGGTTGTAGTGCTTGGAGACCGTGGCGGTCGCGGCGTTCCAGTCGGCATCGTTGAAGGCGCGGCTGGCGCCGCTGTACTCATCGCTGGACAGCACCTCGAGCTTGGACTCGTTCATGCTGGTGAAGGCCCGGACATCGTTGTACCGCGACAGGTCCTTGGCGGCCAGGAGGTCGCTGACCGTCGCCGCGGACTGCCGTCCCACCCGGTCGGCCAGATTGCCGCTGGCCGGGTCGGCGTCGACCGCGAGGATCCGGTCGCCGCGCACCGCGCTCAGCACCGATCCGAGCGCCACCGTGACGGCGGTCTTGCCGACGCCGCCCTTCAGGCCGAACACCCCGATCTGGTGGGATTCGCGGGCCGTGCGGCGCACCCGGGCATACAGGTCCAGTTCGTAGAGTTCGTCGCGGGACAACCCGAGGTTGAGGCGGGTGGTGACGTAGACCGCCCGCCGCCAGCCGCGTCGTGGCTGCATCTTGACCGAGGAACGCACGCCGACGCGGGAGAGGTTGTCGATGGCGCGGGGTTCGCCGGGCGCGGCCGCCGGGATCGGTTGTTCCAGAATCCAGCTGCCCGCCGAGGACGACCCGCTGATCGGGCGGCCCGGAACCACGGGCAGCTTGGCGGTGATCTCCGCTTCGCGGGGAGCGGCGAAATTCGAGGTCAGAACGACCGGTGGCGTCGACACCCTGGCGTCGCCGTGCCGGGACCGCCCGGTCGGCAGCGCCGCGACCGGGCCGCCCAGGAGGGCGTCAAGCCCGCCGTACGCCAGCGGGTCCCTGGCGTGTTTGGCATCTCCGGAGTACATGAGCCGGTCGTCGTCGGCCGACATGAATACCTCTCAATCGCTCACTCGCTCCCGACGCGACCAGGTTGCCCTCGGGTGCGCCGCCACACCGCCGGGGCCATCGTCGCACCGGCCGTACCGATTGTCCGCGCGAGTTTCACTTGCAACAGACCTGCATTATTGCCCACAACGTCGATCACAACCACCGCCGAGCGACCGCCCGGATCCCCCAGCTACCAGCTCAACCATGCAGTGCACGGCGCATCGCGGCACCCTGTAGCGCGAAAAGCTGTTGGCTGACCTCACACTCCGGAAGCAGCGATTCGAAGCCGTGGCACGTCCCGGGGAACAGATGCAGTTCCGTGGCAACGCCCGCGGCCAACAGCCGACGCGCATAGTCGAGCGCTTCGTCGCGCAGCGGATCCAGCTCCGAGCAGGTGATCAGCGCCGGCGCCACACCGGCCAGCGAGACCGCCCGGGCGGGCACAGCGGCCTCCGGCACGTCCCGGCCGCCCGCATAGTGCCGCCACATCGCGACGGTCGCCGGACCGTCGAAGCCCGGGGTGTCTGCGAACTCCTCCTTCGACCGGGTGGACCGGTCGTCGAGCACCGGCTGGTGCAGCGCCTGGAACACGATGGGGGGCGCGGAGCCTGCCGCGGAATGCTGCGCCAGGAGCGCGGCCAGCGAGCCGCCCGCGCTGTTTCCGGCCACCGCGATGCGGCCCGCGTCGATGTCGAGCTCGCCGGCCAGCGTGGCCGCCCAGTTGAGCACCACCATCGCGTCATCGAAGGCGGCCGGATAGGGATACTCGGGCGCGAGCCGGTAGTCCATGGCGATCACCGTGCACCGGGCACGCCGGGCCAACTCCACACACTGGATCTGGTCGGTGTCCAGGTTGCCCAGGACGAAGGCACCTGAATGGCAGTACACCACCGCGGGCGACGGCGACGGTCCACCGCGGTAGATCCGCACCGGGATGGTGCGCCGTCCGAGCGCGACGCGGGCGCCGATGATCTCCACGCCGGGCGTGTCCAGGACCTGGGCAGCGTCCCGGCGTCGCTGATCCAGTGAGGTACGCACCACGCCCAACTGGTCCGAGGACAGGTCGGTGCGCGCCTCGGCAAATCCGTGCAACGCGGGGTCGAGGCGCTCCAGCCATGACATGGCTCAGCCGTCCGTCCGATCGGCGGCCGCGGAGACCGGGGCCGGGTAGTTGGTGGGCGGTTCGAAAGTGTAGTCGGCGGACCGGAACCGGCGGGTCATCGACCAGAATGCGCGGGCACTGCGTGGCCATTGGGTGACCACCCGGCCGCTGGGTGCCCGGAAATAGCTGCTGCACCGGGTCAGCCACACTGTGCCCTGCATCCACCGGTCGATGTCGGCGAGAAACGCGGTCATGGCGCTGGGACGCACCGCCACATAGGCCTTACGTTTGCGCCGAAGGTGTTTCAGTGCCCGAACCACGTATCGAGCCTGCGCCTCCAGGATGAAGATGACGCTGTTGGAGCCGACATTGGTGTTGGGCCCGTAGAGCATGAAGAAGTTGGGGAAGCCGGGCACCGCCATCCCCAGGTAGGCGAATGCCCCGTCACTCCAGGTGTCGTGCAGCGACACCCCGTTTTCGCCGGTCACCTCGATCTGCCCGAGATAGTCGGCGGCCGCATACCCGGTGGCGCACACCACCACATCGACGTCGAGTTCCCGGCCGTCCTCGGTGACCAGAGACCGGGCCCGTAGCGCACGGGCCGGGCTGGACACCACCTCGACGTTGGGCCGGGTCAGGGTGGCGATGAAATCCGGCGAGAACACCAACCGCTTGCAACCCAGCGGATGGTCCGGGGTGAGCCGTGCCCGCAGTTCCTCGTCGGCAACCGTTGATTCGAGGAGGTTGAGCGCGAGCGCCTTGAACTCCCGGGTCTTGTCGCTGCCGTTCTCGATCACGGCGATGTTGGACTCGCTGCGTAGCCAGAGCCGGGTCCGGTAGATCTTCTTCGCGAACGGCACGTGGGCGAACAGCCAGCGTTCCCGCGCGGTGTACGGCCGGTCGGGTTTCGGCAACACCCAGGTCGCCGAGCGCTGGACCGAATACACCTTCTCGGCGACCTTCGCCATCTCCGGAACCACCTGGGAGGCAGTCGATCCGGTACCTAGTACGGCAACGCGAGCCCCGTCGAGCGCGACGCCGTGGTCCCACTCGGCGGTGTGCATGAGGGTGCCCGTGAACGGCTCCTCCTGTACCAGCTCCGGTCGCAGCGGTTGGGTGAACAGGCCGATCGCCGAGACCACGACGTCGAAGCGGTGCTGCACACCGGCCCCGGTGGTCAACACCCAGTTGTTGGCACCGGAATCCCAGTGCGCCGCAACGATCTCGGTGTTCAGCCGCAGGTGCGAGCCCAGCCGGTAACGCTCGGCGCACCGCTCGAAGTACTCCAGGATCTCCGGCTGCCCCGCCCACAGCCGGCTCCAGCCCGCGTTGAGATCGAAGGAGTAGGAGTACAGGTGCGACTTCACGTCACAGGCCAGGCCCGGATAGGTGTTGATCCGCCACGTTCCACCGACGCCGTCTTCGCGGTCAAAGATGGTGAAATCGTCGAAACCCGCCTTTTTCAGAAAGATTCCGAGCGCCAGCCCGCCCGGGCCGGCACCGATGATCCCCACTGAGGGTGAGCTGGACATGCGCACTATCCGATCTGCAAACATTGGCCGCCGTCGACGAGGAGTTCTGAGCCGGTGATGAAGGTCGCCTGGCCCGACAACAGAAACGCCACGGCGTCGGCGATTTCGCTCGGCTTGCCCAACCGGCCCAAGGTGGCCCGGTCGGCCAGCCGGGCCTGGGTCGACTCGTCGAGCATCGGAGTCTCGACAGGGCCCGGGAACACCGCGTTTACCCGGATACCGTCGCGGCCCAGTTCGGCGGCCGCCAGTTGGGTGAGCCCGCGCAGCGCCCACTTCGACGACCCGTAGGCCGCATGGTTCGGAAACGGCCGGACGGCGCCGGTGCTGCAGGTGTTCACCACGGCAGCGCCTTCGGCCTGCCGGAGCGACTCCAGCGCCGCCTGCAATCCGAGGAACGGCCCCAGGCAGTTGACCCGCCAGGAACCTTCGAATCCGGCCGCCGTTTCCTCGGCGATCGGGGCCCGATGCAGCACACCAGCGTTGTTGACCAGCGCGTTGAGCCCACCGAACCGCTCGACGGTGGCCCGCACCGCGGCCTGCCACTGCTCGGACGAGGTCACGTCCAGCTGGACGGCCAGCACCCGGTCACCGAATTCGGCTGTGCTGGCGGTCAGTTCGTCGATCAGCAGATCACCCGCTGTCACCCGGTAGCCGTCGGCCACCAGTCGGCGCACGATGGCCGCGCCCTGGCCGCGTGCGGCGCCGGTCACCAGCGCGACCCGGTCGCCGCTCGGCACTGCTCCTGCGTTCAGTTGTAGCCTCCTCGTTCGGTGCCGGTCGCGGCCTGCCCGGGTGCGAGCGGTCCGCCGGCGCTTCCTGTTGCCTCATCGAGGTGCTCGGCGGCACCACGGCGTAGCGCCTGGGATTCCGAGGCCAGGGTGATCATCTGGAAACCCAAGTCGGCCACGGCCTTTCCGAGCTTCCCTGCTCCGGCGTGGATTCCGGAGACCAGTCCGGCCGCGTGGGCGGCAGTCTGGACCGCGACCATCGCCGCCCGCACCTCGGGGTGCGTCCAGGCATCGGAGAGTTGGTATCCCATCGAGATGGCCAGGTCCGCCGGACCGACGTAGATCCCGGTGAGGCCGGGCACCGCACAGATCTCCTCGGCAGCGGCCAGACCCCGCGCGGTCTCGATCATCGCGAACACACTTGCCCGGGCCTCCAGCTCGGCGGTGTCGTGTCCGAGGCTCGCCCGCAATGGCCCGAAGCTGCGCACCCCGGCCGGGGCGTAACGGGTGGCCGCGACCGCAGCGGCCGCCTGTTCGGTGGATTCCACCATGGCGATGATCACCGCGTCGGCGCCCGCGTCGAGCACCCGGCCGATCGGCGCGGGGTCGGCCGAGGGCAGCCGCACCGCGGTGGCGATCGGCACATGCTCGAGCCGGCGCAACAGCAGCGCCACGTCCGCATCATCGAGATAGCCATGCTGGACGTCGAATCCGACGTAGTGGTAACCCGCCGCCGCGAACTCCTCGGGGCCGAGGATCGTCGGCCCGACCACCCAGCCGCCCCACACCTGGGCGTTGGCGGCCAACGCGTCCTGCAGTCTGCTCGGGCTCACCGGGTGATCGCGATCTTGACGCGCTCGGGCACGGGACGGCAGGCCAGTTCGAACGCCGCCTGCACATCGTCCGAGCCGAACGTGTGGGTCACGTACCTGGGTAGCAGGTCGGGATGCTCCCGGGCGAATTCGTCGGCCCGGCGCAGCACACGCTGACGGTCCAGTGTGACACCGGATTTGAGGGTCAGATTGTTCCGCAACATGGTGCGCATGCTGATCGGATAGCTGTCGTCGTCAGGCACCCCGAAGTAGAACACCGTGCCCCCGAACGCGGAGGCTTCCAATGCATGGTTGAGCGTGGCGACCTGGTGCCCGACGGCTTCGATGACGACATCGGGTTTGCCGACCGGTCCCAGGTGCCGGACCCAGCGGTCGCTCGTGGCCCGGACCGCGTCGTCGACCCCGAAGTGCGCGCTTACCGAAGAACGGTCCAGCGGGTCCACCCCGGTGACCCGCGCGGCACCGAAAGCCTTTGCAACATAGGAGAACAGCAAGCCGATCGAGCCCTGTCCGATGACGGCGACGTGGCGGCCTCGCAGATCCGGCAGTTGCTCGACGGCGTACAAGACGCATGCCAGCGGCTGCAGGCCGACGGCCAGTTCCGGGGTCAGCGCCGGGTCGTGGGAGACCAGCCCGGCTCCGTCGGCGATCACGCGGCCCATCAGACCATCGAAGCCCGACGCCCAACCCACCACGCGCTCCCCCGGCCGGTGATCGGGATGGCGGCTGGCCAATACCTCGCCGACGATCTCGTGGATCGGGAAGCCGTTCATCTCCGCCGCACAGCATCCGGTGTCCCCCGGCAACTTGCCTTGGGTGCCACGGAATCCGGGCAGGTCACTGCCGCAGATCCCGGCGGCGAGGAAGTCGAGCAGCACCTGGCCGTCGGTCAACGATTCCGGCGATGGTTCTGAAATATCTTTCCGCTCAAACGTATAGGGAGCGACGAGCCGATACGACCACACGTCACACCTCCACGGGGATGTTGTTCCAGCCCCACTGGAAACTCGACGGCGGCCGGGATGCCGCGGCCTCGTCGATGCGATAGTCGGGCACGCGTTTGAGGAACTCCTGGATCATGATCGTGATCTCCAGCCGGGCCACATGTACGCCGAGACAGAAATGCTGCCCGTGGCCGAACGACAACAGCCGTTCGATGGGCCGGTTCCACACGAATTCGTCCGGATCGTCGTATTCCCGTTCGTCGCGGGCCGCCGAGGCCAGCAGCGTGATGACACGTTGGCCGGGATTGATGGTGGTGCCGTGAACCGCGTAGGGCCGCCGTACCGTTCGGGCGAACCACTGCGCCGGGGCGCTGTGCCGGATGATCTCCTCTCGGGCGACCGGCACATTGCCGTCGAGATCGGAACGCACTGCGGCCAACTGGTCGGGGTGCCGAAGCAGCTGCCACAGCCCGGTCGCGGTGATCTTCGGGACCGTCTCGGTACCGCCGATGAACACACCGAGCATCTGCACCGCGGCTTCCATGTCCCCGAAGGCCGACCCGTCGGGCAGCCGGAAGTCGATCAGGGCATCGGCGATGGGCACGCTGCCGTCATGGCCCGCCGCGCGCCGCCGCTCGATGATCGGGGTGAGGTAGGACAGGTAGCCGGGGCGGGCGTTGCCGACCTCGACCCCCTCCCCGGGTTGCGCGAGGCTGCCCGCGTTGACCGTCGCCAACACCTCCGGCGCCAGATCGGCTGGTAATCCGACGAATTCGCAGACCATCGCGGCGGCGACGATGCCGCCGTAGTCCTGCGTCAGGTCGAACGTGCCGCGCGGCAACAACTCGTCCAGACGCTCGTTGGCCAACGTCCGGATCCTCTCGGCCAACTTGGCCGCCGATCGCGGCCGGAACTGCGCCGACGTACACCGCCGTACGTTCTCGTAGAGCGGAGAATCGAAATTGGCATGGAAGGGCATGGGATGAAGTGGCGGATCGGGCACCGGGCCGACGTTGCGATGCGCCAGCACGTTCGCGGCCGGCAGGGTCCCCTCGGAGGCGACGAAGGTTCCGTCGTTGACTCCGAGCATGTTCCAGATGTCATCGAACCGGGACAGCGCGTACGTGTCCCATTTGTCGATATAGTACACCGGGTACTCGTCGCGCAGGATCCGGTAGTACGGCAACGGGTTGGCCATCACGTCCGGATCGAACGGATCGTAGGTGAAATCCTGCAGCACAGGCTGTTTCATGTCAGGGTTACTTCAGCGGTGACGGCGGCAGGGCCGAGAGGATGGAGTCCTCCCAGCCGTCGCGAAGCGCGGGGGCCACGCTCATCCAGGTGACGATCTCCGCGGGCGGGTCGCCCTTCCACGACGGGTAATGGTTCTCGAAGCAGTCCCAATCGTCGTCGAGTGCCCAGTAGTGGATCACCTCGTTGAACCGGAAGGTGGTGATGAACGAGCCCAGCCAGCGCTTGCCGGTGCTCTCCGACCACGGCACATACAACCGCTCGAGTTCCCGGATGTAGTCGTCCTGGCGCCCGGGCTTGGTCTCCATGATCTCCTGAATAACCAGGCCCGCACCGAAGTTCGCCTCTTGGAGCTGAGCGAGAGTCCTGTTGTACTTGCCGGCGTACATGATCCGGCCCTCGCCGCGGGCCCCGAGCTCGGACAGGTATGTCGCCCACTGGAGTGCGGGCTTCTCATGACTACCCCCGACCGCCTGTGCCTTGCCGATGCGGGCGTAGTCGGAGAATGCGTCGATCTCCCAGATGATCGTCACCTGCGGCCAGTGCCCGTTGTAGGGCGTGGTCTCCCAGATCGCGAACAGCCGGGCGCCGAGGTCCTCCATCATCGGCCGGTAGACCTCACCGAAGGTCTCGGTGAACTGGTCGGTCCGACCCGACCCCAGGTCGATGGTCTCGTGCAAATACAGCAGCGTGTGGCCGTAGAACTTCTTCATCACAACGCTCCGATAGTTGACAGTGGCACCATGCGAGCGTGACACTTGTGGCGTGTTTTGTAAAGGTGCGGGGACATGACTGCGGGAACCGAACAAACCGGGACAACCGAACTGGCGCATGGTTTCTGTTTCGGCGAGGGGCCACGCTGGTTCGAGGGCATGCTGTGGTTTTCCGACATGCTGGGCGAGGCGGTGCACACCGTCACGCTGTCAGGCTCCATGACCACCCTGCCTGTACCCGGACATTCGCCGTCCGGGCTGGGTTTCCGGCCCGACGGCACCCTGCTGATCGTGTCCACCGAGCGCCGCCAGGTGCTGCGTTACGACGGCGACACCGTCGAACTGCTGACTGATCTCAGCGACCTGGTCCCCGCAGCCCTCGGTGACATGGTGGTCGACGAGCACGGCCGCGCCTATGTCGGATCCCAGGCCCGCATCGGGGGCGAGCGCAGCGACGGGGAGGGTCGGGGCGGGGTGATCGTGCGTATCGACCCCGACGACCAGGTGACGGTGGTAGCCGAACATCTCGACTTTCCCAACGGCATGGCGATCACCCCGGATGGCACCACCCTGATCGTCGCGGAGTCCACCGCGCGACGACTGAGCGCCTTCACCATCGATGCCGACGGCGGCCTCGCCGACCGGCGGGTGTTCGCCGAGGGTCTCGACGGCCCGCCGGACGGCCTCGCGATCGACGTCGAGGGCGGGGTGTGGGCAGCATTGACCTTGGCGCACGAGTTCCAGCGGTTCGCCGCCGGCGGACAGGGCGAGGCGACGGTCACGCACCGGATCGACGCCGACGGCCGCACCGCGATCGCGTGTGCCCTGGGCGGCGCCGAGGGACGCACCCTGTTTCTGGTCACCACCACCGACGCCTATCCGGAACGCCTGATCGGCACCAAACTGTCGCGGGTCGACGCGCTGATGGTCGAAATCCCCGCACCGGGCGATCACGACACCCACCATCACCACTGAACGGTAGAAATGTCTGACTCTTACTACGAGCTGATCGACGAGACCGACGCGATCGGTGAGAGATTCCGCGCGACCGACATGGCCCGCGGCACCTGGTCGGCGGCCATCCAGCACGGTGCGCCGGTGTCGGCCTTGCTGGTGCGTGCGTTGGAACGCTGTGAGTACCGCGCCGACACCCGGCTGAGCCGGGTAGCCATCGATCTGATGGGCGGGGTGCCGTCGGAAGGTGACCTGTGGGTGCGCGCACAGCTGGAACGACCGGGCAAGCAGATCGAACTGGTCAGGGCCGAAATGCTGGCGCCCGGACCCGACGGCGCTCCCCGGGTGGTGGCGCGGGCCGGCGGTTGGCGGATGTCGCGACTCGACACCACCGCTCTCACCCACACTGGCGTCGAGCCGCTCCCGCCGCTGGCGCAGGCCCGCAGCCGCGACATGGCCAAGAACTGGGAGACCAACTACGTGCACAGCGTGGATTGGCGCTGGCTGACCGTGCCGCAGGCGCCCGGACCGGGTGAGTCCTGGCTCAAGCCGACGGTCGACGTGGTCAAGGGCGAGCCGATGACACCGTTGCAACGGTTGTTCGCGGTGGCAGATGACGCCAACGGCATCGGCTCCAAGATCGACATCCGTAAGTGGACGTTCCTTAACACGGACCTGGTGGTGCACATCCATCGGGTACCGGACGGCGAGTGGATCGGCATTCGCGCCGATACGAACTACGGCCCCGACGGCATCGGCGCCACGGTGGGGACGCTGTTCGACCAGACCGGCGCGGTGGGCGCGATCCAGCAGTCGGTGCTGGTGCGGCCCCGCCCACCGAAATCTTCCTAGCGCGAGCAGACGCGGAAGTACCCTGTCGACACCAAAATTGGGTACCTACGTGTCTGCTCGCCGAAGAACGTCACGGGTCAGGCCGGCCACACTCGCCACACCCATCGACGTCAGCGTCGAGCGGCCCTCGATGTGGCGGAAGAGGTGCACCGTCTGGAAACGGTGTCGCACTCCATCTTCCGTGATGTGGTCGGTGACTGCGTGACGATCGTCGCCGTCGCCGTCGCCGACGGCGAGCGGATCACCCTGCTGCTGGGCGCGGCCAACCGCGATCCGCGACGCTGGGAGCGCCCCCACGAATTCGACATCACCCGGCGCAAGCTGTCCCACCTGGGATTCGCGTTCGGCCTACACAGTTGCCTCGGCATGAACCTGGCGCGCCTGCAGGCCCAGATCTTCGTCGAGGACCTGATCGACACCGTGGGCGACTGGCAGCTGGCCGGCCCCCTGGACTACGGCACCAACTACACGGTGCGCGGGCCGTGCCGGGTGCTGATCGCGGCCGCCTGACATTCAGCCCCGCATCCGCAGGGCGGTCGCCGGGCATTGAGTCACGGCCTGCTGCAAGCGTTCCCGGTCGCTCTCCGGGTGATCATCGCCGTGTATGTGCACCATGCCCTCGTCGGAAACCTCGAACACGTCCTCGGCGATCGATTCGCAGATGCCATGCCCGGTGCACTTGCCCAGATCGACTTCGACGCGCATCGGGTACCGACCTACGCGACGTGCGCGGGCACGCGCTTGATGCCGTGCACGAAGCTGCTGTACAGCAGTTCGGGCTCACCGAATTCGACGGTCCTCAGCCGGGTCAGCAGCTCGCGGAACAGGTGCCGCAACTCGGTCTTGGCCAGCTGGTTGCCCAGACAGAAGTGCGGGCCGCCACCGCCGAACCCGACCTGCGGATTGGGAGAACGGCTCAGGTCGAAACGCCGAGGGTCGGTGAACACCGACTCGTCCCGGTTGCCCGAGCAGTAGAACAGGCCCACCTTCTCGCCTGCTCTGATCTGCTGGCCGGCCAGCTCGACGTCCTCGGTGGCATGCCGCGCGAACTGGATCACCGGGGTGGCCCACCGCACGAATTCCTCTGTGGCCAGGCCGATCCGGTTGTCGAAATCCTCCAACAGCCAATCCTTCTGGTCCGGATTGGCAGCCAGCGCCATCATCGCGTGAGTGGTGGTCTGCTTGGTGGTGTCGTTGCCCGCCGAGGCCAGCAGGATCAGGAACGCCCCGATCTCCTCGTCGGTCAGCCGGTGCCCGTCGACCTCGGCGTTGACGATGCTGGTCATCAGGTCGTCACCGGGATTGGACCGCCGGAACTTGGCCAGCTCCACGCCCGTGTTCGAGATCAGCATGATCTCGTTGATGGTGGCCATCGCGCGCTCTTCGAGCGACGAGTACTCGTCATCGCTCATGCTGAACAGCTTCTCGGCCGCCTTGGCCAGCGCGGGCTGATCGGCGGCGGGTACACCGAGCATGTCGGAGATCGTCCGCATCGGCAGCTGCGCCGAGCACGCGTCAACGAAGTCGACGTCCCCGGCACCGATCAGGTCGTCGACGACGGCGACGGCGTTGCGGTGGATCTGCTCCTCGATCTTGCGCACATTCCGCGGGGTGAACGCCGAGCTGATCAGGCGGCGGTACGTGGTGTGCTCGGGCGGATCCATCATCAGGAAGAAGGTGGCGAACTTCTGCACGTCGGCCGGCATCGGATCCAGCGCAACGCCCTGGGTCGAGGTGAACAACTCAGGGTGCTGGCTCACGAACTGGATGTCGGCGCGGCGGGTCACCGCCCAGAAACCGGGCTCCTCGACATCGAACAGCGTCGACAGCGGCTGATGCCAGCTGAGGCCCTCACCCGCACGCAACTGCGCGAATGTCTCGTCACGCTCGGCGAAGGGCCGGCTCCAGAAATCGTGCGACGTGATGTCGAATGGGCTGTATTCGCGTGCCTGCGGTGAGCTGGCAACTGTCACGGTGTTCCCTCCTGCACGGGCGTCCGACAACGGTGTCGCGCCACGAATTAGCGTGACAGTTCGGCTATAGTTTGTAAAGCTGTGGGCATGGCGGAAATATCGTCCATCGACGACGACAGCAGCACCCGCGGACGGATCCTGGCCGCGACCGCCGAGGTGCTCGGAGCCAACGGCATGACCAAGCTCAGCCTGTCCGAGGTCGCCCTGCAGGCCGGGGTTTCCCGGCCCACGCTCTACCGCTGGTTCGCCTCCAAACAAGAACTGCTCGACGCATTCGTGGTGTGGGAGCGCAAGTACTACGAACAGGCCGTGGCCCAGGCCTCCGCCCACCTGCCCGACAACGAACACCTCGACGCCGCGCTGCGCACCGTCGTCGAGTATCAGCAGTCCTACCCGGGCCTACGCATGGTCGACATCGAACCGGAACATGTCATCAAGCGCCTCACCCAGGTGATCCCGCTGATGCGGGAACGCCTGCAGCGACTGACAACCGGGCCGGATGCCGACATCGCAGCGGCCACCGCGGTGCGGGTGGCGGTCTGCCACTACCTGGTGCGCAGCGACGACGCCGACGATTTTCTGGCGCAGCTACGCCACGCCGCCCGGGTAAAACATCAGCATTGACCAGGTCTTTTCACTTCCGGCGCTACCCTGGGCCCGGTGACGGACTCAGCTGATCCCATCGTCGGGCTCGACCTGGCCGAACAGGCCGCGCTGGGCAGCGGCTCCAGCTTCTGGACCACCAGGGCGATCGGCGCGGTGCCGGCGATCGTGCTGACCGACGGCCCGCACGGGGTGCGCAGGCAATCCGGCAGCGCCACAGATCATCTGGGCCTGTCCGGCAGCGAGCCGGCGACCTGCTTTCCCCCCGCGGTCGGACTCAGCCAGACCTGGGATCCCGAATTGGTGGAACGAGTCGGCCGGGCACTGGGCGACGAGAGCCGCGCGCTCGGCGTGCACGTGCTGCTCGGGCCGGGAGTCAACATCAAGCGTGACCCACGGTGCGGGCGCAACTTCGAGTACTACTCGGAGGATCCGTTGCTCTCGGGGACGCTGGGCGCGGCGTGGGTGCGCGGTGTGCAGAGCCGCGGTGTCGGTGCATCGCTCAAGCATTTCGCGGTGAACAACGCCGAGCACGACCGGATGCGCGCCAGTTCGGACGTCGACGTCCGCACGCTGCGGGAGATCTATCTGCGGACATTCGAGATCGTGGTGCGCCAGGCCCGGCCCTGGACCGTGATGTGTTCCTACAACCGGATCAACGGGGTCTACGCGTCCGAGAACGCCTGGCTGCTGACCACGGTGCTGCGCGACGAATGGGGTTTCGACGGCGTGGTGGTCAGCGACTGGGGCGCGGTGGCGGACCGGGTCGCGGCCGTGGCCGCGGGCCTGGACCTGGAGATGCCCACGACCGGCGGCCTCTCCGACACCGAGGTGGTGGACGCGGTGCGTGCCGGGTCCCTGGACGCGGACGTCGTCGCCCGCGCCGCGGGTCGCGTCGCTCGACTGACCCAGCGGGTCACCGAAACAGGCACCACCGCAGCTTCATTCAGTGCTGCCGATTTCGATGCGCACCACGAACTGGCCCGCGAGGCGGCACAGCGGGCCATCGTGTTGTTGAAGAACGACGGCGATCTGCTGCCGCTGGCGCCGTCGCCGCTGGCGGTCATCGGCGGATTCGCCCAGGAGCCGAGATATCAGGGGGGCGGCAGTTCCCATGTGAACCCCACCCGCCTCGACATCCCTCTGGACGAGATCCGCAGGCTCGCGGGCGATCAGCCGGTGAGCCATTGTCCGGGAAGCGATATCGCGGCCGCGGTCAGCGCCGCTGAATCCGCCGACACCGCAATCGTATTCCTCGGGCTCACCGCCGAAGAGGAGTCCGAGGGCTACGACCGCGAGCACATCGATCTGCCCGCCGCCCAGCTGGATCTGCTCCGTGCCGTGGTCGAGGCCCAGCCCCGTACCGTGGTGGTGCTGTCCCATGGCGGCGTGGTGCGCCTCGACGCTGTCGCGGACCTGGCCCCGGCCCTCGTGGACGGGGCCCTGCTCGGGCAGGCCGGGGGTGGTGCGCTGGCCGATGTGCTGTTCGGCGTCGTCAACCCGTCGGGCCGGCTGGCCGAGACGGTGCCGCTGCGACTGCAGGATTCTCCCGCCTACCTGAACTTTCCGTCCGAATCCGGCCATACCGTCTACGGCGAGCGGATATTCGTCGGCTATCGCTGGTATGACAGCCGGGACATCCCGGTGGCGTTCCCGTTCGGCCACGGCCTGTCCTACACCCGGTTGGATTACTCCGGCCTCGAAGTCGACGCCGTCGGTGAGGGACTGTCGGTGCGGCTCACGGTGACCAACACCGGCGCCCGGCCGGGCCGTGAGGTGGTGCAGGTCTACGCCGGGCTACCTGGATCCGCCGTCGGCAGGCCAGTCAGGTGGCTGGCCGGTTTCACCGCGGTGACGATCGAACCGGGCGAGCGACGTGCCGTCGAAATCCCGATCAGCCGAATCGATCTCGCGTACTGGAGCACGACTGCCGGGCGCTGGGTCGTCGAGCCCGGCGAGTATGCCGTGTCGGTCGGTGCATCGAGCCGGGACCTGCGGGTGACGGCGACGGTGACAGTGGCCGGCGATGAACCGACGCAGCCGTTCACCCGCGATTCAACGCTGGCGGAACTGCTTGCCGACCCGGCGGCGGCGCAGACGATTCTCGCGATACTGGGCAGCGCCTCCCCGTTCGGCACAGCCGATTCCGCATTCGGCAGCAACCTGCTGCGGATGCTGGAGTCGGTGCCGATCGGGCGGATGGCCGCGTTCTCGGCGGGCAAGGTCACCCGCGAGCAGCTCGATGAACTGCTCGCGGGCATCAACGCTCAGCGATCCTGACCACCGCGCAGCTCGGCCAGGATCTCGTCGGTGTGGGCGCCGAGCGCCGGGGCGATCATGCGCGGCTGCCACGGGGTGGCCGAGAAGTCGGCCGGGCTGGCCACCATCGGCACCGTCGAAATCCCGTCGGGGACTTCGACAATGCCGCCCGCGGCGTGGAACTGCTCGTCGGCGATCACGTCGTCGAGACTGTTGATCGGTGACCAGAAGAAGTCGGGTTCCTCGTCGAACAGGGTGGCCCAGTGCTCCATTGGCCGCTCGGCGAAAATGGCGTCCAGATCGGCGATCAGCTCGCGGGCGTTGACGTATCGATCACGCGCGGTGGCGAAACGTGCGTCGGTCAGCCAGTCTTCGCGGGCCACCACGCGACACAGTGCGGGCCAGTGCCGGTCCCCCTGCAGCCCGACGATCCAGAACCGTTTCCCGTCACCGGTGGTGTAGTTGTTCATGCACGGGTTGGCCATCGCCTCACGCTGACCGATCGCGATCTGCTCACCGCTCATCAGCACGGTGTTGAGGTCGAAGCTGACGGTGTAGGCGCCCTGGCGGTACAGCGAGGTGCTGACCAATTGGCCGGTCCCGGTGCGGTTTCGGGCCAGCAGCGCGGCGCACACCGCGGCCGCCAGCGTCATCCCCGCGGAGTGGTCCCCCATCCCACCGCGCTGGAACGGCGGGGTGTCCCCGGGCCGGGTGAGCAGGTCGGCAAGCCCGGCGCGGGCCCAGAACGCGGCGACGTCGTAGGCCGCGCGGTCCGCCTCGGGTCCGGTCAATCCGTATCCGGTGATCAACCCGTACACAAGGCGTGGATTGCGGGCCGCGACGGTCTCGAAGTCGAGTTCCAGCCGCCGCAACGCGGCGGGCCGCACGTTGGTCAGGAAAACGTCTGCGGTGGAGAGCAATTCGCCTGCAGTGTCCCGCCCCTCGGCGGTACCGAGGTCGAGCACGACGCTGCGCTTGGACCGGTTGTCCATCTCGAAGGGCGGGTTGGCCGCCACCCCCAGGTCTGGATCCAGGCCGAGCATCCGGCCGAAGGTTCTCGCCGGGTCGCCCGACGGCGGTTCGATCTTGATGACGTCGGCGCCCCAGTCGGCAAGGAGCGCTCCGGCCGCCGGTGCGGCAACCCAGACACCCAACTCGACGACCCGAAATCCCTCCATCGGACCCGCCATGCCGCCCCTTCCCGAAACCGCTTTACAATTTGACTCATAATTGTAAACTTTCCGAATGCTCACATCGGCCCGCCGCCTCGTTCCCGCTGTCGGCCTGGCCGCACATATCGGCCACGGCGTGCAACGTATCGCAACCGACGCGGTCATCGGGCGCATGCGGTCACTACCCCGACGGATCGCTGACCTCGATGCGTCCTACCTGTCCGAACTGACCGGGTTCCGCGTCGAATCGGTGTCGATGGCCGGAGGCGATGCGGGCACGTCGTCACGTGCGCGACTGGCGCTGTCGGGTGCCGGGGTGCCGGATTCGGTCTTCGTGAAAATGCCCGCCGAGACGGGCGCCACCCGGATGATGGGCGAGCTGGGCCGGTTGGGACACACCGAGGTTCGTTTCTACCAGCAGCTCGCCGAAGGCCTGCCCGGCATTCCCCGTGCTTACGGGGCGGCCTTCGACGCCCTCACCGGGCGGTACGTGCTCGTGCTGGAAGACCTGGCACTGAGTCCCTGCGAGTTCCCGGACACCCTGCACCCGCTGGACAAGGACCGGGCCGCCATGACGGTTGAGCTGCTGGCCCGCGTGCACGCCGCCTTCTGGGGACGCCTGCCGCAACGCAGCGGAAGCGGGCCGCTGGGCTGGCTGTACTCGGCATCGGGCGACCACACCTCGTTGATGACCGGCTCGCTGTTGAAGATGTCGACCAAACGACTGGCCGAGAACACCGACATCCCGGTAGCCGACGGCCGGTTCATCGACGAGAACTACCGTGCGGCGGCACAGCTGCTGGACCGCCCGCCACATACCGTGATGCACGGTGACGCACATCCGGGCAACCTGTTCTTCCGCGACGGCGAAGCGGGCCTGCTCGACTGGCAGGCGGTGCGCCGCGGCCATCCGGGCCGCGAGCTGGCATACACCCTGGTCACCTGTATGACCACGGCCGACCGGCAGGCCGCCGAGCGTGACCTGCTCGACGAGTACCGACGGGCTCTCGCCGCGGCCGGCGGCCCGGCCCTGGAGCACGACGAGTTGTGGGAGCGTTACCGCCTCGGGGCGATCTATGCGTACACCGCACCCGTCATCACCGCCGGACTCGGCGGTATGCAGGACGAAGGCATCGCACTGGAAGGCGCGAGACGGGGCGTGGCAGCTTTGGCAGACCTGGAGACTGTGGCAATACTCAAGAAGTTGCTGTGATGGTCCTACCATTTGGTGAACCACGATCAACCAAGGCCTGGACGTGAATGAACCTGCACCCGCGCAGCGGGACGTATCACTGGAAGACACCTCGACGCGCCACCGAATCCTGGTCGCGACAGCCGAGGTACTGGCGCGCAGCGGCCAGACCAAGCTGAGCCTCTCCGAGGTGGCGCTGCAGGCCGGCGTCTCCCGGCCCACGCTGTACCGCTGGTTCGCCGACAAACAGGAGCTTCTCGCCGCGTTCGGCACCTACGAGCGCGAGATGTTCGACCACGGCATGAGCCATGCCACCGTCGGCCTGCGGGGCACCGAGAAGCTCGACGCCGCACTGCGTTTCATCGTGCAGTACCAGCAGTCGTATTCCGGGGTCCGGCTGGTCGACATCGAGCCCGAAGTCGTGATCGCCCAACTGGCCAACGTCATCCCGCTGATGCGGGCGCGGCTGCTCAAACTCCTGTCGGGTGCCAACGCGCCGGTCAAGGCCGCCACCGCGATCCGGGTCGCGGTCTCGCACTACATCGTGCGCAGCGATGACGGCGATCAATTCCTGGCGCAGCTGCGCCACGCCGTCGGTATCAAACAGCCCGACACGAACTGACCCGCCTTCTACCGTTCCACCATCCACACCTCCCGTCTCCGCGTCAACGACACTCTACGATCGCAGAGTTTCATCGATCGGTCAATCCTTCTTCCAAAGGGGTGACACGACACGCAATTTTTGTAAAGCTGTCTCCTATGACTCAGGTGCAGAGCGACACCGGCGTGCTCGCCGGTGACGAGCGGATGCTCATCGACGGTGAACTCCAATACACCGGCAGCGGTGCGAAATTCGACGTCATCCACCCGGCCAGCGAGCAGGTGGCCGGCCATGCGACCGACGGCACCGTGGCCGACATCGAACGTGCCGTGGGCGCCGCGCGAAGGGCGTTCGACGAAACCGACTGGAGCCGCGACGTCGAGTTCCGCTACCACTGCCTGATGCAGCTGCACGACGCGCTGGAATCCGAGAAGGAGCGGCTGCGCCGGGTGCTGATCACCGAGGTCGGCTGTCCGGTGACCGTCACGGGCTCACAGATCGAGGACCCGATCGGCGAGGTCAAGCATTGGGCCGAGTACGGGAGGAGCTTCGACTACGTCGTCGACAACGGCGTGCACCAGACCCAGCTGGGGCCGGCGCGGCGCAAGATCGCCTACGAGCCGGTCGGCGTGGTCGGCGCGATCACCCCGTGGAACGTGCCGTTCTACCTCAACATCGCCGAGACGGTTCCGGCGTTGATGGCCGGCAACACCGTGGTGCTCAAGCCCGCGCAGCTCACCCCGTGGTCGGGTACCGAGTTGGGCCGCATCGTCGCCGAACACACCGACATCCCGGCCGGCGTGTTCAACGTCGTGGTGGCAGGCGCCAATGAGGTCGGTGCCGCACTGTCGGCGGACCCGCGGGTGGACATGATCACCTTCACCGGCTCCACCGCGACCGGGCGCGCGATCCTGGCCGCCGGTGCCTCCACGGTCAAGAAGACCATGCTCGAGCTGGGCGGCAAGTCGGCCCACATCGTGCTCGACGATGCCGACTTCAACTCGGCGCTGCCGATCGCGGCGATGATGGCCTGCGTCATGAGCGGGCAGTCCTGCATCCTGCCCAGCCGAATCCTGCTCCCCCGCAGCCGCTACGACGAGGGCCTCGAGCTCCTCAAGGGCGCGATGGAGAACTTCCCCGTCGGCGACCCGTGGACACCGGGCATCATGCAGGGTCCGCAGATCAGCGCGACCCAGCGTGACAAGGTGCTGGGGCTCATCAGATCCGGCATCGAGTCCGGGGCACGCCTGGTCACCGGCGGCGGCGTTCCGGAGAACCTGCCCACGGGCTACTACACCCAGCCCACCCTGCTCGCCGACGTCGACCCCGATTCGCAGGTCGCGCAGGAGGAGATCTTCGGACCCGTACTGACGGTCACCCCGTATGACTCCGACGACGAGGCGGTCGCCATCGCCAACAACTCCATCTACGGCCTGTCCGGGGAGGTTTCCTCCGGCGACGTGGACCGGGCCTTCGCCATCGCGCGACGCATCCGCACCGGCAACGTCACCATCAACAGCCGCAGCCACTTCGGCATCAACAGCCCGTTCGGCGGTTCCAAGCAGAGCGGCCTGGGCCGGCGTAACGGCGAGGAAGGCTTCAAGGAGTACTTCGAGTCTAAGACGATCGGGATGCCCGAGTAGTGAGCGAGCATTCTGAGATCTCGGCCCTGCTCTACCGGTACGCCCGGGCAGTCGACTCCAAGGACTGGGAGCTGTACCGGTCGGTGTTCACCGAGGACGCCCACATCGACTACTCGTCGGCGGGCGCCGTCGTGGGCACGCGTGACGAGGTGGTCGACTGGTTCGCCGCGAACTTCGGGGTGATCCCGTGGAGCATGCACTACATCACCAACATCGAGATCCTCGAGACCGCCGGGGACACCGCGAGCGTGCGGGCGATGTTCTACAACCCCATGCAGCTGCCAGGGATGGCGGAGATCAGTGCGTGCGGCGGGTACTACCACCACGAACTGGTGCGCACGCCCGACGGCTGGCGCAGCCGCAGCCTGCGCGAGGAGAATCTCTGGTTCACCAACCCGCCGGGGTAGGTGCGCTCCCGAGACTGCCTACAGCCCACCGACACTGCGTACAGATCGCCATTTTCCGCGAGAACGCGATCTGGGCGCAGTCTCGGTGATCTGGGCGCAGTCTCGGCGCAGAAAGCTCAGCCCTCGGCGGCCAGCTGGCCACAGGCCGCGGCGATCTCACGCCCCCGGGTGTCGCGCACGGTGCACGAGACTCCCTTGGCCTGAACGCGTTTGACGAACTCCCGCTCGACAGGTTTGGGACTGGCGTCCCATTCACTGCCCGGCGTCGGGTTGAGCGGAATGAGGTTGACGTGCACCAACTGCCCCAGCTTGGCGTGCAGCTTCTTACCGAGAAGGTCTGCGCGCCAAGGCTGATCGTTGACATCACGGATCAGCGCGTACTCGATGGACACCCGCCGTCCGGTGACATCGGCGTAGTACCGCGCGGCATCGAGGACTTCGTCGACCTTCCACCGGTTGTTCACCGGCACCAGCGTGTCGCGTAGTTCGTCATCGGGGGTGTGCAGGGATACGGCCAGGGTGACACCGAGGCGCTCGTCGGCCAGTTTGCGAATGGCCGGGGCCAGCCCCACCGTCGACACCGTCACCGAGCGGGCGCTGATCCCGAAGCCGTTCGGCGGCGGGGCGATGATGCGCTTGACGGCCGCCAGCACCCGGTTGTAGTTGGCCAACGGCTCACCCATGCCCATGAACACGATGTTGGACAGCCGCCCGTCATGCTCCAGCCGCATGGCCGACGACGCCGAGCGGACCTGTTCGAGGATCTCGCCGGTGGACAGGTTGCGCATCAGACCGCCCTGGCCGGTGGCGCAGAACGGGCAGGCCATGCCGCAGCCGGCCTGCGAAGAGATGCACACCGTATTGCGCTGCGGATAGCGCATCAGCACCGATTCGAACGTCGTGCCGTCCACCGCGCGCCACAGTGTCTTGCGGGTCTCGCCCGCGTCGCACTGGATCTGCTTCACCGGATCGATCAGCGCCGGGAACAGTGCCTCGGCCACCTGATCCCGCACGGCGGCGGGCAGGTCGGTCATCTGCTTCGGATCGGCGATCAGGCGGCCGTAGTACTGGTTGGCCAGCTGCTTGGCCCGAAATTTCGGCAGACCCAGCTCGGTGACGGCAGCAGCACGGCCGTCCTCGTCGAGGTCGGCAAGGTGTCGCGGCGGCATGCGGCGTCGCGGGGCTTCGAAGACCAATTCCTGCTTCATGTCTTGTCCAGTATCAGGCTTGTCCGGCGAGAACGTCGTGAACGGTCCGCTCAACGGTGTCCAGGACACCGGTATCCACCCCGGCGCGGCCGCGGACGAACACCGATGCGCGGCTGGCCGGGGGCAGCCCCTCGGCCAGACACAGCCCGTCGGGCAGTCGGCCGATCATCGGCAGCAGTGCCACGCCCAGGCCGGAACGCACCGCTGCGAACAGGCCGGACAGGTTCGCGGATTCGGCGGCGATGCGGTAGTCGGTCCCGCACCGGTCGAGCGTGGCGAACGTGGGTTCACGCAATGTGCACGGTTCGGAGAACATCACCACCGGCAACGGCTGGTTCACACCGGTGCCGAAGCCGCGGCCCGAAACCCACTTCAGCGCAAGCGTTCCGGAGGCGTGAGCGGGATCCATCCCGGAACCGTCGAGCATCACGGCCAGATCGACCAGACCGTGTTCGAGGGCGTCGGCGAGCATGACATTGCGGTCGAGACGAAACCGCAGCCGCCAGTTGGGCAAGCGCTCGCCCAGCGCCGCCGTGAGGGCGGGCAACATGACGTCGGCGCCGTGCTCGGTGGCGCCGATCAGCAGCACCTGTTCCTCGGCCGCACCGAGATCGGTCAGCGCCGCGTCGTGAGCGGCAAGGATGCCCCGGGCGTGCCCGAGAACGCGATGCCCCAGTTCGGTGAAGGCCACACCGCGGCCGGACCGTTCGACGACGGGACCGCCGACGACGGCCTCGATCCGCCGTACATGCTGACTGACAGCGGACTGCGTCATGTGCAACACCGCGGCGGCGCGGTGAAACCCGCCACAGTCCGCCACCGCCACCAGGCTGCGCAGCGGTGCGATATCCAGCACCTGACCCATGCGGCCAACGTACTCCGATCAGTGCTTACGATCAAAAACCAGGCATTTCCTTCTATTCACCGAGTTATTCCAGGCGATTGATTAGCATCAACGATCAATCGCGATTGCCGATAATCGTTGGACCGCGCGTGGGGAGCTCACCCACCATTGCGTCATGGCGTCCACTCCCCTGCGCACGCACGGAGCGATCCAGCCGATGCCGATGCGCACGGCGACGACCGTGACGTTCTTCTACGCCCTGGGCTATCCGATCGGCAACCTCGCCGTGCACGCGCTCTCCCCGATGGCTGTGTTGGCCGTCCGGTTCGGGCTCGCCGGCCTGTTCCTCGGGACGTGGGCAGCGCTGGCCCGGGTCAGCTTTCCCACCGGGCGCAAGCTGCTTCACGTCGCGGTGGCGGGTCTGCTCATGCAGGCCGTGCAGTTCTGCGCCCTGTACATCGCGATTCAGCATGGCGCCCCGGCGGTGCTGTGCGCGGTTGTCATCGCGATGAACCCGGTCGCGACGGCACTGCTGGCCGCGATGTTCCTGCGCGATCGGCTGACGCCACGCCGAGTACTCGCCTTGGTGCTCGGCGTCGCCGCCGTGCTGGCAGCATGCGCGACGAGGCTGGTCGACTCGGGCGGCATCGACCCCGCGGTCGGATTGTTACTGGTGGCACTGCTCGGCCTGGCCGCCGGCGGGGTGTATCAACAGCGGTTCTGCTCCGATGTCGACTTCCGGGCCTCGACGTCCGTGCAGAACGCCGTCGCCTTCATCCCCGCCTTGGCGCTCGCGCTCACCACACCGGTCGAGGTGCACGACGTCACCAAGGCCGTGCTGGCGGTGGCCGGTGTGGTGCTGCTGAACGCCACCCTCGGGGTGTCGCTGTACGTGCGGGCCATCAATCTGCACGGCGCCTCGGCGGTCGCGATGCTGTTCTGCGTCATTCCCGCGGTCGCAGGGGTGTTGTCCTGGTTCATGCTCGGCGAGCGGGTGAACCTCGGTATCGCCGCGGGACTGGTCCTGGGTGCGGTCGCGTGCTGGCTGAACGCGTCAGGCGCGCGCGGCGAGCGCAATCTACGCGAGCAGCGTCAGCACAATCCAGCCGACGACAGCGGACGGCAGCATCGCGTCGATGCGGTCCATGATCCCACCGTGGCCCGGTAGCAGCGTGCCCATGTCCTTGATCCCGAGGTCACGCTTGATCTGCGATTCGACCAGGTCGCCGAGCACGCCGGTGATGACCAGCAGCAAGCCCAGCGGTGCGCCCACCCACGCGGGCTTGTCCAGCAGGAACGTCACCGAGAGAACGGCTGCGGTGATGCCGAACACGAGCGAACCGCCGAGGCCCTCCCAGGACTTCTTGGGGCTGATCGCCGGGGCCAGCAGGTGCTTGCCGAACAGCACGCCCGCGACATAACCGCCGATGTCGGCGAAGACGACCGTGACGATGATGGTGAATACCCTGGCTCCGCCGTGGTCGGCGAAGATCAGAAGCGCGGTGAAGGCCGCGAACAACGGCACCCAGGTGGCGAGCAGGATCGTGGCGGCGATATCGCGCAGGTAATTGACCGGTTGCTGGTCCAGACCCTGCCCGACGAGACGCCACACCATGCAGACGACGATCGTGCCCCCGAAGGCGCCCAGCAGACCGACTGCCCCGAACGGCCAGGTCAGCCAGATCATCGCCTGGCCACCGAGCAGCAGCGGGACGGCGGGCAACGCGTAACCGTGTTCGCGCAGCCGCCGGATCACCTCGTGGGTGGCGATGGCTATCGCCACCGCGAGCAACGGCAGCCACCAGATCGGCGCGAACAAGAGGGTCCCGATCGCCATGGCGCCGAGGACGACGCCGACGGCGATGGCGGCCGGGAGATCACGGCCGGCCCGGGATTGTTTTTTCTGCGGTTCTCCGACCGGTGTGTTTGTCACGAAAGGTATTTGCTGATCGGCCACTAGACCTCCAGCAGTTCGCCTTCCTTGTGCTTGACCAGGTCGTCGATCTGGCTGGTGTAGGTGTGGGTGGTCTTGTCGAGGTCCTTCTCGGCCCGTCCGACCTCGTCCTCGCCGGCCTCGCCGTCCTTCTTGATCCGGCTGAGCTCTTCCATGGCCTTGCGGCGGATGTTGCGCACCGACACCTTGGCGTCCTCGCCCTTGGACTTGGCCTGCTTGACCAGGTCGCGGCGACGCTCCTCGGTGAGCTGCGGTATGGAGATCCGGATGATGCTGCCGTCGTTGGTCGGATTGACCCCGAGGTCGGAGTGGCGGATCGCGTCCTCGATCGGCTTGAGCTGCGATGCCTCGTAAGGCTTGATGACGACCATGCGCGCCTCGGGGACGTTGATGCTTGCCATCTGCGTGATCGGCGTCATCGCCCCGTAGTAGTCGATGTTGATCCGGGAGAACATGCCGGGATTGGCCCGGCCGGTCCGAATGGTGGCCAGGTCGTCACGGGCCACACTCACGGCCTTTTCCATCTTCTCTTCAGCGTCGAAGAGAGTTTCGTCGATCACGTCGGCTTCTCCCGTTTAGGTGGTGACCAGTGTTCCGATCTTCTCACCCGCCACCGCGCGGGCGATATTGCCTTCGGTGAGCAGGTTGAACACCAGCATCGGCATCCGGTTGTCCATGCACAAACTGAAGGCGGTGGCATCGGCGACCCGCAGGCCGCGATCGATGACCTCGCGATGGCTGACCTCGGTGAGCAGCTCGGCGCTCGGATCCTCACGCGGGTCGGCGGTGTAGACGCCGTCGACGGCCTTGGCCATCAGCACCACGTCGGCCCCGATTTCCAGGGCCCGCTGCGCAGCGGTCGTGTCGGTGGAGAAGTACGGAAGGCCCATGCCGGCACCGAAGATGACGACGCGGCCCTTTTCCAGGTGCCGCACGGCCCGCAACGGGATGTACGGCTCGGCGACCTGACCCATGGTGATGGCGGTCTGCACGCGGGTGTCGATACCCTCTTTCTGCAGGAAGTCCTGCAGCGCAAGGCTGTTCATCACGGTTCCGAGCATGCCCATGTAGTCGCTGCGGGTGCGTTCCATCCCGCGCTGCTGCAGCTGGGCGCCGCGGAAGAAGTTGCCGCCGCCGATCACGACCGCGACCTGGACTCCGCTGCGCACGACGGCGGCGATCTGGCGGGCTACCTGATGCACGACATCGGGGTCGAGACCGACCTCACCGCCGCCGAACATCTCTCCGCCAAGCTTGAGCAGAACCCTCGTGTAGAAGGGACGAATGGGTGCTGCGCCCTCGCCGGCGACATTCGGATCCGCCATCGGTCTCCTCGGCACTCCTCGCATGTAGAGAGCCACCCGGGTTACCCCTGGACGGCCTCTCTATCCTGCCTTATGGCGGGCAGCACACCTAGCGGGGGGAGCCCTCGCGGACCGAGTGTCGCCGGCGGGCGCAGGTCAGCTGGCAACTACCCGAGGTGCGCCTGAAGCAGCCAGGCCGCCATCGATTTGCGGTCGTTGCCCTCGTCGCGGAGGTCCATTCCGGCGAAATCGGCGAAGTTGGCGAATTCGGCTGGCACGTGGGCGTGGATGCGGGCCGGCCGGACATCGTCGATCACCCAGTACTTGCCGACGACCTCGCGCAGTTCGTCCTCGCTGACCGGATTGGCGGGCCCGGTGTCGCCCATCGTCCCCTTGTCGAACACCAGCACGAAGTAGGACGCGCCGGGTGCGGCGGCCCGTACGATCGACTGCTGGTAACCGTCGCGAAGTTCCACCGGCATGGAGTGGAACAGCGTGCTGTCGACGATGGTGCCGAAGCGACCGTCGTAGCCGGTGAACGCGCTGATGTCGGCGACTTCGAAGCTGGCGTTGGCCAGGCCCCGCTTGGCGGCCTCCGCCCGGGCCAATTCGATGGCCGTGGCCGACTGGTCGAGCCCGACGGTGGTGAATCCCCGTTCCGCCAGGTCCAGGGCCGTGGCCGCCTCACCGCAACCGGCGTCCAGCACCTCCCCGTGGAACTTGCCCTCGGCGATCAGGGCCGCGATCTCGGGCTGTGGTTCGCCGATGCTCCACGGCGGACGCACCCCGGCGAACTCGGGAGCCTCACCGCGGTAAGCCGATTCGAACATTGCGTCAGACATTTCGCTTGGTGTGGTCATACTTCCGGTATATCAACCTGGTTGATATGTGTCAATATGCTTGATATGAACTCCGATACCGGGGGCGTCCTGGAGGAACAGCCACTCGGATACCTGATGTATCGCGTGGTCGCTGTGCTGCAGCCCAAGGTCGCGGCACAACTGCAACCGCTCGGGCTCACGCTGCCCGAATTCGTCTGTCTGCGACTGCTGTCCATGGCCCCCGGTCAGTCCAACGCGGAACTCGCGCGTCACACCAACGTCTCACCGCAGGCCATGAACAACGTGCTGCGCGGACTTCAGGATCGCGGCGCCGTACGCAGACCCGCCACCGTGGACTCCGGACGGGCGCTTCCGGCCGAACTGACGGCCGAGGGAGCCGAATTGCTGAAACGGGCCGAAGCCGCGGTGCTTGCCGCCGAGGAAGAGGTGCTCGAAGGGCTCGACGCCGAGCAGCGACGCGAACTCAAGCGACTCCTGGCCCATGCCGTGACGTGAACTCCCCCGGGCAGGCCCGAGGCGGTCCGCTACGGCGCGCCGCGCGGCGCCACAGTGGGTAATGTCGCCAGCCAATGAAGATCGTGCTGGCCCCGGACTCCTTCAAGGAGTCGATGACCGCGTCGCAAGCGGTGGCAGCGCTGCGCGAAGGCGTCCGGTCGGTACTGCCCGACGCCGAGTGCATCGGGGTACCGATGGCCGACGGCGGCGAAGGCACCGTGGATGCCGTCGTCGACGCACTCGGCGGCGATCGCGTCACGGTCGAGGTCAGCGATCCGCTGGGACGGCCGGCGCGCGCCACCTATGGCTACCTCGCCGAGCACCGCCTGGCCGTGATCGAGATGGCCAGCGCCTCCGGCCTGGAGCTGGTGGCGCCGGCGGACCGGGACATCTTGCGCGCCAGCACATTCGGAGTCGGACAAATCATCATCTCGGCGCTGGATCGGGGCGCGACCGAGCTGCTGATCGGGATCGGCGGTTCGGCGACCAATGACGGTGGAGCCGGCATGCTCACCGCCCTGGGCGTGTCCTTCACCGATGCCGACGGCGCCGCACTGCCGCCCGGTGGTGCGGCACTGGCCCGACTGCAACACATCGATGTCTCGGGTATGGATCCCCGATTGGCCGATGTCCGGGTCCGGATCGCCTCCGACGTCACCGCGCCGCTGCTCGGAACCGGTGGCGCCAGTGCGGTTTTCGGCCCGCAGAAGGGGGCCGCTCCCGACGATGTCGAGGTGCTCGAAACTGCGCTGGCCCGGTTGGTGGAGGTGACCGGCACCGCGCTCGGCCACGCCCGGCCCGACCGCCCGGGGGCCGGTGCCGCGGGCGGCCTGGGCTTCGGCCTGCTGGAGTTCCTCGCCGCCGACTGCGCTCCCGGTGTCGAACTGATCGCCCAGACCGTCGGACTGGAGCAGTCCCTGACCGGCGCGGACTGGGTGTTCACCGGCGAGGGCAGCGTCGACGCCCAGACCATGTTGGGAAAGACGCCGTTCGGTGTCGCCCAGCTGGCCGCCCGCACCGGCGCCCGGGTGGCGATCTTCGCCGGCCGGGTGGCCCCCGACGCCGACATACTGCTGGACAACGGCGTCGACAAACTGGTGGCGATCACCGCGCCGGGCACGCCGCTGGATCAGGCCTTGCGTGACGGCCCGGCCGCCTTGACTCGGGCGGCCGCCGAAGTCTGCCGCACAATCCAGCGAGGAACTAGAGGATCGCCGCCGCGATGATCAGGCCGAAGGCCACATAGGAAGCCGTCACGACCAGGACCTGTGGGGTGAACCTTTCGGAGGCCAGGACGCCGCCGATGTCGATCCCCTTGATCGCGCCGACCAGCCGGACCGAGAACGCCTGGGCCGCAATGCCCAACAGGCCGAACACCAGTGTGGTGATCAGGCCCTGGATCAGGTCACCCGAGGAACTGTAGATGGCCAGCACGACGATGAATGCCATCGATATCACGCCGGAGGCCGCCACTGCAGCGGCGTTGGGACGCCCGGCCTGCACCAGGGTCCGCAACGGACCCGGCGTGGTCCAGTCGATCACGTAGAAACCCAGGACCATCAGCGCCACACCGACGATCGAGTACAGCACGATCGCCGACACCCCGTGACCGAGGACCGACCAGTAATCAGAGCTGAGCGCAACCAGGGTGGTTGTCATAGGGGTATTCCTTCCAGGTCACTGCGGGATGCGGTGTGGCACAAAGGCAGCGCCGTTGTCGGTGACGAGACCGGAGGTCTCGCGGATCCCGAGTCCGGCGGATTCGTCGCCGACGATCCACGCGCCCAACGCGGGGCGCATGTCGTCGAATTGCGGTAGCGGATCGAGCAACTGGTACACGTAGCCCTCTTCGCCGTACACGCCGCCGGTCTCGGTCTCGTACCCGGGACCGACGATGGTGATGTTGGCACCCTCACGCCCCAGTTTGGGCTTGCGCACGTACTCGGTCAGCTCGTGCGGGTCATCGACGTAGGCGGGCAACAGGTTCGGGTGCCCGGGATACATCTCCCACAGCACCGCCAGGATCGCCTTGTTACTCAACAGCGTCTTCCACAGCGGCTCCACCCACATCGTGGCGGGCATCTGCTCGACCGCCCTGCGACCGAAATCGTCGTCGAGCATCCACTCCCAGGGATAGAGCTTGAAGATCGAGTCCATGGGCGCTTCCGCGAGGTCGACAAACCGGTCGAGGTCAGCGTCGAACCCGATGTCCTCGATCGCCAGGCCCACGGTGTTCAGGCCGGCCTCGGCCGCACATTCCTGCAGGTAGGCGACCGTCACGTGATCCTCGCCGCTGAGCTCGGCGCCCGACCAGGTGAAGTATGTCTCGGCCCCCGGCAGGCGGTCGCGGATCTCACCCCAACGGGCAACCAGCTTCTCGTGCAACGAGTTCCACTGATCATCCTCCGGATAGACGTCCGTCTTCCAGTGCCACTGCAGGATCGCCGCCTCCAGCAGTGTGGTCGGGGTGTCGGCGTTGTACTCCAGCAGCACCGGCGGCCGGCGGCCGTCGTAGCGAAGATCGAAACGGCCGTACAGGTGCGGATCACTGCGCCGCCAGGACTTCTCGATGTGCTCCCAGCTCCATTCGGGAAGCCCGAAGTCGCGGTAGCGCCCGGTCAGTACGACGTTCTCGACGGCCTCCAGGCACATCGAGTGCAGCACCTCGACGGAGGCCTCGATCGACAGCACCTCGTCCATGTCGAAGACGTAGTGCACCGACTCGTCCCAGTACGGGCGGTCGGCACCGGTCGCATCGCGCGCCGGGGTCCCGTAGCACATCCCCTGGTCAGCGACGATCTGTTCCCAGCCGGCTCGCGGGGAACTACGTTGACGGCGCATTCAGCTCCCCGAGCTCTTGCCGTAGCTCGACGACGAGCCGAAGCCGCCGCGCGAGATCGACGTCCCCGACTTGGTCTTGGCCGTGGTGCCCTTGGGCTGTTCGATGGTCCCGCCCCGGGCAATGGTGCCCACTCCGCCGTTGTTGCCGCCGTAGTAGTACCGGTACGGCGAACCCAGGTAGATGAACGTGCCCCCGGAACCGCTGTGGCCGCTGGAGCAGTACGAATCGGGCACCACCTCGTTGGTGCCCTCCTTGACGCACGACGCCGCGATCTCCTCTTTGTGCAGCAGGTGGTAGCCGAGCGCGATCACCCCGACGACACCGACCACTGCCACCGAGCCCATCAAAACCTTCTTGCCGGTGGCAGCGCGACGTTCGCGCTGCTCCTCCTGCTGCCTCGCCCACTCCTCGGCGGCCTCGCGCGCCTTCTGCGCCTTGTCTCGCTGGCGCGCCTCGGCCACGGTCGGCGGCCGCGGCGTGGTCGTAGCCGGGTCCTGCCAACGTATCGATCCGCGAACGTCCCCGCTCGGCTGATCTTCTGGCCCAGACGTCATTCACACCCCCGCAAACTCTGACACCTGCCGGTCATCATAAGAGCAAGCTGCCACTCGCCGCCCCGGCAGTTGACGAAATGTCCGCGCGAGCAGGCGCGGGCGCCCCCGATTCACTGGTGTCCGGGTGCGTCCGCGCCTGTCAGTGGCCGCGACTCAGTGGTGGTGGCACGCCGCCGGCGGTGAGGGCGGAACATCCAGTGCCGGGTTGCCGTCGAAGAATCCCACCGGTTTGAGCTTGAAGCCGGTGTAGTGGCACGGCATCACCGGCCAGTCCTCCGGGCACACCACATGGTGGGCACCCACGGTGTACCAGAGCACGACGTCGGTGTCCGTCAGCGGCGCGTCGTCGGCGACATATTCCGGCAGGCCCTGGGCATCCGCGGATTGATACATGTAATCCCCCGCGGCGTAGAGCTCCCTCGGGTCGTAGCGGGTGACCCACAGGTTGTGCTGGACGAACCGGGCCCGGTCATAGATCACCGACCCCTCCTGCACCATGACCGGGACGATGTCCTTGGGCATCAACTTGTAGCCGACCGGCGCGCCGAACTCGTTGAGCTTGGAGGGGTTGACCACCTTCCAGTACCGGCCGGTCGAGTACTCCCAGTCCCGGGCCCCCTCGGACTCCGAGGCCACCAGGGTGTCCCGGGTGATCCAGGCGTTGTGGTGCGGGTTCAGTTCCGGGTCCGGCTCGGGGATCGAATCCACCTCGTACACACTGTTTCCCGGGCCGTCGATGCTCATGTCCATGCGGAAGTTGAAGAAGTGCTGATGGTTCGGGCCGTACATCCCGGGCGCCACCATCTTGCCCCAGCGCGGGGTCTCGCCGTCGGGAACCGCACCGGTGGTCAGCACCCCGGTTAGTTTGACCTCCATCTCGATGGACGCATCGTTGTAGAAGTACCAGAAGAAGCCGTACTCGTAGTTGCCGACGGTGCAGATCATCGAGATCACCAACCGCCGGGACCGCCGAACCTCGACCTCCCCGGTGCGGAAATCGGTGTGCTTCCAGGAGATCCCGTAGTCCTCCTCGTGCATGCAGATCGCGTTGGGGATGGTGACGGCGTTGCCGCTGGAGTCGTTGACCGTACCGTCGAAGTAGAAGATCTCACCGAGACAGTCACAGCCAAGGGTCAACGGGTTGGCCGAGAAGCCCATCCCGACCTCACCCATGTCGAAGACGTTCTTGTTCCAGTGCGTCGGCGACGAATCACCGTATGGGACCACCATTTCCGACAGTGCGGCGCGGTACATGATGGGCCGGACCTCGCCACGGTCGGTGTAGGTCACCTCATGCAGCACCAGGCCCTCGCGGGGGTTGAACCCGACCCGCATCGACCATTTCTGCCAGGTGACGTTCCATCCGTCGACGGTGAAACTGGGCCCGTGGGGTTGGGTGATGTCGATGGTCTTGACGTCGTCACGGAACTGCGTGAACGCGGGCCGGTTGTCGGGCGTGAACATGAACTGCCCGGAGTAGTTGCCGCCCTTGGACGGTAACGGGACCGTGCCATGGTCCTCGATGTCGATGATCTCCATGTTGTCCAGATCGAACGTGACGATCAGGCCCTCGACGGGCCGCGCGTAGCCATTCTCCGACGGTGCCGCGCGCATGAAGGTCAGCGGCCGGCAGATCAGCGGCGAGTTCTCGTAGTGGTCCTGCGCGCCGTAGTAGCCGGCCGGCCACGGGTCGATCATCGCCAGGCTGAAATCGGTGACACCCCGCTTGCGCATGGCCTCCTGCCATCGCGGGTCCTCCCGCACCTTCTCCTCCACCCCTGTCATGTGTTCGACGAGATAGGACGGGAACCGGCCGGGAATCGGGGTCCACGAGTCGATCACCCTCGCGTCGAGGTCGACGACAGCCTCATAGATCAGCTTGGCGGCACCGTCGTACATCGTCACGAACGCCTGACGCGGCACCTCGGTCGCGTCCACGAAGGACAGCGCGGCGGTCTTGGCCGGCTCGGCCAGCTGGATCATGACGAATTTCAACGTCGGTGTGGCGTAGTCCGATTCGGTGATGACGGCCGCGGCCGCCTCGATCTCGGCACCGGTCAACGGATCGAGCGGATAGCGGCTGGTGGCGTCGGTCGACTCGGCCGGCACCAGGGTGCTGTCCATGGTCATCTGGGGGAATCCTCCTTGGTTGCGGTCGAGTCGTCGGCGGTGAGGTCGAACACCGCGAGATGGGCCAGGGCATCTTCCTGCGAGACCTTGTGCGCCGAGCGGCGGCCGAAGACGTAGACCACCAGCCCGAGTGCGAACATCCCGACACTGATGCTGCCGACCCACTTCATCCACTCGGCATCCCCGACCCCGGCACTGGTGAGCCAAGATTTCGCGAACGAGTAATAGACGCCGCCGATGGTGCCGAGGGTGCCGACGATCACGGTGATCCAGACGCCGACCATGCCGCCGGGGATGCGCCAGAACGTCTCGTTCTCATAGCGATCCGCGTACTTCTTGCGGGCGATGACGACCGGGATCAGGAAGAAGAAACCGGACAGCAGCCACACGGTCGACAGGCCGCCCTGGAGGAAGATCGTCGTGTTGACCAGGCTGCTCTGCGAGTACAGGCCGACCAGGATCAGCGACGAGATGACCCCCTGGATCAGGATGGCGGACACCGGATTACGGGTGCGCGGGTTGAGGTGGGTGAAGATGCGCGGCAGGTGCCGCTCCAGCCCGGAGACGAAGATCAATCGTGAGTAGGCCACCTGATACGTCATCAACGCGACGACGATGATCAAGGCGAGCACGACTGCGCAGATCTCCATCAGCCCCGGGAACCCCGCGACGTCCAGCATGCCGATGACACCCGTCACGGCGTCGATCTCCGCGGTGGGCAACGCCATCATCGTGCCCAGCGTCGTCAGCAGGTAGATGGCGACCAGCGCCGTCGAACCCCACAAGATCATTCGCGGGCCGCTCTTGCGCACCGACAAGAACTCCGCACCCATGTTGTACGGCGTCTCCACACCGAGCAGATAGAGCAGCACAGTGCCGTACAGGAAGCCCGACACCGCGAAGTTGGGAATCGTCGCCTCGGACCAGCTGAACGGCGTTGCCGAACCATGCTTCACCGCGAAGAGCACGCCCGAGACGAAGATCGTCAGCGCGAGGATGCCGAACACCACGAAGACGACGTTCATTATCCGCTGGTTGGCGGAGAGCTTCGCCAGTGCCAAGCCGACAACCGTCCACAGGATGACCAGTTGCAGGATGACGCTCGTCATCACGCCGAGTTCGGTGTGGAAGGCCAGCAACAGGAATGAGAGGACCACCGCGGGCGATGACGCGGCATTGAGGATCACCGGCACCCACGACAGGTACCCGCCGATGAATCCCCAGGTCTCCCCCATCGTCCGGGTGGCCCAGATGTAGACACCGCCCTGCCCGGGCCACAGGTTGCCCAGTTCCACCACGGCCATGCCGGCAGGGACCAGGAAGGTGAGGATGCCCAGCACCCACATGGGGATGGCGGTCCATCCACCTGTCGCCATCACCGAGGAGCCGGTGATCCAACAGATGATGAAGACATAGGCCGCGGTCAGGCCGAAGGTGCTCATCACCTTGGGCAGGATCTGTTCGGGGACCAGCTCGGTCGTCATCAGCTTGTCACGCTCTGACGGCGCCGCGGCCTCCAGTTCTTGAGTCATTGAGTTCGTCTCCCAATACCGTTGATTCAGTTGACGATTTGTCCGTCTCGCATCCGGACTACACGGCTCGCTTCGTCGGCCACCGTGGGATCGTGGGTGCTTGCGACGACCGTGACGCCCAATGTCGAGCACAGGTCACGCAGCATGCGCACCACCGTCTCCCCCGGTGCGGTGGTCGAGGTTGGCCGTCGGCTCGTCGGCCAATACCAGGGTCGGGTTGCTGATCAGCGACCGTGCGATCGCGGTGCGCTGCTGTTCACCACCCGACATCTTCGTGGGCTGGTGGTGCACCCGGTGCCCGAGGCCCACCAGCTCGAGCAGTTCGGTTGCGCGCTTGCGCAACGACTTCCGGTCGTACGGCTCGAACATCAGAGGCAGCTCGACGTTCTCGACCGCCGACAGGAACGGGATCAGGTTGTAGCTCTGGAAGATGAAGCCGATGGTGTCGTGGCGCAACGCCGCGAACTGGCTCTCGGTCAGTTGTGCGGTGTCCTGGCCGCTGATCGTGACCGTACCCTTCGTCGGACGGTCCAGCCCGCCGATGATGTTGAGCAGTGTGGACTTTCCACTGCCGCTCGGCCCCATCAGGCAGACGAACTCCCCCGGCATCACCTGGAGTTCAGCGGCGACGAGCGCCTTGACCACCTCGTCGCCGAGCTTGTGCAGTTTCCACACGTTGCTGACCTCGATGACGGGTTTCTTGACCGGCTCGGTGTCTTCCGGTGCGGCAGCGGCGGTGTCGTGAAGTGCGGTCATGCTCGGGCTAACCTCCCGCGGTCAGGGATCGAATGGGTGGACGTGATGCGGCGTTGAAGGTGGGCACGAAACTCGTCGCGACCGCAGCCGCGACGCTGACCCCGACGGCGATCGCCGCGCCGACCACCAACCCGGCGTACGACACCCCGGTGGGCGCCAGACCCAGCAGTGCCACCACCACACCGGTGACACCTGCGCAGACCGCACCCAGCAGTGAGCCCAGCACAGCAGCCACCACCGGTTCGACGAGGAGAGCCGCGATGACGGGGCCGCGGGGTATGCCGTTGGCTCCGAGCACGCCGAGTTCACGGGTACGGTGCGCCACGGTGCGGGTGGTGGCCACCGCGACTTCGACCACTCCGACGAGCAGCACGGTGACCGCGATCAGGATCACCGCCCGGTTGATCTCCTCGGCGTGCCCGAGTGTCGCTGACTGCGCGCGAATCCCCGCAGACATCCCGAACACCAGCACCACCAGAAAGGACCCGGTGGCAGTGGTCACCACGGGCAGCACCATCTCGCGGAGACGCCGACGCGCCGCCAACCAGCCGTAGGCCAGACCCTTGCGATTCACCTTGCCCCCAGAAGATCGACCGGACGTTGCTGCAGGAGCCGGTGCACGGGCACCAGGGCGCCGACGATTGCCATCGCGGGCAGGAACGCAGCCACCATTCCGGCCGCCTGGGCCCAAGCGGCCAGTGTGGCGATCTCCGGAATCACCAGTGCCACAGCGACTCCCGCGCCGAGCACACCGACCGCGTAGGCCGCCACGAAGACGATCCCCGACTCGACCAGGAAGAAGTACAGCACCTCGTCGGCCAGTCCGATGCTGCTCATGATCCCGAACTCACGCTTGCGTTCGGCGACCGCGGCCAGGAAGGACGAGACCGCGATGACGAATCCCAGAGCGAGCCCGATGGTGGAGATCAGGCCCAAGGTCGAGCCGGTGACCTGCCCCGAGAACAGCGCCGAGAACTTCTGCTCGAAGCTCAGTGGACCAGATCCGCCGACTGTGTCATAGATCAGGCCATGACCACCGGGTTCCGGCTGCACAGACGGATCGGTCGTGAACGGCAGCCCGACCACGGCGCCGAATGTCTGCGCCAGGTCGTGGCGGTGTTCATCGCCCGGCGGCGCGTTGATCGTCCACCAGCCGTTGTCGCCGACCAGCAACCGCGCCAACGCAGGTGCCACGGTCATCGACTCCCCTGGCCCGGAGACCTTCGCGGTGAGCGGCAGAGCCCCCACGTCGATCACGTCTCCGGACGCGACCCCCAACCGACCAGCCAGACCGGATCCCAAAACTGCTTGACCAGAGGGTATTTCATCACCACCGCGTAGCGAAACCGCGGCGCCGTCGATCACCGTCACCCCGGAGATCGTCATCCGGCCGTGCCAGCCGTCGGGCAGGTCGAACGCCGGCGGCGGCCCATCGGCAACCAGGGCGCGGGCCTCGTTGTCATAGTGCACCCCGGCGGCCGGTACCACCCACAGCTGGGCATCCCCCAGTACATCGGTGACCGAATCAGCCCCGGTGATCGCAAAACTCGCTGAGATGGTGCGCACCACGGTGACGCAGGCGATCGCCAGCGCGATCCCGAGCACCGACAACACGAACCGTTCGGGCCGGCGACGAATGTTCGCCAGTGCGAATCGAATCAGGCACCCGAAGGTGCCCCCGGTCCGCACCGCAGTAGTCGCGATCTCCGGCGATCGACGGGCTGTGGATGCTTGAGACGGCGGTATCGAAGCTACGGTCTCCACAGTGGGGAATGCTGCGAGCCGCGTGTTTCACCCGGAGCAGATCGCGGTGTCGCGCGAGTTAACACCCACTGATTGGCGTTACGTCGTGATGTCGCCGACACAACGGATTTCGTCGTCAGCCCTCGCTGACGAGTTCAAAACCAGCCTATTTCACTGCTTTTCGCACACGTTTGCGTGGGGCGGCGGGGGCCGGATCCTGAATGCGCGCCCAGGGCCTGGCCTCCTCGAGCTCGTAGGCCAGTTCCAGCAACAAAGCTTCGCGGCCGCGGGTCGCCGACAGCATCATGCCTACCGGGAGACCCGCATCAGTCTGGGCCAGCGGCAGCGAGATCGCTGGATCCCCCGTGGCATTCTGCAGCGGCGTGAACGCCACCCAGCCCAGCAGCCGGTCGATGATCTGCTCGTAGTCGGCGGTCGGGTCCAGGCGGCCGATCTCCAGGGTGGGCTCGGCCAGGGTGGGCATGAGCACCGCGTCATAGCTGTTGGACAGCCGCTCGGTGACCCGCCGCGACCGGGCCAACCGCGCAATCGCGGTCGGGAGCCGATGCAGATTGCGCGATGCGTGTCGTTCGAGGCCCAGCGTGAGATTGTCCAGCTTGTCTCGATCGAAGCTCTGGCCGAACGACCGCTTCCCCCCGCGCACCAACGCATACGCCAAGAACGCCCAGTACAGCAGGAAGTCATCCTTGAAACGCGCTTGGACCGGGTTGCCGATCACGGTGATCTGGTGGCCGAGTTCCTCGAGCAGCGCGGCGGTCTTGTGCGTCAGCTCAGTCATCTCCGGGCCGGCGTCGTGCACAACGGATTGCGTGCACACCGCGATGCGCAGCCGTTGCTTTCCCGGACGGCTGACATCGCCGATCGGTGGAAGTTTGGGACTGCGGTAGACCTTCTCCATCTCGCGGTAGAGCGCAGCGGTGTCACGTACCGAGCGGGTGAGCACACCGTCGGACACGATCCTCAGCGGCATCATCCGCATGCTCTTGTCCTGCGGCAGCCGGCCCCGGGTCGGTTTGAGGCCGACCAGCCCGTTGCAGGCGGCGGGGATGCGGATCGAGCCGCCCCCGTCGTTGGCGTGCGAGATGGGTACGACGCCCGCCGCGACGAAGGCACCCGAACCCGATGAGGAAGCACCCGCGGTGTGCAGCGGGTTCCACGGGTTGCGCACCGGGCCCAGCCGAGGATGCTCGCACGAGGCGCTGAAACCGAATTCCGAGAGCCGGGTCTTGCCCAGCGGAACCAGGCCGGTGGCGAGATACGCCCGGGCGAAGTCACCGTTGGCCGGTTCGGGCCGAGGTTCCCAGGCATCCGTGCCACTCATGGTCGGCATGCCCTCGACGGCGACGTTGTCCTTGACGAAAGTCGGGACGCCGTCGAAGAACCCGCCGAAGGCGCTGGGTGCGGCGCCGCGGGCATGGGCCCGGTCGAAGGCCTCGAACGCCAGTCCGTTGAGGGTGGGATTGACCGCCTCCACCCGCGCGACGGCGGCTTCGATGAGATCGGCGGCAGATACCCGGCCGGCCCGCAGTTCCGCCACCAGGCCGACGGCATCGTGCTCGCCGAGGGCGTCATCGCCAAATGCACTAACACGGGTCGGGACATTTCGCGCTGCGCGCTGGCCGCTGGTCACGCCCCGACGCTAGCAGCCGCCGTCACTGTGTCCGAGCCACGCTCTGCAGCGCGGCCAGATGCTCGTCGACTGTGCGCAGTCCGGCGCCCATGGTGTTCACCGTGACGTGGGTGGCCCCGGCCTCGGCCCACGCGGCGATGTCGGCCGCGGCCTTGTCCGGATCGCCGGCCCAGCCCACCCGGCCCTCCATACCGATGGTGGACGGATCGCGCTCGGCGGCCACGGCCGCGCGCTCGACCCGCGCACGGGCGTCCTCAAGCTCCGGACCGGGCCCCACCATCGGGAACCAACCGTCGCCCAGCCGGCCGGCGCGCTCCAGCGCCCGCGCGGAGGCCGCTCCGAACCACACCGGGATCGGGCGCTGCACCGGCAGCGGTGCCAGGCCGGCACCGGTCACCCGGTGGTAGCGGCCCTCGAATGTCACCGACGATTCGGTCCACAGCCGGCGCATCAGCTCGACCTGCTCCTCCGACCGCTTGCCGCGGTTCCCGAAGTCTTCGCCGAGCGCCTCGTACTCGACCGCATTCCAGCCCAGCCCGACGCCCAGGCGCAGCCGCCCGCCGGTGAGCAGGTCGACCTCGGCCGCCTGTTTGGCCACCAGCACGGCCTGGCGCTGCGGCAGGATGATCACCCCGGTCACCAGTTCCAGCGAGGTCACCGCGGCCAGATAACCGAACATGACCATGGGCTCGTGGAACGTGGTGTACAGGTCGTAGGGCCCCGCCCAGTCCCGGTGGACGGCCGGATCCGCGCCGACGACGTGGTCGTAGGCCAGGATGTGGGTGAACCCCAGCTCTTCGACACGCTGGCCGTAGGCGCGCACGGCTCCCGGATCTCCGCCGAGTTCCGTCTGCGGAAACACCACACCTACGCGCATGTCACCTCCAACACCATTGGTACCTGCCACACTCCCACATCGGCAAAGCCCCTTGCCCCTGCGTAAGCAACTACCCGGCACCGACCATGTCACGAATGAACAAAACCCCGCACTTTCCGGGATCGCCGGAATGAGCGCGGGGTTTTGCGACGGGCGGCGACGGCCGAGCCGTCAATCGGGTGTGATGTGCCGCCCGAGTCTTCTGGTGCTTAGGCCTGACCGACCTCGAACCGCACGAAGCGGGTCACGGTGACGCCGGCCTCGTCCAGCAGCGCCTTGACGGTCTTCTTGTTGTCAGACACCGACGGCTGGTCCAGCAGCACGACGTCCTTGTAGTAGCCCGTGACGCGACCTTCGACGATCTTGGGCAGAGCCTGTTCGGGCTTGCCCTCTTCCTTCGCGGTCTCCTCGGCGATACGACGCTCGTTGGCGACGATGTCCTCGGGCACGTCCTCGCGGGTGAGGTACTTGGCCTTGAGCGCGGCGATCTGCAGGGCGACCGCGTGCGCGGCCTCCTTGCCCTTCTCCGCGTCGCCGGCCTGGTACTCGACCAACACACCGACGGCCGGCGGCAGGTCCGCGGCACGCTTGTGCAGGTAGGTCTCGACCGTGCCGTCGAAGTAGGCGGCCCGACGCAGCTCGAGCTTCTCACCGATCTTGGCGCTGAGGTCCGCGATGGACTGCTCCACGGTGGTGTCCCCGACCTTGGCGGCCTTGAGGGCATCCACGTCGCCGGCCTTCGCAGCGGCAGCCGCCGCGACGACCTGGTCGGCCAGCTCCTGGAATTCGGCGTTCTTGGCGACGAAGTCGGTCTCGGAGTTCAGCTCGATCAGCGCGCCGTCCTTGGCCGCGACCAGACCCTCGGCAGTGGCGCGCTCAGCGCGCTTGCCGACGTCCTTGGCGCCCTTGATACGAAGCAGTTCGACAGCCTTGTCGAAGTCGCCGCCGGCCTCGACCAGGGCGTTCTTCGAGTCGAGCATGCCGGCGCCAGTCAGCTCCCGCAGTCGCTTGACGTCGGCAGCGGTGTAGTTAGCCATTTAAGACTTCTCCTGGAATTACGAAGCGTCAGTGGATGTTTCGGGTGCAGCAGCGGCCTCGCCCTCGGCGGTTCCGGCGGTCGCACCGGCGAGCAGCTCCTGCTCCCACTCGGCGAGCGGCTCAGCGCCCTCGGTGTCCTGCTTCTCACCGGCACCCTGGCCGGCGCGAGCCTGCAGGCCCTCGGCCACCGCGGAGGCGACGACCTTGGTCAGCAGGGCAGCCGAACGGATGGCATCGTCGTTACCCGGGATCGGGTAGTTGACCTGGTCGGGATCGCAGTTGGTGTCCAGGATCGCGATGACCGGGATACCCAGCTTGATGGCCTCGTTGACCGCCAGGTGCTCCTTGTTGGTGTCGACGACCCAGATGGCCGAGGGCACCTTCTGCATGTCCCGGATACCGCCGAGGCTGCGCTCAAGCTTGTTCTTCTCACGCGTGAGCATGAGGATTTCCTTCTTGGTGCGACCCTCGAAGCCACCGGTCTGCTCCATGGCCTCAAGCTCCTTGAGGCGCTGCAGGCGCTTGTGCACGGTGGAGAAGTTGGTGAGCATGCCGCCCAGCCAGCGCTGGTTCACGTAGGGCATGCCGACGCGGGTGGCCTCTTCGGCGATGGACTCCTGCGCCTGCTTCTTGGTGCCGACGAACAGGACGGTGCCGCCGTGGGCCACCGTCTCCTTGACGAACTCGTAGGCCTTGTCGATGTAGGTCAGCGTCTGCTGCAGATCGATGATGTAGATGCCGTTGCGGTCGGTGAAGATGAACCGCTTCATCTTGGGGTTCCAGCGACGGGTCTGATGCCCGAAGTGAGCGCCGCTGTCAAGCAGCTGCTTCATGGTTACAACAGCCATGAGTAGGTGGTTCCTTTGTGTCGGTTGTCGCCCGGCGTCGGGTGATGCCAGGCCCTGGTGCCTGCCAGCTGCCGAACCCGATCTGGAAAATCCCAGGTCAGGACCGTCGGCATCCGTGTACGACCCCGTCGAGGCGATCGATATGCGCAGACACGCGAAGTCAGCCCGCTAGCGAGCTGCGGGTAGAAGTTTACACGCTGAACAGGCCTGCTTTTACCACGCGGCAAAGCGGGGCGCATTCATCCACAGCGCCCGGTTTCGGGGCTTCCGCGCGGCCCGAGGTGACGTTGAACTGAGCTGGTGAGGATTGCCGCGACGTTGTTGATGCTGGGTATGGCGTTGTCGTGGCCGGCCTGCGCCCACGCCGAGGGCTCGCGGCTGCATTGGCCGGTATCACCGCGACCGGTGGTGACCAGGGGTTTCGACGCCCCCTCCCCCAATTGGAATCGCGGCCACCGGGGCGTCGACCTGGCGGCCACACCCCAGCAACCCGTCTACGCCGCGGGCCCGGGCACGGTCGTCTTCGCCGGGGTGCTCGCGGGGCGTCCGGTGGTCTCGCTTGCCCATCCGGGTGGGCTGCGCACCAGCTACGAACCGGTGCAAGCAGCCGTGCGGCCCGGTCAGACCGTGGGTCAAGGCCAGCTGCTCGGCACGCTGCTGGCCGGTCATCCCGGTTGTGGGGCGGCCGCGTGCCTGCACTGGGGTGCGATGTGGGGTGCGGCGGCCCGGGCCGACTACGTCGACCCAATCGGGCTGCTGGCCGAGACCCCGGTCCGGCTCAAGCCGCTGGAGGGTTGAACTGGTGTCCAAAATTTGGTGCAGAAACTGGGCTGAGGTTGCCGTTAGCCTCATTCCTGGCTTCGACGCGAGAGGTGCACAGTGTGAGCAAGGCACGATGGATCTTTCTGTCGATATGCACCGTGGTGTGTTTCGGCGTCGGCCTGGCGCTTGCCATTCCTGGGTTGGAGCTGGCCTTCCGTGCTGATGTCACCTGCGGAGATTGGGTGATGCACCAGGGTGATCAATGCCGCAATATCGGTCGGCACTCCTCATGGCTCAACGACTACGACCAGCAGCGATCACGAAACCGAGATGAAGGCTTCCAGCTGGCCAGCTTCGGCGGGATCTTCCTGTTCGCCGGCGTGCTCTTCATATTCGGGCTGGTTGTTTCGTACCTGCACCTCAAGCGCGAAGCCGCAGAGAGCTCGACGACCGCCGACTGAAACCGCGAATCAGCTCTGCCGCACCTGGCCGAGGTGCTCAGGCTGCTGCGTTGATGTCCCGCAGGAATCCGCTGATCGCGTCGAGCACGACGTCCGGCTGATCACGCTGAACCCAATGCCCGGCACCGCCGACGATATGCAGGCGCGCATCCGGGATCCGCTCGGCAGCGGCGCGGGCCCGCGCGGCGGGAACGCCGGGGTCACGATCGCCGTGGATGACAAGCGTTGGACACCTCACCTCGACGAGCCGCGGCGTGTAGTCGGTGCGCAGCAGGTTCCACCCGACCTGGTCGTGTTGCCATTGTTCGAAGGCGTCGAATCCACCGGGTTGTGCTGCGGCAGTCATGATCTCGTCCATCAACGCATCGGTCAGCTGCCGCGGATCCCTGATCAGTGCGTGCATGCTGCGTGTCATCGCGGCCCGATTGGTGCCGGCCCAGCGCGTGACCGCGCCGAGCAGACCCGTGCGCAGCATCGCCCAGGTGACCAGTTGACGGACGCCTGACAGCGGTCCGTACGACAACCGGGGCATGATGCCGTAGCTGCCCAGCAGCATCGCGCCGGCCACCCGGTCCGGGCGGTCCAGCACGTGGCCGATCGTCATGCCGCCACCGAGGGACAACCCGCCGATCACATAGCGGTCCAGCTCCATCCCGTCGACGAACTCCGCGACATGGGCGACCAGCCGGTCCTGGGTCACCGGCTGTCGCGCCGGCGGACTCTGGCCGTAGCCGGGGTGATCCGGGGCGATGACGCGGTAACCCGCGTCGGCCAGTCGGGGGCCGACGCCACCCCATGACAGCGATGCGTTGTCCACGCCGCCGCCGTGCAGCAACACCACGGTCGACGTGGGATGGTGCGGCGCCCAGGTGAGATACGAGACGGGTCCGGAAGGCAGGTCCACGATGGATCGGATTGCGCGTTCTCCTAGATCTTCACGTTCGGCGGTATCAGGCCCGCGGGTGGGCCTGGTCGTGCACCGCTCGCAGCCGTTCGACGCTGACGTGGGTGTAGAGCTGCGTGGTGGCCAACGAGGTGTGGCCCAGCAACTCCTGCACGACGCGCAGGTCGGCGCCGCCTTCGAGCAGGTGGGTGGCAGCGCTGTGCCGCAGCCCGTGCGGGCCGATGTCGGGGGCCCCGTCGACGGCAGAGACGGTCTGGTGCACCACAGTGCGGGCCTGACGCGGATCGAGCCGTTTACCGCGGGCTCCTAGCAGCAGTGCCGGACCGGAATCGGAAGTGGCCAGGGCAGGGCGACCTTCGGTGAGCCAGGCTCTCAACGCGACGTGTGCGGGGTCCCCGAACGGGACCGTGCGCTGTTTGTTGCCCTTGCCGAGCACCTGCAGTACCCGGCGCGAGGTGTCTATGTCGTCGATGTCCAGTCCGCACAACTCGCTGACCCGGATCCCGGTGGCATAGAGCATCTCCACGATCAGCCGGTCCCGCAGAGCCAGCGGATCACCCTCGCGCGCCGCGGAATTCATCGCCTCCATGGCGTCGACGGCCTGATCGCGACGCAGCACCGCAGGCAGGGTGCGGTGCGCTTTGGGGACCTGCAACCGGGCCGCGGCGTCGTCCGGCAGCAATCCGCGCCGACTCGCCCAGGTACAGAAGGTCTTGACCGTGGAGGTGCGGCGCGCCAGCGTGGTCCGCGCAACTCCGGCCGCGGCCTGGCTGGCCAGCCAGGACCGCAGCCTCGGCAGAGTCACGGTGTCCAGTTCACCGCCGGTGAAATCGAACAACGCCAACAGATCACCGCGATACGCCCGGCGGGTGTGCTCAGACCTGCCGCACTGCAGCGCCAGGTATTCGTCGAACTCGGCGAGCACATCCTGAACTGCGGGCACCCTGCCACCGTGGCAGAACTACGCCGGCCCTGCACCCGACGCGCCGAGCCGCTACCGTCGCGTGACCATCACGGGTTCATCTCGTAGCGGCCGGCCAGTCCGCGCACACCTGCCACCACGCGATCGCGGCGGGCGCCGTCCGCCACCGGCTGCTTGACGATGTCGAGGGCGCGCTGCTGTTGCACCGCAGTGGCATCCGGATGGCAATGCAGCTTGGTCGCATGCGTGGACATGTCGGTGACGAGCACCTCGAACAGCTGGTCGATCAGATCGGTGTCGATCGCTTCGATCTCCGCCTGCTCCAGGATCAGCTGGGCGTACGGGATCAGGGTGAACATCTCACCGATCGCGAACAGGAAGTCGACGTTGCGTTGCTGGTCGGCGGTGGGTGTCGCCACCGCCAGCAGAGTCTGCAACGCCTGGGCCTGGTCGAGGAGGACCGCGACATTCGGCGTCGACGAAAAACGGCTCAGCACCGACTGCCAGTCCCCGAACCGGATCTTCGCCAACCCACTGCTCGGCCCCTGCCGGAACAAGAAGTCGTCATTGGTCGCATCCCGGCGCGTCGGAATCCGCGGCACCTCGGCCAGCAGCGACTTGAGTTGCGGAATGCGTTGCGCCACAGGTGAACCAGCGATGGCACCGCCGACCGCACGCAAACCACCGGCGAGCGCGCTCACCAGCGGCGCCGGCGCCCGGCCGACAGGCAGAACGGACATGGCGGCCAGCGCCGCATCTGACGCGCCGAACATGTAGTTCTGCATGAACTTCAGCGACAGCGCCATGTTGACGTGCACCGTGCCCTCCAGCCGCGGCAAGCCGGTGAGCCCCAGCAGCGCCATGGTGAAGTACATGTCGGATTCGAAAGCCCGGGCCGCGATGGTATCGGCGAGCAACGTCACGATCTTCTCGCCCTCGCGGGTGACGTTCATCTTCTCGATCGCGTTGAACAACAGGTAACGCCGGTCGTCCGCGCTCGCGCTGCGCATGTAGTCGATGGCCCGCTCGCTGTAGAGCTTCATCCCGATCAAGCGGGCGTAGCCGTCGGCGAGCATACGGCGGATCTGCGGGAACTCGGTGACCCGCTGGCCGAACAGCACGCGGTTCTCGGCGTGGGTGACGGCCTCGTACATGGCGTGCTCACAAGCCCCGATCGCCCCGAATCCGAGGTTGAACTTGCCGATGTTGACGGTGTTGATCGCGGCGTTGAAGGCTGCCTTGCCCTCGTGCAGGATGTCGTCGGCACTGACCGGATAGTTCTCCAGGTCGAACGCCGCGACGTACATCTGGCCGTCGACGACGTTCTTGCGCAGGTGGTAGTTCGAATGCTGGGTGTCGGCGGCGAAGAACAGGTATCCCTCGAAGTCCTGCGCGGGACGGCGCCGGTCGAGATCGGAACTGTCGATGATGGGTTTGTCGGAGCGACGGCCGAACACCGAGACCATGCCGGCCAGGTTGCCGTTGCCGATGTAGTACTTGCCGCCGTTCGCCGAGTACGACCCATCCGCGTTCGGTGTCAGCACCATGTCGGTCGAGTAGACGTCGGCGCCGTGGTCCTGCTCGGACAGCCCGAAGGCGAAGATCTCCCCCGAATCCAGCAGGGCGGCAGCCTTCTTGCGCGCCGCCGTGTTTTCCGACTGCCAGATCGGACCGAGACCGAGAATGGTGACCTGCCAGACATACCAGTACTGCATCCCGTAGAACCCGAGAATCTGGCTGTACATGGCATTGCGCGCGGTGTCCCAGCGCTTGTCGGGATCGCCGGCGGCCTCCGACGCAGGCGTCAGGAACGTCGCGAAGATGCCCTCCCGCTTGACCAGGTCGAGAAAGTCGCTGTACCAGACCCGATCCCGGTCCTGCTGCTTGAGCCACCGCTTGCCGTGGGACTCGAAGAAGTCGATGGTGGCCCGGAAGATCTCCCGGGTTCTGCTGTCGAACTGGTCGAAGTCGGTCCGGTTCGGGTCGAACAGGACATCAGATCGTGCGGTCACGCCAAACTCCCTAGGTAGGACTGAGATTCGATGAGGCCTTCGTCGCTGGGCAGTTGTCCCCGTCCGAACACCCGCTCGTGCTGGCGAGCCCGCAACTCCTTGTGCGCATCGGCGGGCTTGACGTAGCCGTAGCGCTTGCGCCCTTCTTCGGGGCTGAGCACCTCGGTCGACCGCGGCGGTATGCCCATGATGCAAGGACCAGCGATCGGCACCACGGACGGCGAAATGATCTTGGCCACCAACAGCTTCAGCCGCGGTACGCGGTTGACCAAACCGAAGCCGAGCTTGAGCACCGGCCGCACGACCAGGTCGACCGCGCGCGGCTGATCGAATCCACTGAGTCGGCGCATCCACCGCGGCATGGTGGCGATGGTGCCCGCACGGAGGAACCAGTTGAGAATCTCGACGGCCGGCTTCGCAGCACGCGGCGCGGGCGGCAGCACCACCTTGGCGTTGAGCAGGTGGTCCATCATCGCGCGGGCGGCCTCGCTGACGGCGAGGTGTGGCCGCATCTGCTCGAAGTACCCGTTGATGCCCTCACGGGTCCGCGGGACGTCGGCCGGATCGCAGGTCTGGAACTCGGCGGCGCGGGCGCAGTCCTGCCAGTAGCGGGCCTCCTCCTCGGCCGTCAGCTTGCCGCCGCCGTACAGCTCGTAGGCCTTGAGCACCGAGTGCCAGCCGGTGAGCAGGATCCACAGCTGCGACTGGGGGTCGTTGGCGTCGTACTTGTTGCCGCTCAGGGGTTCGGTACCAATGGCTTTCGAGTGGACTTTCACCAGAATATCGGCGGTCTTGAGCACCGATTCGGTGTCGGCGAAAGCGACCATGGCGAAGTAACGCACGGTCCGGTCGTAACGGGTGCGGGGCCGGTCGTAATTGGCGCCGGTGGTGTCGACCGCGGCGATCAGGGCGGGATCGAGTTCCTCGACCACCACGGCGCGCTGCAGTCCGATGATCGGCGTGGTGGCATGGCCCCACACCTTCCAGGTCACCGAATCCGGCCCGAAGAACCCGTAGTCAGCCATCGGCTGGAGATCAGACATGCGAAAACTCCTCTGTTCTGGATCAGGCGGTGCGAAACGCCCGGTAGGTGGCCGATCCGATGAATTCACCCAATGTGGTCGGGGTCCAGTCTTTTCCGTCGTCATGCAACAAGGTCCGCACCGCGCCTTCACAGGTGGACACGAACTGCTCGACCAACACCGGCAGCTTCTTGTCGGCGTCGGTGGTGCCCCAACGTTCCAGCGTGGGCGCCAGCCGCCGGGAGACCTTGCCGACCATCAGCGCGCGACCGCTGCGGAAGTGTTTGGCCACGGCCGGATCCGGGTCGGCGCTCATCACGAGCCGCCAGGAATCGGGCCGGCCGGCGACCGTCTCAAGCAGCGCCTGGAAGCCCTCGACGAAGACGGTCTCGTCGGCGTCCGCGCGGCCGTACGGCAGCGCATCGATCGCCCCCTGGACCAGCAGCGCCAGCTCCCGCTCGAGCAAGGCCCTCAGCAATTCCACCCGGTCGGGAAAACATGAATACACCACCGGGCGGGTGACCTTGAGCCGCTGAGCCACCGCGCCGATCGTGACTGCGGCGATCCCCTCGGTCACCGCAATGGCCAGAGCCGCATCCAGCACCTGCGGACGCCGCCGCTCGGGGCCCAGGTGGGCGGCCCGCTCGCGGACGGTTTCTACACTCATGAAGGAAAATGCTACACCGATGAATAATCATTGGCCAGACGCCATGACCTGCCTCTTTGTCTGCGTCTTTTATCCGCGGTTCGTCACCTTGGGGTGGCGGTCGAGCCCGAGCGCCACCCCAACGTGACAAAGAAAGCGCGCCAAACCGACCCCGCGGACCGCGGTGTCGGGAGCGCTAGGGAGATCAGTCGACCCGCCGCAGCGCCTCGGGCGTGAGATCGGCCAGCGTCGGATACCCGTCGACACCCATGATCAGGTCGGCCTCGGCGAGTAGCGACCGCAGCACGTGCACGATGCCGTCGGCGCCGCCCAGCGCCAGCCCGTACGCATAGGGGCGGCCCACGCCGACCGCGGTTGCACCCAGTGCGAGCGCCTTGACGATGTCGGCACCGTTGCGGATGCCCGAGTCGAACAACACCGGCAGCCCGTCGGCGGCCTCGACCACCCCGGGCAGGCAGTCGATCGCGGGAATGCCGCCATTGGCTTGGCGCCCACCATGATTGGAGCAGTAGATGCCGTCGACGCCACCGTCCTTGGCCCGCCGGACGTCATCGGGATGGCAGATGCCCTTGAGGATCAGCGGCAGCTTGGTCAGTGACCGCAGCCACGGCAGGTCGTCCCAGGTGAGCGGATTGCCGAACAGGCTGACCCAGCGCAGCACGGTGGCCTGCGGGTTCTCCTCGGGCGGTTGCTGCAGACCGGCACGGAACACCGGATCGCTGGTGTAGTTGGCCAGGCACTTGCCGCGCAATTGCGGGAAGTTCGAGGTGGCCAGGTCCCGCGGCCGCCAGCCCGGCACCCAGGTGTCGAGCGTGACGACGATGCCCTTGAATCCGGCCTTCTCGGCGCGCTGTACCAGGCTGGCGGCCAGATCCTTGTCGGTCGGTGTGTACAGCTGGAAAAAGCCTGGGGTGTCACCGAATTCGGCAGCGACGTCTTCGAGCGGGTCCTCGGTGAGCGTGGACAGCACCATCGGTACCCCGGTGCGAGCGGCGGCACGGGCACCGGCCAGGTCACCGTGACCGTCCTGCCCGCAGATCCCCAGCACGCCGATGGGGGCCATGAACAACGGCGACGGCAGAGTGAGCCCGAACAGGTCTACGGACAGATCGCGGTCCCGGTGGGCGTTGAGCATGCGCGGCATCAGGCCCCACCGGTCGAACGCGGTGCGGTTGACCTGCTGGGTGCGCTCGTCGCCGGCCCCGCCTGCCACGTAAGACCAGATCGAGGCCGGCATGGCCGCCTGGGCCTTGGCCTCCAGTCCCGCGTAGTCCATCGGCATGGTCGGCAGCACGCCGGACAGCCCCTGCAGGTAGATCTCGAGTTGATAGTCGCCATAGGCCATGACGGCTACCTTTCCATCCCGGACAGCCAACCTGCTATCAGCCCGCGGTGTCGGCCTCCGCTTTCGCCAGCTCGGCCTTCCACTGCCGGAAAGTCTCCTCGGTACGGCCGCGGCGCCAGTACCCCGAGATCGACCCGGCCCATTTCGCCGGGACGCCGCGCTCCTTGCGGATGTAGGGGCGCAGGTTGTGCATGACGGCCTGAGCCTCGCCGTGGATGAACACCTGAACCTGACCCGGCAGCCAGGCTGCCTCCTTGACCGCCGCGATCAACGGCGCGTTGTCTCCGGCCTTGTCCTCGCCGACCAGGTCGGCCCGCCCACCGCGGTGAATCCAGTTGACCTCGACCCCGGCCGGAGCGGCGAGCTCGATCTCGTCCTCATCGCCGGCGACCTCGATGAAGACCTTGCCGGTCGCATCCGCGGGCAAGGCCTCCAGGGCCGCACCGATGGCCGGCAGAGCGGCCTCGTCACCGGCCAGCAGGTGCCAGTCGGCGGCCGGGTCCGGGGTGTAGGCCCCACTGGGCCCCATCAGGTAGGCGGGCTGGCCCGGCACCGCTGCCGCAGCCCAGGGTGCGGCCACGCCTTGCTCACCGTGCACGACGAAGTCGATGGTGATCTCGCGGCGCTCCTTGTCGAACTTACGCACGGTGTAGGTCCGCACCGTGGGGCGCAGTTCGGTGGGCAGCTCCTGAAAGCTGTCCAGCGTCAAGGGTTTCGGCAGCGCTGACACATCGACAACAGCAGGGACGATGGCGAGTTTGACGTAAGCGTCGCTGAAGTCGTTGGGCGAGAAAGTGTCGAAACCCGTCCCTTCAACCGATCCACCCAGTACCAACCTGACCATGTGGGGGGTCAGCTGCTCGCGATGCACCACCTGGAATGTGTGCATTGGTCGTCCTGCCATGGCGCCTCCAAAAATCATCTGCCGCTCGTTTATTAGCCGACCTCATCGACTATACGGAGGCCACCGGCCTGCCTGGGGGCTACGTGAATGAGGCCTCGGGTCGCCGCGCCATCGCATCGAGGTCTGCCCGTTCCTTGTTCACGCGGATACCTGCTTCTCCCCTGCCGACCCGGGAGTTGCCGGGTGGACCCGTCGCCGACGCATGATCCGCCAGCATCCGTCGACGCTTTCGACCAGCCCGGCGAACTCCAACATCGTCAACGGCCCCAGCACCTGGTGCGGAGGCAGCGCGGCGAGCATCGCGATCTCGTCCACGGTGTGAGCACCGCGCGCCGGCAGCGCGTCATAGACCTGTTTCTCAACTGGCGCGAGCCCATCGAGCGGCGCAGAGGGATGGGGCGCTTCCGGTGCCAGTTCGCCCATGCGACCGACGAGTTCGACGATCTGCTCGGCACGGTCGACCAGGACAGCGCCGTGCCGCAGCAGCGCATGGCAGCCCGCCGATGCAGCCGAGGTCACCGGACCCGGAACGGCACACACCGGACGGCCCAACGCCTTGGCCCAGGACGCAGTGCTGGCGGCGCCGCTACGCAACCCGGCCTCCACCACCACGGTCGCCCCGGAAAGGGCGGCCACCAACCGGTTGCGGGTGAGGAACCGCAACCGGCCCGGCGCCATCCCGGGCGGGTACTCGCTGACCAACAGACAGTCCTGGCGGATCCGGTGGAACAGCGCGCTGTGCCCGGCCGGGTACGGGTTGTCGATGCCACCGGCCACAATCGCGACCGTCACCCCCTCACATGCCAACACTGCGCGGTGGGCTGCCCCATCGACGCCATAGGCCCCGCCGGACACCACCGTGACATCCCGCTCGGCCAAGCCGGCGGCCAACTCGGCGGCGACATGCTCGCCGTAAGCGGTGGCCGCACGGGTGCCGACGATCGCCGCGGCCCGCTCTGCCGCCTCGTCGAGGCGCACGGGCCCGACCGCCCACAACACCAACGGAGGGTGACCATTCCGACGCTTTTGCACCTCATCCCCGCGAAAGGCCCGGAATCGCAGCAGCGGCCACTCGTCGTCATCGGGCGTGATCAGCCGCCCACCCATTCTGTCGAGGATATCCAGGTCTTCTGCCGCACAATCGAATTCCCGGCGCGCCTCGATTCGGCGCAACACCTCGGCCTCGACCTGACCGGCTTTGACCCGGCCGGCCGCCTCGATCGGACCGACTTGCGTGACCAAGGCCGTCAACTGCGGGCACGGCGGTTCGGCCACCCGCGACAGATACGCCCATGCGCGCCGCATTTCGTCGGTCATGACACACCCCCGGCTTGCCGGAAGCTCAGTGCGGCGGCGACGTCCTCATGGGCGGGAATGGTCCGTCCACCCAGATCCGCCAGGGTCCAGGCGACCCTCAAACACCGGTCGGCACCGCGCATGCTGATCACCCCACGGTCGAGCACTGACCGCAGCGGCTCCATCGCGGCTTTGGGCAATCGGAATTCGCGACGCAGCAGCGGGCCGCTGACCTCGGCGTTCGTGCCGATCCCATAGGGTTTCCACCGCTCCTGGGCGGCGAGGCGGGCTGCGGCGACCCGCTCACGCACCACTGCACTGCTTTCGCCCGACTGCGGTGTGAATGCCCCGGCGCTGACCGGGTACAGCTCCACCCGCAAGTCGACACGATCCACCAGTGGCCCCGACAGCTTGCCCCGGTACCGGAGCTTGGCTTGGGCCGAACAGACGCAGTCGGCCGAATTCGGCGGCGCGCACGGGCAGGGATTCGCCGCCAGGACCAGTTGGAACCGGGCCGGATAACACGCCACACCGTCACGGCGAGCCAACCGGATCTCGCCGTCCTCCAATGGAGTTCGCAGCGCTTCCAGGGCACTTGATCCCATTTCGGGGAACTCGTCGAGAAACAACACACCCCGATGCGCCCGGCTGACCGCCCCGGGGCGCGCGAACCCGCTTCCACCACCGACCAGCGCGGCCACGCTCGAGGTGTGGTGCGGAGCCACAAACGGCGGTCGGGTGATCAACGGTGTATCCCCCGCCAACAATCCCGCCACGGAATGTACCGCTGTCACCTCAAGCGACTCAGCCGACGACAACGGCGGCAACAGCCCCGGAAGCCGTTGTGCCAACATCGTTTTCCCGATACCTGGCGGCCCCGTCAACATCAGGTGATGGGCACCCGCGGCCGCCACCTCGACGGCATAGCGGGCCTGGGCCTGTCCAACCACGTCGGCCAGGTCTGCCATCGGCTCCGGTGCCCGCTCCGTCGCGGCGACCCGGGCCTGCAGATCCCCCTTGCCATCAAGCCAGGCCTGCAATTGCCGCAGGGTCCGCACACCGCACACCTCGATCCCGTCGATCAGGCTGGCCTCGGCCAGGTTGTCCACCGGCACCACGACCGTGGGCCAGCCCTCCTGCTTGGCGGCCAGCACGGCGGGCAACACGCCGTGCACCGGACGGACCCGGCCGTCGAGAGCGAGTTCACCGAGCAGCACCGACTTTTCCAATCGCGCCCAGGCCGTCTTGGTGTGCGCCGAGAGCACCGACGCCGCCAGTGCCAAGTCGTAGACCGAACCGACCTTGCGCAGCGTGGCCGGGGACAACGCCAACGTCAGGCGCGACATCGGCCACGTGTTGCCGCAATTGGTGATGGCCGCGCGCACCCGATCCCGGGATTCCTGCAGGGCGGTGTCGGGCAGCCCCACCAGGTTCACGCTGGGCAGCCCCGAGGTGATGTCCGCCTCGATCTCCACGATCACGCCGTCCACCCCGCGCACGGCCACCGAATAGGCTCTACCCAAACCCATTTCAGCCCACCCCCTTGAGGTGCGTCAGCTCGGGTTCTCGGCGGCGGCCGACGCGGACCCCGATCACATCGATACGCAGTGCGGCGAAGTGGGCATCCTGCTCGGCCAGCCACAGTGCCGCCAGCCTGCGGATACGGCGCACCTTCTGCGCAGTCACCGCCTCGGCAAGCCCGCCGAAACCGTCCCCGGTGCGGGTCTTCACCTCGACGAAGACCACCGTGTTCGTGGCGGCCTCTTCGGCGATCACGTCGAGCTCGCCGTAACGACACCGCCAGTTGCGGGTCAATGTGCGCAATCCCTGTGCCGCCAGATGTTCGACGGCCAACTGTTCACCCAGTGCGCCGATCTCGGCTCGTGTCAGAGAACTCATGACCACACGGTGCGGACACGGTCCGACAGAACCGGCTCAGTCAGGCCGAGTTATCCCCAGCGTGGACTTCATCCACAGGCCAGGGAAGGTCCCGATTGAGGCCCTTCGGAAGGATGGCAGCGCCGGCGAATCGCCCGTCGAGCGGGTGTGTCACACGCGGCGCATTCTCAATCACTTCATCGACAAGACCGGTCTGTTCACGGCCGTCGCCACGGAGGGATTCAGGCGAATGGCGGCGGCAATCGGCCCGGTCGCGGAAGGAGAACTCGGGTTCCTACCGGGCGGTGCGGAGTACGTGAGATTCACGCTCGAAAACCGTGGGTTCTACGAGATCTTGTTCCAGCCATACCTCTGCCACCAGAGCGACCTGATCGGTACACACAGCCCCGAGACCGTCACCGACGCTGACCTGGCGAGCCGCGTCAGCGCGGGCTGGTCCATGTCGCACGGCCTGGCCCCCCTGCAGGCGACAGACAACCTCGCCGATCGGCCCGCCCGGGACATCCTCCACGGGCGTGCGGCTGCTGGCCTCGCTCCTGAAGAACCGCGACTGAACAACGATCCGCGCAGCCGCGATTTCGGCCGCTCCGCGAATCCCGCTGTCTCCGGCGTCGCGCCCGCCCACCCCGGTAGTGTCCTTAGGTGATGCTCAGCTAATACCGAGAGGATTCACTCGATGCGCACACGTTGGAGCCGCCGGGTTGCTGCTGTCCTGTCTGCCGTCGCCATCGCGGCCGGCATGGTCGGGTGCTCCAGTTCGGGGTCTGACGAACTGCTGATCTACAACGCTCAGCACGAGTCGCTCACCAAGGAGTGGATCGACGCGTTCACCAAGGAGACCGGGATCAAGGTCACCTACCGGCAGGGCGGCGACACCGAGCTCGGCAACCAGTTGGTGGCCGAGGGCAACGCCTCACCCGCCGACGTGTTCCTCACCGAGAACTCCCCGGCGATGGCCGCTGTCGAGAAGGCCGGGCTGTTCTCCGACGTCGAGCAGCAGACCCTCGATCAGGTCCCGGCCCAGTTCCGGCCGTCGTCGGGCAAGTGGACCGGCGTGGCGGCGCGCTCGACCGTCTTCGTCTACAACAAGGCCAAGCTCCCGGCCGACCAGCTGCCGCACTCGATCATGGATCTGCAGCAGCCACAATGGAAGGGCCGGTGGGGCGCCCCGCCTGCCAAGGCGGATTTCCAGGCGATCGTCGCGGCCATCCTCGAACTGAAGGGCGAGCCGGCCACCGCGCGATGGCTGGCCGGTTTGAAGACCAATGCCGTTGTGCTCCAAGACAATATCGCGACGCTGCGCGCCGTCAACGATGGCCAGGTCGACGGCGGGATCATCTACCACTACTACTGGTTCCGCGATCAGTCCAAGACCAAGGAGATCAGCGGCAACACGGCACTGCACTACTTCAAGAACCAAGATCCCGGAGCCTTCGTCAGCCTGTCCGGCGGCGGTGTCTTGAAATCCAGCAAGAAGCAGGACCAGGCCCAGCAGTTCCTCCGGTTCGTCACGGGCAAGGCCGGTCAAGAGGTGCTGCAGAAGGGCACCTCGTTCGAATATCCGGTCGCCAGTGGCGTCGCGGCCAACCCGGTACTGCCGCCGTTGGACACGTTGCAGGCTCCTGAGGTCAACCCGTCCAATCTCGATGCCGCCAAGGTCACCGACCTGATGACAAAGTCTGGCTTGCTGTAATTGGTCGCGACCGAGCCCCCGTCAACGCAGCAGGCGACTCCGCAGCGCTCCGCAGGTGCCCGGCCCGGGCCAGGGCTGAGCGGCGCGGTGGTGCTGTTGCTGGCGGCCACGTTCATCCCGCTGGGCTACGTCGCCTGGTCGGTGATCACCACCGGTCCGCGCCGGGTGATCGAGCTGGTGGTGCGGCCCCGGGTCGGAGAACTCCTGCTCAACACCGTGGGCCTGGTCGTGATCACCGTGCCGTTGTGTGTGGTGCTCGGGGTCGGTGCGGCCTGGTTGGTTGAGCGCACCGATCTGCCGGGGCGCACGTGGTGGCGGCCGGTGTTCGTCGCGCCACTGGCGGTGCCGGCGTTCGTCAACAGCTACGCGTGGGTCAGCGTGCTGCCGACGCTGCACGGAATGCCTGCAGGCATTCTGATCGCGACGCTGTCGTACTTCCCGTTCGTCTACGTGCCCGCCGCGGCCACCCTGCGCCGCATCGACCCGGCGCTGGAGGAATCGGCCCGCGCGCTGGGATCCGGATCGTCCGGGGTGTTCTTCCGAGTGGTGCTGCCGCAGCTGCGTCTGGCCATCCTGGGTGGCGGCCTGCTGATCGGTGTCCACCTGCTGTCCGAGTACGGCGCGTTCGCGATGATCCGCTTCTCGACCTTCACCACCGCGATCTTCGAACAGTTCCAGGCCACCTTCGACGGCGCCGCCGGCGCCACCCTGGCCGCCGTCCTTGTCCTGTTATGCCTGCTGCTTCTGGTCACCGAGGCCGCCGCCCGCGGCAACGCCCGGTTCGCGCGGATCGGTTCGGGCGCCCAGCGCGCCGGCATGCCGATGCGCCTGGGCCGCACCATGTTGCCGGCCACCGCCGGGCTGCTGGTACTGGCCGCGCTGGCGTTGGGTGTGCCGCTGTGGACGCTGACGCGCTGGCTCTGGATCGGCGGCACGCAGGTGTGGGATGCGACGGAAATCGGTACCGCGCTGGCCCAGACGGCCACGCTCGCCGCCGCTGCCGCGGTCCTGACCACCGTGCTGGCCTTCCCGTTCGCCTGGGTCGCCGTCCGCTACAGCGGTCTGCTGGCCCGCTCGATCGAGGGCGCCAACTTCATCACCAGCTCGATGCCCGGCATCGTCACCGCGCTCGCCCTGGTCACCGTCGCGATCCGGTACGCTCCCCCGCTCTATCAGACTGCGGCGCTGGTGATCTGCGCCTACGTGCTGCTGTTCTTGCCGCGCGCGCTGGTCAGCCTGCGCTCGGGCCTGGCGCAGGTGCCGCCGTCGGTGGAAGAGGCCTCCCGCTCGCTAGGTGCGTCGCCGGCGCGCACGTTCGTGCGTGTCACCCTCCGGCTGACCGCCCCGGCCGCCGCGGCCGGCGCCTCGCTGGTATTCGTCGCGGTGGCAACGGAATTGACGGCGACGCTGCTACTGGCGCCCACCGGCACCCGCACCCTGGCGATGAGGTTCTGGTCGCTGAGTAGCGAACTGGACTACGCCGCGGCGGCACCCTACGCCCTGATGCTGATCGCCCTGTCGATCCCTGTGACCCTGATGTTGTTGCGCCAGTCGACGAAGGTGGCCGCCCTGTGACCGACGACGTTCTGCAGGTACGTGGACTTCGCAAGTCCTTCAACGGCACTACGGTGCTCGACGGTATCGACCTGACCCTGACACCGGGGACCATCACCGCGGTGGTCGGCTCGTCAGGCTGCGGCAAGACCACGCTGCTGCGGGTGATCGCCGGCTTCGATTCTCCCGACGCGGGCACCGTGACCATCGCCGGCCGCCAGATGGCAAGCCCCACAAACACTGTCGCCCCGCACCGCCGCGACGTCGGCTATGTGGCGCAGGACGGCGCGTTGTTCCCGCACCTGACGGTCGCCCAGAACGTCGCCTACGGTCTGCGCGAGCGCGGTGCCGCGGCCCGAGCCCGGGTCAGTGAGTTATTGGACACCGTGTCCCTGGATTCCTCGTTCGCGCAACGCCGGCCGCACCAGCTCTCCGGCGGCCAGCAGCAGCGCGTCGCACTGGCCCGGGCCTTGGCCCGCCGGCCGGTGGTCATGCTGCTCGACGAGCCGTTCAGCGCCCTGGACACAGGGCTGCGCGCGGCCACCCGCAAATCCGTGGCAAGGGCGCTGTCCGACACCGGGGTGACCACCCTGATCGTGACGCACGACCAGGAGGAGGCGCTGTCGATCTCCGATCAGATCGCGGTGATGCGCGAGGGCAGATTCACCCAGGTCGGAACACCCGAGCAGGTGTACCGCCAACCGGCCGACCGGTTCACCGCCGAGTTCCTCGGAGATTGCATCACGGTGCCCGGCACCGTCACGTCCGGATGGGCCGACAGCGCCCTGGGCCGCATACCGGTCCAGTCCGGCGCCGCCGACGGTCCGTGCACACTGGTGCTGCGACCCGAACAACTTGTCGCCACCGCGATCTCGGACAGCGCGGATGATGCCGGAGCGGCGGCCACCGTGGGGACCGTGGTCGCCACCGAGTTCCTCGGCCACGACGTGCTGCTCACCATCGAACCGCCGGCGGCCGGTGAGCCCATCGTCGTGCGTCAGCACAGCCTGAATCCGCCGGCATGCGACACCAAGGTCCGAATCGACGTGCGTGGCACCGGGACGGCATTGCCTTGAACCCCATCGTCGAGGCGTTGCGGGCTCACGGTGACCGGATCGCGGTGGTGACCGATACCCAGCAGGTCAGCTACTCGACTCTTGCCGATCTCGTGTCACAGGCCTCGACGGCGCTGGGCCCCGAACGCCGGCTCGTGCTCCTCGAAGCACGCAACGACCTGCCCACCCTGGTGCACTATCTGGGCGCGCTCGCCGGCGGCCACGTATCCGTGCCGGTACCCGCGGGCGGCGATCACCGCGAGATCCTGCGGACCTACTCCCCCGATACCGTGATCGACGCCGCGGGCATCCACCATCGGCGCGCCCACAGCACGCACCGACTGCACGACGACCTTGCGCTGCTGATGTCGACCTCGGGCAGCACCGGGTCACCGAAGCTGGTCCGGTTGTCCCACACCAACCTGGCAAGCAACGCCGCCGCCATCGCCGAGTACCTCGGTATCAGTGAGACTGACCGGGCGGCAACCACATTGCCGATGTCGTACTGCTACGGCCTTTCGGTGGTCAACAGCCACCTGCCGCGCGGCGCCGCCCTGATCCTCACGGACCGCTCGGTGGTCGACGACGAGTTCTGGGACCTGTTCACCCGCCACCGTGCCACCACCTTCGCCGGAGTACCCCACACATTCGAACTGCTCGACCGCATCGGCTTCGACTCCATGGACCTACCCCACCTGCGCTACATCACCCAGGCCGGCGGACAGATGGCACCGGATCGGGTGCGCCGCTTCGCAGCACTGGGAGAGCGCCGCGGCTGGCAACTGTTCGTGATGTACGGGGCCACCGAGGCGACCGCTCGGATCGCCTATCTGCCACCGGAATTGGCCCTGTCACATCCCGAGACCATCGGCCGCGCGATCCCCGGCGGCAGCCTGTCCATCCGCCCCGGTGCCGCGTGGCCCGACGGCACCGGGGAACTGATCTACCGCGGCGCCAATGTGATGCTCGGATACGCGCAACAGCCCGAGGATCTGGCCCTCGGCGCCTCTGTCGAGGAGCTGCGCACCGGCGACATCGCCCGGTGCGGCCCTGACGGCCTGTACCAGATCATCGGCCGCAGTAGCCGGTTCGTGAAACTGTTCGGACTGCGCATCGACCTGGACCGCCTACAAGCCGCCCTGGCCGACCGCGGGGTGACCGTGTTGTGCACGGACGACGGTGACACCCTTGCCGTCGCAGCTGTCGACGCCGGCGGAGCCACCGCCTCCGACGTGCAACAGCTGACCGCCATCGCGGCGGGTGTGCCCGCCGGCGCGGTGCGCGCCGTGCTCGTTGCCGAACTCCCCCGGCTGGTCTCGGGCAAGCCCGACTACGCCGCGGTGCGCACGTTGGCCGCCGAACCGCCCTTCTCCGATGGTTCCGACCTTCGGGAGATGTTCGCCGACGTTCTACACCTCCCCGCCGAATCCATCGACCGCGACGCCAGCTTCGTCGATCTCGGGGGCAACTCACTGTCCTACGTGGCCATGTCGGTCCGGCTGGAACGCGCCCTGGGCCGGCTGCCGAAGGATTGGCACCGGATGGCGCTGCGGGAGCTGGAGTACAGCTGCACACCCCGACCACGTCGATGGGCGACCGTGGAAACCAGTGTCGCGTTGCGCGCGGCGGCCATCGTGCTCATCGTCGGCTCGCACGCCGAGTTGTTCGCGCTGTGGGGCGGTGCGCACGTCCTGCTCGGGGTGGCCGGCTACAACTTCGGCCGGTTCTGCCTGACACCGGTGCCGCGGCTCACGCGGTTGCGCCACCTGCGCAACACGATGGCCTGGATCGCGGTGCCCTCGATCGCATGGGTGGCCATCGCACTGATCCTCACCGACGACTACCACGCCTCGAACCTGTTGCTGGCCAACAAGTTCCTCGGGCCGCACGACAGTATGACCGCGGGGCGGTTGTGGTTCGTCGAAGTGCTGTTCTGGATCCTGGTGGCGCTGACCGCGGTGTGTGCGCTGCCGGGCGCCGATCGATGGGAACGGCGCCGCCCGTTCGCCTTCGCCGCCGCGTTCCTGGCGTTGGGCCTGGTACTGCGCTACGACCTACCCGGTTTCGGCTTGGGCCGCGACGCCTGGTTCACGGTGCTGGCGTTCTGGTTCTTCGCTGCCGGATGGGCGGCGGCCAAGGCCACGGCCACCTGGCAGCGCGTGATCGTCACGCTGGTGCTGGTGGTCGGCCTGCACGGCTACTTCAACAACAGTGGCCGAGAAACCCTGGTGCTGGCGGGGTTCGCCCTGCTGATCTGGCTGCCCGCGCTGCGCTGCCCCGCCGTGGTGGCGACGGGCTGCGGAATACTCGCCGAGGCGTCGCTGTACATCTACCTCACCCACTACCAGATCTACCCGCTGTTCGGTGACCACCGGGTGATCGGCGTGCTGGCCGCATTGATTGCGGGCGTGGCACTCACCTACGTGGTCAACGCGGCCCGGAAGTACGTGGCATCTGTCGCCGCCGGGTCGGGCCATGGATACGGCCTTCGATCGTGGTGCGCACTCGTGACTCGACGATTCTCGATCAGGAAACGTCGTCGGCCTTGCGATGCGGATTCGGAACTGTGGACTGCGGGACGCCGCTGAGCTTGCGGAGCGTGGCGATGCACGCATGAAGTTCTTCGAGGGCGACGCCGGCCGCCTTAGCGCTAAAGAAGTCGTGCAACTGGGCCAGTGACTTCTTCTGTGCGCCAGCGCCCCGACGGGTCACCTCGATACGGATGCCTCGGCGGTCGTCGCTCGATGGGGTTCGTCGCAAAAGGCCTGCCGCGACGAGTTTGTCGATATCTGAGGTGATTGTGCTCGGCAAGACGTTGAGGTAGTCGATCAGCATGCCCGGACGGTCGAGCCCAGCGTGGACCAGAAAGATGATGCCCAGTGCGCGCTCGGAGATTCCGTACTCACGGGCCACGGGCGTGGTGAGGTTTGAAATCATGCGCCGGATGTCGGTCGCGGCGCCGAGGAAGTCCACGATGTCGCTGTCGTCGGCAGCTCCGATGGTGTCAGCCACGACGTCACACCCTACCTGACCTCGCGTTCCAGGACCGAGATCCCGCAAATAGTTCATTATCTGAAGTATGTGCGCTACTGTCTCACTTGGGCGAGGTTCACCTCGCCGGTCGTCTGTTACGGGAAACAGTGCGGAGTGCCATGAAGCCATCAACTCGTGTTCATCAACCTTCGGTTGCCGACCATGGCGAACGCTTGCGCGCGCCCCTACCCTGGAGAGCCCTCACCTGTTGGGGGATTGGAGCCGCGGTCGCGGTCTTCATCCTGGTGACTGCGGAGAAGCATGGACCGGCCTCATCTGAGAACGCGAATCCAGCGGGCGTAGGCAAACCACCGCCGGTGCAACCATTGTGGTCGAGCATCGACTTCGTCCTGTGGGGGCAGATACTGGGCGCAGTGCTCCTCGCCGTCACGATCGGTGCCTCGGCGGCGGTCTGGAGGCGCCATCCCGGGCATCCGGTCATTCTCATGATCCTTGCGTCCAGCACGCTTTTCTGGTGGGACCCGATCAACAACTGGGCGATCGGCCTGGTCTACAACCCGGACCTGTGGCACTTCCCCCGAGATTGGCCGTGGCTCAACATCTCTCCGGTTATCGAACCGCTGACTTCAGTGATCTATGCACCATATGTCCTGCTCCCCTATTTCCTGGCTATGCCGATCCTGCGGGCAATTCAGCGACGGCGGGACCCGGACACATTCGTTTGGCGCCACCCACTGATCTCGATAGCTGTGCTGACATTCGTCATCGGTGCGATTTGGGATGCCGCCCAGGAGATCCTGCTCACTCGCACCCAGTTCCTCACCTACAGCCACGTGGTCGAATTCGGCTCTATCGATGTGGGCAAGAACAGTCAGTTCCCGCTGTTGATGGCCAGCGTGCTCATCACGATCATCATGATCCCGGCGTCAATTCTGTTGTACCGGGACGACACCGGAAAATCGCAGGCAGACAAGATCGCCCAACGACTGCACTTGCACAATCGTCGACCCAAGCTGGCGACGTTTCTGGTGATGGCGATCGTGCTGAATGTCGCGATGATGAGTTTCAGCTCGGCGTTCTGGCTGGCACGTACGACGGGAGCAGCCTCCGCTGTAGCCTGCCCGTGGCCCTACCCAGAGGCTAAGACCTGGGATCCACGCGGTTACTACCAATCACAAGGCGCCCCAGGACCATTCACCTCCGGCAAAGCCAGCACGTGGCAGATCGGGCAACCCGACGGCCGGCCTACGGATATCACCGTGGAGTCGAACCGCTGCAATCTCCAGTGACAGCCGTGGCGGCGGAGCCAAGCCCTGATGGCTCGCCGCACTTGCACAACATGCTTGCATCGGCGGTCGCCGGCCAGCCAGTTGAGGTGGTCGCCGGCGGGCCGGGCGAGCATGCCTGGTCCGATGGCCACACGATCACGCTCAACCCCACAGAGGACTCGCGAAGCGCTATCGAGGCGGTCGTAGTCCACGCAGCGCTGATCGGCGCAGGTAGCCTCTCGCGCGAGCTGATGCGTCCCTTGCTGTGGCACAGTCGATTACGTCGCCGATTTCTGAGAATCGAGGGGCCGCGCGCTGTCGCCGAACTGCGAAACCTTCTGCCGCGGTCACTCGACTACATGATTCGCGACGACATCGCAAAGCTGAGTGACTCACCGGCAGGTTCACTAGCCCTCGCACGCACCAGTTTTGCCATCCCGGAGTCCGGTCTGTATCTGGGGGCGCTTCGGCCACACCAGGTACTGGCGGCAATGCCCAATAGTTCGGCAACTCCCGAGGCCCACAACTCAGGCGAGCGCAGCGCCGCCGCCGAGGCGTCGACGCAGCCAGTGCCGTCGACTCGGATGCCCGATGACAGTTTCGTCGCCGCCGGAAATGGCTCTCCACTGATCGGGCGCCTCCTGCATGCACTGTTGCGGGGGTCAGGTCTGGCAGCTACGGACGGGCCGGTCGGGGGACGTTCGATGTCACAGCTGGGTGCAGCGGGGCGCGCGAGCTCTACCGCAGTGATCGGTGTCAACGTCACGAATGAACTAGTTACATCGCTATCCGGCACGGGCTTTCGGTACCCGGAGTGGGATTCAAGCAGCGGATGCTACCGGCCCGAGTGGTGCACTGTGCGCGTCGTCGAGCCCGATGAACATCCGCAAGGTTCGATGGCGAACCCTGATCTAGGTATGCGAAGACCACTGTCTCGGCTAGGTACCGGTCTCGGGATCCGCCCCCGACAGCCCTACGGAGACGACATCGACATCGACGCCGCCGTCGAGGGCCGGATCTGTGCACTGACCGCACAGGAATCTGACGGAGCGTTCTATCTCGCGAGGGTCCGCGATCGTCGTGATCTGTCGGCGCTGATCCTCCTCGATGTCTCGGGATCAACCGCCGAGCCCGGCGTCGGGCAAGTTCGGATCCATGATCATCAACGGATCGCGGTTGCCGCGCTGGCCACGACCATGCAGGGGCTCGGTGATCGCGTTGCCGTGTACGGCTTTTCCTCACACGGACGGCACAACGTCCGGCTGACTACGTTGAAGACGTTTGCCGAGTACAACGAACGTTCTCTGCTCGCACGCCTGAGTCAGCTAGAACCGTGTGGGTACTCGCGATTGGGTGCCGCAATCCGGCACGGCGCCAGCATCATCGACCAAAGTGGCGGCACCACCCGGCGTCTGTTGATTGTGGTCTCGGACGGGCTAGCGTTCGATCACGGGTACGACCTGGATCACGGAGCGCGCGACGTTCGACGGGCACTCGCCGAAGTGCGCAGCCGGGGTACAGGGTGTCTGTGCCTGACGGTGGGCGCCACCGCTCCGTCAGAGGATTTGCGACTCGTCTTCGGCACCGCGGCCCACGCAGCGGTCCCCCGGCCCGATCGACTGGTGCCGGTCATCGCCAGCCTCTGTCGAGCGGCTTTGCGCACCGCCGAGGTCCACCGACACCGATCAGAACGCCGAAAGGACCAGCGATCCGATGCCGCCACCTAACGCTGCCATCGACATCTCGAGCCCTGCCACGGAGCGTCCGTTCTACCACGCGGTCGGCAATGAAGAACGCGTGTTCGCGGCCGCGTTCCGACAACAACTCCCCGTATTGCTCAAGGGGCCGACCGGGTGCGGCAAGACACGATTCGTCGAGGCGATGGCTCATGAGATGGGACGCCCGCTGATCACCGTGGCGTGTCACGACGACCTCACCACCGCCGATCTCGTCGGGCGGTTCTTGTTGCGTGGCGGGGAAACCGAATGGGTCGACGGCCCGCTGACGCGCGCGGTTCGCGAGGGCGCGATCTGTTATCTCGATGAGGTCGTCGAGGCCCGACAGGACACCACCGTGGTGCTTCATCCCCTCGCAGATCACCGCCGTACACTGCCGATCGAACGACTCGGTGAAACACTTTCCGCTGCAGCAGGATTCTGCCTTGTTGTCTCCTACAACCCTGGCTACCAGAGCGTTCTCAAGGATCTCAAGGACTCCACGCGCCAGCGCATGGTCGCCATCCAGTTCGACTATCCACACCAAGATGTTGAACGCATGATCGTGCAGCGTGAAAGCGGCATCGGTCCCCACGTCGCAGAAGACTTGGTTCGCCTTGCCCAGGCGATCCGCCGCCTTGACGGTGCGGGGCTCAGGGAGGTCTCTTCGACCCGTGTGCTGATCGCCGCCGCCCGCCTTGCCCAGGCCGGTCTGTCGCTGCGTGAGGCGGCCGAGGCTGCCATTATCGCGCCGCTGACCGACGACCACGCCGTGGGCGCGAGCCTTCGTCAGCTTGTCGATGTTTATCTGGCGGGCCAGCGGCACGACTGAGGGTCAACCGCCGATGATTAGTTCGGCGGCTCGTTCGCCGATCATCATCGCTGCAGCATTGGTGTTGCCGCCGACGATGCTCGGCATGATCGAGGCGTCGACAACGCGTAAGCCCTCCGCCCCTCGGACCCGTAGCGCTGGATCGACGACCGCGCGTTCGTCTGTACCCATCCGGCATGTCCCGACCGGGTGATACACACCTGAGGCGTTTCGGCGCACAAAGTCGGCCAGGTCAGCACCGGTGCGATTCGAGCCTGGCAGCACTTCGCGGTCGATCTCTCGTGCAATCGCCCGGTGGGGCAACGTTTCCCGGACCAGTTCCATACCGGCCACCAGGGTCGCTACGTCCCGGGGTTCAGCCAGATAGTTGGGGTCGATCAACGGAGCCGCGAACGGATCGGTCGACGCCAAACGCACGCTTCCCCGGCTCTCGGGATAGATCATCGTCGGCATGAGCGTCAGCGAAGACGAGGACTCAGCGGCCAAGTGCAGACCGGGACTGTCCTGATTTTCCGGATAGCTCATCGGAAGAATGAACATCTGGAGATCCGGAACGTCACGGCCCGCTCCGACGCCGCTATCGAGGAACGCCACCGCTTCAAACAGGGTGTGCGCCAGGTACGTCGACCTTGGACGCACGCATTCTCGCACTGCTGCGCCGGCGAAGCTCAGCGGTGATGCGCTGCGCCCGCCGCGAGCCTGGTAGGACATCGGCACAAACAAATGATCGTGCAGATTGTCACCGACGGGCAGGTCGACGATGACTTTGATACCGTGCTCGCGCAGGTGGTGCGCGTGGCCGATGCCTGAGAGCATCAGGAGCCGCGGCGAACCGAGCGAACCGGCGCTGAGGATCACCTCGCGGCTGGCGCGAGCAGAGCCAATCGGTCGCCGGTTGCGGCCCTCGACGAGCTCCACACCCGTTGCGCGCCCGGCCTCCATGACTACCCGGGTCGCGGTGACGTCGGTCAGTACGCGAAGATTCGGCGGCGGGTCCGATAGGTACCCGCGATCGGTACCCACTCGTCGGCCGGCACTAATGCTCTGCTGTAGTGGCGCTACCCCGGTCTGCTGCGAGCCGTTGTAGTCGTCGTTCATTCCGACTCCGGCGGTTTCCGCTAGCGCGACCATGTAACTTTCGGTGATACTCGCCAGTCCTGTAGCACGTTCGACGGCGATGGGACCATATCCGCCGCGCAGCTCGCTGGGACCGTCCTCGAAACTCTCCAGCCGCCGGAACGAGGGCAGGACCTCTGAGAACGTCCAGCCTTTCGCACCACTAGCGGCCCACTCGTCGTAGTTCTGCCGGTTTCCGCGCACAAACGCCATCCCGTTGATCGCGCTGCCGCCGCCGAGTATCCGGCCATGCGACTGGGGAAGGGTGCGGCCCTTCATATGTCGTTGCGGAACGCTGTACGCCGGCCAGGTGACCCGCCGTTGAAGGGATGTGACCGCATGGATGGCCCCGCACATACCGGGAACGGTGACCAGCGGGCCACGCCGCTGGCGCCCTGACTCAATCAGGATGACGGCCGCGCCGGTGTCGGCCAGACGTCGGGCGACGATCGCACCTGCACTACCCGATCCCACGACGACGTAGTCCGCCGACTCCAAACCGGCCGAACCTTTGATAACCGGCGCTCGATTCATTCCCCAGACCTTTCTTGGACCCGCATATATTTCAGTTTCTGAATTATGTACCGACCGTAGCGCATCCAGATCTCGCATCGCGTCCAGACCAGATACTTTCCAGTACAAGGCCATACGGGCGACACCCCTCACAGCGCTGATCCCGGATCAGGCAAGTGTTGGACTAGTACATAGGGTGCAACGATCTTCGGCTGTTCGCCGGTCTCACCGCCTGCGTTCCCGCAGTTCGCCTGCGCAGGTGCGTGTTTGGTCGCTGGTCCTTGGCAGCGGCGGTGGGTCGTGAGGGTGCCGGTGTTCCTATGTCATGGAATTCGGGTGAGTTGGAATGGCATCTCGATGACCAGCGGGCGGTTGATTCCGCAGCCACCGCTGATCCCCACTGTGCGGTCCCAACCCGAGAACGCTGCGACTTCCTCGAAGCTCGGCGATCCAGACAGGTCGGGCGAAAAGTACAGCAGCTGATCGGCTGGTGCCACGGTGCCGTCGTGGCAGGGCGCCCATCGGTCAAGGTGTCGTCGCACTGACCACAGGCCCGCTGAGTCGCATCGGATGGGTGCGCTCCACCCTTGACTGCTTCTCACATCTCCTGCACAGTCAGATGTTTCGGAGCTGCACGTGGTACTGACCGTCCAGGTACTGGTCACCGTGGCTTCGTCGTGAAAGATCTCGTTGGTTTTCGCCCACGTCCCGTCTGACACTGCACGGTAGGCGCCGTTGAGTGGGGGGTCGCAGAATGCAGCGGCCACGCTCGGGGCGGTAGTCAATGCCGCGACAGTCGACGCAGCGATCAGTAGAAGCATTGGCAGTGCAGTGGTGGCTGGTTGCTGCCCTAACCTGAGCGCCGAAGTCACGGGCGATCCTCCATCACGAGGTCTTTCCAGGTCGCGGCCCGCTTGGAGGCAACGAGGTTGGCCTGATGATAGGTCTGGCCGTCAGGTGTGACGTAGCGTCCGGAATTGGGATCGTATTGCGCGAAGACGACCGCAGGTTGTGAGCGAGTGTTGTTGCCGCCGAACACACTTGGTGCCGCCGGTACCGCGCCGCCGGGATCGGGCGTCGGCACTGGGGGTACGGGGTTGGGCAGCGGTGGTGCAGGTGGCGGGGTTTGGATGGGTCCGTCAGTGTCAGGGTCTGGTGCGGCCGGCGGCGGCATGGGGGTGCCGTTGATCGGACCGAAAATGTGGTCGTCGTTAGTGGCCCGAGCGTCGGGCGGTACGCCTTGGGCGATCAGGTTGGGGTCCAGTGGGTAAGGGCCTGTGAGGTGTTGGCGCATTGCCAGGGGTACATACGGTTTGTCGCTGTTGCAGATCTCGGCCGTCGGGGCCCGCTTTCCCGGCTTGTTCATGCAGGGGTAGTTCCGGGCCCCGCGCACCGCCAGCGGTGAGTCTTGGGGCAGTTTGCAGTACAGACCTTCGGGCGTATCGACCTCTGAGGTGTCGTCCGGAGACCGCCATTGGCTGGGCGGGAGGAAGCCGACGGTGCACGACGGTGGATCCCCGAACGAGAGAGTGAAGTCGCCTTGTCCTAGCCCGGTCGGATTGTGGTCGGGCGCTGCCGAGATGATGTTGGCGACGAAGGGCGGCATCAACACCAGGATTTGTTCGAGGCCGGGTCGGTAGGTGACCAGAATCTGTCCGATCGAGGTCAGGTTGGCCAGCAGCACCGGCAGTGTCGGCTTGACCTGCTCGAAGAGCCGGGACGCCTCGTTGATCGATGCCGGTCCATCGTTGAGCACCTTCCTGATCTGTTGGTCGTCGTCGACTAGCGCGGTGGTGATGTTGGCGAGGCCGCGTACCCAGGTCCGCAAATCACTAGTGGCAGCGGCCTGCGAATCGAGTAGCGGCGCGGAGTCCTCGACGAGGGCTCTGGTGGGGTCGCGCACATCGTTCAGGCCGGCCGATACTTTGGCCGATGAGTCCATCAGGGATCCCAGGACGTAACCGGCGCCGTTGAACGCCCTGGAGCTTTCGTCGAGCAGCAGTCCGAGTTTGTCTTTCGGGATGCTCTTGATCAGCGCGCTGGTTTGGTCAAGTAGTGGCCCGACTTGTTGCGGAACAGTGGTGTCTGCCTTGGCGATCGTCGAACCGTCGTGCAGGTATGGGGGTGTGTCCGAGATGGGTTTCAGGTCGAGGTATTGCTCGCCGATTGCCGACACGCTGCGCACATCAGCCTCCAGGTTTGCGGGGATTTTTGGTGAGGCATCCAGTGACAGAGTCGCTTTGGCTCCGCGTGGAATGAGCGAGATCGCTGTCACCTTGCCGATCTGCACACCGCGGTAGGTCACGTTGGAAAAGCGGTACAGCCCACCAGTTCCCGGCAGATCCACTGTCACGGTGATACGTCCCACGCCCAGCAGTGTCGGCACCTGCATGTAGACCACCACCATGGTGACCAGCCCCACGATGGAGCCGATCGTGAAGAGCACCAACTGAACCCGGACCAACCGTGTGAGCATTAGCGTTCTCCCTGATCAGCCGGAGGCAAGGGCGGTTCGCCGCTTGGTTGTTCGGTGGGTGCGGACGCAGATGGGGCTGGCGTGTCAAGGGGCGGCGGTGAGCCCAGCGGCGCCGTCGATGGCGGCGCCGCTGCGGGCGGGACGGGCCCACCGGGCAGAATCACCGGCGGCCCGGCCGGCGGGACTGGTGGGGCAAGCGCAGTGCCCTCCGGCGGCACCGTCAGTGGCGCGCCGAGCGGATTGTTGGTGTAGTACCAGTCATAGCCTGGGTCTCCAGGGGCTGGCACCAGTTGCGCTCCGTCGACACCCCAGCGAGTTCCCAGGAACAGGCCGCGTTTGAGGCGGGGAACGGTCAGGTCCGCGACGGCGAAGAGATTCAGATAGTCGCCTTTGAGGCCGCGGTCAATCACGTTCTGGCCGTATGGAAAAACCGTGGCGTACATCAGGCCGTCGATAACGCCTGGGCCGGCGTCGGCCAGTGCACGTATGGTGGGCTGGAGGTTTTGAAGATTCTTCACCAGGTCGGCCTGCGTGTCGTTGATCAGCGTGATCGCGGTGTAGCTGAAGGTCCGCAGTTTGTCCAGCGCGGTGATGATGCGCGGCTTCTCGGCCAGGAGCACGTCAAGTGCGGGGGGAAGTGTGCGCACCGTCTCGGTGATCACGTCATGTTGTCCGGCGAGTGTGCCGGTCAGTCGGGTGAGGGCATCGATGGAGGCGATCAGGTCGCCGCGTTGATCGTCAAGTACACCGATGAACCTGTCGAGGCGGGTGATCAGGTCACGGATCGCGTCCTGACGTCCCGACAGTGCCGCATTGAAATTGTGGACGATGTCGCCGACTTGGCCCAGGCCTCCGCCGTTGACCACCGCAGACAGCGAGGACAACGTCTGCTCGGTCGAGGGATAGGTCGACGATTCGTTCAGCGCGATGGTGGACCCGGGTGCGATGTGCCCCAGCGGAGGCTGCCCGGGTGGCGGGTCCAGCGCCAGGTGCTGTGATCCCAGCAAGCTGGTCTGCCCGACGGTGGCGACGACGTTGGCCGGGACGTTGGCCCCGCTTTGAAGCCTGACTTCGACGTCGGCATGCTGACCACGCAGCGTCATCGTGCCAACACTTCCGACGACGACGTCGTTCATCATGACCGGCGAATTCGACTCAAGCGTGCCCACATTGGCGATTTCGACGTGGTAGATGGTGGCTCCGGGTCCATGGCCGACGGTGCCAGGCAGCGGCAGGGAGTTCACCCCGTTGAAGGCACAGCCTGACAGCATGAGCACCGCAGCGGTGCTGACCGCCGCTCCCATTCTCATTGAATGCCAGCCGATCATGGTGGGGGTGTCCCTTCGGTGGGTGGCACGGGCGCGGCTTGTTCGGGCGGAGGTGGCGATTGCAGCGCGGGGGCAGGTAGTAACAGATTTTCGACGCTGGGCACCGTGGGCGGCGGCGCGCCGGGATAGAGCGCCGGCGACGGCGCTGCCGGCAATGGTGCATATAGGCCCGGCGGCGCGGGCGGTTGGTTCCAGCCCCGCGGCGGGGGCACATCGCCTGCCCCGGTGTAGGCCGAAACAGACGGAGGCTGCTCGGCGGGCACGGGAGTGCCCCCGGTCCCGCCGGGTGCCAGCGCTGGGTCGGTGTAGAGGACGTTGCGCGGAGAGGGAGCCAGCGCGGGGTTGATCGGGAACGGCAAGTTGTTGAAGTTGAGTTGGCCCAGTGCCGGCCCGAGGTATTGCGCGCACAGTTTCGCGGTTTCGGATGCGGTGGTGTTCTTGACGGCGCCGATCGCGGCACAGATGAACTGCACCGGGTTGGAGAAGTTCGTGAACGAGATCGAGCCCATAATCGTGCCGGTGTCAGGGTTGTAGTCGCCATAGCCGTTGGCGAGCGCAGTCGGTGTCACATGCAGGAGCTGTTCTAGGTCCTTGCGGTGCTCGACGAGGTTGGAGGTGACATTGGTCAGCCGTTGGACTTGTTCGCTGGTCTTGTCACGGGTGCCGGCGATGAAACGTTGGACTTCACCGAGTGCTGAGGACAGATTGTTCAGCGCGGCGTCGAGATCAGTGCGGTTGTCATCGAGGATGCTGGTCAACGTGGCGAACCTGCCCTGGAATTCCACGATCTGGGGATTGGTGTCACGCAGCGCGGTGACCAACATTTGCAGGTTTTTGACGGTGTCTGCGATGTTGCCGCTCCCATCGGCCAGGATGCGTCCGACGCCGGCAAGCTGGTTCAGCGTTTCGCGGAGTTTGTCGCCGTTGCCGTTGAGTGCATTGGCGGTGCTGTCGATGAATCGCGCGATCGCTGGAGTCGAGACCTGACTGTTGGGCCCCAATTCGGTCGCCAGGCGCATCAGTTGGGTTTTGACTTCGTCCCATTCGACCGGGACGGCGGTGCGATCGATCGGGATTACGGCGTGGTCGCCCATGGTGGGGCCGTTGGCGTGAGGGTCGCTGGACCGGTAGGCCGGGGTGAGCTCCACGTAGCGGGCCGCGAGCAGGTTGGCAGCGACGATGACGGCTTTGGCATTGGCCGGGATGGGCACGCCACCGTCGATGTCCAGCGACATCCTCACCTGGCCGCCTTCGGGAGCGATGGCGGTGATGGTTCCGACTTTGATTCCGGCGACCCGGACACCATCGCCCGGGTAAATGGCTGTGGCAGAGGTGAAGTAAGCGGTCACCGTTTTCACGCCAAAGTACGAGGCGTGCACCAGCACCACGCTGGCCGCGAGGGCCAACGCGATGAGCGCACCTGCCAGCGCGGTGTGTGGGCGGGCAATCATGGCGGACCCCATCGTTCTTGTTGTTGCGGGATCCCGTTGCGCGGGAACGGGAATTCTGCACGTGGGCCCGCATTGTCGGGTGGCTGCCCGGCGCCGGCTCCTCTGCGGAATCCGAAGGCATAGTCCAAGAAGGGCTGCAACAGTTGAGGCATGCTCAGGTTGGCGATCTGGGCTTGGTAGTACGGGCCGCTGGAGACCAGTTCACCGGTGCTCAGTTCGTACTGCGCCAATCCGGGCAGCGCCTTGGCAATGTTGTCGCGGTTCTTCTCCAGTACTGCGGTGACGGCGTTGAGTTTGTCGAGTGTGGGTGCCAGTTCGGCCTCGTTGTCGTGCACCAGGCCGGTGAGTTGGTTGGCCACTGCCGAGGTGTTGGCGAGCAGTTCAACGATTGCTTGGCGCACCTGCACGAGAACGTCGAGCAATGCGTTGCCGTCGAGGATGAGGGTATTGACCTGTTGACTGCGCTCGGAGAGGACCGCACTGACGTCGCTGACGTGTTCGAACAGCTCGCCCAGGGTTTGGTTGCGTGCATTGAGCGCCCGCGACAGTCGGGTGAGGCCGTCGAAAGTTGATCCCAGATCCGGCGAGATCGCCTCGATGGTGGCCGAAAGAGCGTCGAGGGACTGGTTGAGTGTGTCGGTGTCGGTGCCGGCGATGTCGGTGGTGAGGTCGCCCACCGCTTCGGTGAGCGAGTACGGCGAGGAGGTACGGGTCGACGGGATGACGTCAAGGGCTGGCATCCGGCCGGGTCCTGCGGCGTTCACGGTCAGCACTCGCTGTCCCAACAGCGAACCGGTGCGGATGTGGGCGGTTGTTTGCGTTCCCAGCGAAATGTCACTGCGCAGAGAGAAGGTGACAAGGGCCTGCCCGTCGTGAAGCTCCACGCTCGATACGGTGCCAACGCTCGTTCCCGACATGGTGACGTTATTGCCTTCGGCCAACCCGCCGGCTTGATCGAACAAGGCTTGATACCGGATCTCGGTGGCATAGGACACCAACTGTTGGCTCCGCATCCCGACGACGATCACCAAAACGATCACAACGACACCGATGAAGCCGCCTCGGATAAGCTGGGGTGCAAGGTATTTCAGCATCAGTTGTCTGAGCACCTTCCCGTTTCTTGCTTCATCCAGGGAAAGACTGCTGTGCGCCCCTCTAGATCGGTGACTCGGACTGCCACACCGCACAGGTAGTAGTTGAAGAAGCTGCCGTAGGCGCCCAGGCGCGCCAGCTTGCGATAGTTGTGCGGCATCCGCTGCAATCCGGCGTCGAGGTGGTCTTTCTGCGTCTCCAGGTTGGGTGCCAGGCGGTTGAGTTCGTCGACGGTGGCGGCCAACGGTGGACGCGCGTGAGTGAGCAGGTCGGCCAGCGACGCGGTTCCTTTGTCGAGGGCGGTGATCGCGTTGCCGATGGGATCGCGGTCGGCGGCGAGTTGACTGGTGAACTGTTGCAGGCGATCAATCGTGCCGGAGAACTTCTCGCCGTCTTTGGCTAGTGTGCCCACTGCCGTGTTGAGGTTGTCGATGAGTTGTTCAACGAGTTGATCGTTGTTGGCGAGGTCGGTGGTAAACGAAGAGGTCTCCGACAGCAGCGATTGCAGGGCACCGCCCTGCCCTTGCAAGACCTGCAACAACGATTGGGTCAGCGCGTTGACGTCGTCGGGATTCAATCCCTGGGTTACCGGCCGCAGCCCACCCAGGAGCAAGTCGAGGTCGAGGGCCGGTGCGGTGCGTTCGATGGGAATCTGAGCTTGGGCGGGCAGGATGGTGGTGGATCCTGGTGCCGCCGCGAGTTCGAGGTAGCGGTCTCCGGTCAGGTTGAGGTAGCGCACTATCGCCTGGGTTCCGGTGGTGAGCACCGCCGAGCGGTCTGCATCGAAGCTGACCAGCACGGTGGTGTCCGGCCGTAGTTGGACGCTGGTGACCGTGCCGACTCGGATGCCGGCCACCCGCACCGAATCCCCTTTTTTCAAACTGGAAGCGTCGGCAAATACTGCTGAGTAGTCATGCGACGATCCGGTCCGGTACTGGCCGAAAACTACGAACAAGCAGGTGGTCAGTATTGTCATCACGACACCGAACACACCGAACTTGACCGCCGTGCCCCTCGTCGCGTGCCTCATCCAGGTTGACCGATCTGTGCGGAGTTTCTCGGCGGCCCAGCGAGCGGTCCGAACAGCGTTTGCTTGAGGCCATCGGTGTTCAACAGGATGCCTTCGTTGCCGTATCGAGCGGGGTTGGTGCCGACGTCGGCGATGACGAGCGGGGGCCGGGACAGATAGCGCACGTTCGGTAGCCCTGATACGCATTGTGGGCCACCGGTCGCAGCGACCTTGGGCAGATCTATCGGGTACCGGTAGCGCTCCTTGCCCAGGACGAACCCCGCATTGACCATGGCGCCGGGCACCTGCGGTTGCTTGATGTAGGCGGCTTGGATCAAACCTCCCATCAGGCAGTACAGGGCCTGGTTGTACTGGCTGGTCAAATCGGTAGTCGGCGCCAGCAGATGGACTGCATCGGTCAGTGGGGCGCGGTTTGCCGTCAAGACGTCGTTGCCGACATCGGCGAGTCCGATCATGCTGACCAGAAATGCATCGAGATTGTGTTGCTCATCAACGATGCTCTGACTGATTCGGCCTGCGTTGCCGGCAGCGGTGAGCAGATCGGGTGCTGCATCGGCATATGCGTTGAGCACTGTTGGTGCAGTGGCCAAGTCGTGGCTTAACGCCGGCAATCCGGGCTCCAAGGTGGCGAGGTAGGTGTCCAGGTCGACCAGCATTTGACCGATCGACTCCCCGCGGCCGTTGACGGCGGAGGCGATCGCGCCCAGCGTCTGATTGAGTTTGGCCGGATCGATCGTCGAGAGCACCGCGGTGAGTTGCTCGAAAACGGTGTTCACTTCGACAGTGACCCGTGAAGCGTCCAGTACTTGACCGGGAACCATTGGCTGCGGTGACGGATCCGCTGGATCAATGAGCTGAACGTACTTCGCGCCGAACACTGTGGTCGACGCGATATCAACCCCTACGTTGGCCGGAATCTGCTGCAGCTGCGCTGGATCCATCGCCAGATGCAGTACTGCGCGCCCATCGGGTAAGGCCTCCAACGACTTGACGGCTCCGACTTGAACCCCCCGCAATTTCACCTTGGCATCGGGGTTCATCACCAGTCCCGCGCGGGGTGACATCACCGTCACCGGGACTGCTGAGTTCAGGTCACCGCGAAACAGCACCGCCACCATGGCGATCGCCAATCCGATGATCAGCACCGTGATCAACCCGGCCACCGGGCGCGGCCAGACACGCCCGACGCTGGAGGTCGGCTTCACCGCTGCTACTGAGGAACGTCGGTGCGTTCCCACGCGTACCCGCGTTTCCGCCACGTCGGATCGATCCCCGTATCGGCTCACCGGCGTTTCACCCCCTCTAAGTCCGCGACGACACCCGTGCCGCTACGACTGCCCGATCGCACCCCTGCGGCTGACCAAATCACCTCGACGGCAATGCTTTCGCCATGCCGGTCGATGTTGCGGCGCTCCACTGCCCTCCACCCTGATCACCGCAAGCAGATTCATATCTGACTTGTGTGCGACCATCCGGATACCGCGTGCCACATACCTCTAAAGGTATAACGCAGCACACAACGGGTTGTCTACCCTCAATCGACCGATCCTCGATGGCGATGCGACAACGTCGACCCGCCAGGAGGAAGTATTAACATGCAGTTCAGAGTGCTCATTCGATAACTCGTCGCTGCCGATGCCAGGCGCGACAGCTCCCCGCCCCGCGACTGCTTTACAAGTCTTCCACCTCGCACCATTTGGGAAGATGCGCCAGATACATGTAGATATAAGTGTGACTAGCGGAGCATGACAGGGTTATTTACGTGGCCCTCGATGGTGGCGTGCAGTACAGACGCGCTGCCGTCAGGAAGCACTCGCCTCGCGACCAGGAATTCACTGCCGACCCAGCCGTGCCGGATGAACTTTCCGAACCTCAACCGGGTCCCGGGGGCACCGGTCGCCGCCGGGAGCATCTTGATGCGCTCCAACGCCTCTTTGACAGCCGGACCGGTCAAGGGCCGAGCGCCGGCGAGAGCGGTCATCATGAGCCGGCCCACGTCGTAGCAGTACAAGGGAAAGAAGTACTCAGGGCGACGCCCGTAGGCCCGCTCGAAACGATCCAGAAACGCTTGCCCGGTCCGATTCCGCTCGTCGTACTGGTCAAGACCGATCCAGCCGGCGAGTTGCTCGCGCCACCACGGACTTGTCGCGGCGAATTCGAATGCGGTCGTCGTGTAACGCGGCGGCATCCAACCGATGTGCTCAAGTGCAGCGTTCATCCCGATGAGCCCGAGGCCGAAACCGACGTGCATGACCGCGTCGGGCCTACCTTCTGCCAGCGTGGCCATTGCGGCTCGCTTGTCGCTTTCAACCTGAGGAATCGCCACCTCGGCCGTGATCGTCAATCCTGCATCTCGGCAGGCCTCTCGGCTGGTTCGCAGGTACTCACGGCCAATCAGGCTGTTCTCGAAAGCAAGTCCGACGGTGTGGCACCCATCGAGGGCCACAACCGTGGCAATGATGATGGGTTCTTCCTCCATGGAGCCGGCCGGAAGGCCGAAAACCCATTCCCCCAGCATACTTTCCGACGCAGCCATCGTAATGATCGGTACCTGCGCAAGGTCCTCGACATACCCGCGCAGCGCGACGCCATTCTCTGAGACCCACGGCCCGAAGATCACCAACGCATCCGCGTCGACCAGTTGATTGAAGGCGTCGCGCACGGCACGAAAACACCCGTTCGGCAGTCCCTGAACCGCACGTACGACGAACTCGACCGGCCGCTCGATCATTCCGCGCTCCTGGAACTCGTCAGCGATGAGTTGCATTGCAGGAAGGATGTTCTCGTCGTAGCTGCCGTCCTCATCCAGGTAGTCGATGAGCAGCCCGATGCGTGCCGGGGTCACGTCGGCCATAGGGCTCCTTTCCCGTCACCTGCCGGCGGGACCCGGGTCGATACATCTGTTCTTTCGAAGAGTTCAAAGTTAACGCATCATTACGGCCGCAGTCCAGAGAAGCCTCTATAGGTTTCAGGGCGGACGCGCGCGCGGGCGTCAGAGATGACGAGCCAGCTCAACCGTCGAACTGCCATGCTCGCCGAGCAACGTCCGCCGCAGACGCGCCATATGCGCGGCACAACGCGCCTGCGCACCCTCACCATCACCGGCCGCGATCAAGTCGACTATTTGCTCAAACTCCCGAATCGTGCGGCGCCGCGACGCAATGGGCTCCCGCTGGCTTCGCGTAAGCACGTCGGCCACTGCTGCGCGGACGATGACCTCATTGATCATCTCGCAGATAAGAATTAGCGTCTGGTTTCCGGCCAACTGCACCATGTCGCTGTGGAATCCGACCATCGCGGCAGTACATGCCGTCGGGTCGTTCACGGTGCGCTTCATCTCGATCACCAATCCACGCAGTTGCTGCGCGGCACGCTCACGCCCGCGTGAGATGGCCACCATCCGAGCCGCCGCAGGCTCGATCACCGCGCTGGCTTCGAACACATCAGCCAGCGATACGCTGCGGGATTGCAGCACCAACGCCGCGGCCCGCGCCGTCATCCGTTGATCGGGCCGGTGCACGACGACCCCGCCTAGTGCGCCCCGGACCACGGAGATCAGACCCTCAGCCTCCAAAATCCGCAACGACTCCCGCAATGACGGTCGAGACACCTCGAAACGTTCGAGCAATTCGGCCTCGGTCCCCAGCAGGTCGCCCTCATCGAGCCCGCCTTCGATGATCAAACCACGCAGTTCGTCGGCGATCTGCTTGGGCTTTCCGGGCGCAGGCCCACCGGCCGATCCACTCCTACCTACCGTCGGCTTGGCCACTTCTCTCCCTACCGCCCCATCGATGCAGACCACCGCATGAGGCACGAATCAAACTTGTCCATGTACGCAGCGCATAACCTCCCAGGCACGCGATCCATTCTTTACAGATAATACCTTTAGAGGTTTAGATGCAGACATGGCGGTCAATCGTGTCTCAAGATACCAACGCAACACACGGCGGCCCCCTTCATGGGCGCGGTATGACTGCGAAACACTCCGCCCCACCCGCTCACAACCAAACGTAGCGAAGCCGCAGATCCTCCACCGAGGGTGTCGCCCCCAGAATCCGCGAGCTCATCCCCCAGCTCGACGACCTCCACGACATCAACACTGCGGTAACGCATCTCTGCGAGGCGGCAGGGTCCGTAGCACCGTCTGCTTCGGTTCGGAGGCAGGGTCGTGAGCAATGTATTCAACGAACGAAGCGCGTTCGAATTCACCGTCACGACGGAACGACCCACACTCGATCATTACCGTCGGGGCTGGATCCCCGGACCAGATGCCGCTCTGGCCGGAATGTGGATCGGTGCGGTGGTCAATAACTCTGCAGGGCAGACTTATTGGGGGCTGCGCGGGGCCGACGACTTCCTCACCGGGATGACACACGTAGTGTCACCGATCGCCGGCTTCAAAAAGCTCCGGCCCACATTCGACTCCGAACAACCACACCTGTTCGCGGAGTACTCGACCATCGACTGGTTCGAGCCGATGGCTTACGCCGACACCGCTGCCTCGGTCTCCCTAACCTATCCCAGCGGACGCATCGAACGCGACGCCGACGGTCTCCACTGGCACGACGCGAGCGGACGTTGGGAAATACACGGCACCAACGTCACCGACGTATTCACCGTTCACGTACCCGTGCAGGACGGCGTCGCGGAGCACGCGTATTACCGGCACGAGTTGATGGCTGCCACCGGAACCATCGACGGCATTCCCGTCTCGGGATACCTGCATCAGGACTACGCCTACGGGGCGCCGGGACGGGTGTACCCGGAGCTGCCCATTGTCCGGCACCTGCAGGGGATGTGGGTGTCGTGGATGCACGAGTACCCGGACGGGCAGTGGGGCGGCGGCTGCTTCTGGCAGGGGCGCGACGGCGTCGCGTTCGGTCCCGGATACCACGTCACCGACGGTGTCACCATCGCGCACGACGACATAACGGCGACTCCGGCGTTCGACGATGCAGGGAAGCTGACCAGGCTGGACGCCAACATCGGTTCGGACACATACACATTCACGTTCGACACCTCGGGCAGCTACATCCACTACTTCGGGCGTCTCACCGCCAGCTCGTCGGCCAAGGTTCCGTCGCGCAGCTGGTGCTGGGTCGAATACGCCGGTGCGCTGCTCGCCCCCGAAATCCTCGACATGGCGATGGCGCCCTTCGACCTCGCGCGCGGGCGGTGACCCAGGCCGAACCGCCGAAGTTCCATCTCCTGGCGGCCAACCCCGGCAAGCGACGCACCGAGATCATCTATCTGGCGTGGTTTCTCATTACGATTCTGCTGCAAGGGCTGGTAGTGATAAACCTCAGCTATGCCGTCCCAACGATCCCGCCCTGATCGGTCAGGCGATCGTGATGGCGCTCGGCACACTCATCTGGGCCGTGCTGGGCGGGTTCGTCGCACTGATCATCGCCAGCCAGGCGAGCGCACCCCGCTGAGCACCACCGTCGTGTCCGGGTTCGCCACCATAGGCATCCTGATGGTGCTGGTGGTGATCACCAAGACCTTAATCGCACCGCACTACGTCGAAAGTTCTCCACGGTGTACGCCATCTCAACGACTGAAGTCCCGACAACTGTTTGGCAACGGAGCCATAGAAGACTCAGTCCGCCAGGCGCTCGGCGACCAACCCCTCCTGCACCAAGGTGGCGGCGACCGCACCGTCGGCGCGCAGCAGGCGTGACGTGATCAGGCCGCGGCCCCGCGCCGCGGCCGGTGAGCGCGACTCCAGCAGATTCCACTCCCCGGCACGCACCGGACGGTGAAACCAGATCGACGAATCGGTCGTGCCACTGCGGTGACTGCGCGAACGCATACTGTGCCCGTGCACGGCCAACGCCGGATCGATCCCGTACAGGTCGGTGATGTAGACCGCGATGAGCGTGTGCACCAACGGATCCTCGGGCAGGCCGGTGGTGACCCGCCACCACATCCGGCGCACGAACTCGTCGCCCTCCCCTTCGTCGGCGATACGGATGTCGAACTCGTCGAGCGGCAGGGACGGCGCCGGGCCGGGCGGGCCGGTGCACGGCAGCACCTCAGGATCGTGCGGCATCGCACTCAACCCGTGCACGGGCCCGGCCAGCGCCGTCGCGAACGACACCGTCGCCGTTGTCAGCATGCGGCCATGCTCGTAGGATTCGACGCGCCGGGCCGAGGCGGTGCGCCCGTCGTACACGTGCTGCACGCGATACTCGGCGGCTTCCCCGGCGTCCCCGCCGCGCAGGAACTGCAGGTGCATGTTGGTCGGAGCCCGGTCATCGCCCACCGTCCGGCAGGCGGCCGCCAGGCTCTGCGCGGCCATCAGACCGCCGTAGGCCCGCTTACCGGCAGGACCGCTGGCCTGCCCCGTGAAGACCTCCCCGTCGGCGGCAGCATCGGCCCCGACGTCCAACAGCCTCAGCAGGGTGCTCACCGCTTGTCGGTACCCGTTGCGACGGTGCCGGATTCGGTCAGTGCCACGATCTGGTCGGCACCGAGCCCGAGGTGTTCGGCCAGCACGGCGGTGGTGTCGTCCCCGAGCGCGGGCGCGGGGACGGCGGGCGGATACATCCCACCGATCGACACGGGCAGGCCCGGCGCCAGGTAGGTCCCGATACGGGGTTGCTCCAGCGGGGTGAACAGCGGGTTGGCGACGACCCGCTCGTTGACGGCGACCTCGGCGAAGCTGCGGTACCGCTCCCAGAGCACCGATGTTCCCGAGAGCGCTGTGCTGATCTCCTCGGCGGTGTGCTCGCTGAACCAGAGGGTGAACAGTCCGGTCAGCGCGTCGCGGTGGGTGTAGCGCTGACCTTCGTCGCTGAAGTCGGCACCGAACGCCTCCGCAAGGGCGGCAACGGCTTTGGTGGTCCCGGTGACTTCGGTGAGATCGCGGAAATGCCGGCCGGTGAGCGCCACGAGCATGAAGCCGACGCCGTCGCTGCTGGTGAAGTTCTGCCCGTAGGTGCCGTACAGGGTATTGCCGAGCCGTTCTCGGCCGGTGCCGTTGATCATCACCTCGGTCAGGAACCCGAGATTGCCCGCCGTGGCGAGTGCGACGTTCTCCAGGGGAATACTGATCCGTGCGCCCTCACCGGTGGAATCCCGATGGCGCAGTGCGGCACTGACTGCCAGCGCCACGTACAGCCCGCAGCTGACATCCCAGGCCGGAAGCACATGGTTGACCGGCGTGGCCAACTGCGCGGGCCCGGTCACCATCGGGAAGCCCAGGCCGGCGTTGACCGTGTAATCCACCCCGGTGCCACCGTCGGCGCGCCCAGACACCTCGACATGGATCAGGTCGGGACGCAGCGCGGACAGTACGTCGTACGAATGCCACTGCCGCCCGGCCACATTCGTGATGAGCACGCCGGCCTCGGCGATCAGCTGCTGTACCAGCTGCTGCCCCTCGGGTGAGCGCATATCGGCGGCCAGCGAGCGCTTGCCCTTGTTCAGCCCGGCCCAGTAGATGCTGTCACCGCCGTCGGTGAGCGGCCAGCGGTGATAGTCGGCAGCACCCCCGATGGGATCCACCCGCACCACCTCGGCCCCCAACTGGGCCAGGGTCATGCCCGCCAGCGGCACGGCGACGAAGCTGGAGATCTCGATGATGCGCACCCCGGCCAGCGGACGGGTCGGATCCGGCGTCACAGATTCGGCCATGCCAGTCAAGCTATCGTGCGCCGACCAGTTTCACTGCGGCGGCCTCGATGGTGTCCTCGGACAACAGCACCTGCAGCGCGGCGTCGCCCAGCGGGATGAAGCTGTCGGCACTGGCCACGCGCTGCACGCTGCCGGTGAAGCCGTGATCGATGAGTTCGGCCAGCACGCCTTCCCCCACGCCTCCGGTGCGGCGGGTCTCGTCGACGATGAGCACCCGGCCGGTCGCGTCCGCCTCGCGCAGCATGTCCTCGACCGGCAGCGGCGACAGCCAGCGCAGGTCGACCACCCGCGCGGCGATCCCGGCCTGCTCCAGGCGACGGGCCACCCGCAGGCTCATCCACAATCCGTTGCCGAACGTCAGGATGGTCAGGTCGGCGCCGGCACCGTAGGTGCGGGCCGCACCGATGCGCACCGGCTCGGCCGGATAGGGCGCCAACCATTCCTGATCGCCATCGGCGTGCAGGTCCCTGGTGTGGTACAGGGCGATCGGTTCGAGGTAAACGCACACGGCACCAGCGGTTTTCGCCGCGGCGACGCAGGTGTGCAACATCGCTGCCGCATCGTCGGGCCGGGCCGGCGATGCGATCACCACCCCGGGGATGTCGCGGATCGCAGCGATCGAGTCGTCGTTGTGGAAGTGGCCGCCGAATCCCTTCTGGTAGCCGTAGCCCGCGATCCGCACCACCATCGGATTCCGGTACTGGCGGTTGGAGAAGAACTGCAGCGTGGCTCCCTCACCGCGGATCTGGTCGGCCGCGTTGTGCAGATAGGCCAGGTACTGGATCTCCGGGATCGGCAGCAGGCCCGATAGCCCGGCCCCCAGGGCCAGGCCGAGAATCGTTTGTTCGTCGAGCAGGGTGTCGAACACGCGGGCGGGTCCGGCGGTGTTCTGCAGGCCCCGGGTGACGCCATAGACGCCGCCTTTGCGGGCGATGTCCTCTCCGAATGCGATCGCCTCCGGGTGCGCTCGCAGCACGTCCTTGAGGGCTCGGTTGATGGCCAGCGCCAGGGTCAGCGGCGCGCCGCCCGGTTCTGCCGGGCCGGCCACCGAGACCGCCCGGGCCTCGTCGAACGTATCGCGCAGCGGTTTCATCACCGCCGGCGCGCTGTCGAGCTGTGAGCAGGCGCTGAGCTCCCCTGCCAGCGCGATCACCTCGGTCCGTTTGGCCTCGTATCGCTCGACGGCGTCGCTGGCGGTTAGTACACCGTGTGCCACAAGGATTCTCGCGGTATTGAGCACCGGATCTCGGTCGAAGTCGGCCAGGATTTCATCGGGCCTGCGATAGGCCGGCTCGTAGTCGGAGCCGGCATGGCCCATCAGCCGAACCGTGCCGAGATGCAGGAAGGCGGGTTTGCGATGGTTGCGCACCCACTGTGCGGCGGCCAGTGCGGTGTCGAACGCCGTGAACAGATCGCAGCCGTCGGCGGCGAAATACTTGAGTCCGTCGTGGTGGGCATAAGTCCGGGCCACCCACCCGCGCGGCGTCTTGGTACTGATCCCGATGCCGTTGTCTTCACAGACGAACAGCAGCGGCATGGGCAGTCCCTGGTAGGAGGCGTGCAGTGCGGCATTGATCGCGCCCACGGCCGTGGAGTGGTTGGCTGATGCGTCACCGAAGCTGCACACCGTGACCGCATCGTCGGGCCACGGACAGGCGACATCGAGTTTGCGGGCCCGGGCGATCGAAAAGGCGACCCCCACCGCCCGCGGTAGGTGCGAGGCGATCGTCGAAGTCTGCGGAATGATGTTCAGGTCGTGGCGGCCGAACACCTTGTGCCGCCCGCCGGAAATCGGCTCGTCAGTGGCAGCGACCAGGCCCAGCAGCACATCGCGCACAGGATCGCTGCCGGCCACCTGAGCAGCACGGGCCAGGTAGAAACCTCCGGAACGGTAATGCAGCAGTGCTGGATCGTCTGCGCGCAGCGCCGCGGCGACCGCCGCGTTGCCCTCGTGTCCGGATGATCCGATCGTGTAGAAGCCTTTGCCCTGTGCCCGCAACCAGCGCGCGGCCAGGTCGAGGTGGCGACTGCCCAGCTGGGCGTCGAAGAGGGCCAATGCAATCCGTTCGGTCAACGCCGATCCGTCGGGCCACGGTTGGTCGCCGGGTCCAGTGAACTCCGAAACGGTGGTGCAGAAGTATTCGTCGATGGCTTCGTGGTGAGAACTGGCCACCTGGCCTCCTGAGCTCGCGGCGGGCGGACGATCAGCGGAACGCCGGAATTCCGGTGAGCGCCTGCCCGATGATCAGACTATGCATTTCGCTGGTGCCTTCGTAGGTCAACACCGATTCCAGGTTGTTGGCGTGCCGCATCACCGGATATTCGGCACTGATACCGCTGGCGCCCAGGATGGTGCGCGCGGTGCGGGCGATCTCCAGGGCTTCCCGGACATTGTTGAGCTTGCCGAGGCTGACTTGATCCGGAACCAGATCGCCGGCGTCCTTACGCCTGCCGAGGTGCAGTGCGAGCAACACACCCTTTCCGTACTCCAGCGTCATGTCCGCGAGCTTCTGCTGCGTGAGCTGGAAGCCGCCGATCGGCCGGCCGAACTGTTCACGTGACCGCGCATACTCCAGTGCGGTCTGCAGGCAGTCCCGCGCCGCACCGAGGGCACCGAAAACGATGCCGAACCGCGCCTCGTTCAGACAGCGCAGCGGCGCGCCGAGACTGGTCGCTCCGGGGAGCCGCGCGCTGTCGGGCAGCCGGACACCGTCGAGTACCAACTCGCTGGTCACCGACGCCCGCAGCGACATCTTCGACTTGATCGTGTTGGCGGCGAAACCCGTTGTGTCCGTGGGTACGACGAAGCCGCGGACGCCCTCGTCGGTGCGCGCCCAGATGACGGCCACATCGGCCACCGATCCGTTGGTGATCCACATCTTGGTGCCGGTCAACACCCAGTCGTCGCCGGACCGGATAGCCCGGGTTCGCATCCCGGCCGGGTTGGACCCGTGGTCGGGTTCGGTGAGGCCGAAGCACCCGATCGTGCGACCGGCGGACATCGCCGGGAGCCACCGCTGCTTCTGCTCCTCGCTGCCGAATGTGTGAATGGCGAACATGGCCAGCGATCCCTGCACGCTGACCAGCGACCGGATCCCGGAGTCACCGGCTTCCAGCTCCAGGCAGGCCAACCCGTAGGCCACCGCGCTGGTGCCCGCGCATCCGTAACCCTGCAGGTGCATGCCGAGCAACCCGAGTTCGCCGAGCTCGCGCGCCAACTCACGGGCCGGGAGCTCGCCGCTCTCATACCAACTCGCGACGTGCGGGCTGATACTCCGCTGGACGACCGATCGCACGGTGTCGCGAATCTCGCGTTCTTCGGCCGAGAGCAGCGCATCGATACCGAACATCGGGTCGGCGTCGACGGTTCCGGAACTGCGCGGGGCCACAGCAGCTTCAACCATATTTCTGGACTCCTGGTGGTTGGTGGTCGGTTCAGCAGCACCCGATGCGGCGCTCCGTGGAATGCGCGGCCGGCGCCGGCTCGCCGCGCCATTTGACCGCGCGGCTCGGAGGCGGGGTCTGTTCACTGCGTGTCTTCACCAGTGGCATACCGTCGACCAGCACGGTCGCGATGCCCGGTAGGTCACCGAAGGCAAAGCAGTCCAGGGCGTCGTCGGCGGTCGATCCGGTGACCGGTCCGAGGACCAGCAGGTCGGCAGGTCGCCCTTCCGCGAGCACCCCGGTGTCCAGGCCGTGTGCCCGCGCGGTCTGGCCGGTGGCCGCCGCAACCGCGCGGGCCGGGTCGACGCCGCAGACCGAGGCCAGAAAGCAGATGTTGCGCAGCATTCCTCGAGGGATCACGCCGGTGCCGCCGGGTGTATCGGTGCCGAGCGTGAGCCTGCCGAGTTCGTCGCGCGCGGACAGTTGGTCGACGACCAGTTTGGTCGCGCGGTAGTTCATGGAGCTGCACACCTCGACGTGCGCCGAGGGCAGATCGGCGATGATCGCCACGATGTCGTCGTCAGGGGGTGGGATCGGGCCACCCGAGATATGACCCACGATGTCCGGCTTGACCGCTACCACGACGTCACGTCCGGCCACCCGGCTCGACCCGGACCGCGACACCCCGCCTGAGTGCATCTTGACGGTCATGCCGCGTTCATGGGCCCATTGGACGTAGCGCTGCGCTTCGCCGTCGCCCAGCCGGCTCCAGTCGTAGAAGATGAACTTGAGTTGGTCGATGCCTTCGCAGTGCGCCCGGTCGAAGTGCTCCTCTGTCATACCCGGCACCAGCAGCACCGTGCCCGCGTTGACCTTCACGCCCGAAGGGCGCGCACGCCCGGTGGTGTGCTTGGACGTGATCGCGATGCTCAGTACGAGTTCCGGCGTCAGCGCGCCGAAATCCAAGCCGGGGATGTGCAGTTCGCCCGCGGACACCATCGAGGTGGTCCCGCCCTGGAGATAGTTGCCGATCCAACCGATCGAGTTCTGTGCCGGCGTCCACTCGCCGAACGTCGGGTGCACGTGCCCGTCGACGAGTCCGGGTACGACGGTCAACCCGCCGGCGGACAGCACGTGGTCGGGATCGTGGTGGTCGACCCCGATGCCTGCGACGTATCCGTCCTCGATCAGCAGCGTGGTGTCACGCTGGGGTGGCGACGAGGCATCGCCGGACACCAGCAGGCCGATGTCCTCGACGAGCAGTGTGGTCACAGGTCCTCCCACGGTTGGATTTTGTATACACTATCCGATGTTGCGTAATCGGCATAGCGCAACCGTCGGCGACACGACTGCGGTGCCCGCCGATTCAGCCCTGTTGGTATTCACCGCTGCCGCAACCACATCGGTGCCACCAACGGCGCCACGAACACGACCAGCAACACGATCAACGCGCCCGCGATATTCATCGCCAGCCGCACCACGCCCTCGTACCAGGGGAACAATTCCGGGTATTCACTGATCACCAGCAGCACGGGAGGACCGGTGATCGCCCACCACGTGTAGTTGACAGGCCGCAGCGCCATCGCGAGCAGGAACAGCACCACGGTCAGTCCGATCACCACCGGCGCCGGTGGATGTGCCCCCAGCAGAGCTGCGGCGATCACCGCACCGACTGCGTTGCCCGAAAGCCGCTGGGCCAAGCGCTGGCCGGTCTGGGACTGGCTCGGCTGAATGGTCAACAGCACGCTGGTGACCAACCAATGGCCGCCCACCATCCCGGCGGGCAGCAGTGTCGCCAGCAAGACGGCCAGCCCCACGGCGACGCCTACGCGAACCGCATGAGCCACCCCGGCCGGGCCGCTCGCCGAGGTCGGCTCATCCTCGCCGCGGTGCCGCAGCCGGGATACCGCGAACCACACCATCCAGCCGACGAACACGATGACGATGCCGACGAGATACGGCCACAGCGCGGTCGGACCCGTGGCGTCGGCATCCAGGTCGAGCGATATCAGAACCACCGCGAGGCCCGCCGTGGCACCGACCCCTGGCACGAGTGCGCCCGCGATCGACGCCGCGACGGTGAGCGCCGCGAGTACCACGGCGTTGTGCATGCTGACGACGAGCGCTCCGGCGGCCATCACCGTAGCGGCTCGCACAGCCATGGTGTGCAGGGCCGGGCGCCAGGCGGTGGGTATCTCGGGAACGGCGGTCAGCACGAAGCCCAGCCCGATCGCCGACCCCCACTCGGCCCGGCCCAACAGAGCTGTGCCACAAAGGATCACACCCAGCCCGACGGCGAGCGCCGCACCCATCCCCCACCGGCTACTGCCCACGGGACGCAGCAGCTCCGGAGTGCGGAGCCGGCCTACGTTCACAAGGCTGTCGGCAGGCCCCGCGCGCGACGCCATCACCCGGATTGACCGGCGGCGTCCAGCACCGCCTGCACGATGCCTTGGTAGCCGGTGCAACGGCAGATATTGCCTGACAACGCCTCTCGCACCGAATCCTCGGTCAGCGGCTTCTCGGTATCGGGATCACGCAACAGCTCGACGGCAGTGACGAGGAATCCCGGAGTACAGAACCCGCACTGCAGGCCCCCTCGCTCGGAAAACGCCTGGCGCAGCCTTCTGGTCTCCTCGAACTCCTCGAGACCCTCGACCGTCGTCACCCGCATCCCGTCGATCTGCACCGCCAGCATGAGGCAGGTGCGCACGCTGCGACCATCGAGGAATACCGAACAAGCGCCGCATACCCCGTGCTCGCAACCCAGGTGTGTTCCGGTCAGGCCCAGTTCGTCCCGCAGAAAATCGGCCAGCGTCAATCGGGGCGCCACCGTGCGCTGTATCGACCTGCCGTTGACCACAGCTGATATCGGCACACCCGCCGGCGGCTGCGACGTATCGGTAGCCAGCGTCTCAATTGCCCGCATGGAAGGTCTCCTGTCCCTCTTCGATGCGCCGCTGAGCTTCGGTGAGCGCTTGCGCCAAAGCCTCGCCGCACAACCGCCGCGAGTAGTCGGGATCATCGGACGACGGTTCGGCGGTAGCCGCCCAACGCTGTGCCAGACCTCGCCACAATCGCGCCGAGGGACGTTCACCGACCACCTCGTCGCCGGTGAACAACAGTGGCCGGTCCGCGGCGCTGAGAGCACCGGCGCGCAACGACGCGACCCGGCCCGCACTGTCGACGCTCAGCAGGCAACCGGCACCGGCCAGCCCGTAATCACCATGTTGCCGGGCATATTCGACGAATCCCCAGCCCTGATCCCGGCCTATGGCGGGGATCGAAACCCACGTGACCATCTCGTCCGGTTCGAGCGCGTTGGTGTAGAACGACACGAACATGTCCTCGGCCGCGACAGCGCGACGGCCGCCGCGCGCGGACTCGGTGTGAAATGTCGCGCCGAGCACCAAGGTGGCCAACGGCATTTCGGCCGCCGGATCGGCGTGAGCCACCGAACCGCCGAGAGTTCCTCGGTTACGGATCCCGATGTGTCCGATCTGGCCGGCAGCGGTCGCCAGCAGCGGCGCGCGAGCGGCGATCAACGGATCGACCTCCACGGTGCGATGAGTCACCAAGGCGCCGAGGATCAGATCGTCGGTGTCGTCGAAAACCCGCCGGAGTTCATCGAGGCGGCCGATGTCGATGATCACGCTCGGTCGCGCCAACCGAAGGTTCATCAGCGCCATCAGCGACTGTCCGCCGGCCATCAGTTTGGCGTCTGGATAACTCGCCAACTGCTCGAGGGCCTCGCCGACCGAATCCGGCCGGAGGTAATGAAAGGACGCGGGCTTCACGATGCCTGCCGGTCAAGGGCTCGGAACAGTTGTGCCGTACAGATCGGCGTGCTGTCGATCTCGATCCGTCGACCGAGTGCATCGTCGACGGCCCCGGCGAGCACGGCGTACACGGCGATGGTCCCGCTCTCCCCCGCCCCGCGAACCCCGATCGGGTTCGCCGGGGTGTCGGCATACAGATGCCGTACCCGCACCATCGGCATGTCCGTCGTCAACGGCAGGTGGTAGGCGGCAAACGTGGTCGATTGCGGCTGACCGGTTTCCGAGTACTTCCATTGCTCGAACAGCGCCCCACCGACCCCCTGAGCGACACCGCCGATGATCTGTCCTTCGACGATTCTCGGATTGATCTCACGACCGCCCTCGTGCGACACCGCATACCGCAACACCTTGATGATTCCGGTCCGCCGATGCACGCCGACGATCGCAGCGTGCACACCCATCGTCCAGGTCACCGTCGAAACCCGATGTACCGCAGTGACATCGAGAGCACCGCTGCTCTCCTGCTCGCCGCCCACCGCGGCCGCCCTGGCGAGCTCCACCCAGTCGATCGAATAGTCCCTGGCGACGTGAAACCGCCCACCGACGTATTGGACGTCGCCGCGTTGTGCGTTCGACAGGACTGCGATCCGCTCGGTGGCCAGCTCAATCAGGGTGCAGGCGGCTTTGTGTACCGCTGAGCCTGCGAGAATCGCCGAACGGCTGGCGAAGGTACCCACGCCGTCGGGCAGCCGCTCGGTGTCCCCCGGCACGTAATGGACCCGGTCGAACGGCACCGCCAAAGCCTCGGCGGCAACCTGCGCGAACACCGTCTCATGCCCCTGACCGGCCGACGCCGCTCCAGCGGTGACCTCGAACTGGCCGTCGGGCAGCAGGCGTATCCGCGCGGTCTCGTGCGGCCCACGGCCAGTGGCCTCCAGATAGGACGACAGGCCGTACCCGATGTGGTACTGCGGGAACTCGACTGCGCAGGCGGCCGATTCGCTCCGCGGCAGCGCGTCGAGCACCGATTCGAGACAGGCCCGATAGTCGTGACCGTCGTACCGGATGGGCACACCGTCACGGTAGGGAATCGGCCTGGGGTAAGGCATGTCGGCATTGGTCAGGAGGTTGCGCCGCCGGATCTCGTCGGTACTCAGGCCGATCTCGCGGGCTGCGGCGTCGAGGCTGCGCTCCAGAGCGAACGTCGCCTCGGGCCGGCCGGCACCGCGATACTGGGCGACCAACGTCTTGTTGGTCAGTGCAGCGCGACCGGAGATCTGTGCGGCCGGTATCCGATACGGGCCGAGGAGGTGGATCGCGGTGTTGGCGATGATGCCGGCCACCCAGAGGCTTCCGGCCCCGATATCGACGACGAAATCGTCTACCCAGGCCAGGATGTGGCCGTCGCGATCGACGGCAAGCCTGGTGCGGTGCACCTGATCGCGGCCCTGCGCGCTGGCCAGCAGATGTTCCTGGCGATCCTCGATCCAGATCAACCGCTGGCCGGTGTGCCGGGCCAACAGTGCCAGCAGGACCTCTTCGCCGTACACGTTGGCCTTCGTACCGAAGCCACCGCCCACGTCGGGAACCGCGACCTTGACATCCTGGCGTGACCAGCCGGTTACCGCACAGATCGCGTTGCGCACCATGTGCGGAACCTGAGTCGAGGTGGTCACCTCCACCCGCTGCCGCCGAGAGTCGAACTGCGCCAGCACGCCTCGGCATTCCAGTGGGACCGCACCGTGCCGGTTCATCCGGTAGGTACCGCTGACCACCGTTGCGGCCGAGGCGAACCCGCTCTCGACATCGCCGAACGAATAGTGCAATCGGGCCGCCTCGTTGCTGTCGAGGTGCTCGAACAGCGGCGGACAGTCGGCATCGAGAGCGCTGAACGGATCGGTTACCACCGGCAGCGGCTCATAGTCGACCTCGACGGCCTCCAGAGCGTCTTCGGCCCGATAGCGATCCTCGGCGACCACGACCGCCACCGGTTGTCCGGCGTAGTGCACGCGGTCGTGAGCCAGGATCGGCAGCCGCTGCTCGGCCAACACACACGACGTGGCTGCGGTGAAGTCCGGATCGGGAGTGGTCAGTGAAGGGATGGGGACACCACACAGACCCAGGTCATCGGCGGTGTAGACACCGATCACGCCCGGCATCTGCTCGGCCACCGACACGTCGAGTCGGATGATCCTCGCGTGCGGTTGGGCCGACCGCAGGAACACGACGTGGTGCGCACCCGCCGCACAGTCGGCCACGAACTGACCGTGACCGCCGAGTAGGCGCTCGTCTTCGCGACGCCGGACCGAGCTACCGATGTGCCCCGGCGCCGATGAGTTCGCGGTCAATGAAGTCGTTTCTCCCACTGCCAGAGCGCGATCGAGATACCGAACGAGATGGTGATCAGCAACATGATGGTGGCCACCATGGACGGGTAGTCGCCGTGACTGTAGGCCTGCAGTACCACCCGGCCGAGACCTCGTCTGGTCGCGAAGAACTCCGACAGCACCACGCCGACCACCGCGAGGCTCACCGCCAGCCGGATTCCGGTCAACAGCGGCCGCCGGATCGCCGGAATGATGATGTGCACCAAGGTCTGCCAGCCGTTGGCCCGCACCGACCGGGCCAGTTTCCAGTACACCCGCGGGATTTCCCGCACGCCGGTGGTCACGTTGATCAATACCGGAAACAGTGCGAACAGCACCCCCATGACGATCTTGGAGCCAGAAAGGCTGAAGATCGGCAGCAGTACCGGGTACAGCACGATCTTCGGAATTCCGTTCAGAACTATCAGCATCGGCTCGAACATCACGCGCAACCGCTGAGACAGACCGAGCACGAGCCCCAGCGCCCCACCGATTGCCGTGCCTATCACGAACGCCAGGAACACCGACTGTGCTGTGACCTGCAGATCGAACAGATACCCGGGATCGGCAAGATTGTGGACGAGTACCCGGAAGGTCTCCACCGGTGAGGGAATGACAAACGTCAACGCCGAGAAGATCTCCCAGACGACGACCACCACGAGTGCCAGCAGGGTCGCCCCGACGGCCTGGTTGCCGAGGACGGCGCGGAGTCGCTGCGGCATGGTTCGCGGCGCGGGCACCGCATGGTGTCCGGCAGGTGACTGCAGGGTCGAGGTCATCGGTTCCTCCCGCGCAGCAGAATGCGTTCCACCGCGGCCAGCAGCGCCGTGAGGATGCAGGACAGCACCAGCACGACCGCGATGTAGGCGAACATCTCGTTGTTGTTGAAAATCTCGTAGAGGTACCGGATCCGGTAGCCCAGGCCGGCCTGCGCGGTGGTGAACTCCATCGCGATGGTTCCGATCAGCGCGTAGACGACGGCCAGGCGCAGGCCCGCCACGATGTACGGGCCGGCCGCCGGGATGGCGATCGCGAAAAGGGTCTGGCGGGGCGAAGCCTTCAGTGAGCGGGCCAGTTTCATGTACACCGGCGGCATCGTGTTGAGCCCGACCGCCGTGTTCAGCGCCATCGGAATGGCCGCCATGATGGTCGCCAGGATGATCACCGACGTCGCGTTGATCCCGACGATCACGATCATCACGGGATAGAACAGCACGAGCGGCACCGCATAGAACGACACCAGGTACGGCTCGAAGATGCGCCCGACGGCAGGCAGCTTCCAGAAGGTCAGGCCGGCCGCGAAACCCAGTAAACTGCCGAACAGAATCGAGAACGCCACCTCGATACCCGTCCGGGCCGCGTCCTTCCAGAACTGCGCTTCGCCGAGGAGGCTGCCGAGCTCGGACAGAATCACCGAAGGCGCGGGCAGAATGCGGTCACTCCACAGCCCCGTCCGGGCTCCCAACTCGGCGATCAGTAGGAAGCCGACGATGAGCGCGAGTGTCGAGACCAGACTGATCGCCGAGCTGCCCAACCGGACCTTGCGCCGCTGGGGCTCCGGGCGGCCCGCGTGGGTACTCATGGCCTCGGTGGGCAGGTCATCCTGTGCGACATAAGACGTCGTCACGTAGCCACCTTCTTCTGGGCTTCCTGCTGTCTGAACCCGCGCATGGATTCGGCTTGCAGTGACGTCCAGATCCGGTTCTGGAGTTCGTTGAATCGCGGGGTGGAGACCATGCTCGCGTCACGCTCGGCGGGTAGGTCGATGTCAACGACATCGATGATCGATCCAGGCCGGTACGACATCACCCAAACCTGTTGGGAGAGCAGAATCGCCTCGGAAATATCATGGGTGACGAACACGATGGTCTGTTTGGTTCTCGCCCAGATCTGCCGTACCTCGGCACCGAGAAACAGCCGGGTCTGCTGGTCGAGCGCCGCGAACGGCTCGTCCATCAGCACCACTTCCGGCTGAACCGCCAAGGTCCGCGCGAGCGCGACCCGCTGCCGCATGCCTCCGGAAAGCATGGAGGGATAGGATTTTTCGAAGCCGCCGAGTCCGACCAGTTCGATCGCCTCGTTCGCCCGTCGACGGCGATCGGCCTTGTCGGTCCCGATCATCTCCATCGCGAATGCCACGTTCTCTTCGACCGTGCGCCACGGCAGCGTGGAATCTTCCTGAAACACCACACCGATTGACGGGTCAGGGCCCGTGACGGGCCTTCCGGCGACGCGCACCAATCCGGTTGATGACTCCTGCAGACCGGAGATCACGGCCAGCAGGGTCGACTTTCCGCACCCGCTCGGTCCGACGATGGACACGAAACTGGCATGCGGCACGTGCTGTTTGATGTCGGTTACCGCTGTCACCTTGCCGGCCGGGGTGTCGAAGACCACGGAGACGTTGTCGATCCGGATACCGTCACGATCCATTGATACGCCTTTCGGGGGCACTGGCCCTGGTCAGCTCAGATGTCGGTCTGCGCGTCGTCGGGCAGGTACTGCTGATCAAGCGTTGCGGCCCAATCGATCTGCTCCGGGATCTGCCCGGCACCGACCATCAGCTCGGAAAGATTCTTCAGCCCCTCCGCGTCGACTTTCAGGGAATAGCCCTTGGCAAGATCGGGATTACCGGCGAACGCTGCCCTCATCACTTCGGGCGACACTCCGACCAGGGGGGCGATCTCATCGGCCGCCTCACCGGGGTTGGCCACCAGCCAGTCGTTCAGTCGATCGGCGACGGTGAAGAACGCGCGCACCTTATCGGGATTCCGTTGAGCGTATTCGGCATTCACCGCGACCAGGTCGGCGGGTAGGTCGCCCACCACGTCCCTGGAATCGACGAGCACCTCGGCGTGATCGGAAGCCTGCTTGTCGGCGATGAACGGCTGCATGGCCCAACCCGCGGTGATCTGACCGGCCTTCGCAGCGGTCCAGTTGTCACCCATCGGTCCCACCGCTTGCGACTTGACCCCGAGCTTGCGCTCCAGGCCCTTGACGATCAGCTCGGTGGACGAGCCCGCAGAACTGAACCCGAGGGTGGCGTTCTCCAGTTTCCGGCCCGGTGGCGAGATCCACGAGAAGTCGTTGACCTGGAACCAGGGCGCAACCACCTTGAGGTTCGAATTCGGTTGCTGCGCCGCGAGAATCACCGAACTGTTGCCGGCGATCGCCATATCCGCGTCGCCGCTGGTGACCACACGCAGAGTGTTGCCGCCGCCACCACCGGAATAAAGATCGACGTTGACACCCTGCTCTTTGAACCAGCCCTTGTCGATTCCGACCTGCAGTATCGCCATGAACGGCAAACTGTCGACGCCGGTCGCCGAGATGCTCAGCGTATCGGCACCGCCACTTTCCGGGCCTGTCGATTCGTCGGCACAGGCGGTTGCTGCCGCGACGAGTGCTACCGCGGTACCCGCCGCGGCGAACACTTTACGAAACCAGGCCATGGACGCAAACCTCCGAGACGGGTTGAATATTGGATACACTATACGAATTACTGTGATCTAGGTCAATGTTTTTGTCCAATAGGTCAACATTTTGGTCCAATGCGGGAAGCACCGCCACCCATCCACAGCCGAGACAGCTCCAGTCCGACCGCCACACCGATCAGTGCCGCAGCCGTGGTGAACCTCGACCTCGGCGCGGCGGGTACCCGAAGGGGTGCCGCGCTCGGGACACCCGGTTCCCCGGCCCCGACCGCCACAACCGAAACGCCGTCAGCCGCAGTGAGATTCCTCCTCAGCGGGGGCGGGGCACCCGGCACCGCGCTACCGGGTGCGGGAAACTCCCCGTGAGGCCCCTCAGCCACGGCCGTCGACGATGCGCGCGAAGGTACGGATGGTGGGCGCCCGGCTCTCCCCGGGTCGCACGAACGGCACGATCGACACTTGGTCGACGCCAAGCGATTCGATCTCCTTGAGGCGCTGCGCGCATTCGTCAGGTGTCCCGGCGAGCGCAAACAGGTCGACCAGCTCGTCGGGCACCAGGTCGGCGTGCGAGGCCTCGGGATTCATGTGCTGGTAATAGTCGTAGGAGTCTCGGATCCGATCGATCACCTTCTCCAAGGCGGGATCCACCTTGGCCGGGAGCGGCCTGATCGCCACGCGGGACACGTGCGCGCGCACCAGATCCCGCGCCTTGGTCCGATCTTCGTCGATGGCCGTCGGGGTCCACAGCACCACGTGGATGTCATCGAGGGAACGGCCACTCTCGGCGGCGCCGGCTTCGATCGTCTGCAACGCCGCCTCGATGAAGTGCGGTGCAGTGCCGACGAGCACGATGACACCGTCGGCGATGCGTCCGGACATCCGCAGGATCTTCGGGGCGGAGGCGGCGATGTAGATCGGAATGTCCATCGGACCAGTGAGATAGTTGAGGTGATACTCGGAGCCGCTGGTCGGCTCCGCCACCTTCTCGCCCCTGAACAACGCGCGCAGCTCGCGGATCGACTCTTCGAGCTCAGCCAGCTTGAGCGGCTTGAGACCCATTGTCCGCAAAGACGAGTCGCCGGTACCGATGCCCAGCGCCACCCGGCCACCGGTGTATTCGGCCAGGGTCGCCCACGTGGACGCCAGCAGGGATTGATGCCGGGTCACCGCATTGGTGACGCCGGTGCCGAAGATGATGCGTTCGGTTCCGACGGCTGCGGCTCCCATGACGGTGGAGGACTCCCGCCAGATGTTCTGCGAATCCCCGAACCAGACGTTGTCGTAACCGAGCGATTCGCTCAACCGCACGTATTCACACATCGTGCCCACCGGTTCGGTCGGAAACAGACCGACTCCCTTACTCAGCACTATCGACCTCCTGGGCGACGTTGGATATCGTATCCAATCGTAGGGCGGGCCTTCGGGACGCACAACCGCAGCACGCGATCGAGGAGACGGAAACCGCCATGCAGCTAGTCAACGAGTTCTCCGTCGATGCCCCGCTCGACATCGCCTGGGCGGCACTGACGGACGTGCCCCGCGTGGTCGAGTGCATCCCTGGCGCGACGCTGGAAAGCCACGACGGTGACGACTACCGCGCCAACGTCGCCATCAAAGTGGGCCCGGTCGGACTCACCCTCGCCGGCACCGCGACGGTGATCCGTCGCGACGACGGCACGCACGAGATGGCGGTCCATGGCCAGGCCCGCGACCGGAAAGGGAACGGCTCGGCGGAAGCCACAGTCACCATGTCGGCCTGCGAACGGGGCGACCACACCGAAGTCACGGTACGTACCGACCTCGAACTAGGCGGCCGCATCGCCCAGTTCGGCAGCGGAGTCATCTCTCAGGTCAGCAATCGCATCATCGGGCAGTTCGTCCGCAAGCTCAACACGATGATTGTGGGGTCAGACGGCACCCAGAGCGCGGTCGTCGAAGTGATCCCGACCCGACGACAGGCAGGGTTCACCGAAAACGACTGGTGTTCGATCCTGTTGACCACCTTGGCCGGGATCGCGCTCGGCCTTGCGATCGGACGCACCGCCGCGCGACGGTCCTGATCAGTCGCGCACGGCTGCGACGAGTTCGAGTTCCACGCACGCGCCACCAGGCAAGGACGCCACCCCGATCGCGGTGCGGGCGTGCGCCCCGCACTCTTCTCCGAATACCTCGAGCAACAGCTCCGACGCTCCGTCGATCACCCCGGGATGGGAATCGAAATCCGAAGTGGCGCGGACGTATCCACGCAGATGCACCAGTGCGGTGACCGAATCCAGGCCGACGGCGGCATCCAACGCTGCCACGAGATTGAGGGCAGCCAGCCGCGCCTGGGCTGCCGCCTGCTCAGCGGTGACGTCAGCGCCGACCACACCCACCGCACCCCGATCGTCGGGACGACGCGCGGTGGTTCCCGAAACCCACAGCTGGTCTCCATGCCGGCGGCTCGGAAAATAGGCTCCCTTCGGCCGCGCCGGTGCAGGCAGCTCGATCCCCAACGAAGCCAAGCGTTCCCCGACCGTCACGCTCCCGGGTCCTGATTGCCGAAGACGGTGTGCAGGTGTTCGATGGCATGACTGCGGTGCTGGTGGTTCAACGCGACCACCCGATCGACATCGCGTGCCGCCATCGCATCGACCAGCAGCACGTGCTCACTGTTGACCTGGTCCAGGTCCATCAGGTGCGCATACATCGGGCGATATGCGTCAGCGGTGTTCCACAGCTGGGTGACGATCCGCTTGGTGCGCGCCATGCGACTGGCCTCGAAGGTCAGGAAGTGAAACTGCCGGTTAGCCAGGCCCACCCCGATGAGATCAGCCTCGGCTGCGGCCCGGTCCATCACGGCCATCTGCTCACGCATGGCATCGATGAGTTCGTCGGTGACCGCCGGCATCGCATCACGAATGAGTTCGGCCTCGAGGATGTCGCGAATCCGGAACACCTCGACGAGTTCGTCCAACCCGAGTTGCGCGACGCGATATCCGCTGTGCGGCACGTAGGTGATGTACTCCTCGGCCTCAAGGGTTTTCAGCGCCTCGCGAACCGGAATTCGCGACATACCGAACTGCTCGGCCAGGCTCTCCTGCACGATCCAGCTGCCGGGCGCGAGTTTGCCACTGGTGATGTCGCGTCGCAGCGCTTCGGCCACCGCTTGCTGGGCGGTCTTGGGCCGGACGAAATCCGACCGCGCTCCAGTGGCGGAGGCGGACGCGACGGCTGTACGCCGGTTGGCTGTTCGCGGTGGCATCAAATCTCGCTTTCGCTAATATTGGATACTCTATGCGATCACCAGGTTGCTATGCCAGATCGCCGCCCCTTTGCGGCGCGTCATAACTGCAGAGTTGACCGTCGAACGTAGTCAACGGCTCAGATCAGCTCGATCGCCTCGGCGATCGACGGCATTACCCGGCTGGGCCGGAATGGATAGCGTTCGATGTCCTCGACCGACGTCGAACCGGTGAGCACCAGGATGGTGTCCAGCCCCGCCTCGATACCGGCCACCACATCGGTGTCCATCCGATCCCCCACCATGACGGTGTTCTCCGAGTGCGCCTCGATCCGATTGAGCGCGCTGCGGAACATCATCGGATTGGGCTTGCCGACGAAATAGGGGTCGCGTCCGGTGGCCTTGGTGATCATCGCGGCAACCGACCCGGTAGCCGGCAGCGGCCCCTCCGCCGACGGGCCACTGACGTCAGGATTGGTGGCGATGAACCGGGCACCGCCGAGGATCAACCGGACGGCTTTGGTGATCGCCTCGAACGAGTAGGTGCGGGTCTCCCCCAGCACCACATAGTCCGGCGCGATGTCGGTCAGGGTGTAACCAGCCTCGTGCAGCGCGGTGGTCAGCCCGGCCTCACCGATCACATAGGCCGAGCCGCCCGGCAGCTGATCGTCGAGAAACGCGGCGGTCGCCAGCGCCGACGTCCAGATCGCAGCCTCGGGGACGATCAAGCCCGAGCGAGCCAGCCGGGCAGCCAGGTCACGCGGCGTGAAGATCGAATTGTTGGTCAGCACCAGGAATGGCCGTTCCTTGTCGGCCAATGTCTGCAGGAATTCAGCGGCACCCGGGAGCGCATGTTCTTCGCGCACCAGGACGCCGTCCATGTCGGTTAGCCAGCACTGGGCAGGTGAACGCACGAGTCCAGTGTCCCAACTTGCGCCGCCGCTCAGGGGCCAACGAAGTTATCCGCAGGGTGCGGCGACGTCACAGCCCGGTGAACGCCGATGCCCGGCCACGCCAATGGCGCAGCCGGGCATCGGGATCGGACGTCAGTTCGTGTGCTGATCGGCGACGTCGAGCGCCTTGTCCAGGATCGCCAGACCTTCGCGCGCCTCTTCCGCGGTGACATTGCACGGCGGCACCACGTGGACGCGGTTGAAGTTGGCGAACGGCAGCAGACCATTGGCCTTGCACGCGCCGACCACGGCGTTCATCGCCGGGCTGGACCCACCGTACGGCGCCAACGGCTCCCGGGTCTGCTGGTCGGCGACCAGTTCGACGGCCCAGAACACACCGGCGCCGCGCACCTCACCGACGCTGCGGTGCTTGGCGGCCAGCTCGGCCAGGCCCGGCGCCAGAACCTCGGCGCCGATCTTGGCCGCGTTCTCGACCATGCCCTCGTCGGCCATCGCATTGATGGTCGCGACGGCGGCCGCGGTGGCCAGCGGATGCCCGGAGTAGGTCAACCCACCCGGGTAGGCGCGATGCGCGAACGTCTCGTAGATGGCCGGGCTGATCGCCACACCACCGAGCGGCACGTAACCGGAGTTGACGCCCTTGGCGAAGGTGAGCAGATCCGGCACCACGTCGAAGTGGTCGATGGAGAACCACTTTCCGCTGCGGCCGAATCCCGCCATCACCTCGTCGGCGATGAACACGATGCCGTAGCGGTCGCAGATCTCCCGCACCCCGGCCATGTATCCGGGCGGGGGCACCATGATGCCGGCAGTACCCGGAATCGACTCCAGGATGATCGCCGCGATGGTGGCCGGGCCCTCCATCTGGATCAGCTTGTCGAGGTACTCCAGCGCGCGTTGCGATTCCTGTTCCTCGGTCTCGGCGTAGAACGACGAGCGATACAGAAACGGTCCGTTGAAGTGCACGATGCCGGCGTTGCCGCGGTCGTTGGGCCAGCGCCGCGGGTCACCGGTCAGGTTGATCGCGGTGTCGGTGCCACCGTGGTAGGCCCGGTACCGCGACAGCACCTTGTAGCGACCCGTGTGCAGGCGGGCCATGCGCACCGCGTGCTCGACCGCGTCGGCACCGCCGTTGGTGAAGAACACCTTGTTCAGCTCACCGGGGGTGCGCTCGGCGATCAGCCGGGCCGCCTCCGAGCGGGCCGCGTTGGCGTACTGCGGGGCCACCGTGCACAGCTTGGCGGCCTGCTCGGCAATGGCGGCAACAACTTTCGGGTGCTGGTGGCCGATGTTGGTGTTGACCAACTGGCAGGAGAAGTCCAGCAGGCGGTTGCCGTCGCCGTCCCACACGTACGAACCCTGCGCGGCGGTGATCGTCATCGGCGAGATCTCCTCCTGCGCCGACCAGGAGTGGAACACGTGTGCGCGGTCGAGTTCATAGGCCCGCGCGGCCTCGGCCTTCGCCGCCTCGACGGTCAACCCGTTGGGCAGCGCGGCGGACTCTTGAATCACAGTCATGGGTGAAATTCTCTCACTTGTTCTCGGGGAAGCCGAGGTTGATGCCCCCGTGGCTGGGGTCCAGCCAGCGGGTGGTGATGGCCTTGGTCCGGGTGAAGAAGTGCACACCTTCGGCGCCGTGGGCGTGGCTGTCGCCGAACAGCGATGCCTTCCAGCCGCCAAAGCTGAAGTAGGCCATGGGAACCGGGATCGGCACGTTGATGCCGACCATGCCGACCTCGACCTCGTTCTGGAAACGCCGCGCGGCGCCGCCGTCGTTGGTGAAGATCGCCGTGCCGTTGCCGTAGGGGTTGTTGTTGATCAACTCAAGAGCCTCGTCGTAGGACTCGACGCGCAGCACCGACAGCACCGGGCCGAAGATCTCGTCCGTGTAGACGCTCATCTCGGGGGTGACGTTGTCGAGCAGGGTCGGGCCCAGCCAGAAGCCGTCGGCTCCGCCGTTGGCGATGACGGTGCGACCGTCGAGCACGACCTTGGCCCCGTCGGCCTCGCCGGCATCGATGTAGGAGGCCACCTTGTCGCGGTGGACCTTGGTGACCAACGGGCCCATGTCCGAATCCTTGGTTCCGTCACCGGTTTTGATGGTGGCGGCGCGCTCGGCGATCTTGGCCACCAGGTCGTCGGCGATGGGACCGACGGCGACCGCGGCGGAGATCGCCATGCAGCGCTCACCGGCGGAGCCGAAACCGGCGTTGACCATGGCGTCGGCGGCCAGGTCCAGATCGGCGTCGGGCAGGATCACGGCGTGGTTCTTGGCCCCGCCCAATGCCTGCACGCGCTTGCCGGCCGCGGTGGCGGTGGCGTAGACGTACTGCGCGATCGGGGTGGAGCCGACGAAGGAGATCGCCTTGATCTTGGGGTTGGTCAGCAGCTCGTCGACCGCGGTCTTGTCCCCCTGCAGCACGTTGAACACGCCCTCGGGCAAGCCGGCCTCGGCCCACAGGCGGGCCATCCACAGCGCAGCGCTGGGGTCCTTCTCCGAGGGCTTGAGCACCACGGTGTTGCCCGCGGCGATGGCGATCGGGAAGAACCACATCGGCACCATGGCCGGGAAGTTGAACGGCGAGATGATGCCGACCGGTCCCAGCGGCTGCAGCACGGAGTGCACATCCACGTTGGTCGAGGCGTTCTCGCTGAATCCGCCCTTGAGCAGACTCGGGATGCCGCACGCGAATTCGACGACCTCGAGGCCCCGGCTCACCTCACCGAGGGCATCGGAGAGCACCTTGCCGTGCTCGGCGGTGATGAGCGCGGCCACCTCCTCCTTACGGGCGTTCAGCAGCTCGCGGAACGCGAACAGCACCGAGGTGCGCTTGGCGAGCGACGTGTCGCGCCAGGCCGGGAAGGCCGCCGCGGCGGCGTCGATCACCGCGCGCGCGTCATCCACGCTGGCCAGTGCGACCTCACCGGTCACCGCGCCCGTGGCCGGGTTGGTTACCGGGGCGGTGGCGGTCGAAGTCCCGGCAAAGATCTTGCCGTCGCGCCAGTGCTGGATGACATTGCTCATGGGTCCGAACCTTCCTGCGGCATTGGGGTACGGCTATCACTCTGAGCCACCATTCACGCCGTCGGAGCGATCAATTTGTAAGTCTCATCTGATCGTTTATTACACTTTGTCAATGATCCCGACCGTGCGCGACATCATCGGGCTTCCGGTGGTCCGGGCCGGCCAGCCCGAGGTACTCAGCGCGCAACAACTCGACCGCCCGGTGCGGTGGGTCCATGTCAGCGATATGCCCGACCTCGCCGGCCTGTTGCAAGGTGGCGAACTGGTGCTCACCACCGGCGCCGCACTCCGCGACGCGCCCCGTGACTACCTGCGAGGGATGCAGCGCGCCGGTGCGGTCGGCGTGGTGGTCGAACTGGGCACCCGCATCGAATCGCTTCCCGACAGTGTTGGCGAGACGGCCCAAACCCTCGGCCTCGCGCTTGTCGTGCTGCACCAGGAGACCAAGTTCGTCGAGGTCACCGAGGCGGTGCACCGGCTCATCGTCGCCGACCAGTACGAGGAACTCGAGTTCGCCCACCGCACCCACAAGACCTTCACCGAGTTGAGCATGAAGCGCCCGACGATGGCGGACATCGTGCGGGCAGCAGCCGAGATGATCGACGAATCGGTGGTACTCGAGGATCTGTCGCACCAGGTGCTGGCGATCTCACCCCGCAACGAGCCGGCCACCGGCGTCCTGTCCGACTGGCAACGCCGGTCCCGGGCGATGACCGAACCGTGGGCCACCACCGCCGTGGGCCCTCGCGCCGAGGAGTGGGGCCGGCTGATCGTGCCGCGCACCCCGTCCGCGCCGGCCAAGACCAAGATGGTCCTCGAACGCGCCGCCCAGGCGCTGGCCCTGCAGCGGATGGCCGAACGCGGCCGGTCCGGCCTCGAGCATCAGGCCCAGAGCGGGTTGATCGACGATGTACTGGGCGGACGGATCGACGACGACCGCGAGGCGGACGCGCGGGCCCTGGCCCTCGGCCTGCGGGCCGGGGGCCCGTACCTCCCGGCCACGGTCCGGGTCGGTGCGCCAGCGGACCGGCTCGACCCGGTCGGCACGCAACGCCGGAACATCCGCATCCTCGATGCCGTCGCCCACAGCGTGAAAGCCCAAGGGCACAGCGCGATCTGCTCGATCCGGCGGGACGGCGAGATCGGCCTGGTGCTGGCACTGAACCATCGGCGCGGATCCAGCGCCGATGCCACGCTCAGCCGCCTGGCCGAGGGCTGGCGGGAGGCCATCGCGCGCGGCGGCGACACCGACAAGGTCGTCATCGCCGTCGGCGGAGACGCCGGTGCGTTCGCCGACGCCGTCCACGGCTTGCGCGAGGCCGCTCACGTCGCCGAGGTCGCGGCGTCGATGTCGGATCTGACGCGTCCGTTCGTGCGCGCCTCCGATGTCCGGCTGCGCGGGCTGATCACGTTGCTGCTCGACGATCCGCGAGTCCAGATGTTCGCCGAAACCGAACTCAGGACCCTGCTGATCCACGCCGCCGAGCAGGGCAGCGACGACGTGGCAGTGCTGCGCGGTTACCTGGAACTCGCGGGCAACAAGTCCGCACTGGCCAAACGCCTGCACATGAGCCGCCCGGCCCTCTACAGCCGGCTGGCCTCGATCGAACGCCGACTCGGCGTCAACCTCGACGACGGCGAATCGATGACCTCACTGCACGTGGCGTTGCTCATCCTCGACGCCCAGCGCAGCGCCAGCCCGCAAGCTGCACCCTGATCCACTCAATCGGTGAGCAGCTTCTTCTGCACCTTGCCCATCGCGTTTCTCGGCAGCTCGCCGACGAACACGACTTCGCGCGGCCGCTTGTGCTGCGACAGCGTCTGGGACACGAACTCGATGAGACCGTCGGCGAGCTGAGGGCGGTTCCCGTCATCGGCCACCACGTATGCCACGACCCGCTGCCCCAAGTCGGCATCCGCGCGTCCGACAACAGCTGCCTCACGCACCGACGGATGGGCCAGCAGCGCGGTTTCGACCTCGCCCGCGCCGATGCGGTATCCGCCCGACTTGATCAGATCCACTGATTCCCGCCCGACGATTCGGTGGAATCCGTCCGTGTCGCGGGTGGCGACGTCTCCGGTCATGAACCAGCCGTCGTCGGTCCATGCGTCCGCCGTGGCCTCGGGTCGATTGAGGTAGCCGTCGAACAGCATGGGGCCGCGAACCTGGAGCCGTCCGATACTGGTGCCGTCGTCGGGAACTACCTGACCGTCCTCCGTGCGCAGCCGGGTATCGACGCCGAGAACGGGTTGACCGACCGAGCCGGGCCTGCGTTCGCCGTCCGCGCGGGTGGAAAGGGTGATCATCGTTTCGCTCATGCCGTACCGCTCGATCGGTGTGCAACCGGTGAGCTCGGCGATGCGGTGGAACACCGGCGTGACCAACGGCGCGCTACCGGATACCAGCAGCCGGGCACCACGCAGCGCCCGCGCCGATGCTTCGTCGGCGGCGATGCGCGACCACACCGTGGGCACGCCGAAGTACATCGTCCCGGCCGCGGCGGCATAGCGCTCCGGCCGCGGTTTGACGGTATGGACCACGCGGGAGCCGATGCGCAACGAGGCGAGCACGCCGAGCATCAGTCCGTGTAGGTGGAACAACGGCAGACCGTGCACCACCGTGTCGTCGCGTGTCCATTGCCAGGCTTCGGCAACGGCGTCGATACCGGCCGCGAGCGCCCGATGGCTGAGATTGACACCCTTGGGCGCACCGGTGGTCCCCGAGGTGTACAAGATCATCGCGACAGCTTCGGGAGACGGCGCCTCCGGCAATTCGCCACTGGAACGCCGGACCGTTGCCGGTATCGCGGGGAGTTCGGAATCCCGGTGCGGCGGCCCCGCCCAACACGTGACACGCGCATCGGTGAGCATGTGCCGCAGTTCGGCAGAGCCGGAGTCGGGTGGAATGGGCACCACTGGAACGCCGGCCAACAGGCAGCCGACCACAGCGACGACCGTCTCCAGCGTCGGTTGGGCGCACACGGCAACCGGTCCCCCGTCAGGCAATGCGCCGGCAAGCGCGCAGGCAGCCTCGAACAGCTGAGCCCGCGACACGCTCCGTGCACCCACAGAGAGTGCGGCGGCAGTGTCGACCGAGTCGCTCCCGGCAGGGTCAAGAGACGTCAAAAACATCGGCGGACAAGTCCTTTCATTGCTTGCGGCGGACACTCACAACACCGTGCCCGGCAGGACAAGGGCACCGACCAGCAGCACCGGGCCGATCACCACCATCGACAGCCCCCAGCGCATCAGCAGCCTGGTCATGCGGGGCCGTTGCGCTTCGTCGACGGTGGTCGCCACCAGCGTCGCGCCCACCGTCGAGAACGGCGACACGTCAACGATCGACGCGCACACGCCGAGCGCACACATCAGCGCCCAGCCGGGGATGCCTCCGGCGGCCACCAGGGGCAGAGCGAGCGGAACGAGTGCCGCCAGCATGCCCGTGGTCGAGGCGAACGCCGAGACAAGCCCTGCCACAAGGCATATGAACAGCGCAGAGACGAGCGGGACGCCGATGTGGCCGGCGAATTCACCGAGCAGATCGACCGATCCCAGCTTGTCGAGCACGCCGACGAACGTGATGATTCCGCCCACCAGCAGAACTGTCGACCAGTCGATCCGGGGAATCGCCTTGTTTCCTGATCGTGGATCCACGAGGGTGAGCACCGCGCCGAGTGCGAATGCCAGTACGCCGATGTCGGGATCCATGCCTGCCAGCGACATTCCGATGACCGCGCCGATCAGGCCGACCATGGCTGCAACGGTGACAATCTGGTTGGGCGTGAAGGGGTTTCGTTCCGGTCCGGATGGCAGGTCCGGGCTCGATGCGCCGCCACGGGGCACGTCCCGCCCACCACCACCGCCGACTGTGATCAGTCGATCCTCGGCGGGGATGGCCACCGCCGGCTCGGTGACCACATTGCGGTGCAGCAGTTTGAGTCCTCCGAACAGGACGTATGCCGCCACCAGCAAAACCAGGTTGACCGTCAGGGCCACGACGAACAGCACGAACGGGTTGAGGTCGATGCCGGCCTGGTGCGCGGTGCCGTAGGTGACGATGCCGAACAGGCTGGTTGGCGCGAACGCCCCAGCGCTCAGGCCGGTGCCGATCGACAGAGCCATCAGCATCGGATCGATCGCGCGCTTGTCGGCCACCATCATGCCGATCGGCGCCATCACCAACCCGCCCAGCGGGGAGCCCATCGCCGAGATCGCCGCGGTCAGCAGGAAGAACACCAGGGGCAGCAGCACTGTCCGGTGCCCGACCTTGGCCAGGGTGACCTCGATGATCCGGTCGATGGTGCCGTTGGCGTGGGCGATCCCGAAGAAATAGGTCACCCCGACCAGCAGCACCAGGATGTCGATCGGGAAGCCGTCGATGATGTCGTCGATCGGCATGCCCGCCATTCCGAGCCCCACCCCGCACGCCGCGGCGAACATCAACACGCCCAGGTGGGCATTGCGCCATGCCGAAACCGCGAAGACACCGACAAAGATCGCCAGCGCCAGCAGCTGAATTGTCATTCCATCGCCTTTCGAAACGTTGGACCCGCTTCCCCAACTGGTCCACTGTGTGGCACAGTGGTCTACTGTATGAACCGGTGCGGGTAAGCTAGCTCACATCCGTGCCACGGGTCAATGTGGATCGCCGAGGAGGGCGCGTGTCGACGAACAGCGTGGTGTCCGCGTTTCAGGTGTTGGAAACGGTCGCACGAATGCAGCCGGTGGGGCTGTCCGAGCTCACGCGTGCGGTCGGCCTGCCAAAGAGCACGGTGCAGAGGTGTTTGCTGACGCTGCACGAGATCGGCTGGCTGCGACCAACTTCCGCGCAACCCACCCGGTGGAACCTGACGTACCGGGCGTTTTCCGTCGGCAGCCGGGCCGGCGATCATCAGCTGATGCGCGAAACCGCGCTCCCGTTCCTCAACGAGTTGCAGCTCGATACCACCGAGACCATTCACCTTGCCGCACCAGACGGACCGGAGTTGGTACTCATCGAACGCTTGGACACCCCGCATCCGCTGCGCGCCTTCATGCCATTGGGATCACGAATTCCGTTGCACGCCTCCGCAACCGGAATCGCCTTTCTCGCAGCCAGCACCGACGATTACGTCGCGCGATATCTTTCGCAGCAGCTTGCACCGCAGACCGAACACACGATCACCGATCCGGACCGGTTGAACGAGACCATCGACTTGGTGCGGACGCGGGGATACTCGGTGAACGAGCAGGGCCTGAACGCCGGCATCACCGCACTCGGCGCCAGTATCGTCAACGCACAGCGCGAACCCGTCGGATCGGTCTCGATATCGGGACCGAGCAGCAGGATTACCGCCGACAAGTTCGCTAGGTTCGGATGTGCGGTGCGCGAGACCGCGCAACGAATCTCCGCGGCATTGTGAACCCGCGCAGAAAACTCTGGAGAGGCGATACCGAGATGGCTGATCGCAATGTGCTGGGTGGCCCGCTGGCGGAGTGTGGCACCGACCCGCTCACCGGCTTCTACCGCGACGGCTGCTGCTCGACCGGCGACGCCGACGCGGGCCGGCACACAATCTGTGCGGTGGTGACCGCCGAATTCCTCGAACATCAGCAATCCATCGGCAACGACCTGTCGACGCCGGCACCGCAGTACCGGTTTCCCGGCCTGACACCCGGGGACCGCTGGTGCGTCACCGCGGTCAACTGGCTGCGCGCACACGACGACGGCAAGGCCGCCCCGGTGGTGCTGGCAGCCACCCATGAACGCACCCTCGACCTTGTGCCCCTCGACGTCCTCCAGCAGTACGCCGTCGACGTGCCCGACGACCTGGGCAGCCTCTGAGGCTCCGTAGGCTCGTGGTGTGAGCGTCGCACCTGATCCGACCGTCATCCTGGACAACCGCTTCGCCCGCGCGCTTCCCGAGATGGCCGTCGCGTGGCAGGCCGAGGCGGCCCCGGCACTGCGGCTGCTCGTGCTCAACGAGCCGCTCGCCGACGAGCTCGGCCTCGATGCCTCCTGGCTGCGCAGCCCCGACGGGCTCGGTCTGCTGTCGGGCACCGTGGTCCCCGACGGCGCCACACCCGTCGCGCAGGCCTACGCCGGTCATCAGTTCGGCGGATACGTCCCACGGCTGGGCGATGGCCGTGCGCTGCTGCTCGGTGAGTTCGTCGGCCCCGGCGACCGTCCCCGCGACCTGCATCTCAAAGGATCGGGACGTACCCCGTTCGCCCGGGGCGGCGACGGCCTGGCCGTCGTCGGGCCCATGCTGCGCGAGTACATCGTGAGCGAGGCCATGCACGCCATGGGCATTCCCACGACCCGGGCACTGGCCGTCGTCGCCACCGGACGCGACGTCCGGCGCGAAACCCTGCTGCCCGGGGCGGTGCTGGCCAGGGTCGCCGGCAGCCATCTACGTGTCGGCAGTTTCCAGTACGCCATCGCACATGCCCAGGCCGCCGGCGATATCGGGTTGCTGCGCCGGCTGGCCGACCACGCCATCGCCCGCCACCATCCCGGTGCGGCCGACGCCGCCAACCCATACCTGGCTCTCTACGAGGCGGTCATCTCGGCGCAGGCCTCGCTGCTCGCGCAGTGGATGCTGGTCGGGTTCGTACACGGCGTGATGAACACCGACAACATGACCATCTCGGGTGAGACCATCGACTATGGGCCGTGCGCATTCATGGAAACCTTCGATCCCGCAACGGTATTCAGTTCGATCGACCATGGCGGCCGGTACGCCTACGGCAACCAGCCGACCGTGGCCGCGTGGAACCTGGCCCGCTTCGCCGAAACCCTGCTCCCCCTGCTCGCCGACGACGGTGAGCAGGCCGTCGAGCTGGCCACCCGAGCGCTGCACGGGTTCGGGCCGCAGTTCGACGCGGCGTGGTCGGCGGGTATGCGCGCCAAGCTCGGCCTGCCCGCCGATGTCACCGACGAAGCAGCACGCACTCTGATCGACGACCTGCTTGCGCTGCTGCAGCAGAACCGAACTGACTACACGTCGTTCTTCCGTGACCTCGGCCGTACCGCGGGCGGAGAGAGCAGGATCGCCGCCGGGTTCGACGAGTGGCTGGCGCGGTGGCGTGCCCTCGACCCCGACACCGCCGCGATGGACCGGGTGAATCCCGTCTACATCCCCCGCAATCACCTCGTCGAGGAAGCACTGAACCCCGCTACGAACGGCGACCTGGAACCCGTCGAGCACCTGATGGACGCCCTCACGGCGCCCTATGACGAACGCCCCGGGCTCGAACGATATGCCGCACCCGCGCCCGCCGACTTCGGTGCCTACCGCACGTTCTGCGGAACCTGAGGACCAGCCGCTACCGTAGGTCGGGTGACGACGATCACGATGGATACTCCGGCCGGCCCGATCGACGCTCTCCTCAGCCTCCCAAGCGGCGAAGGACCGTGGCCCGGGGTGGTGATCATTCATGACGCGATCGGCCACGGACCCGACAATGAGGCGATCTCGGAACGCGTCGCGGCGGCCGGCTATGTCGCGCTCACGCCGAACCTCTACTCCCGCGGCGGCAGGGCCCGGTGTATCACCCGGGTGTTCCGTGAACTGCTGACCCAGCGCGGCCGGGCGCTCGACGACATCCTGGCCGCGCGCGACCACCTGCGCGCGCACCCGCAGTGCAACGGGACCATCGGCATCGCGGGGTTCTGCATGGGCGGCCAGTTCGCTCTGATCATGGGCCCCAAGGGATTCGGCGCCTCAGCGCCGTTCTACGGCACCCCGCTGCCGAGGCGGCTAGACCAGACGTTGAACGCCTCGTGCCCGGTGGTGGCCAGCTTCGGCCGCCGCGATCCGATGGGCATCGGTGCCGCCGGCCGGCTGCAGCGCGTCGTGGACGACAAGAACATCCCGGCCGACATCAAGGTCTACCCCGAAGCCGGGCACAGCTTCGCCAATCAGCTACCGGGGCAGGCCTTTCTGCGGATTGCCGGCTTCGGCTACAACGAGGCCGCCACCGCCGACGCCTGGTCGCGGGTGTTTGCGTTCTTCGGCGAGCACCTGGGGGCTAAAGCCAACTGAGCCCGGCCACCACCAGCGCCTCGGTACCGGTGTCCAACGTCGGCTGGATCACCGGGGCGAACCGCGGAGAATGGTTGACCGGAATGTCCACACGAGCGCGATCGGCGGCCACCGCCGCGCGGAAGGCCTCGTCGTCGATTCCGCCGAAACCCCAATAGGTGTAGGGCGCTCCCAGCGCAGCCGGGATGTCGCTGAAGTCTTCACTGGCCGATCCGGCCGGCATGGTCTGCGCCCGGTCGCCGAAGTACTCACCGAACGCGGCCTCGACACGAGCCGTCACCGCTTCGTCGTTGACGGTCAGCGGAAAGCTGGCGTACAACTCGAACTCCGGGTCGCGCGGCGAGTCGGACGCCTGGCACTCGGCGATCACCACGCGCCGGATCGCGGCGAGCACCGCGGTGCGCACCGATTCGTCGAAGGTGCGCAGGTTGAGTTCGAGTACCGCATGATCACCGATGACGTTGCTCTTGGTCCCCGCCTGAATGCTGCCGACGGTCAGGACGACCGTCTGGCTCGGATCCACCTCGCGCGACACGATCGTCTGTAAGCGGATGACGATCATCGACGCCAGCACCACCGGATCCACCGTCGCCTGCGGCATCGAACCGTGCCCACCACGACCGAAGACCGTGATTCTCATGCTGTCGGCCGCAGACAACACCGGTCCGCTGCGGGTACGCAGCTGCCCGGCCGGCGCCGGAAATACATGCTGGGCCAACGCCACATCGATTGGGCCGACCAGATCGGCCAGACCGTCCTCGGCCATCCCGCGGGCCCCGTCGCCCACCTCTTCGGCGGGTTGGAAAACCGCGATCACCGTGCCACGCCAGTGATCCGTCGCCCGGGCGAACAAATCCGCCGCACCCAGCAGACAGGTCACGTGCGTGTCGTGACCACAGGCATGCATCACGCCGGCCTCGCTACTCGCATACGGCAGACCCGTTGCCTCGGTCACCGGCAGCGCATCCATATCCGCACGCAACAGCACCCGGGGACCGTCGCCGTTCCTCAGCACCCCGACCACACCGGTTCCCCCGACACCTTCATGGACGGTCAGGCCGGACTCCCGTAGGCGGGCGGCCACCACGCCGGCAGTGCGTCGTTCCTGATGTGAGAGCTCGGGATGCTGATGCAGGTCCCGATAGAGCGGCTCTTGCCATGCCCGCACCGCGGGTAGATGCGCCAGCACGGCCTCGGCGCGGCGGCGAACATCGTCGGGTCCGGTACTGACAGCCGCCATCGCGTCGCCCCCTGTCCGCCGCTACTCCGGCAACCGCAGCTCGGGCTTTTCGACCTCTTCGATGTTCACGTCCTTGAACGTGATGACGCGCACCTGCTTGACGAACCGAGCCGGGCGGTACATGTCCCACACCCAGGCATCGGCGAGCCTCAGCTCGAAATAGACTTCGCCCTCGGAGTTGCGCGGAATCAGCTCCACGCTGTTGGCCAGGTAGAACCGGCGCTCGGTCTCCACGACGTAGCTGAACTGCCCGACGATGTCCTTGTATTCGCGGTAAAGCGAGAGCTCCATCTCGGTTTCATACTTCTCGAGATCCTCGGCGCTCATCTGGTGTGCTGTCCTTCTGGTTGTGCTGATGCCCTGTCGACCATCTTTGCGTACCCCACTTCAGCATGCCGCATTGGTGCCACATCCCGTCGTACGTCTGTCATCTCTGCGGCCCGCCGCACGCCGGTGCTCTCTGCGGCCCGCCGCACGCCGGTGCTCTCTGCGGCCCGCCGCACGCCGGTGCTCTCTGCGGCCCGCCGCACGTTCACATACGAGTAGCGGTGCTCCGCGCACGGTCCCAACTCGACCAACGCCTCGGAGTGCGCCGCAGTGCTGTACCCCTTGTGCTCGGCGAACCCGTAACCGGGGTGGTGCTGCTCCATCTCGACCATCAACCGGTCCCGGCTGACCTTGGCCAGCACGCTGGCCGCCGCGATGCAGGCGGCCGCGGCGTCTCCCCCGATCACCGGCAAGGACGGCACCGCCAGGCCCGGCACCCGGAACCCGTCGGACAGTACGTAGCCGGGCCGCAGGGACAACCCTGCCACCGCACGCCGCATGCCCTCGATGTTGGCCACGTGAACACCGAGCCGGTCCACCTCGTCGGAGGGGATGAACACCACGTGATAGGCCAGCGCGTACCGGCGAATCAGTGGAAACAGCCGCTCCCGCTCCCGCTCCCCGAGCTTCTTGGAGTCATCGAGAGACGCCAGGCTGTCCATCCGGTTGGGGCCCAGTACACAGGCGGCCACCACCAGCGGTCCCGCACAGGCCCCGCGGCCCACCTCGTCCACCCCGGCGACCGGGCCGAGACCGTTGCGATACAAGGCGGATTCCAGGGTGCGCAGCCCGGATGACCTCCGGATGACCGTTCGCGGCGGCCACGACGTCTTCACCACTGGAGGCACAGGGCAGCTCCTAGGAGTCGGTCTGCGGGTTCACGCCGTTGATACCGCCCCAGCGGGACGGTGGCCAGGCGATGAACCGTGCCTTTCCGATTACATTCTCCACCGGAACGGTGCCGGCCATCGGATCGCCGGTGCACTGAAGTCCATTCCGCGCGTCGGCGGGCAGGTTGCTGCAGTGCACGCGTGAGTCGGCCGAGTGCGTCCGGTTGTCACCCATCACCCACAGGCGATCGGATGGGACCGTGACGGGTCCGAACTCAGGACCCAAGCACGGGTAGATGCCCGGGTCGGCCATCATGGTGGCCGGGTCCAGGTACGGTTCGTCGAGGCGTTTTCCGTCGACCGTCAGCCCAGTGTCAGCACGGCACTGCACGGTCTGACCGCCGACCGCGATCACCCGCTTGACCAGGTCGTTCTCGTCCGGCGGCACAAACCCGACAAACGAAAGGGCGTTCTGCACCCAGCGGATGGCGGTGTTGTCCGAACGGATCGACTTGTAACCGATGTTCCACGACGGCGGACCCTTGAAGACCACCACATCGCCCGGCTCGGGCTTGGAGAACCGGTAGGTGACCTTGTCGACCATGATCCGGTCACCCACGCAGCCGGCACAGCCGTGCAGCGTCGGTTCCATGGACTCCGACGGAATCAGGTACGGACGCGCGATGAACGTCAGCGTCACGTAATAGAGCACCAAGGCGATGGTGGCCAGAATGGCAATCTCGCGCGCGGTGGAATGCTTGCGCTTGGGTGACTCGTCCGGCGCTTCGCCGGTGGCCGACTCCGCCGAATCTGGGGCGGAATCAGGCTCTGAGTCCGATTCGAGGCTGCCCTCCGAGCACGCGTCGGCGGAATCGGTGGGTCCGGTCACAGGCACCACAGTAGCGAGCGTTGTGACCGGTCCCGCGACGAGAGCTTCGTCAGGCGGAGCAGCGCGCTCAGCGCTTTTCCTTGATCTTCGCCTTCTTGCCACGCAGTTCGCGCAGGTAGTAGAGCTTGGCGCGACGCACGTCACCGCGGGTCACGACATCGAGGTGATCGATGTTGGGCGAATGCACCGGGAAGGTCCGCTCGACGCCGACGCCGTAGCTCTCCTTCCGCACGGTGAAGGTCTCGCGGATGCCGCCGCCCTGGCGACGGATCACGACACCCTTGAAGACCTGGATGCGCTCCTTCGAGCCCTCGATCACCTTCACGTGCACGTTGACGGTGTCGCCGGGGCTGAAGGTCGGGATGTCGTCGCGCAGCGACGCCTGATCGACGAAGTCCAGCGTGTTCATCGGTGACACTTCCTTGTTGTTCGCGGCTCCGGACGGGCACGCACGTGGCGCGCAGCCGAAGCTATTTTCGGGTGTATCGGGGTGTATCTCGCAGCGGAACGCGGACAAGCCGGACCAGGCCTGCGCAGACAACTGCTCAATTGTGCCAGACGGGTCCCCATACCGTGAAATCCGGCGGGTCTCCGTACCCATCTGCACCGACTCGGGCAGCATACTTCGAGCACGACTGAGCACGCGAGCCACAAGGCGAACAGTTAGGCTGCACACACCGATGTGCCGGTCCTGTAGAGCCCATCGGATTTTCTTGACGGTGCAAGGAGGACCATGCGACGGCGGCCGTCGAAGCTGAGGATTGCGAACGCGGCCGGCGTGACGGCAGTGGTCGCGATGGCCGTCGTAACGGTTGGTTGCGAAGCTCGCGTCTACGGAACACCCCCGGCCCCGGCCGGGGCGCCGCAGCTGACCGTCGTCGTCCCCCAGGGCAGCCTGGCCCCGCTGCCCGAGGCGCCGCCCGGCGAACCCGCCGCCGCATTCATGGGGCTCGGGGACCGAGCCCAACTGGCCACCGAGAACGCCGCCGACGCCGGCGCCGAGATCACACTGCTGGTCCTCGACCGCAACACCGGCCAGCTGGTGTCCAACGGAAACGGGACGACCATCGCCATCGCGTCGGTGGTGAAGTTGTTCATCGCCGACGATCTCCTGCTGCAGGAGGCCAAGGGGCAGACGGTGATCACCCCCGACGACCGCGAACAGCTCGACGTGATGCTGCGGTCCTCCGACGACAGCGCCGCCGAGGTGTTCTGGAACCGCAGCGGCGGCAGCGCGATCGTGAACCGGGTGGCGGCCCGCTACGGCCTGGGTTCCACCCGGCCGCCGAACGACGGGCGATGGTGGAACACCATCAGCACCGCGGCGGATCTGGTGCGCTACTACGACATGCTGATGAACGGCAGCGGCGGCCTTCCCGCCGAACAAGCCAACGTGATCCTGGCCAACCTGGCCCAATCCACCCCGAACGCCATCGACGGCACCCAACCGGGCGGCATCTACCCCCAGCGATTCGGCATTCCCGAAGGCCTCTACGCCGAACCCGTCGCGGTCAAGCAGGGCTGGATGTGCTGTATCGGTTCGGACTGGATGCACCTGTCGACCGGCGTGATCGGCCCCGACCGTCGCTTCATCATGGTGATCGGTTCACTGCAGCCCACGAACGCCGCCACCGCGCGCGACACCATCACCGACGCCGTCAAGACGATGTTCCCCGGCGGCCGGATCTAGGACTCGTCGAGCAGATCCGGCCTGCGTTCACGGGTCCGTTGCAGCGATTGCTCATGGCGCCACGCTGCCACCTTGGCGTGATCCCCGGACAGCAGAACATCGGGCACTTCGAGCCCGCGCCAGCTCTGCGGCCGGGTGTAGCTCGGCCCCTCAAGCAGTCCGTCGGAATGCGAATCCTGTTGGTGCGAAGCGGGATTGCCCAACACGTCGGGCATCAACCGGACCACAGCCTCGATCATCACCAACGCCGCGGACTCGCCGCCGTTGAGGACGTAGTCGCCGATGGAAACCTCTTCGACCCGCATCCGGCGGGCCGCGTCGTCGGCCACCCGTTGGTCGATCCCCTCGTACCGTCCACAGGCGAACACCAGGTGAGACTCCGCACTCCAGCGTTCGGCCACCGCTTGGGTGAACGGCCGTCCCGCAGGGGTCGGTACGACCAGAAGCGTTTCCTCGGAACAAATTTCGTCGAGCGCCTCACCCCACACCGGCGCTTTCATGACCATTCCGGGTCCCCCGCCGTACGGGGAGTCATCCACCGAACGGTGCACATCGTGGGTCCAGTTCCGCAGGTCATGCACGGACACGGTGAGAATTCCGGCGTCGATCGCCTTGCCCGGCAGCGACTGCCGGATGGGATCGAGGTAGGACGGGAAGATCGTGACGACATCAATGTGCACGGTTGCGCACCTTCTAGACCAGGTCCAGGTTCAGCAGACCGTCTGGAGGATCGATGACGACGGTTCCGGTTTCCCGGGACACCGAGGTGACGATGGCGCTGACGAACGGGATCAGTACTTCGCGGCCATCCGTATCGGCTTTGACCGACAGCAGTTCGCCGGCGGCGGTGTGCAGCACCTCGCGGACCGCGCCCACCGCGGTGCCGTCGACCGTGACGACCCGCAGTCCTTCGAGTTCGTGGTCGTAGAACTCGTCGGGGTCATCGATCGCGGGCAGGTCGGCGGTGTCGACGATGAACACCGTGCCGCGCAATTCGTCGGCCGCATTGCGGTCGGCGACACCGGCCAGCCGGATCAGTAGCCGACCCGCGTGATCACGCACGGACTCGACTGAGAAAGTGCGCTCGGCACCCCCCTTCGCGCGGCCCCGAAGGGCCACGCCAGGGGTGAACCGAGCGTCGGGGTCGTCGGTACGGACCTCGACAACGACCTCACCGGAAATGCCGTGAGCTTTGACAACCCGCCCGACAACCAGGTCCATGGATCCGACGCTACTGGTCGGTGTCCACCACGTCGACGCGGATGCCGCGCCCACCGATGCCTGCGACCAGGGTCCGCAGCGCAGTGGCGGTACGGCCTCCGCGCCCGATGACCTTGCCCAGGTCGTCAGGGTGCACGTGAACCTCGACCGTGCGCCCGCGGCGGCTGGTGACCATGTCGACGCGTACGTCGTCGGGATTGTCCACGATGCCGCGGACCAGGTGCTCGACGGCGTCGACCACGACAGAACTCACTGCGATGCTCAGCTCTCGCTTGCGGCTTCGTCGGCAGCGGCCTCAGCAGCCGGCGCCTCGGCCTCGGCGGTCTCGGCAGCAGCCTCGTCCTTCTTGGGAGCCTTCTTCTTCTTGGGCGTGACGGCCGCGGCACCGGTGCCGCTCTCGGCCTCGGCCAGCGCCGCGTTGAACAGCTCCAGCTTGGACGGCTTGGGCTCCTTGACCTTCAGCGTGCCCTCGGCACCCGGCAGGCCCTTGAACTTCTGCCAGTCACCGGTGATCTTCAGCAGGGCCAGCACCGGCTCGGTGGGCTGGGCGCCGACACCCAGCCAGTACTGCGCGCGCTCCGAATCGATCTCGATCAGGCTCGGCTCTTCCTTGGGGTGGTAGCGGCCGATGACCTCGATGGCGCGGCCTTCGCGGCGGGTGCGCGCGTCGGCGACGGCGATGCGGTACTGGGGGTTGCGGATCTTGCCAAGCCGGGTGAGCTTGATCTTGACAGCCATGGTTAAGCACTTCTCCTCTGTGTCACGCTGCAATTCAGCGATGCGGACGGAATTGCCCGATCCGGTTTTGCCTTACGTGTGTGACCGCCGCGCAGCGCATTGAACGAGTCGCACGGCAGACAGCCGCCAATTGTGCCAGAGCAGGCAGTACCGGCCAAAATCGCGGAGTTCGAGCTGACGAATCGACGCTTGCTCATCGCTGCGAATGATCGCCTGCTCAGGTGACTGCGGCGTCCCACATTTTGGTGCGTCGCGGTGGCCGGTCACACCGTTAGGGTTCTGACAGCCCTGCAGCAAGAGGAGTCTTCGTGACATTTCCGCCGGGACCGCCAGACCCGTGGTCATCAGCGCCGCCGCAGCAATTCGGGGTGCCGCAGCAGCCAGGAACCCCGAACCCGTTCGGGGTTCCTGGGCAGCCCTACGGAGGCCCGCCGCCGTATCAGGCATCGTCGCCGTACGGCTACGGCACACCCGCGCCGTACGGCTACGGCATGCCCCCGCCGGGTCGGAACAACAGCAAGCGCACCGCGTTGATCCTCGGCGGCATCGGCGGGGCGGTCATCCTGCTCGTCGTCATCGTCATGGTGATCGTGATGGGCACCGGGTCGTCCAGCGACGAGCGCGCCATCAAGCAGGTCTTCGAAGACATCAGCGAGACCGGATCAGCGTCAGAGTCGATGAAGTACTTCTGCGCAGAAGATCAGCAGATGATGAAGAAGTACGAATCGAGCATGCCCGGAAGCTTCGACGCCGACATCCCCGAACCCACGGGGCGACCGGACTCGGTCGAGGTCACCGATGTGAAAGTCGACGGTGACCGGGCCACAGCCACCGTCATAACAGACGGGGAGCCCGACGGCTCCGCCTACTTCCGCAAGGAAGATGGCGATTGGAAACTCTGTATGGCCGAAGATCCGAAGCTGGCCCCACGGTCCTGATACGGCCTCAACGACACCAGCGGAGCCCCGCCTAAACGACCTTGTCGAAACACTTGGTCTCGACCCGGCGGCTCATCCGCCACCCCTCGGAGGTCCGGACGAACTCGTCCTCGTACCAGAGCCCGCAGAACAACACCTGCTGTTCCAGCCCGGGCAGCACCATGGGGTTGAAGCAGATGGTGCGGGACGACGCGGTGTCGCCGTCGATTCGGACATCGAAGTTGCCGAGCATGTGCGCATAGGCCGGGAAGTTCGGCAGCACCTCGGCCAACCACGCCTTGACCTCCGGATACTGGCCGTCGATACCGCCCATCGCGCGGTAGTCGATGTAGGCATCAGGAGTGAAGACCGCATCGAGGTCATCGAACAGTCGACGGTCTATCGCCGTGGAGTAGTCGATCAACAACTGCTGGATCTCCAGACGATCCGAAATCTCGGCCAGGCTCAACATGTCTCGATTCAACACGATTAGGCTGGCCCGCCATGGGGAGGTTCGTCAGGTTCTCTGTTGCAGCGACGGCCGCGGTTGCCGTCGCGCTGATCCCACTCTCATCGGTGTCCGGAGCAGTGCCGGTGGCCAGAGCCGATCTCGAAGTGCAGCAGGTCGGATCCGCACCCATCCCGGACGGTCCCGCGCAGGGCTGGGTGGTCGCCGACCTCGACACCGGCCAGGTATTGGCAGCCCGCAACGAGAACACCCACTACGCGCCCGCGAGCACTATCAAGACCCTGCTGGCTCAGGTGGTGCTCGACGAGGTCCCGCTGGACACCACGATCGTGGCCGACGACGCCGATACCAAAGTCGAGTGCAACTGCGCCGGCGTCGCGCCCGGGCAGACCTACACCGCGCGCCAACTGCTGGAGGCGGCACTTCTGGCCTCGGGCAACGACGCCGCCAACACCCTGGCCCGCATGATCGGCGGCCCCGAAGCGGCCGTGGCCAAGATGAACGCCAAGGCGGTCGCGCTCGGGGCGAACAGCACCAACGTCGCGACGCCGTCCGGACTGGACGGGCCCGGCATGCCGTTCTGGTCCACACCGCACGACATGGCGACGATCTTCCGCGGAGCGATGGCCAACCCGGTCTTCGCGCAGATCACCGCGATGCCCTCGACCACCTTCCCCAGCAAGACCGGCAATCGGGTCCTGGTCAACCAGGACGAGCTGCTGCATCGCTACCCCGGTGCCATCGGCGGCAAGACGGGCTTCACCGACATCGCCCGCAAGACATTCGTCGGCGCCGCACAGCGAGACGGCCGCCGACTGGTAGTCACGATGATGTACGGGCTGGTCAAGGAGGGTGGCCCTACCTACTGGGATCAGGCCGCCACACTTCTGGACTGGGGTTTCGCCCAGGATCGGTCCGCCAGCATCGGGTCGCTCTAGGCTGCGCGATTCAGTCGATATCTGAAGGAAACCTGACCGCGCGCTGATCGAGTCCGAAGCTCCGTAGCGTCGGCGCTCGTGCGAAGACTGTTCGGGGCGCTCGCGCTCGCCCTCGGCACGGCAATGACCGCCGCGGCCATCGGGTCCCCTCCGGTCGCTGCGCAGCCCGGTGTTCAGCCTGCGGGCGCCCAGATTCCCGACGGGCCGGCCAAGGCGTGGCTGGTCGCCGATATGGACACCGGCCAGGTGCTGGCATCCAAGGATCCCAACGGCTCGTACGCCCCGGCCAGCACCATCAAGCCGCTGCTGGCGATGGTGGTGCTCGACCACCTTCGGCCCGACAATTTCGCCAGGGCCAACGAGTCGCACACCAAGGTCGAATGCTCGTGCGTGGGGCTCAAGCCAGGGCAGCCGTACACCACCCGCCAACTGCTCGAAGCACTGCTGATGGTGTCGGGCAACGACGCGGCGAACATGCTCGCCGACATGCTCGGTGGGCGGCCCGCCACCGTGGCGGCGATGACGCGCAAAGCGGCGAGCGTCGGCGCCCGCAACACCCGGGCCGGCTCACCATCGGGCCTCGACGGCCCCGGCTGGGAAACCGTCACCACCCCGCACGACCTCGCGGTGATCCTGCGGGCAGCGCTGAGATACCCGCTGATCGCCCAGATCATGGCGCAACCGTCGGCCCAGTTCCCGGGCAAGACCCTGACCAACCAGAACGAACTGCTGCAGCGCTACCCCGGTGACATCGCCGGCAAGACCGGATACACCGATCTCGCCCGCAAGACGTACGTGGGTGCTGCCCAACGCGGTAACCGACGTCTGATCGTGGTGCAGATGTACGGCACCGGCGATCTGTACGGTCAGGCGATCGACTTGTTCGACTACGGCTTCTCACACTGACGGTGAACGCCGAGGGGTAAGAGGTAGGGCCCCACCAAGACTCGCAACAAATTAAGGTCACCCTAAATTCGCGTGGTGTGCCCGCGCGCGATGAGGGGAGCCGACTTGTCCGACCGTGAGTTCTCGTTGGTGGTCGCCTACGGCACCGACATGGGCAACGCCGAAGACGCCGCCATGTCGTTCGCCGAAGCCGCCACTGCCGCCGGAATTCCCGCCGAGGCCGTCGAACTCAACCAGGTGGAACTCCACCATCTCACTACCACAACGCATTTCATCGTGGTGACGTCAACCTTCGGCGACGGCGAATTCCCGGACACCGCCACATTGTTCTGGGAGGCGATCAGTGCCTCGACCGAGCGGCTGGAGCACATGAGTTTCGCTGTGCTCGCCCTCGGAGACTCGTCCTACGAATTGTTCTGCAACGCAGGAATACTCCTCGACGCGCGGCTGGAAGAGCTCGGCGCAACCCGGCTGACAGACCGGGTCGACGTCGACGGCTATTACGAACAACCTGCCGCTGCCTGGACCACCGACCTCGTCAAGCAGCTCACCGCCGCCCAGAGCGGACCCACGATCGGTGCTGTCACCGTCATCGAAAGCCCCCCGGCCGACCCCCCACAACGCAGCCAGGAACGCTTCGCAGCACCCCTGACGGTCAATCGGCTGCTCACCTCGGCGGAATCCGACAAGGAGGTTCGCCACTACGAGCTCGACCTCACCGGTTCCGGGATCGCCTACCAGGCCGGCGATTCGCTGGCCGTCCACCCGCTCAACGATCCTGGTCTGGTAGCGGCGATCCTGACCGAACTCAAAGTGGGACCCGCCCACCGCGTAGCCGGAGCCGATGAGACATTGGGGGTTCTGCTCTCCGAGCAGCTCGAGATCCGCACACCCTCGCGCGCACTGCAGGAATTGGCGGGTCCCGCCGCCTACGGCGAGGACGTCCTCGATCTCATCAAGCGGGCCGACCTCACCGTCGATGAGGTCGTCGATACGTTGCGCCCGTTGCAGTTCCGCGACTACTCGATCGCCTCAAGCCCCCTGGTTCACCCCGATCACGTGCACCTGACCGTGGCCACGGTGCGCTACCCCGCCACCGACCGCCAACACGGCGGCGTGGCGTCGACGTACCTTGCGGAGCGCACCCAGAGCGTTCGGATTCACCTGCGCCCCAACCATCATTTCCGGCTGCCCGCCGCCGATGTACCGATCATCATGATCGGGCCGGGCACCGGTATCGCACCGTTCCGCGCCTTCCTGCAGGAACGACAGGCCGCCGGAGCGTCGGGCCGGTCCTGGCTGTTCTTCGGGGACCGGCGCCGGGCCACCGACTTCCTCTACGGCCAGGAGCTCACTGGATTTGTCGAGTCCGGCGTGTTGACCCGGCTCGATGTGGCGTTCTCCCGTGACCAGGACACCAAAGTGTATGTGCAGCAACGTATGCGGGAGAATTCAGCCGAGCTGTTCGCCTGGCTGCAAGACGGTGCCCACCTTTATGTGTGCGGTGACGCCGAACGCATGGCCAAGGACGTCGACGCCACTCTGCACGAGATCGTCGCCGAGAGCGGCGGCATGGACGCCGGTGCCGCGCACGCCTATGTCAACGACCTGATCAAGACCCACCGCTACCTGCGGGACGTGTACTGAGGCCTACTCCGCGAGCAGACGCGTAGGTACCCGAGAACGCGGAATTTCGGGTACCTACGCGTCTGCTCGCCGAATGGTCAGTACACCCGGCCGCGCAGGATCACCAGATCCGGGCGGCTGACCCCGCCGTGGCGCGGATCCTCGGTGTAGCAGACCAGGTCCGCTGACGCCCCGTGCTCCAGAGCGGGCCGGCCGAGCCAGGCCCTGGCGTCCCAGCTGGCCGCCCCCAACGCGGCGGTGGGACTCATCCCGATGCCTTTGAGTGCCTCGATCTCGTCGGCGATGCGGCCGTGGGCGATCATGCCGCCGGCATCGGTGCCCGCGAAGATCGGCACGCCCGCCTCGTGGGCCGCGCCGACCCGGCTGCGGCAAGACGCGTAGAGATCGCGCATGTGCTTGGCATACGCCGGGTACTTGCCTGCCGCGTCGGCGATGCCCGGGAAGTTGTCGATGTTGATCAGGGTGGGCACCAGCGCCGTGCCGTGTTCGAGCATCAACTCGATGGTGTCGTCGGTGATTCCCGTGCCGTGCTCGATGCAGTCGATTCCGGCGTTGATGAGCCCGGGCAGGGCCTCCTCGCCGAACACGTGCGCGGTGACCCGCGCCCCCTCGGCGTGGGCGGCGTCGATCGCCGCCTTGAGGATCTCGTCGGACCACAGCGGCGCCAGGTCCCCGACGCTCCGGTCGATCCAGTCACCGACCAGCTTCACCCAGCCGTCGCCCCAGCGGGCCTGCTGGGCCACCGCGTCGGGCAGCTGCGATTCGTCCTCGATGTCGATCGGCAGCCCGGGTGAGTACCGCTTGGGCCGCGCCAGGTGCCGGCCCGCCCGGATGATCCGTGGCAGGTCGTCGCGCTCGTCGAAGCTCCGGGTGTCCACCGGTGATCCGGCATCCCGCAACAACAATGCGCCGGCATCGCGTTCGGTTTCGGCCTGCGCCACCGACTCGTCCAGTGACACCGCGCCGCCGGGCCCCAGCCCGACATGACAGTGCGCGTCGACCAGGCCGGGGATGATCCAGCCACCGTCAAACACGGTGTCGGCGTTGGCAATCGGCTCCGCTGACAGCACGCCCCGGTCCACCCACCACTCGACGGGTTCGCCGTCGGGTAGGCCGCGTCCCCGGACGTGGAGCACAGCGCTACTTCTGGCCGGGGAACTTCAGCTTGGAAAGGTCGAAATCGGCCAGGCCGGGCGGCAGCTCGTCCAGACCCTTGGGCATGTTCGACAGGTCCGGGAAACCGGCAGGCATCCCGGCGCCGAACGGGTTCTTCGGCGGGGTCGGACCGCGGCCCTTCTTCTTGCCGGCCTGCTTGTTCTTGCCCTTGGCGGCCTTGCGCGGAGAGTTCTTGCGTCCGAACGGCATGCCCATCTGGCCGGCCATCGACGACATCATCTTGCGGGCGTCGAAGAACCGGTCGACGAGCTGGTTGACCTCGGAGACCTCGACACCGGAGCCGTTGGCGATACGGAGCCGGCGCGAGGCGTTGATGATCTTGGGGTCGGCCCGCTCGGCCGGGGTCATGCCGCGGATGATGGCCTGCACCCGGTCCAGCTGCTTGTCGTCGACCGCGGCCAGCGCGTCCTTCATCTGGCCGGCCCCGGGCAGCATGCCCAGCAGGTTGCCGATCGGGCCCATCTTGCGGATGGCCAGCATCTGCTCGAGGAAGTCCTCCAGCGTCAGCTCGCCGGAGCCGATCTTGGCAGCGGCCTCCTCGGCCTTCTGCTGATCGAAGACCTGCTCGGCCTGCTCGATGAGGGTGAGCACATCGCCCATGCCCAGGATGCGGCTGGCCATCCGGTCGGGGTGGAAGACGTCGAAGTCTTCGAGCTTCTCCCCCGCGGAGGCGAACAGGATCGGCACACCGGTGATCTCGCGGACCGACAGGGCCGCGCCACCACGGGCGTCGCCGTCGAGCTTGGTCAGCACGACACCGGTGAAGCCGACGCCCTCGCGGAACGCCTCGGCGGTGGCGACGGCGTCCTGACCGATCATCGCGTCGAGGACGAACAGCGTCTCGTCGGGTTTCACGGCATCGCGAATCGCCGCGGCCTGACCCATCAGCTCGTCGTCGATACCCAGCCGGCCGGCGGTGTCGACGATGACGACGTCGTAGTGCTTGGCCCGGGCCTCAGCCATACCGGCCGACGCGACCGCCACGGGATCGCCGTGGCCGCCGATCGCCAGGCCGTCGGGTGAGGTGCCCGGGTGCGGGGCGAAGACACCCACACCGGCGCGCTCACCGACGATCTGCAGCTGGTTGACCGCGCCGGGCCGCTGCAGGTCACACGCCACGAGCAACGGGGTATGGCCCAGTCCCTTAAGCCATTTCGCCAGCTTGCCGGCCAGGGTGGTCTTACCGGCACCTTGCAGACCGGCCAGCATGATCACCGTCGGCGGGTTCTTGGCGAACGCCAGCTGACGGGTCTCGCCGCCGAGGATGCCGATCAGCTCCTCGTTGACGATCTTGACCACCTGCTGCGCTGGGTTCAGCGCGGCCGAGACCTCGGCGCCCTTGGCACGATCCTTGATGCGCGCGACGAAGGCACGCACCACCGGCAGCGAGACGTCGGCCTCCAGCAGGGCCAACCGGATCTCGCGCGCCGTGGCGTCGATATCGGCGTCGGTCAACCGCCCCTTGCCGCGTAGACCCTGCAGGGCTCCGGTCAACCGGTCAGACAAGCTCTCAAACACGTGGTAAGCCTAGCGGCCGGGCACGGACGGGGTGGTGAGCCCACCAGCCAACCCGCTCAGAGGTCAGCTGGCGTGCTCAGCCGGTTTGGCCGGTTTGGCCGGCGGCGGCGCGGGAAGGATCGCGAACATGTCGCGCTCAAGTTCCTCGCGGAACGCGGCCCGCCGCTCCTCGTCGGCAGCCAGTGCCGGCGCGGTGATGCAGAACACGTCGACCACCGAAGAGCCCAGCGTGGTCACCTTCGCCCAGGAGACATCCACGCCGTCTCGCTCGAACACCGCGGTCAGACGGGCCAACAGACCGGACCGGTCGATCGTGCGGATCTGGACGATCAGGTCTTCGGGCGCGGTGCCCACCGACCACAGGATGCGCGGCGGGGCGGGCACGTGATTGGCCGGTACCGAGGCCAGGATCTCGCCGGCCCGGGTCGTCGGATGCTGGGCAGCCTCCAGATCCCGCCGTTCCAGCGCACCGATCACGTCCAGTTCGCCGTCGAGCGCCAGGATGAACTGCTGACGCAGCAGCTCGGCAGGTGGTGGGGCACCGAAATGCGGGGACACCGCGAAGGTGTTGATCGCCGAGCCCTCGTGACTGTTGACCGAGGCCGAGTGGACCCGCAGGGAGTTCAACGCCAGCACGCCCGCCGCCTTGGACAGCAGGCCGCGCCGGTCCGCGGCGATCATCGTCACGTTGTAGATGTGCGGGCTGTCGCCCTCGGTGAGCTCGACATGGACACCCGCCTCGGCGGCCAGCGCCATGAACCGCGGCTCGATGGGATCGGGTTTCGGCAGCGATTCACCGGCCATCACCAGCCGGCACCGGCGGACCAGGTCACCGATCAGCGATGCCTTCCAGTCCCCCCACACCCCCGGTCCGGTGGCCAGCGAATCGGCCTCGGCCAGGACGTGGAGCAGCTCCAACAGCACCATATCGCCGCCGAGTGCATCGGCTACGGCGTCAATGGTCTTGGGATCCTGCAGATCTCGCCGTGTCGCGGTGTCGGGCAGCAGGAGGTGGTACCGCACGATCTTCGACAGCACATCGATGTCGGATGGCCACAGACCCAGCCGGGTGCCGATCTGGGTGGCCAGTTCTGCACCGATCACACTGTGGTCGCCGCCGCGCCCCTTGCCGATGTCGTGGCACAGCGCACCCAGCAGCAGCAGGTCCGGACGTGACACCCGGGTGGTGAAAGCACCTGCCCGCGAGACGGTTTCGACCAGATGCCGGTCAACTGTCCAGGTGTGCACGACATCCCGCGGCGGCAGGTCTCGCACCGCGCCCCACTCCGGGAACAGCCTGCCCCACAGACCGGTACGGTCCAGCGCCTCGATGGTGGCGACCGCTGCGGCGCCGGACGCGAGCAGCACCAGCAGGTCCTTCAGCGCCTGGCGAGGCCAGGGCGTGCGCAGTTCAGGTGCGGTTTCGGCCAGTCGGCTCAACGTGGACACCGCCATCGGCAACCCGGTAGTGGCCGACGCGGCCGCCACCCGCAGGATCAGGCCGGGATCGCGTTCCGGCCGGGCGTCGCGGGCCAGGATCACCTCGCCCGCGTACTCGATCACCCCTTCGTCGAGAGGACGGCGCACCGGGCGGCGCAGAGCGGCAAAGCCACGCCGCGGTAAGGCATTGGCGGCTGTGCGAATCCCGGAATCGACGTAGTAACTGACGGTGCGCGCGGCATCCGAGAGGGTGCGGGCCAGATCGAATCGGTCCCCGATCCGCAGGGCCGCGCCGATCTCGTCGGCATGCTGTGCCAGCAACAACTCCCGGCCCCGGCCGGAAGCCCGGTGCAGTTCGGTCCGGACATTGAGCAGCGCCAGGTGTGCATCACCCAGAGTTCCGGTCGGCGAGGCCAGAGCCCGGCTCGGATACACGTCGGCCAGTTGCGCTATCGCGAGCGCGTTGAGCAGCTGAACGTCCCGCAGACCGCCCCGGCCCGATTTCAGGTCAGGTTCGGCTCGGTGCGCGATCTGGCCGCTGCGCTCCCACCGCGACTGCGCATGCTCGACGAGTTCGTCGAACCGCGAAGCGATTCCGATCCGCCACTGCCGGCGCGAGCCGCCGACCAGCAGTGCCGACAGATCGGCATCACCGGCGATATGACGCGCGTCGAGCATCGCCAGACCCACCGAGATGTCTTCACCTGCGACTTTGAGCGCCTCGGGCACAGTACGGACGCTGTGATCGATACGAATGTTGGCGTCCCACAAGGGGTACCAGAGTTTCTCGGCTACTTCGGAGACGAGTTCGACAGGCATGTTGTCGTGCAGCAACGTGAGGTCGAGGTCGGAGTAGGGCAACATCTCGCCGCGGCCCAAACCACCCGTGGCCACGATCGAGAATCCACTGGTGGCGGTGATCCCGATCTCGGCAGCCTTTGTGGTGAGCCAGAATTCGTGCAGATCGAGTAACGCGTTGCGCAGAGCGGCCGCATCCAGCTGGCGCGATCCCCCGCTGAGCAACTGCTTGGTGGCCGCCGTCAGATCGTTGGCGGGCCGGGACGAAACCGCCGGAGCCCCTTGGGGAGAGACTCCGGCGGATTCTGCGTTGTTCTCTGTCATTTCGACTCCTCCCCGGCCGATCACCGGGTTGTGCTCACGCGATTGCTGGCCGGGGAGAAGGCGTCTCGACGGACGCTCCGACTACAGCGCGTCAGCTCCTCGCTCACCGGTACGCACCCGAACCACGGTGTCGACCGGGCTGACCCACACCTTGCCGTCACCGATCTTGCCGGTACGTGCGGCCTGCACGATGACATCCACGACCTTGTCGACCGCGGAGTCGTCGACAACGACCTCCACCCGGACCTTCGGCACGAAATCGACCGAGTACTCAGCACCCCGGTAGACCTCGGTGTGACCCTTCTGACGGCCGTAGCCCTGCACCTCACTGACGGTCATTCCCAGAATGCCCGTCTGTTCAAGGCCGGTCTTGACATCCTCCAGCGTGAACGGTTTGACGATCGCAGTGATCAGCTTCATATTTCCTTATTCCTCCCCGCCGTGACGACCAAGAACAGAACCGGTTCCGACAGCGACGAAGTCGTAAGCGCTCTCCGCGTGCTCGGACTCGTCGATACCGGAAGCCTCCTCTTCTTTGTCCAGGCGCAGGCCCACGGTGTATTTCACAATCAACGCCAAGATAGCCGTACCCACCGCCGAATAGAGCAGAACAGCACCCGCCCCGACGGCCTGTCGCCACAACTGATCGAACCCGCCACCGTAGAACAGACCGGCGACAGCGGCAGGCGCCTCCTTGGTGGCCACCAGGCCGACCAGCAACGTGCCCACGATGCCACCGACCAGGTGGACACCCACGACGTCGAGCGAATCATCGAAACCGAACTTGAACTTCAGGCCCACCGCCAGCGCACACAGCACACCTGCGGAAACACCAATCACGAGTGCGCCCACCACATTCACCGACGAGCAGGACGGCGTGATCGCCACCAGGCCGGCAACGATGCCCGAAGCCGCACCCAGCGATGTGGCGTGGCCGTCGCGGATGCGCTCGGTGAGCAGCCATGCCAGCATGGCCGCCGCGGTCGCCACCGTGGTCGTGACGAAGGTCGAACCGGCAACTCCGTTGGCCGACACCGCGGAACCGGCGTTGAATCCGTACCAACCGAACCACAGCAGGCCGGCGCCGAGCATCACGAACGGGAGGTTGTGCGGGCGCATCGGCGTGCCGGGCCAACCGAGCCGCTTGCCGAGGATGATGGCCAGGACCAGGCCGGCCGTACCTGCGTTGATGTGCACCGCAGTACCACCCGCGAAGTCAATTGCCTTGAGCTGGTTGGCGATCCATCCCCCGTGGTGAATCACGGTCTCACCGTCGGAGCCCTTGACGTCGAAGTCGAAGACCCAGTGCGCGACCGGGAAGTAGACAACAGTCGCCCACAGCGCGGCGAACAGCAGCCAGCCGCCGAACTTGATGCGGTCGGCGACAGCACCGGAGATCAGTGCGACCGTGATGATCGCGAACATCAGCTGGAAGCCCACGAACACGGAGGCCGGGATGGTCCCGGCCAGCGCGATGGGCGCATCGGCCGAACCGTTCCCGCCGATCAGGCCCTTGAGACCGAAGAACTGTGCCGGATTGCCGATCACGCCGGCGGTGTTGTCGCCGAATGCGACCGAATAGCCGTACAGCGCCCACAGGACGGTCACGACACCCATGGCGCTGACGCTCATCATGATCATGTTGAGCACGCCCTTGGCACGGACCATGCCGCCGTAGAAGAAGGCCAGGCCCGGCGTCATCAGCAGCACAAGTGCGGCGCTGGCCAGCATCCATGCTGTGTCACCGGTGTCCGGCGCACCCAATATCGGGAATTGCTCCACTCGCAGTTTCCTCCTTCACCACGCCACGGCCGCAAGGATTTACGACCATTGACCTGGTCCAGAACAATGCTGAGTGGATGTTTCAGCCACGGCGCCGTTGCGTTTCGCTCGTGTGAACGGATAGCCAGGCTGCGTTTCGCCGGTGTTACACCGTGCCTTTCCCGGGGTTTTTCCGCGGGATTTCAGCCCAGAAGGGCGTCGACGAAGGCCGCCGGCTCGAACGGAGCGAGGTCGTCGGGACCTTCCCCGAGTCCGACGAGTTTGACCGGGACACCGAGTTCCTGCTGGACCCGGAACACGATCCCGCCCTTGGCGGTCCCGTCGAGTTTGGTCAGCACCACCCCGGTGATGTCGACGACCTCGGCGAACACCTTGGCCTGCGGCAGGCTGTTCTGCCCGATCGTGGCATCGAGTACCAGCAGCACCTCATCGACTGCGGCCCGCTTCTCCACCACTCGCTTTACCTTGCCGAGTTCGTCCATCAGGCCGGTCTTGGTGTGCAGGCGGCCCGCAGTATCGATCACCACGACATCGGCCCCGGCCCTGACGCCCTCGTCGACGGCGTCGAACGCCACCGATGCGGGGTCGGCACCCTCGGCGCCCCGCACCACCTCTGCACCGACGCGAGCGGCCCAGGTCTGCAGCTGGTCGGCGGCCGCGGCGCGGAACGTGTCGGCGGCGCCGAGCACGACCCGGCGGCCGTCGGCCACCAGCACCCGCGCCAGCTTGCCCACGGTGGTGGTCTTACCGGTGCCGTTCACGCCGACCACCAACAGCACGGACGGCTTCTCGGCATGCGGCAGCGCCTTGATCGATCGGTCCATCTCGGGTCGCAGCTCGGCCATCAGCACCTCGCGCAGCACCGCACGCGCATCGGCTTCGCTGCGCACGCTCTTGCTGGCCATCCGCTCACGCAATGCCGCGACGACGGATTCGGTGACCACCGGGCCGAGGTCGGCGATCAACAGGGTGTCCTCGACAGCCTCCCAGGAGTCTTCGTCGAGATCGCCGCCACCGAGCAACCCGAGCATGCTGCGGCCCAACGCGTTCTGTGACTTGGCCAGGCGTCCGCGCAGCCGGTCCATCCGGCCTTCGGCCGGGGCGATGTCCTCGACGGCGGCAGCGACCGGATCGGGGGTTTCGGCCGGCTCGACGGCTGGTTCCGGTTCGACGACCACTTCCGGCTCGGCCGGTTCGACCGGCGTCTGCGGAGCGACCGGCTCGACCGGCGGCTCCGGCAGCTGCACATCGGAGATGGTGCGTTTGGGTGCGTCGCGCGGAATGGTGGCGTCATCGCCGACCGCGGGCAGCCCACTGGTGTCGATGCGCTCAACGGTCGCGGTGCCCGACTGGCTGAACGTGATGCCCGACGAAGCCGTGTAGCCGCCGGAGCGGTCGATCGGTTTCGCGGCGTCTCGCTCGGACAGGCTGATCCGCCGCCGGCGGTATCGCACCAGCCCCACGGTGAGAGCGACGACAACGAGAACGGCGACGACCGCGATAGCGATCCACAGACCCAACAACGCACCTTCTGTCACGCCGTCATTGTCGCAGGGCGGCGGTGTGGGAACGACCGGCCCCGTTGCCGGCCGACCTGCCGCCGATCGCCGCGTCCACCGATGCCGGCGAAAACTCGGCTCAGCGGATTGCTCAAAACCGTGGTACACGAACGTACCGAAGCGGTATCTTTCACTCACCACGCCACCGGACGAACGCGCTCGTTCCAGCCGTAGATATCCTCTACGGCTTAGCTGACGTGATGATTTATGCCATTCTAAACCTGCCCTCTACCTATGATTTTGCAGTTTTCCAGCGCACTTCTTTCAATTCGCTGACAACGGGCCGGAATGTGGTTCACGATCCACGTGGGTCGGGAATGGCTTCAGCGTTTGGTCGGCATGTGGTCCTTCCCTTGGGATTTTCGCGAAAGGGAGGAAAAGGATGCACATTCGTGTGCTTCGGGGGCTGGCAGTGACGCTGGTCGCCCTGGTCGGCACCGTCGGGCTGGTCGTGACGGCGAGCATGACGACGTTGGTTCAACTGGCGGCCACGGCGCTCATCATGGGCGGGACCGGAATGAAGGCGCTGGGAGATCCGCATCAGTGGGGTGCCGGCACGTACCTGGACCAGGTGAACAACACCTATCTGTCCGATCGGCACCTCGACGAGGACGATTTGAAATGGGTACAGACACCGGAGCAGTTCTGGCCCGCGACCAGCCTGACCGACATCAGCTTCGACACCTCGGTGGCCCGCGGCGTCCTCAGCCTCAACAACGCCGTAATGAGCACACCGGGCGAAAAGGTCGTCGTCGGCTACTCACAGAGTGCCAACATCGCCACCCGGGAGAAGCGGAACCTGGCCGAGTTGCGCGCCCAGGGCGCCACGGTGCCCTCGCCTGACGAGCTGTCATTCGTGTTCGTGGCCAACCCCAACCGGCCCAACGGCGGAATCCTGGCCCGGTTCGAGGGCCTCTACATCCCGATCCTCGGGGTCAGCTTCGACGGCGCCACCCCGGATGATGAATACACGACGATCGATGTCGCGCGCCAGTACGACCTGATCGCCGACTTTCCCAAGTATCCGCTCAATCTGCTGGCCGATCTCAACGCCCTGATGGGCTACGTCTACCTACATCCGAACTACGGGTCATCGGTGGTCGACCTGAACGATCCGAGCACATACGACTCCTACACGTCCGGCAACACCACCTACTACCTGGTGCACACCGAGCACCTTCCGCTGCTGCAGCCGTTCCGCGACATAGGGATCCCGACGCCGGTCATCGACCTGGTCGAGCCCACCCTGCGGGTGTTGATCGAGCTCGCCTATGACCGCACGCCGGCCAACATGGGTGTCCCGACCCGCGCCGGGCTGATACCCCACATCAATCTCGACAAGTTGGCATCGGACCTGAGAGCCGCGGCCGAGGAGGGCGTGCGCAATGCCCTCGCCGGCCTGGGGATCAACACAGCCGACACAGCCGATCGTCACACAGAAACCGTTGCCGCACTGGATAAATCGGTGACCGAGAAGGTGACACCCGGCGTTTCGACGCCGGAGGGGCTTCCGCCCGGGCTGACCCGACTGCACGTGCCCCGCACGCATCCCACAACGGATAACGCCATCCTCGCCGTAGCCGACACCGACATCCCGAAATCCGATCCGGAGACGAAGGATCCTGAGGCCGACACCGCCGTCGACACAGCCGTGGACGCGGTCGTCAAAGCCGAGGGCGACATCAAGAGCGAGGTCAAGACCAAGACGCCACCGAAGCCGAGATCGGCGGCCGAGCGAATCAGGCAGACAGTGCGGCAGGCACTCTCGCCCAAGGCGTCCGACGGCGTCAAGGTCGACGAATCGGGCGCCGACCCCCATCCGACCCGCAAGATTCATCGCACCGACGAAAGCGGTTCGGCCCAGCCCACATCCGGAACCGCGGAGGCGAAAGACAGCGGTACACAAGATAAGCCACGCCGTAGCCACCGCGCCGCACACTCCGACGCGGCATAGGGGCACATCGGTCAAGCGTGCGGGGTGAGATCCAGATCCGCGGGGGAATCCGGATCTCACCCCCACGCTCGGCACCCGATCAGCTCGGGTTGGCCGCCAGTTCCTGTCCCCGCATCCGCTGCGAGATCACGGTGGTGATGCCGTCACCGCGCATCGTCACACCGTAGAGCGCGTCGGCGACCTCCATGGTGGGCTTCTGGTGGGTGATCACGATCAGCTGAGACTTTTCCCGCAGCTGCTCGAACAGGCTGATCAGCCGGCGCAGGTTCACATCGTCGAGCGCGGCCTCGACCTCGTCCATCACGTAGAACGGGGATGGGCGGGCCCGGAAGATCGCCACCAGCATGGCCACCGCAGTCAGGGACTTCTCGCCGCCGGACAGCAGCGAGAGTCGCTTGATCTTCTTCCCCGGCGGCCTGGCCTCGACCTCGATGCCGGTGGTCAGCATGTCACTGGGGTTGGTCAGCAGCAGCCGGCCCTCGCCGCCGGGGAACAGCGTGGAAAACACCTGCTCGAACTCGCGCTCGACATCGACATATGCCTCGGTGAACACCTGCAGGATGCGCGTGTCGACATCGGCGATCACATCGAGCAGATCGGTTCGCGCGGCTTTGACGTCCTCAAGCTGCGTGGACAGGAAGTTGTAGCGCTCCTCCAGGGCGGCAAACTCTTCCAGCGCAAGAGGATTGACCCGGCCCAACTCCGAGAGTTCGCGTTCGGCCTTCTTGGCCCGACGTTCCTGGGTCGGCCGGTCGAACGGCATCGGTGCGGGCGCCATAACCTGTTCGCCCCGCTCGCGCGCCTGCTCGTACTCCGCCATCTCCAGCTCGGTGGGCGGCAGCGCCACCTGGGGGCCGTACTCGGCGATCAGGTCGGCGGCCGGCATCCCGAACTGCTCGAGCACCTGAGCCTCGAGCTGCTCGATACGAAGGGACGCTTGCGCTTTGGCCATCTCGTCACGGTGCAGCGCATCGGTCAGCGCCGTGATCCTCGCGTTGAGTTCGGTGACCGCTTCGCGCACCTGGGACAGCGCGGTGGCCCGAATCTGCCGCTCGGTGGCCAGCTCGTCGCGCATCCGCGAAGCCACCGAAACCACAGCGCTCAACCGCCCCGCCACAATGCGTCCCGCTTCGGACACCGCCGCGGCCACCCGCGCCGCATGTTCGCGCGCCTCCCGGGCCCGTTGCGCACGCGCCCGAGCCTCGCGCTCGGCGGCAGCGGCGCGGCGTAGTGAATCAGCCCGTCCGCGAACCGCATTCGCTCGCTCTTCGGCTGTACGCACCGACAGCCGGGCCTCCACCTCGACCGAACGCGCCGCCTCCGCGGCGGCCATCGAGGCCTGGCGGTCCACGGGCTCGGCCTCGAACGTCGGAAGCTGTTCGGCGTTGCGCAGCCGCGACTCGAGTTCGGTGAGTTCCTCGACCGTCTTGGTGCGCCCGGCCTCGAGCTCGTCGCGCTGGCGGATCAGCCGCTGCCACTCGTCACCGGCGCCACGGGCATCCTGTCCCAGGCGGCCCAGCTGTTCGTAGATGGCCGAGATCGCGGCGTCGGATTCGTTGAGCGCGGCCATCGCCTCTTCGGCCGACTCCTGTCGGGCCGCCTGCTCGGCCAGGGCCCCCGACAATGCGGCCGCCAGCTCACCGGTCTGCCGCTCGACGATCTCCAGTTCGTGTCTCGCCTTGTCGATCTCGGAACTGATCTCAAGGGTGGAGGGCTTGCGGTCGGACCCACCACTGATCCAGCCGGCACCGACCAGATCGCCGTCGGCGGTCACCGCGCGCAGGTCCGGGCGCGCCGACACCAGTTGCACCCCGGCGGGCAGATCGGTCACCACCGCCACCCCGGCCAACATCGCGGTGATCGCCCCGCGCAACCGATCCGGGACGGTGACCACGTCGTTGGCCCAGATCGCGCCGTCGGGAAGCGTGCCCGATGCTGCCGAGCCGTTGACCTTCCAGTCCCCCAGCAGCAGAGCGGCCCGCCCGCCGTCGGATTCCTTGAGCGCGGCCACGGCGGCGGCGGCAACACCGAAATCCTCGGCGGCCAACGCGTCGGCGGCGGCGCCCAGAACGGTGGCCACCGCCACCTCATGCCCCGGCTGCACTTTCAGGAATTCCCCGATGGTGCCGAAAAGCCCTGAGCCGCTGTGGTTCTTCTGCAACCAGGCAGCACCGTCGCGTCGGTCCAGGCTGACGGAGAGGGCCTCGATGCGGGCCCGCAGCGAGGCGACCTGCCGTTCGGCGGCACGCTCGGCCGACTGCAGTTCGGCCACCCGTTCATCGGCGATCCGCAGGGCTGCCACCGAGCGGTCGTGCTGCTCGTCCAGACCCACTTCCCCGGCATCGAGTTCGCTGACCCGGCTCTGCACAGTCTCGAATTCGGCCCGTGTCAGTTGGGCCTTGGCGGCGGCTTCCTCGATGTTGACCGACATCCGCATGACCCCGTCGTCGATCGACTCGACCCGGGTGCGCATGGTGTCGACCTGCCCGGCCAACCGGGCCAGCCCCTCCCGACGGTCCGCCTCGGCCCGGGCCGCGGCCAGATGCGCCCGCTCGGCCTCCGCGGCGATCTGTTCACGTTCGGCCAGCTCGGCGCGGGCACTCTCCAAGACGATGCGCGACTCTTCGAGCTCGCCCAGCAGCTCCATCTCGAGCTCGGCGACCTCGTCGGCCTCGGCTTCCAGCGCCTCGGGGTCCTGCCCGGTGGAAACCTCGGCCTCCGCCTCGAACGACTGGGCCCGGTCGGTCGCGATCCGCACGGTGGCGCTCACCCGTTCGGCCAGGGCCGAGGCCCGGAACCAAGTCTGTTGGGCGGCCTCGGCGCGCCTGGTCAGTTCGGCCACCGCGGCCTCGTGCGCCTGCAGTTCGACCGTCGACGTCTCCAGCCGGACGGTCGCCTCATCATGCTCGCGGCGCAGCGTGGTCTCGGCCTGGTTGGTGTTGTGGAACTCGACCTGCCTTCTCACCAGATCATCGGCGGCCAGGCGCAGGCGGGCGTCACGCAGATCGGCCTGGATCGTCGCCGCGCGCCGCGCCATCTCGGCCTGGCGGCCCAGCGGTTTGAGCTGGCGGCGCAACTCGGTTGTCAGATCGGTCAGACGGGCCAGGTTCGCCGCCATCGAGTCGAGCTTGCGGACCGCCTTTTCCTTGCGTTTGCGGTGCTTGAGAACCCCGGCGGCCTCCTCGATGAAGGCGCGGCGATCCTCGGGACGCGACTCCAGGATCTCGGCGAGCTTGCCCTGGCCGACGATGACGTGCATCTCGCGGCCGATGCCCGAATCACTCAGCAGTTCTTGAACGTCCATCAGCCGGCAGCTGCTGCCGTTAATCTCGTATTCGCCTGCGCCGTCACGGAACACGCGGCGGGTGATCGACACCTCGGAGTACTCGATCGGCAGCGCGTTGTCGGAGTTGTCGATGGTCAGCGTCACCTCGGCGCGGCCCAGCGGCGCCCGCGAGGACGTACCGGCGAAGATGACGTCCTCCATCTTGCCGCCGCGCAGGGTCTTGGCGCCCTGCTCGCCCATCACCCAGGTGAGGGCGTCGACCACGTTCGACTTGCCCGACCCGTTGGGGCCGACGACGCAGGTGATGCCGGGTTCGAACCGCAGAGTCGTCGGCGAGGCGAAGGACTTGAAGCCCTTCAGCGTCAGACTCTTGAGGTGCACGGAGTCAAACCCTACCGCCGACTCGGCTACCGTTCGTGAAACCCCGCCATCGGGGCGTCGGCATCCGCCCAATCTGCGACGACGTTATCCACCGACCCTGGGGTTTCACCGCTCTGCAGCAGCTCAAGCAATCGCTGACATTTCGCGCGCGGCCCCTGCGCCACGACGTGCACCCGGCCGTCGGGCCGATTCGAAGCAAACCCGGTCAGACCGAGCTCCAGCGCCCGTGCCCGGGTCCACCACCGGAACCCCACGCCCTGCACATGACCGTGCACCCAGGCACTCAGACGCACTTCGGCGTCGGGCCCGGCCGCGGGGAGTTCCGGGCCGGTCATCGAGTGGCGACCTCGAACTTCACCTCGGTGCCGGACTTGAGGGTGCGGCCCACCGTGCAGACCTGGTCGATGGCGCGCTCGACCACGGTCAACAGCCTGGCCACCTCGGACTCCGAAAGACCCGACAGGTCGATTTCGAGTTTCTCCTCCAGCAGCGGGTAGCGCTCCTGCTCCCGGTCCGCCGGCCCGGACACCCTGATGGTCGCCGGATAGTCGTCGCCCAGACGCCGGCGCAGTGGCTGATCGCTGGACATCCCGCTGCACGCCGCGAGGGCGATCTTCATCAGCTCACCCGGGGTGAACACGCCCTCGACGTCCTCACTGCCGACGAGTACCTCTGCACCGCGCGAACTGCGCCCGACATACCGGCGCACGCCGGTGCGGTCAACCCAAAGTTCGGTCATGCGGTATTTCTACACGTCGCGACACACTGTTATTCCAGCGGTGATGGCCGCGCACCCTGCTTGGGGGCCCCAGTTCACCACAGCGGTGAACCATGCAGCGACGATAGACTCGGCAGACCGACTTCGCCGAGGAGCACCGTGACGTACCCGCCGAGCAATCCGCCCACCCCGCCATCAGGCTCCCCCGAGCCCTGGCAGCAGCCGTATCAGCCGGGCGGGCCTCAGGGGTATCCGAACACCGGTGCCAACCCCGAGCAGCCCTACGGCTCGCCTTACGGCGCACCTCAGCAGCCCGAGCAGCCCTACGGCTCGCCCTACGGCGCACCTCAGCAGCCCTACGGGGCACCCCAGCAGCCCCAGTCTCCATATGGAGCTCCATACGGAGCGCCCCAGCAGCCCTACGGCTCGCCCTACGGAGCCCAGCCGCCTTACGGCGCGCCGCAGCAGCCGTACGGCTATCCCGCTCCCCAGCCACCCAAGAGCGGCAACGGTAAGTGGCTGGCGATCGCCGGCGCCGTACTGGCCGTGGTGATCCTGGTCGGCGGCATCGCCATCTTCGCGTTGAGCGGCGACTCGAAGGACGGCCGCACCAACGCGGGGTCGTCACAGTCGTCCAGCGAGAGCGCGGCCGAGCAGGAGGTCCGGGATTTCCTCGATGAGGTGATGTCGAGCAGCAGCGACCTCAACGAAGCCCTGCCCTATTTCTGCCAGGCGGATCAGGACCTGTTCGACAAGATCGGCGGTCTGGATGCCATCGACATTCCGAAGACCACTGATTCCAGCGGGACGGCAGAGATCACCAAGATCACGGTGAACGGGAGCAAGGCCGTCGTCGACATCTCCAGCAGCGCCGGCCCCGGCAAGTTGTACCTGCGCAAGGAAAGCGGATCGTGGAAGATCTGCATGTCCGATATGCCGGGCATGCCCAGCATGCCGTGATCCGTCCGGGTCAGCCCCGGGGACGGGGCTGACATTTCGGGCAGTAGAACGACGATCGGTTCATGAACTTCTCGCGGCGCATCACCGCGCCGCACCGCCGGCACGGCTCCCCTTCGCGGCCGTAGGCGTCCAAAGACCGCTCGAAGTAGCCCGATTCGCCGTTGACGTTCACATAGAGCGAATCGAATGACGTACCACCCTGGCTGAGCGCATCGGTCATCACCGCGGCGGCGGCATCGAGCACTTCGGCCAGCCGGCGGCGCGGCAGCAGGGCGGCGGTTCTGGCGCCGTTGACCTTGGTCCGCCACAGCGCCTCGTCGGCGTAGATGTTGCCGATACCAGATACCACGGTCTGGTCGAGCAGCTGACGCTTGATCTCAGAGTGCTTGCGCCGCAACACGGTAACCACGCTGTCTCGATCGAAGCGCGGGTCGAGCGGATCGCGCGCGATGTGAGCGACAGGCTCGGGCAACGCGGCGCCGTCGACCGTCACCAGATCGGCCAGCTGCCAGCCCCCGAACGTCCGTTGGTCGACGAAGCTCAGGGCCGTGCCGTCGTCGAGCAGCGCGGCGATCCGCAGATGCCGGTCGTCGCGCAGCGGCCCCAACAGCATCTGGCCGCTCATCCCCAGATGCACCACCAGGGCATCGGTCGCGTCCTGGCTGCCATCCTCCCCCAGCGTCAGCCAGAGGTACTTGCCCCGGCGGCCGGTTCCGGTGATGCGGGCGCCCAGCAGTCGCGCGGTCAGATCGGCGGGACCGGCCTCGTGACGGCGTACGGCACGCGGATGATGCACGCGTACCGCTGAAATCGTCTTGCCCGCAACATGTTCCTGCAACCCGCGGCGGACGACCTCTACCTCGGGCAGTTCGGGCATCGGTGCTCACGCATTGTCGAGTGCGTTCCAGGCCGCGGCCGCCGCCTTGAGCTCGGCCTCTTTCTTGTTGCGCCCCACGCCCCTGCCGTATTCGACATCGGCCACCACCACCGACGCCGAGAATTCCTTGTCGTGGTCGGGCCCGGTGGACGTCACCACATAGGTGGGTGCACCGAGCCCGCGGGACGCGGTCAGCTCCTGCAGGCTGCTCTTCCAGTCCAGACCGGCTCCCAGCGTCGGGGCGGTGTCGAGCAGTTCACCGAACAACCGCAGGATCACCTCACGCGAAGTGGTCAGTCCGTGCTGCAGATAGATTGCGCCGAGCAGGGATTCGACGCCATCGGCGAGAATGCTCGACTTGTCGGCACCGCCGGAGTTCTCCTCCCCCTTGCCCAGCAGCAGGTGGCTGCCGAGGCCGCCGTCGGTGAGCCCACGGCCGACATCGGCGAGAGCCTGGGTGTTGACGATGCTGGCCCGGAGCTTGGCCAGGTCACCCTCCGACCGCTCGGGGTGGCGGTGATAGAGCTCCTCGGTGATCGTCAACCCCAGCACCGCGTCGCCGAGAAACTCCAGCCGCTCGTTGGTCGGCAGGCCGCCGTTCTCGTAGGAGTAGCTGCGATGCGTCAACGCGATGGTGAGCAGTTCGGCGGGCAAGTCGACGCCGAGTACTTCCAGCAGCGCCGCATGCGAGTCGGTCGCGTCGGTCACTCGTCGCCCCCGGGGCGCTCGTCGTCGGGCATCATCGCCGCCAGCTTGGCCCAGCGGGGATCGATCTTGTCGTGGTGGTGCCCCGGCTCTGCGGTGGCCAGTGCGACACCGCAATCGGGGCACAGTCCCGGGCAGTCAGGACGGCACAGCGGGGAGAACGGCAACGCCAATCCGACAGCGTCGATGATCGGCTGTTCCAGGTTCACCGTGTCGGCATGACCGGAGGCGCCCACCCGGCCCATCTCGTCGGCCTCGGTCGTCTCGTCGGTAGTGCTGTCGGGGTACGCGTAGAGCTCGGTGAGGTCGATCTCGACGTCACCGGTGAGTTCGGTCAGGCAGCGCGCACATTCGCCGACGGTGGGGGCCGATACGGTCCCACTGACCAGCACGCCCTCCGACACCGACTGCAATTGCAGGTCGAGGTCGAGCGGTGCGCCCTTCTCGATGGCGACCAGCTCGGCCCCGATCCGCACCGGACTCGGCACCGTCTCCTGGTAAGCCAGGAACGAACCCGGGCGCCGGCCGAGTCGGGAGACATCGATCACCAGCGGCGACCGGGAATCAAAGCGCCTCTCAGGCCCTCCCCGTCCAGCTGATTTCGCATGCGTCGCCATGCATCGATCCTACGGCGGTATCAGATCACGTCACGACGCAGTGCACACCGACAACTGTGCAAGGTCGTCAGCGGGTGGCGTAGTCGTGCGTGCCGGCGGTCGTGCGTAGTTGGTGACGTCCGCGGCCGACGGAGCGCAGCGTGCCGTTGAGGAAGTCCTCGAACTCAGCCAGTTTGCTGTCGACGTAGATGTCGCACTCGCCGCGAAGCCGGTCGGCCTCGGCGTGCGCCGCGTCGACGAGCCGGGTGGCCTCGGCGGTGGCGGTCGAGACGATCTCGGTCTGCGACACCAGGCGCTGTTGCTCCTTGATGCCCTCTTGTACGGCCTTCTCGTAGGAGATGTTGCCGTTCTCGATCAGACGATCGGCTTCGGCCTTGGCGCGGCCCGTGGTCGCGTCGTACTCACGCTTCGCCGCGGTCGCGACCCGCGCCGCCTCTTCACGCGCCTCGCCGACCATGCGCTCACTGTGCTGACGGGCCTCGGCGACCATCCGGTCGGCCTGCGCCTTGGCGTCGGCCAGCAGTCGGTCGGCCTCACCCCTGGCGTGATTGATCATGCCGTCGGCGTCGGCATTGACCTTGGACATCACCGACTCGGAGTGTTCCTTGGCCTCGCGCAGCAGCGAATCACGCGCGTCGAGCACGTCCTGGGCATCGTCGAGCTCACCGGGGATCGCGTCCTTGATGTCATCGATCAGTTCGAGCACATCACCGCGCGGGACCACGCAACCGGCGGTCATCGGCACACCACGCGCTTCTTCGACGATCGCGCCGAGCTCGTCGAGCGCTTCAAAAACTCGGTACACGGCAAAACCCTCCAGGTCGTCGTTGTTAGTAACCAGTGTGCCTGGTGTTACGCCTGTGACTTGGGAGCACAATCGGTGTGTCGCCGCCGGACCATGCCCGGCAACCGGCGTCAGCCGTTCAGTTTGGCCTGCAACCTGCGATTGACCGGCTCGGGAAGCAGCGCAGAAACGTCGCCGCCCAGGGAGGCGACCTCCTTGGCCAGCGACGACGACACAAACGAGTACTGCGGGGTGGTCGCGACGAAGAACGTGTCGACTCCGGCCACATGCTTGTTCATCTGCGCCATCTGCAGCTCATATTCGAAGTCCGTACCGGTGCGCAGACCCTTGACGATCGCGGTGAGCCCGCGCGTCTTGACGAAATCGACCACCAGGCCCTGACCGGACTCGACCCGCAGATTCGGCAGGTGCGTGGTCGACTCGGCGATCATCGCGATGCGCTCGTCGAGATCGAACATGCCCTTCTTGTTGGGGTTCACCAGAACCGCCACCACGACCTCGTCGAACTGCGCAGCCGCACGCTCGAAGATGTCGACATGGCCAAGGGTCACCGGGTCGAAGGAGCCGGGGCATACCGCGCCACTCATGGGTGACGACGGTACAGGCCGCCGTATCAACGGATCCGCTAGCCCACTTCGGCGAGTTCGACGCGGGTATCGCCGTATCGCCGGGTACTCAGCTCGTCCCAGCCCGCGGGCCAGCTCGCCGGCCGGCTCGACGCGCGCCGCTCCACCAGCACGACGCTGCCGGGGGTCACCCACCCGGCGTCGGCCAACGCCACGAGCATCGCATCGACCGCACCGTCGTCGAGATCGTAGGGCGGGTCGGCGAACACCAGATCCACCGGCCGCGTGGCGCCCCCGGCCAGCACGGTCTCGACAGTGCCGCGGCGCACGGTGGCCCCGCGAACGCCCAGGGAGGCGATGTTCTCGGTGATGACGGCAGCCGCGCGCGCGTCGGCCTCGACAAAGGTCGCCGAGGTCGCACCACGCGAAAGCGCTTCCAGGCCAAGCGCTCCCGAACCGGCGTACAGATCAAGCACGGACAATCCCGCGAAATCCAGCCGCGCCGTCAACGCGTTGAACACAGCCTCCCTGACCCGATCTGAGGTGGGTCGGGTGCCGCTGCGGGGCACCGCAATCCGCCGCCCGCCGAGCGCACCGGCGATGATGCGGGTCAGATCGATCCCCCGGTCGCTTCGCTCCTGCCCGCCGAACCGACCACCACGAGGAGGTCACCACCCTCGACCTGCGCCGTGGCAGCCACCGCGACGCGTTCGACGATGCCGGCCTTGGGGGCGGTGATGGCGGCTTCCATCTTCATCGCCTCGATGGTCGCGATGGTCGCGCCCGCCTCCACGGTGTCGCCCGCGGCGACACCGACGGTGACCACACCCGCGAACGGGGCCGCGACATGATTCGGGTTGTTGCGGTCAGCCTTCTCCGCCGCCGGGACCTCACTGGCGATGCTGCGGTCGCGCACCGTGATCGGACGCAGCTGCCCGTTGAGAATGCACATCACCGTGCGCATCCCGCGCTCGTCGGCATCCGAGATCGCCTCAAGACCGATCAGCAACTGCACACCGCGCTCGAGCTCGACGCGATGCTCCTCGCCGTAGCGCAGCCCGTAGAAGAACTGGTTGGCGCTCAGGCTCGAGGTGTCGCCGTAGATTTCGCGGTGCGCCTCGAACTCCTTGGTCGGCGCCGGGAACAGCAACCGGTTCAACGCCGCCTGACGCTTGGGCCCGGGCGCCGCCAGCAGCGCCTCGTCCTCGACCGAGAGCTCCTGAATCGGCTTGGCCGGTTCCCTGCCCTCAAGTGCCTTGGTGCGCAACGGTTCCGGCCATCCGCCAGGAGGATCGCCGAGTTCGCCACGCAGGAACCCGATCACGCTGTCGGGGATGTCGTAGCGGGCTGGATCGGCGGCGAATTCCTGCGCGCTGACCCCGGCACCCACCAGCGCCAGCGCCAGATCCCCGACCACCTTGCTCGACGGGGTCACCTTCACCAGCCGGCCCAGTACCCGATCGGCCGCGGCATAGCTGGTCTCGATCTCCTCGAACCGGTCCCCCAGCCCCAGGGCGATGGCCTGCTGGCGCAGGTTGCTCAACTGTCCGCCGGGGATCTCGTGGGTGTACACCCGCCCGGTCGGACATGGAGGACCCGACGCCGCAACATCGAATGGCGCGTAGACCTTCCGCAACGCCTCCCAGTAGGGCTCAAGATCGCAGACCGCGTCCAGCGACAACCCGGTGTCGTACTCGGTGTGCGCGGCGGCGGCCACGATCGAGGACAACGCAGGCTGACTGGTGGTGCCGGCCAACGGGGCCGCGGCACCGTCCACCGCCGACGCCCCGGCCTGCCAGGCCGCCAGGTACGTCGCCAGCTGCCCACCCGGAGTGTCATGGGTGTGCACATGCACCGGCAGGTCGAACCGCGACCGCAACGCCGAGACCAGCGTGTGCGCCGAGTGCGGACGCAACAACCCGGCCATGTCCTTGATCGCGAGCACGTGCGCGCCCGCATCGACGATCTGCTCGGCCAGCTTGAGGTAGTAGTCCAGCGTGTACAGGTTCTCGCTGGGGTTGCTGAGATCCCCGGTGTAGGACATCGCCACTTCGGCGATGGCCGTGCCCGTCTCGCGGACCGCATCGATCGCCGGGCGCATCGACTCGACGTTGTTGAGCGCATCGAAGATCCGGAAGATGTCGATTCCAGTCGCCGCTGCTTCTTCTACAAAGGCCGAACACACCAATTCCGGATACGGCGTGTATCCCACGGTGTTGCGGCCCCGCAGCAACATCTGCAGACAGATATTGGGGACCGCCTCCCGCAGGGCGGCCAGCCGCTCCCACGGATCTTCCTTCAGGAACCGAAGCGCCACATCGTAAGTCGCGCCACCCCAGCACTCGATGGACAGCAACTGCGGCATCGTCCGGGCCACATACGGCGCCACCTTCAGCAGGCCGGTGGACCGCAACCGGGTGGCCAACAGTGACTGGTGCGCATCACGGAACGTCGTGTCGGTGACCCCGACCGCCTTGCTGTCACGCATCCACCGCGCGAAGCCTTCGGGCCCCAACTCGATCAGGCGTTGCTTGGAGCCCGGCGCCGGTACCGACGACAGATCCAGCGCAGGCAGTTTGTCCTGCGGATACACCCCCGTCGGCCGTTCCCCGTTCGGCTTGTTCACGGTGATATCGGCCAGGTAGTTCAAGATCTTGGTACCGCGATCGGCAGGGGTGTGCGCGGTCAGCAACTGCGGGCGATCGTCGATGAACGACGTCGTGACCCGTCCGGCACGGAAATCCGGATCCTCGATCACGGCCTGCAGGAACGGGATGTTCGTCGACACACCGCGGATGCGGAACTCGGCCAGGGCACGGCGGGCCCGTGAGACGGCCGTGGAGAAGTCCCGTCCACGACAGGTCAGCTTGACCAGCATCGAGTCGAAATGCGCGGAGATCTCCGCACCCAGGTTGGATCCACCGTCCAGGCGGATGCCGGCGCCACCGGGCGATCGGTAGGCGGTGATCCGGCCGGTGTCCGGACGGAATCCGTTGGCCGGATCCTCGGTCGTGATCCGGCACTGCATCGCCGCCCCGCGAATGACCAGCGAGTCCTGGCTCAAACCCAGATCGGCCAGGCTCTCCCCGGCCGCGATCCGCAACTGTGAGCCCACCAGGTCCACATCGGTGATCTCCTCGGTCACCGTGTGCTCGACCTGGATCCGTGGATTGCACTCGATGAACACGTGATGACCGCGCTCGTCGAGCAGGAACTCGATGGTGCCCGCGCAGCTGTAGCCGATCTGGCGGGCCAGGGCCACCGCATCCGCGCAAATCTGTTCGCGCAGAGCAGGATCCAGATTCGGCGCGGGTGCCAGCTCGATCACCTTCTGGTGCCGCCGCTGCACGCTGCAATCCCGCTCGAACAGGTGCATCACGTTGCCCTGCGTATCGGCCAGGATCTGCACCTCGATGTGGCGCGGATTGATGACGGCCTGCTCCAGGTACACCTCGGGATCGCCGAACGCCGACTCCGCCTCACGCGAAGCCGCCTCCACCGCCTCGGGCAGCGCCTCCGGGTCGGTGACACGGCGCATTCCGCGCCCACCACCACCGGAAACCGCCTTGACGAACAGCGGGAACGTCATATCCCGTGCGGCAGCAACCAATTCGTCCACCGACGATGATGGCGCCGAGGATGCCAGCACCGGCAGTCCCGCTGCCTTCGCCGCCGCGATCGCCCGCGCCTTGTTGCCGGTCAGTTCCAGAACCTGCGCCGAGGGCCCCACAAAGGTGATTCCGGCTTCCGCACAGGCCGAGGCCAGTTCCGGATTCTCCGACAAGAAGCCGTAACCCGGATACACCGCATCCGCACCGGAATGCCTGGCGACCCTGATGATCTCGTCCACCGATAGGTACGCCCGTACCGGATGGCCGATCTCGCCGATCTGATATGACTCGTCGGCCTTCAGGCGGTGCAGCGAATTGCGATCCTCGTACGGATACACCGCCACCGTTGCGATGCCCATCTCATAGGCAGCACGAAATGCACGGATCGCGATCTCGCCACGATTGGCGACTAACAGCTTGGAAATCACGGGTAGACCTAACCGACAAGTTATTTCGGAAGTGTTACAGCAGCGTTGACCAGTATTCCCAGAAACGCACCAAGATCAACAGCACAAGTGAGGTGAACCAGAGCGCCACCAGCGACCACCGCCACTGATAGATCGCCCGGGCAACTCCGTTGGTGTGCAGCGGCCGGAGCGCGATGGAGCTCGTCACCACGAGCAGCGGGATGGTCACCGACCACACCACCATGCAGTACGGGCACAGGGCGCCGATGCGGTAGAGGCTCTGGAAGATCAGCCAGTGCACCATGACGGCACCGAGCAGGGTTCCGGCCGCAAGCCCGGACCAGTACCACCGGGGCAGCCGAACACCCGCCACGGCCAGCACACCGGTGACCAGGGTGACCGTGAAGGCGACCACCCCGATCAGCGAGTTGGGGAATCCGAAGACCGATGCCTGCCAGGTCGTCATCACCGACCCGCAGGAGATCACCGGGTTGATGCTGCAGGTCGGAACGTACGACGGATCGATCAGCAGCTCGATCTTCTCGACCGTGAGCGCCAGCGCGGAGGCCAGACCGAGGACACCGGCGATCAGAATCCAGACCGCCCCGGCCTTGCCGACGGCCACTCCCGGGGCTTTCTCGGTCCCCGACTCGTCTAGCTCGGACGCGGCGGTGTCGGTCATGGCTGAGCCGGTGCCGGAGTCGCGGGTGCGGCAGGCGCGGCGGGAGCGGGCGCGGCGGGAGCGGGCGCGGCGGGAGCGGCCGGCGCTGCGGGAGCGGGCGCCGCGGGAGCGCCGGGGCCGGGGGCCGGGCCCTTCAGGGCGGGCAGGTCGCCGACGATCTCCTTGACCTTCGCGATCAGGGCATCGGGTGTGGTCGGGTTGTACTCCTCGCCGTTGAACCGAACGGTCGGGGTCGAGTTGATCCCGGTGGCTGCGGCCATGCCCTGGACCATCTCCACGTAGCGGCCCTTGGTGATGCAGTCGGGCACCTCACCGGCCGCACCGGCCTGGCGGGCGAGTTCGATGATCCGGGCGTTGTCGGGGTAGACACCGCCGCCCTCCTCCGGCTGGATTCCGGGGGTGTAGAGCGCGGAGTGGAAACGGCGGAAGGCATCGATGGACTCGTCGGCGACGCAGTAGGCGGCACCTCCGGCCCGCGACGAGTAGCCGTTGCCCGCCTTGTCCAGGATCGCCACCATGTGGTAGTCGACTGCTACCGCACCGGCGTCGATGAGCTTGTTGATGGTCGGGCCGAACTGCTGTTCCAGATGACCGCACGCGGGGCACAGGAAATCCTCGAAGAGGCTCAGCGTCACCTTGGGCTCGGTCGTGCCCTCTTTGGTGATCACGTTGGGCGCCGCCACATGCACGGCCCGGGCCTCGCCGGAGGCCGGGCGCTTGTGGCCGGTCGTCACGATGTAGAGCACCAGGCCGACGGCGAACAGCACCACAACGGCTGTCAGCCCGATCTGAACCCACAGGTTGCGCTTGCGGTCAGCCGCCTTGAGGTCGTACTTCGCGGTCTTCTTCGGTTTGGCCACGTCGACAAGCGTACCGGCGCTGCCAGGTCAGCTTTCGGCGCGGCTGAGATGGGCGCGCAGGGCAGAGATCATCGCGCTCGTCGCGGTGGCGCTGCCGCCTCCCAGCGGGAAGAAGTTGGCGAACGCGTGGATCATCGAGCGCTCCTCGCGGAGGTCCACCACCACCCCGGCGTCCTGCAGCGCCCTCGCGTAGCGGTTGCCCTCGTCACGCAGCGGATCGAACCCGGCGGTGACCACCAGCGCGGGCGGCAAGCCGGTGAGATCCTCGTTCAGCAGCGGTGAGATCACCGGGTCATCGGCGGTCACGTCGGCACCGTCGAGATAGTGCCCGGTGAACCAGTCCATGTCGCGCGTGCTCAGGAAGTAGCCGTCGGCGAACAGCGTCTTGGATCGCGTGTCGCTCGACATATCGGTGACCGGATAGAGCAACAGCTGCAGCGCAGGCAGCGGCAGCTCGGAATCGCGGGCCTGCTGAGCCACCACGGCAGCCAGATTGCCGCCCGCGCTGTCTCCCCCGACCACGATGCGCGTGGCGCCCAGACCGGCAGCGTGGTCGAGCGCCCAGCGGTAGGCGGCATACGCGTCGTCGACGGCGGCCGGCGCCTTGTGCTCGGGCGCGAGCCGGTAGTCGACGGAGATCACCTGGATTCCGCCGTCCCGGCAGATCAGCCGGCACAGGTTGTCATGGGTGTCGAGGTCACCGATCACGAAGCCGCCGCCGTGGAAGTACAGCAACAGCGCGGACGTCGCCGGGGACCCCGTGCCGTCGGGGACATATCGTCGCGCCGGGATGGGCCCGGCCGGTCCCGGAATCGAAATCTCGCTCACATCCGCATCGATGCGGACCTTCATCATGGCTGCGGTGGCCCGCAGCGCGGCCCGCGAGACGGCGACGCCCGACTCCGGGCTGTGATCGGCGACCAGGCCTCCGACACCGGCCGCATGTTCGGCGGCCAGGGTGAATTGCAGCGTGGTGTCCAGGGTGTTGCCGTCTACCGTCACCGAACGGCCGCCCAGCAGCAGGCGCTTGACCCGGTCGGAGATCCGCGGGATCGCGGCCAGCGCCACCTTGGTCGCCTGCACGAGCAGCTGCTGTTTGACGGTGTCCCCGGGGCGACCGTCAGATCCCCCTCGGGCCTGCCCTGCTGGCAGACTTTCAGTCATGGCTGATTCCTCTGTGAGTCCTCGTGTCACGCTCAACGACGGTAATTCGATACCGCAAGTCGGGTTGGGGGTTTGGCAGACCCCCGCCGAAGAGACCGAACGCGCAGTGGCCGCGGCGCTGCAGGCAGGCTACCGGCACATCGACACCGCCGCCGCGTACCGCAACGAGCCCGAGACGGGCCGCGGCCTGGTCGAATCCGGGGTTCCCCGCGAGGACGTGTTCCTGGTGACCAAGCTGTGGAACAGCGACCAGGGGTATGACTCGACGCTGGCGGCGTTCGACGCCAGCCTGGATCGGCTCGGTGTGGACTACCTCGACCTGTATCTCATCCACTGGCCCGTGCCGGCCAACAACGCCTACGTCGACACGTTCAAGGCCTTCGCGCACCTGCGCGATCAAGGCCGGGTCCGGTCCATCGGGGTGAGCAACTTCGCGCCCGAACACCTCACCGTGCTCATCGACTCCACCGGCATCGTGCCCGTGGTCAATCAGATCGAATTGCACCCGCTGCTACCGCAACACGAGCTTCGTGAGGTGCACGCCGAACTGGGCATCGCCACCGAGGCATGGAGCCCCCTTGGCCAGGGGTCGTTACTCGCCGATCCGGTGATCACCGGCATCGCCGAACGGCACGGTAAAACCCCCGCACAGGTACTGATTAGGTGGCATATACATCTGGGTAATATCGTCATCCCCAAGTCGGTGAACCCCGAGCGGATTGTCAGTAATTTCGACGTATTCGATTTCGACCTGGACGAAACGGATATGGCGGCCATCGCCTCGTTGGAGACGGACACCCGCCTGGGCCCCGATCCGCGAACCTTCAACTTCACAGGATAGGTGCCATGACCTCCTCGGACGGGGCTGCGATTCCCACCGTCACGCTCAACGACGACCGTACGATCCCCGTCGTCGGTCTGGGCGTCGGCGGACTCTCGGATTCCGAGGCAGAGCGCGTGGTTTCGGCCGCCCTGGAGGCCGGCCACCGGTTGATCGACACCGCCGCCGCCTACGGCAACGAGGCCGGCGTCGGCCGGGCCATCGCGGCATCGGGCATTCCGCGCGAGGAGATCTCGGTCACCACCAAGCTGGCCATCACCGATCAGGGTTTCCAGTCGTCCCAGAACGCCGGGCGAGCCAGCTTGGAGCGGCTCGGTCTGGACTACGTGGACCTCTACCTGATCCATTGGCCCGGCAACGACATCGGCAAGTATGTCGACAGCTGGGGTGGGCTGATGGCACTCAAGCAGGAGGGGCTGGCCCGCTCGACGGGCGTGTCCAACTTCAGCCCCGAGAACCTGTCGACGATCGTCGACCTGACGTTCGTCGCTCCTGCGGTCAACCAGATCGAACTTCACCCGTTGCTCAACCAGAGTGCCTGGCGGGCCGCCAACGCCAAGTACAACGTCGTCACGGAGGCCTACAGCCCGCTCGGCGTCGGCAATCTGCTCGACAACCCGGCCGTCACGGCCATCGCCGGGGCGCACGGCAGGACCCCGGCGCAGGTACTGATCCGCTGGAGCATCCAGCTGGGCAACATCGTGATCTCGCGGTCGACCAACCCGGAGCGGATCGCGTCCAACCTCGACGTGTTCGGCTTCGAGTTGACCGACGAGCAGATGGACAGCCTCAACGGCCTCGATGACGGCACCCGGTTCCGGCCGGACCCGGCGACTTTCACGGGTTAATTCCTCTTCCACGAGCAGGTCGAGCAGGGCGCCTCGCAACACCGCCAACGCCAGGGTGCGGGCGGCCATGCCCTTCTTGCTGTTCTTCTCGTGTACCGGTTGACATTCGGACAGCACCTCCAGCCAGTCCTCGACGGTCGCCCGCGCAAATCCCGCCCACGCACCATCTGGCTCGACAAGTGAGCGGGCATAGGCCTCGGCCCACAGTGTCAACAGCGGCCGATGTTCAACGGCGGCGGACTTGCGGCTGCTCAGCCCGTGGGGCAGGTACCCGCGGCTTCGCGCAGGACCCCGGCTGACGCGGCGTCGACCGGGAGCGTGTAGCCGCGCAGCACCTCGGCGAACTGCACCGCGTACTGACACCAGAACGACCGGTTGGGTGGCATCCAACGGGCGGGCTCCTGATCGCCCTTGTCCTGATTGGGTTTACCCGCGACCGCCAGCAGATTGGCCGGGTCGTTGGCGAACCGCAGCCGCAGATCGCCGGGCCAGTCACGAGCGCCCAGATCCCAGGCCAGCGCCAGCGGCACGATGTGGTCGATCTGCACCGAGGCACCCGTCTGATTGCCGCGTACGAACGACACCAACGCATTGGTGTACGGATCGTGCAGCGTGCCCGTCGCCACGGCGGACGGACAGCGCTTGATCGCGACGAACGTCTTGTCGACGAGGTCACGGTTGAGGATGTCGTTGCGGGTGTCGCAGCCGTTGTGACCACCGGGCGCGCTGTTGTCGTCGTCCCAGGACTCACCGAACGCCGCGCGGCGATAGTCGTTGCCGCGCACCCGCACGGGCACCTCTGACACCCCGGCCAGCAGATCCACCCCCGGTGCCATGCTGGGCGGTTGCGCCTCGGCGGCGAACCGGACGGAGTGCGGTGTCGACGTGGTCACCTGGATGGCGACCACCACCGCGAGTGCGACGGCCGCGGCCAGCCACCACACCCGCCGGCGGGTCATGCCTTGTCCAGGTATTCGACGCGGTCGGTGTTCACGAATTGTGCCGCCAGCAGATCCATTCCGGGATCGTGCGGACTCTGCTCGTAACGCTGCTCGCAGAACGCCCGGGCCTCCTGGATCACCTCGAGGTGATCCCGCAGCGACAGGAAACGCAGGTTGATGGTGCGCCCGGACTGGTTGAGGCCCAGCACATCTCCCTCACGACGCTCATCGAGATCGAGATCGGCCAGAGCGAAGCCGTCGAGTGTCCCGGCGACGGCGGTGATCCGCTCACCGGCCTTGGAGGTCTCGGGCAGCCGGGTGGCCAGCAGGCACAGGCTGGGATGCTGACCACGACCGATCCGGCCGCGCAGCTGATGTAGCTGGCTGATGCCGAACCGGTCGGCGTCCATCACCACCATCATGGTCGCGTTCGGCACGTCGACACCGACCTCGATGACGGTGGTACACACCAGGACATCGATCTCGCCGGCCCGGAACGCGCCCATCACCGCATCCTTCTCGTCGCCGGACAACCGGCCGTGCATCAGCCCGAGCCGCAACCCGGACAACGGGCCCGCACTCAACCGATCGAACAGTTCGACCACCGTGACGGGCGGCGGCCCGCCGCGCCCGCCGTTCGCGTCTCCGGGTTTGTCCGACTCGTCGATACGCGAGGCGACCACATAAGCCTGTCGCCCCGCGCCCACCTCCTCGCGGATGCGCGCCCAGGCCCGGTCCAGCCAGGCCGGCTTCTGCGAGATGAAAATGGTGTTGGTGGTGATGGGTTGACGGCCGCGGGGTAGCTCGCGCAGTGTCGAGGTCTCCAGATCGCCGTACACCGTGAGCGCCACCGTGCGCGGGATGGGCGTGGCCGTCATCACCAGGAGATGGGGAGTCAGACCATCACGTGCCTTGGCACGCAACGCATCCCGCTGCTCGACGCCGAACCGGTGCTGCTCGTCGACGACCACCATGCCGAGGTTGTGGAACTCCACCGCATCCTGCAGCAGGGCGTGCGTACCGACGACGATGCCGGCCTGCCCGGAGGCCACCTCGCCGCGCACGGCACGCTTCTGCGGTGCTGTCATCGATCCGGTCAGCAACGCGACACCGGTCGACGCCTCGGCGCCGCCGAGTTGCCCCGCCATCGCCAGCGGCCCCAGCACGTCACGGATCGAGCGTGCATGCTGGGCGGCAAGCACTTCCGTGGGCGCCAGCAAGGCGCACTGGTAGCCCGCGTCGACCATCTGCAGCATCGCCAGCACCGACACGATGGTCTTGCCCGAACCCACCTCGCCCTGCAGCATCCGGTTCATCGGCCGCGTGGAGGCCAGTTCGCCCGAGATCACCTCCAGCACTTCAGATTGGCCCGCGGTCAGCTCGAACGGCATCCGACTGCGCATCGCGGCCGCCAACCCGCCGTCGACGGGCGGTGCGGGAGGACCGGATTCGCTCAACTCGCTGTAACGCCTGCCCACCAGACCCCACTGGAGACCGATGGCCTCATCGAAGGTCAGCCTCTCACTGGCCCGTTCACGTTCAACTGCATTCTCGGCCAGGTGAATGGCCCGCAGGGCCGCATCCTCTGACATCAGATTATGTTCGCGCACAAAGGATTCCGGCAGAGGGTCCGGGACCGGGTCGAGGACGTCGAGGGCCTGACGCACGCATGCGTAGATGTCCCAGCTCTGCACCTGCTTCGAAGCCGGATAGATCGGGAAGAAGTCGCGCTCGAACTCCGCGAGCATCTCTTCCCCGGTGGCTCCAGATGCGGTTGCGATGGTCTTGAGCGACTTGGTCCCGATCTGCTTCCCGGGCGGTGGATTCAAGACCAGGAAGGCCGGATGGTCCAGCTGAAGGGTATTGCGGAAGTACTTGACCTCGCCCGAAAGCATGAGCCGTGTGCCGGTTTCCAGCTTGTCGACCATCCACCCGGCGTTGAAGAACGTCGCCGTCACGGTGGGCCGGTGATCACCCAGGGTGACCCGCAACCACTTTCGGCTCTTCTGCCTACCCGTCGTCTTGTTGAAGACCGGCTTCATGTCGCCGACCTTGGTTTCGGTGACGACCTCGATGAAGGTGACGTGCTCGCCCTCCTCCAGGTCGAGGGCCTCCCCCTCACCGCGCACCGTCATGCCGTCGCTGTACTTGCGCGGGTAGTGCCGCAGCAGATCGTTGACCGTGCGCAGGCCGAAATTGGCGTTCAGCTTTTCCGCGTTCTTCTTTCCGATCACGAACTCGAGGCGGTCACTGAGGTTGACCACTACTCCACCCCGATCAGCAGGGCGTCGCCGCGGTGACCGGTGTGGTAGGTCACCAACTCGACGCCGAGGTGAGCACGATGCACATGAGCCTTCAGCGCCTGCCCCACGGCGCCGTCCACCCCGTCGCCGGTCAGCACCGTGATCAGTTCCCCGCCCGCCACCATCAACAGGTCGATCAACCCGGCGGCAGCCGTGGTGATGTCGGGTCCCACGATCAGCACCTCATCGCCGGCGATGCCAAGCCCGTCGCCCGGCTTGCAGGAGCCCGCCCAGGTCAACGCCTCTTCGGTGGCGATCCGCACCGCGCCATGCCGCGCACCCGCGGCCGCCCGCGCCATGGTGTACCCGTCGTCGACCGCTTGCCTGGTCTCGTCGTGAACGGCCAGCGCGGCCAGCCCCTGCACCATCGATCCGGCCGGCACCGGCACGACATCGATGCCCCGCCCGATCGCCGCCGTGCAGCCCGCCACCAATTCTTCGGCGGCGACGTACCCATTGGGCAGCACCATGACCTGGGCAGCACCCACGTCGACCAGGGCGCGCAACAACTGCTGGGCGTTGACGGGCTCGCCCTCGTCGGGCCGCAACACGTGCGCGCCCTCACCCGCGAACAGCTCGACGCCACCGTCTCCGTCGACGACGGCCAGCACGGCGCGCTCACGAGCCCAGCCCCCGGCAGATCTGAGGCCCGGGGCCACGGTCAGCGCGGTGATCTGGATGCGGTTCAAGGACCCCACCGCGAGCCCGGCCTCGACTGCCGCCCCGGCGTCATCCGCGTGGACGTGAACCGAGTACTGATCACCGCCGGAAGCGGCGATCGCCACCGACTCACCCATCTGCTCAAGCGCGGCCCGTAACCCCTCGACGGCGGGCGCGCCGCAACCGGTCAGCAGGTACATGACCTCGAACTGAGGCGGGGCCTGTGTGGCGGCCAGTTCGGTGGCGGCAAGCGCGGCCTGCGGTGAGGCCGGGGTGTAGACCGGCCGGCGGGGCGCATGCCCGGCCAGTGTGGCCGTCATCGCGTCCAGCAGGACCAGCAAGCCGCGACCACCGGAATCGACCACGCCGGCCTTGGCCAGTACGTCGAGTTGTTGCGGTGTGCGATCCAGGGCGGCTGATGCGGCTTCGCCGGCGGCCGCGGCCGCGTCGGCGACGTCACCGCCCTCGGCCGCGCAGCGTGCGGCGGCCTCGGCCGCGGCCTGCAGCACCGACACGATGGTCCCGGGCACGGGCTCACCCATCGACGTGACGGCCAAGGCAGCGGCATGGCGCAGCGCAGCTCCGAACAGCGCGGCATCCACGGCCGACAGGTCGCCGTCACGCTGGGCCGCCGCGGTGGTGATGACCTCGGCCAGCCCGAGCAGGATCTGCGACAGGATCACCCCGGAGTTCCCCCGGGCCCCCTGCAACGCTCCGGCCGCCAAGGCGCTGGCCACTGCGGGGATGTCCCCGTCGGCCGGCTCGGCGTCGACATGCGCCCATGCCGAACGCATGGTGAACAGCATGTTGGTCCCGGTGTCCGCATCGGCAACCGGGAAGACGTTGAGCCGGTTGATCTCGTCGGTATGGGTGATCAGGTCGTCGACGGCAGCGTGGGCCCATGCCCGCAGAGCGGGGGCATCCAGCCGCCGAGCCGACATCGGACCTCCCAATCCCCATCAGATCCCACAGAAATCCGCGGTCATCCTCCGCGGTCACCGCCGTGGGCGCCAGCCTATCGACTGACAGCGACAAACTTGATCAGAGCACCGCCGGCTGTGGACAACCTGGGGTCGTGTTCACGGGCCGTTTTGGCGATCCTCTGGCCTCCCGGTATTCTGATCAGGTTGTCGGGTTGAGCCCCGCCGTTTTGCGGCGAGCGGGCCCAGACCCCCCAAGGACTGATTTCGAGGAGTTGTTGATATGGCTGCCGTGTGCGATATCTGCGGAAAGGCCCCGGGCTTCGGCAAGTCGGTGTCGCACTCGCATCGGCGGACCAGCCGGCGCTGGGATCCGAACATCCAGTCGGTGCGTGCCGTGGCGCGTCCGGGTGGCAACAAGCAGCGCGTGAACGCCTGCACCTCCTGCATCAAGGCCGGCAAGGTCTCGCGCGGCTGACGTTGCACGCCTGATCGGCGCGCGACCGGCTCGTTTATTCAAGGGCACGGCAGGGTACGTCCTGCCGTCATGGCCCTATGTCGTGCATCACATGCACCGTTCTGCACATTCGCTGCCGCCATCGCGGTCGGCTCGATGCTGACCGCGTGTGGCGGCACCTCCACCGATGGCAACACCATCACCTCGGAGACGTCTTCGACGACCGAGGCACCGGTGACCTCGGAAGGCCCGGTGACCCGCACCGAGACCACGGTCATCGAAACCCCGGTGTCCCCTGCGCCCACGTCGCCCGCCGAGATGCCCACCTCTCCAGGTGAAGGTAGCGGGGACGTCACCATCGAGATCCCCTCACCGGGTATTCCGGCCCCGCCGGCCATTCCGCAGCCGCCGGGCCCGATGCCCTGATCCTCTCAGGGCAACCGCCAGTCGATCGGGTCGGCGCCTTTCTGCTGCAGCAGTTCGTTGGCACGACTGAACGGACGTGACCCGAAGAATCCCCGCGACGCCGACAACGGCGACGGATGCGGCGATTCGATCGTCGCGCAGTCACCTTCGGCCAGTAGCGGTTTCAGCGTCGAGGCATCACGGCCCCACAGCACCGCCACCATTGGTTGCTCGCGCGCCACCAGCGCCCGGATCGCGCACTCCGTCACCGCTTCCCAGCCCTTGCCCCGGTGCGAGGCCGGTGTCCCCGGGGACACCGTGAGCACCCTGTTGAGCAGCATCACGCCTTGCTGCGCCCACGGGGTGAGGTCCCCGTTGGCCGGCTGGGGATGGCCCAGATCCTCGGTGTACTCGGTGAAGATGTTCGACAGACTGCGCGGCAACGGGCGTACGTCGGCACCCACCGAGAAACTGAGGCCGACGGCATGCCCCGGCGTCGGATACGGGTCCTGACCGACGATCAGCACCCGCACCTTGTCGAAAGGAAAGGTGAAGGCACGCAGAACATTCTGGCCGGCAGGCAGATAGCGTCTGCCGGCGGCGAGTTCAGCGCGCAGGAACTCCCCCATCTGCGCCACGTGCGCCCCCACCGGCTCGAGCGCGCGGGCCCAGCCGTCCTCGACAAGTTCATTCAGGGGGCGTGCACCTGTTGAATCGCTCGTCGCATCCGCAGCAGTCACGGAAAGCCAACTTAGCGTGAGCCCTCAGTCAAACGATTGCCATCCCGCATTTCCGGCCCACGCGCCGCCGTCGACCAGGACTGTCGGCGGGCCGTCGAGCACCCGTCCGACGGCCCGCCAGCCCGGAGGCAGCGCGCCGGGGAACGTCGCGGCCAGCGCGTGGTCCTCACCGCCGCCGAGCACCCACTCCCAGGGGTCCGCACCCACTGCCGCGGCGGCCTCGGCGACCGCCTGCCGATCGCCGTCGAGAAGGCGCCTGTCCACGTCGATGCCGACCCCCGAAGCCGTCGCGATGTGGCCCAGGTCGGCGAGCAGGCCGTCGGACACATCAGTCATCGCGGTGGCGCCGGCGTCGGCGGCGCATGCGCCCTGCCCGTAGGGCGGCTGCGGGGTCAGGTGCCGCTGCCGTAGTTCGGAGAACCCGGCCTGTCCTTCTATGCCGCGGTGCAACAGTGCGTATCCGGCTGCCGAACGACCCAGTTCGCCGGCCACCGCCACGGTGTCGCCAGCCCGGGCACCGCTGCGGCGCACCGGTTCCCGGCCACCGAGGTCGCCGAGCACCGTGACCGATATCACCCACAGCGGGGCGCTGACCAGATCGCCGCCTGCGATGCTGGCGCCCAGCTGACGCGCCTCGTCCCACAGTCCGTCCGTCACGCTCGCCGCGACAGAGACGGAGGTGTCCGAAGGGGCGCCGAACGCCACCACGAAGGCCGTGGGCCGCCCGCCCATCGCTTCGATGTCGGCGGCGTTCTGGGCGATGGCCTTACGGCCGATATCGTGCGGCGTCGACCAATCCAGCCGGAAATGGCGGTCCTGCACCAACATGTCCGTGGAGACCACCGTGCGGCCGTCGGCCGCCGTCACGACGGCCGCGTCGTCGCCGGGGCCCAGGGTCACCGCGTCGGCTTGCGTGCGTCCGGCGACCAATCGGTCGATGACGGCGAATTCCCCGGCTGCCGCCAAGGTGTCGTCGTTGTCGTCAGCGGAATCGCTGCCGATGGTCTCGCCGGTCATGTGGCCTCCTGCCGGTCGGCTGCCGCGTCCTGAACCCGAACCCGACCTGCGGTACGTTTGGTGCCTGCGGCCAGCAGTTTATGCAGCGAGACGGAGGAGACAGCCGGTGGTGGAGGCTTACGTGCTGATCCAGACCGAGGTGGGCCGCGCCGAAGTCGTCGCCAAACAACTCTCCGCCCTGCCGGGCGTGGTGTCCGCGGAATACGTGACCGGGCCCTATGACGTGGTCCTGCGCATCAGTGCCGACACGTTGGCGCTGCTGCAGTCCGACGTGGTCCCCGCCGTGCAGCAGGTGCCCGGGATCACCCGGACCCTGACCTGCCCGATCGCCAACGCCGGCCAGCCATAGAGTTGGTGGTGTGACCGACTCGCACACCGCCGATGGACCGCCCCGCGCCCTGTTGATCGCGGCGGTCGTCGTCGCGGTCTCGGTGCTGATCACCGTCCTCGGTATCGCGGCGTCCCGGCAGCGCTCACCCGAGCAGCAACCCGTCGCCATCCCGGCGATACCGGCACCGCAGGCCGACAGCCAGCAATGCCACGATCTGCTGAACGCACTCCCCCAGCAGCTCGGTGATTTCCGCCGCGCCCCGACCGTCGACCCCACGCCTCCTGGCACCGCGGCCTGGCGCGCCGAGCCCGACACCGAGCCCGTCGTCCTGAGGTGCGGGCTGGAACGCCCCACCGATTTCGTCGTGGGCACTCCGCTGCAGGTGGTCGACGAGATCCAGTGGTTCAGAGTGGGAGAAGCCGGCCCCGCCGCCGATGACCAGGGCCGCAGCACGTGGTACGCCGTGGACCGCCCGGTGTACGTCGCGCTGACCCTGCCCGCCGGCTCGGGTCCGACACCCATTCAGCAGATCTCCGGTCAGATCGCCCGCACCATGACCGCCCAGGAGCCGGCACCGGCCCCGGTGCGGTGAGGTTTCAGCGCAGGCCGGTGCCGCGAGCGAGCGCGGTCTCGACCATCGCGGTCAGCAACGTCGGATAGTCGACGCCGCTGGCCGCCCACATGCGCGGGAACATCGAGATGGTGGTGAACCCCGGCATGGTGTTGATCTCGTTGATCACCGGTCCGTTGTCGGTCAGGAAGAAGTCGACGCGAGCCAGCCCCTGGCAGTCGATCGCGGTGAACGCGCGCACGGCCAGCCGGCGGACCTCCTCGGACACATCGTCGTCGACCTTGGCCGGCACATCCAATTCGGCCGCGTCGACAAGGTATTTGGTGGCGAAGTCGTAGAAGCCGTCCTCGCGTCCACGCACTCCGGCCACGCGGATCTCGCCCACTGTGCTGGCTTCGACGCTGCCATCAGGGAATTCGAGTACACCGCATTCCAGTTCGCGGCCCGGCACCGCGGCCTCGACGATGACCTTCGGATCATGGCGGCGCGCGAGTTCGATCGCGGCGGGCAGTTCATCCCACGCCGCGACCCGGCTGACGCCGATCGAGGAGCCACCCCGGGCGGGCTTGACGAAGACCGGCAGGCCGAGGCGTTCCCGCTGCTCAAGACTGAGCGTGGGTACAGAATCGTCGCGGCTGGGACGCAGCACGACGAAGTCGCCGATCGGCAGGCCCTCGGCGACGAGGAGCTTCTTGGTGAACTCCTTGTCCATCCCGGCAGCACTGGACAGCACACCGGAACCCACATACGGAATCCCGGCCAACTCCAGCAGGCCCTGGATGGTGCCGTCCTCGCCGTAGGGGCCGTGCAGCACGGGAAAGACCACATCTACGGCGGCCAGCAGCTCACCGGGACCGTTGCTCAGCGCCAGCAGCTGCCCGCTGCGGTTGGGGGCGGCAGGCAGCGCGAGTTCGGTACCGGACGTCTCGGTGACCTCGGGCAGCTGGCCGTCGGTGATCGCGAGGGTCTCGGGCCGTCCGTCGGTCAACATCCACGAACCGTCGGGGGTGATCCCGACCGGGATCACCTCGAACCGCTCGGGGTCGAGATTGCGCAGGATGCTGCCTGCCGATACGCAGGAGATCGCATGCTCCGAGCTACGCCCGCCGTAGACAACGGCGACGCGCGTGCGGGATCCGGTCTGATTACGGCCTGTCACAACCTAGAGAGGCTACCGTCCCGGTCGGTCCCTGCATTTCGGCGCATCCTGACCTGGGCTTTCACGCCCGAAGCGCCTGCTCGACATCGGTCAGCAGGTCTTCGGTGTCCTCGATCCCGGCCGAGATACGGGCGAACCCGGCAGGCACCGGGTCGCCCCAGCGGGCCCGGCGGTCGACCGAGGTGTGAATCCCGCCGAAGCTGGTCGAGGCGATGAGCAGGGCGCTGCGGTCCACCAGGCCGTGGACAGCCGCGGCATCTGCCAGCTCGATCGACACCAATCCGCCGAACCGCTTCATCTGGGCGGCCGCCAGCTCGTGCGCCGGATCTTCGGGCAGCCCGGGATAGCGCACCGAGCGCACCGCCGGATGGCTGCGCAGCATCAGCGCCAGGGCCGCGGCGTTCTGGCACTGCCGCTCGAAACGCAGCCCGGCGCTGCCGAGGCTACGCAACACGAGCCACGCCTCGAACGCGCCCAGGATCGGACCGGCCAGCAGCCGGTCCCGCTCCACCGCGGCCATCAGCTCGGGCTGGCTGCCCGCCACGTAGCCGGCCACCAGATCGCTGTGACCCGACAGTGATTTGGTGGCACTGGCCACCACGAGGTCAGCGCCCAGCGAAAGCGGCTGTTGACCCAGTGGTGTGGCGGTGGTGTTGTCGACGACGAGAGTGGCGCCGCGACCGCGGCAGGTCATCGCCAGCCGGTGCAGATCCACGACGTCGAGCCCGGGGTTGGCCGGCGTCTCGGCGAGCACCACGTCAGCGTGGGCGGCCGCCTCACAGATATCGGCGACATTCGCCTCGATCACCGTGATCCCTTGCGGTGCAAGATATTCGGCCGCATACCGGCGGACCTGGTAGTAGCCGTCGGCCGGGACCACCAGCGTGGTTCCTGGTTTGGCGAGCACCCGCAGCGCCGAGGTGATGGCGGCCATGCCGGACCCGAACGTGAGCGCGGCGCCGGCCCCTTCCAGTTCGGCGAGTGCTGATTCCAGCTGGCGCCACGACGGGTTGGAGCTGCGCCCGTAGCTGTCCAACGGCTCGGTCTCGTCGGGCGAGAGATGGAATGTCGACGCCGGTACCGGGATCGGGGCCACAGGCTGTCCCGGAATCGATTCCAGACCAACGGCTTTGACGCTCCGGGTGGAATCGCCGTACATGCCGTCCATACCTGCTACCTCCTCGCGTCCAGAGGCCGTCACTCCGGTTTGGTACTGCGTCCCAACAGTCCTGCGACGGCCTCGTGAACCGACAATCCCTTGTGGCACACCCTATGAACGGCGTCGGTCAACGGCATCTCGACGCCGTAGCTTGATGCCAGCGCCAACACCGATTCGCACGAGGCCACTCCCTCGGCCACATGTCCGCCTGCCGCGGTCAAGGCCGATTCCATGGTGCCGCCCTTGCCCAGTCGCTCACCGAAGGTGCGGTTACGGGAATGTCTGGAGGTGCACGTGGCCACGAGATCCCCGACGCCGGCCAATCCGGCGAGCGTCGCCGGAGTGGCACCCAGCGCGATACCCAACCGCATCACCTCGGCCAGACCGCGGGTGATGATGGCGGCGACGGTGTTCTCCCCCAGCCCCACACCCACGGCCATTCCGCAGGCCAGCGCGATGACGTTCTTGCAGGCCCCGCCCACCTCGGCACCGACCACATCGGCGTTGGTGTAGGGCCGGAAGTATCCGGTGGCCAGGGCGCGTTGCAGTGTTACCGCGCGGCCGGAGTCGCTGCACGCGACGACGGTGGCCGCGGGCTGCTCGTCAGCGATCTCGCTGGCCAGGTTCGGCCCGGTCACCACCGCCACCCGGGACGGATCGGCGCCGGTCACCTGGACGATGACCTGGCTCATCCGCATGAGTGAGCCGAGTTCGATTCCCTTGGCCAGGCTCACCAGCGTCACGTCGTCACCGATCAGATGCTTCCAGCCCTCCAGGTTCGCCCGCAGCTGCTGCGCCGGAACCCCGAGCAGCACCGTGCAGGCACCGGTCAGCGCCTCGGCCGGATCGGTGGTGGCCTTGATCGTCGAGGGCAGCACGACGTCGCCGAGGTAGCGACTGTTGCGATGCTCGGTGTTGATCTCGTCGGCAACCTCGGGGCGCCGGGCCCACATCGTCACCGGATTGCCCGCGTCCGCCAGCACCTTGGCCAGCGCCGTTCCCCACGCACCGGCACCCATCACCGCAGCCTCTACCACCCGCTCACCCTAACCCGGCGGCTGCGCCACGCGCCGACGCCAGCCGGGCTGGCAGGATGAACCCATGAGCGGCTCCCGAAGCGACACCGCCGCAGCAGCAACGCAGGCCGCTGACGTCACGCTGGTGATTGCGGTGAAACGGCTGTCGGCGGCCAAAACCCGGCTGGCGCCCATCTTCTCCGCGGCCACCCGCGAGGCCGTGGTGCTGGCGATGCTCGTCGACACCATCACTGCCGCGTCGTCCATCGCCCCGGTGACAGTCGTCACCCCCGACGACACCGCGGCCGACGCCGCCAGACAACTCGGTGCCGGGGTGCTGATGGACCCGACACCGCCCGGGCATCGTGACCCACTCAACAACGCCATCGCCGCGGCCGAGGCCGAACTCCGCTCCACCGCACCGAATATCGTTGTTCTCCAAGGAGATCTGCCTGCCCTGCAGCCCCAGGAGCTGGCCGAGGCCCTGACCCTGGCCCGCGGCTATCAACGCAGTTTCGTCGGAGACCGGCACGGCACGGGCACCTCTGCGCTGTTCGCATTCGGCACTTCGCTGGCTCCGCACTTCGGATCCGATTCGGCTGCGCGCCATCGGCACTCCGGTGCGATCGAACTCACCGGCGCGTGGCCCGGTCTGCGCTGCGACATCGACACACCCGACGATCTCCAGGTGGCGCGACGCCTCGGTGTCGGAGCCGCAACCGCGCGCACCCTCGGCAGGCACGCCAGTAGGTAGCCCCGCACCCCTGGCATAGGGAATGATCGGACAGATGAGCGAAGCCACCGAAGCCGAGCCAACGACCCGATCCGACACCTATGAACGGGACACGACCTCAACCTCATCGGGGCAGCCCATCGAGTCGGCGACACCTGAGGCACCACCGGCGGCCACCTGGCCGGCCGTGGACGACGCGCTGCCCGAGGACCGCTACCTCAACCGCGAACTGAGCTGGCTGGACTTCAACGCGCGGGTGCTGGCCCTGGCCGCCGACCCGTCACTGCCACTGCTCGAGCGGGCAAAGTTCCTGGCGATCTTCGCGTCCAATCTCGACGAGTTCTACATGGTCCGGGTGGCCGGCCTCAAACGCCGCGACGAGATGGGACTTTCGGTGCGTTCGGCCGACGGTCTGTCGCCACGCGAGCAGCTGCGCCGGATCAACGAACGCACCCAGCAGATCGCCAGCCGTCATGCCAGTGTGTTCCTCAGCTCGGTCCGCCCGGCGCTGGCCGAAGAGGGCATCGTCATCGTCAACTGGGCCGAGCTCGACGAGGCCGAGCGGGCAAAGCTCTCCACCTACTTCCACGAACAGGTATTCCCGGTCCTCACGCCGCTGGCGGTGGACCCGGCCCACCCGTTCCCGTTCGTCAGCGGGCTGAGCCTGAATCTGGCCATCACCGTCAAACATCCCGAAGACGGCGGGCAGCACTTCGCCAGGATCAAGGTCCCCGACAACGTCGGGCGCTTCGTAGAGCTGAGCGCACCCACCGACGGATCGACCGCGGTGCGGTTCCTGCCGATGGAGGAACTCATCGCCGCGTTCCTGCCGGTGTTGTTCCCCGGGCTTGAGATCGTCGAGCACCACGCGTTCCGGATCACCCGCAACGCCGACTTCGAGGTCGAAGAGGACCGCGACGAGGATCTGCTGCAGGCGCTCGAACGCGAACTCGCCCGAAGGCGGTTCGGCTCGCCGGTCCGGCTGGAAGTGTCGGACGACATGACCGAGAGCATGCTCGAATTGCTGCTGCGGGAACTGGATGTGGCCCCGAGCGACGTGATCGAGGTGCCCGGGCTGCTGGATCTGTCCGCGCTCTGGCAGATCTACGCCGTGGACCGGCCCGCACTCAAGGATCGGCCGTTCGTGCCCGCCACCCCACCGGCTTTCGGCGAACGCGAGACGCCCAAGAGCATCTTCTCGACGCTGCGCGACGGGGACGTGCTGGTGCACCACCCCTATGACTCGTTCTCCACCACGGTGCAACGCTTCATCGAGCAGGCCGCCGCCGACCCCAACGTGCTGGCGATCAAACAGACTCTCTACCGCACCTCCGGCGATTCACCGATCGTCAACGCGCTGATCGACGCGGCCGAGGCCGGCAAGCAGGTGGTCGCGCTCGTCGAGATCAAGGCCCGCTTCGACGAACAGGCCAACATCAAGTGGGCCAGGGCTCTCGAACAAGCCGGGGTACACGTGGTCTACGGGTTGATCGGCCTGAAAACCCACTGCAAGACCTGCCTTGTGGTCCGGCGTGAAGGGTCGACGATCCGGCGCTACTGCCACATCGGCACCGGCAACTACAACCCGAAAACCGCGCGACTGTATGAAGACGTCGGCCTGCTCACCGCCGATCCCGACATCGGCGCCGACCTGACCGACCTGTTCAATTCGCTGACCGGCTACTCGCGCAAGGACTCCTACCGCAATCTGCTGGTGGCGCCGAGGGGTGTGCGCAAGGGAATCATCGAGCGCATCGACCGCGAGATCGCCGCGCATCACGACGGGGCCACGACCGGAATCCGGCTGAAGGCCAATGCTCTGGTCGACGAGCAGGTGATCGATGCGCTCTATCGGGCGTCGCAGGCCGGCATCCCGGTCGAGATCGTGGTCCGGGGCATCTGCGCCCTACGCCCCGGCGTTCCCGGATACTCCGACAACATCAGGGTGCGCTCGATCCTCGGGCGCTTCCTCGAGCACTCGCGGATTATTCACTTCCGCGCCACCAACGAGTTCTGGATCGGCAGTGCCGACATGATGCATCGTAATCTCGACCGCCGTGTCGAAGTGATGGCTCAGGTCAAGGATCCGAGGCTGACCGCGCAACTCAACGAGGTGTTCGAGTCCGCGATGGATCCGGCCACCCGGTGCTGGGAGTTGCGACACGATGGTCACTGGACAGCGCTGCCCCAGGAGGGGCAGACAGTCCGCGACCACCAGGTGTCGCTGATGGAACGTCACCGGCACCCCTGATCCCCACCGGGCCGACTGCCCTGGCCGGTGAATGACCTGCAGGAGTTGACGTGTCCGACGACAGCACGAAGGCGGCCAAGCCGGGCACCAAGCTGGTACCCGCGGCGGGCGCCGTGTTGTGGCGCGGCGGCGAGGACGCCGCAGGCGTAGCCGTGACCGAGGTGGCCGTCATCCACCGCCCGCGGTACGACGATTGGTCCCTGCCGAAGGGCAAGGTCGAGCTCGACGAAACCGATCCGGTGGCCGCCGTGCGCGAGGTCCACGAGGAGACGGGCTACACCGCGCAGCTCGGTCGCCGGCTCGGCTCGATCTCGTACGACATCCCACAGGGGACCAAAAGGGTCTGGTACTGGGCTGCCCGCGCGACGGGAGGTGACTTCACCCCCAACGACGAGGTGGACAAGCTCATCTGGCTGCCGGTGCATGCGGCAGCGGATCAGCTGGTTTACCCGCACGATCGAAAAGTATTGCGGCGCTTTGCAAAACAGCCACCCGATACCAAGACGGTGCTCATCGTCCGGCACGGCACGGCCGGACGACGATCACGTTTCAAGGGCGATGACCGCAAGCGTCCGCTGGACAAGAAGGGCCGGGCACAGGCCGAGGCTCTGGTCGCCCAACTATCGGCATTCGGTGCCACAACGCTTTACGCGGCCGATCGGTTGCGCTGTCATCAGACCCTGGAGCCCCTGGCCCAGGAACTCGGCGTGGACATCCACAATGAGCCGGCGCTGACCGAGGAGGCCTACAACTCCGACCACAAGGCCGGTCGCAACCGCGTACTCGAACTAGCGACCCGGGCGGGGACCCCGGTGATCTGCACGCAGGGCAAGGTGATTCCCGATCTCATCTCGTGGTGGTGCTCGCGCTCACAGGTTCGCCCGCAGACGACCGGAAATCGCAAGGGCAGCACCTGGGTGCTGTCGATGGCGGACGGCCGGCTGATCGCTGCGGACCACCTCGGCAGTCCGCTGCCCTCCGGCAGCTAGACCCACACGAGAAAAGGCACGTCGTGAGCTGACCTACGGCTCACGACGTGCCTTTACCGTAATTACTTGCGGCCCTTCTTGGCCGGCGCCTTCTTGGCAGCCACCTTCTTGGCGGGAGCCTTGGTCGCGGCCTTCTTGGCCGGTGCCTTGGTCGCGGCCTTCTTGGCGGGAGCCTTGGTCGCGGCCTTCTTGGCGGGAGCCTTGGTCGCGGCCTTCTTGGCCGGAGCCTTGGTCGCGGCCTTCTTGGCCGGAGCCTTGGTCGCGGCCTTCTTGGCCGGAGCCTTGGTCGCGGCCTTCTTGGCCGGAGCCTTGGTCGCGGCCTTCTTGGCCGGAGCCTTGGTCGCAGCCTTCTTGGCCGGAGCCTTCTTGGCGACGGCCTTCTTGACGGCGGCACGCTTGACCGGGCCTGCGGTGACGCCACGCTTGACGGCCGGGCCGTCAGACGGGAGACGCTGCGCCCCAGAAACAACCGCCTTGAACTGAGCGCCCGGACGGAAAGCCGGCACCGAGGTGGGCTTGACCTTCACCGTTTCGCCGGTGCGCGGGTTACGCGCCACACGGGCAGCGCGGCGGCGCTGCTCGAAAACACCGAAGCCGGTGATCGTGACGCTGTCGCCCTTGTGCACCGCGCGGACGATGGTGTCCACAACGTTCTCCACCGCGGCGGTAGCCTGCCGACGATCGGTGCCCAGTTTGGTTGTGAGTACGTCGATGAGCTCCGCTTTGTTCATCCAAAACCTCCGAAACCAGTGGTCCTCCTTGGACCGACTAGAGGACACGGTAAACCCTGCGACCACTGATTTCCAAGAGCCACGCGCAATTTCAGGCGTAGCTAGCGAACAATCCGGCAATCCGCTTGCCCCACTTGGACTCCGCCCGGTTGGGTTCTGAAGCGGTTCGGCACGCGGCTAATTCGGGCGCGGAAGCACCCGTACGGGGCCCTCGATCAGGCCGGCAGAGTGCGCGGCTTCCAGGTCGGCCGACGCTTCTCGTAATCCTCGATCGACGAGAGTTTCCGCAGCGTAAGGCCTATATCGTCGAGTCCCTCGAGCAGGCGCCAAGCCGTGTAGTCGTCAATTCTGAACGGCAGCACAACCGTTCCGGCGACGATATTTCGATCTTGAAGATTCACAGTGATTTCCAGCCCAGGATTCTGCTCGATCAGCTTCCATAAGAGCTCGACATCATCTTGAGCGACTTCAGCCGCCAATAGCCCGGCCTTGCCGGCGTTGCCGCGGAAAATGTCGGCGAAACGAGATGAGATAACCACCCGGAAGCCATAGTCCATGAGCGCCCAGACGGCATGTTCGCGTGATGATCCGGTGCCGAAATCGGGTCCGGCGACCAACACCGAGCCTTTGTCGAATGGCGGGAGATTCAGAATGAACGACGGATCCGTGCGCCACGCGGCGAACAATCCGTCCTCGAAACCCGTTCGGGTGACCCGCTTCAAATAGACGGCGGGGATGATCTGGTCGGTGTCGACATTGGACCGCCGCAGCGGGACGCCGATGCCGGTGTGAGTGTTGAACGCTTCCATTCTTGGGTTCCTCTCAGCGGGACGCGGCAGGCAGATCGGCAGGGGACGCCAGCTTTCCGCGTACGGCGGTGGCTGCCGCGACGGCCGGCGAGACGAGGTGGGTGCGGCCACCCTTGCCCTGCCGACCTTCGAAATTCCGGTTGGAAGTCGAGGCGCAGCGCTGCCCCGGCGACAGTTGGTCGGGGTTCATGCCCAGGCACATCGAGCAGCCGGCCTGACGCCACTCGGCGCCCGCGGCGGTGAATATCCGGTCGAGCCCTTCCGATTCGGCTTGGGCCCGGACCCGCATCGAGCCCGGCACGACCAGCATCCGAACCCCGTCGGCGACCTTGCGATCGCGCAGCACGTCGGCGACCACCCGCAGGTCCTCGATCCGGCCGTTGGTGCAGGACCCGACGAACACGGTGTCCACGGCGATGTCGCGCATCGCCATCCCGGGCCGAAGGTCCATGTAGGCCAAAGCCTTCTCCGCCGACTGACGCTCTCCGTCGTCGCCCATCAACTCCGGATCCGGGACCGACGCCGACAGCGGGATTCCCTGTCCCGGGTTCGTGCCCCACGTCACGAACGGGCTCAACGTGGCGGCGTCCAGGTAGACCTCGGTGTCGAATTCGGCGCCCTCATCGGTACGCAACTGGCTCCACGCCTCGATAGCGGCGTCCCAGTCGGCCCCCTTGGGAGCGTTCGGACGGCCCTTGAGGAACTCGAACGTGGTCTCGTCCGGAGCGACCATTCCGGCCCGTGCCCCTGCCTCGATGCTCATGTTGCAGATCGTCATCCGGCCTTCCATGGACAGCGCCTCGATGGCACTGCCCCGGTATTCGATGACGTGACCCTGGCCGCCGCCGGTGCCGATCTTGGCGATCACGGCCAGGATGATGTCCTTGGCGCTCACGCCGGGCGGCAGCACGCCGTCGACGTTGACCGCCATGGTCTTGAACGGCTTGAGCGGCAGTGTCTGCGTGGCCATCACGTGTTCGACCTCGGATGTGCCGATGCCCATGGCGATGGCGCCGAACGCACCATGGGTTGAAGTGTGGCTGTCCCCACACACGACCGTCATGCCCGGCTGCGTCAGCCCCAGCTGCGGGCCGATGATGTGCACGATGCCCTGTTCCGCATCGCCCATCGGGTGCAGCCGGATGCCGAATTCCTCGCAGTTGCGCCGCAATGTCTCGACCTGGGTGCGAGAAACCGGATCCGCGATCGGCTTGTCGATGTCGACCGTGGGCACGTTGTGGTCCTCGGTGGCGATCGTCAGGTCAGGCCGTCGCACCGGCCGGCCCGCCAATCGCAGGCCGTCGAACGCCTGCGGGCTGGTGACCTCGTGCACGAGATGCAGGTCGATATAGATCAGATCGGGCTCTCTGGCAGCGCCCTCTCCCTCACCGCGCGCCACGACGTGGTCTTCCCAAACCTTCTCGGCCAGGGTGCGCGGCTTCACGGATGTCTGTGTCGATTGGTCCATCGCTACTTCTCGATTCGATTAACGGCAATGCGGGCTTGCATCAAGAGTCCGCCAGGGCTGGGAGTTACTGTCGCCATCTCATCTGTCATCTCACAATGCGAGACGCTAGTATCTCTCTGTGAGAAATGATAGCGGCATCGGCGTTCTCGACAAAGCCGTGGGTGTGCTGCACACCGTGGCCGAGTCACCTTGCGGGCTGGCCGAACTGTGCGAGCGGACCGGGCTGCCGCGGGCGACCGCACACCGGCTGGCCGCCGGGCTGGAAACCCACCGCCTGTTGGCCCGCGACGGCGACGGACGCTGGCGGCTCGGCCCGGCATTGACCGAATTGGCCTCCCACGTCAACGATCCGCTCCTGGCGGCCGGGGCCGCGGTCCTGCCCCGCCTGCGTGAGATCACCGGCGAGAGCGTGCAGTTGTACCGGCGCGAAGGGCAATCCCGGGTCTGCGTGGTGGCGCTGGAGCCTCCGGCCGGGTTGCGCGACACCGTGCCGGTGGGCACCCACCTCCCGATGACGGCCGGTTCGGGCGCCAAAGTGCTACTGGCCTATGCCGACCCGGCGACCCAGCAGGCGGTGCTGCCGGCCGCCAAGTTCACCGACCGCACGCTGGCCGAGGTCCGCAAGCGCGGCTGGGCGCAGAGCGCCGCCGAGCGTGAGCCGGGTGTGGCCAGCGTCTCGGCGCCGGTGCGCGACGGCAGGGGCGCCGTGATCGCCGCGGTGTCGGTATCCGGACCGATCGACCGCATGGGCCGGCGCCCCGGAGCCCGCTGGGCCGCCGATCTGCTTGCCGCCGCCGACGCACTCACCCGCCGACTGTGAGGCGAATCTCAGCACGCGGTTGAGCGCCCGGCGTGGCGGGCCGGCGTCGCGTCGAAATCCGACGGCTGTCACGCCGGCGTGACGTTCGACACCCAGACCCACTCTGGCGTGGTGAAGGGGTGCGGTCGGGCGCTGTGTCCGGATAACGCAAAAGCGCCCAGTTCGTGAGAACTGAGCGCTTTTACTTCTGTACCCCCGATGGGATTCGAACCCACGCTACCGCCGTGAGAGGGCGGCGTCCTAGGCCGCTAGACGACGGGGGCTAGAACTTCCGGATGGTCAGCATAGCCTAGGCGGTCCTGCTCACCTAATCCGTCTGATGCCGTCCGGATGGCTGGGGTACCAGGACTCGAACCTAGAATGGCGGTACCAGAAACCGCTGTGTTGCCAATTACACCATACCCCAATAATTGCCCATCACCGCAGGTCACAGGCAATTTCGATCCGATCGGCTCAGCGGGGGCTTCCCCGTTTTGCTTTTCGGACCGACGAGCAGACTACCAAAGATTTTCGGCTCTCTTTACCAAGCCCCGTCACGCCCGGGCGTTCACAGCCGGCCCCGGGCAGCCCGCAACCGCGTCAGGCTGCGGTCGGCGCCCAGCAGTTCCATGGACTCGAACAGCGGCGGGCTGATCGTCGCGCCCGTGACGGCGACGCGGATGGGTCCGAACGCCTTACGGGGCTTGAGCTCAAGACCGTCCAGAAGCGCCGTCTTGAGCGCTGCCTCGATGTTGGCGGTGTTCCACTCCCCGACGCCCTCCAGGGCGCTCAGAGCGGCATCCAGGACCGGCGCGGCCTCCTCACGAAGCTCCTTGGCGGCGGCCTTCTCGTCGATCTCGTAGGAGTCGTCGTCGAAGAACTTCAGCAGTCCCCACGCATCGCCGAGCACGACGATGCGGGTCTGGGTCAGCGCGGCGGCTTCGGCGAATGCCGCGTCGTCCAAACCGGTGTCGTGACCGTGGGCATCGAGATAGGCACGGAGCCGGGCCGTGAAATCCTCCGGCGTGAGCAGCCGGATGTGCTCCGCGTTGATCGCGTCGGCCTTCTTCTGGTCGAAGCGCGCCGGATTGGAGTTGACGTTGGCCACGTCGAACGCGGCCACCATCTCCTCGAGGCTGAACACGTCGTGATCGTCGGCGATGCCCCAGCCCAGCAGCGCCAGGTAGTTCAGCAGCCCCTCCGGCAGGAAGCCGCGGTCGCGGTGCAGGAACAGATTCGACTGCGGATCACGCTTGGACAGCTTTTTGTTGCCCTCGCCGAGAACACTTGGCAAATGAGCGAATTCGGGTACCCGCTCGGCCACACCGATCCGCATCAGCGCCCGGTACAGCGCGATCTGACGCGGGGTCGAGGGCATGATGTCCTCGCCGCGCAGCACGTGAGTGATCTTCATCAGCGCGTCGTCGACCGGATTGACCAAGGTGTACAACGGATCTCCGTTGGCCCGCGTGATCGCGAAATCGGGTACCGAGCCCGCCGGGAAGCTCACCGGACCGCGCACCAGATCGGTCCAGGCGAGGTCATCGTCGGGCATACGCAGGCGCAGCACGGGTTTACGACCCTCGTCGGCAAATACCTTGCGCTGCTCGTCGGTGAGGTCGCGGTCGTAATTGTCGTACCCGAGTTTGGGATTCCGCCCGGCCGCCACATGGCGCGCCTCGACCTCTTCCGGTGTCGAATAGGCCTCGTAGACCTCGCCGGCCTCGAGTAGACGTGCGATCACGTCGCGATAGATCTCGCCGCGCTGCGACTGCCGGTATGGCTCGTACGGGCCGCCGACCTCAGGCCCCTCATCCCAGTCCAGACCCAGCCACCGCAGGGCGTCGAGGATCGCGGCGTAGCTCTCGTCGCTGTCCCGCGCGGCGTCGGTGTCCTCGATCCGGAAGACGAATGCTCCGCCGGTGTGCCGGGCGTAGGCCCAGTTGAACAGCGCGGTGCGCACCAACCCGACGTGCGGGGTTCCGGTCGGCGACGGGCAGAACCGCACCCTGACATGACCAGAGGGAGATGTCATCACTTACCTCTACTTCTGCTTGCGTACAACGGGATTGGTCAGGGTGCCGATGCCCTCGACGGTGACGCTCACGGTGTCCCCGTCCTCGATGGGGCCGACACCCTCTGGGGTGCCGGTGAGGATCAGGTCGCCCGGCAGCAGCGTCATCACCGCCGAGACCCATTCGACGATGGCACCGATGTCATGGATCATCAGCGAGGTCCGGCTGAGCTGCCGCACTTCGACGCCGGCGGTGCCGGCAATTCCACTGGTCACCTCGGTGCGGATCTCCAGGTCCGATGGGTCGAGGTCGGTGACGATCCATGGGCCCACCGGGCAGAAGGTGTCGTGGCCCTTGGCCCGCATCCACTGACCGTCCTTGGCTTGCTGATCACGCGCCGAGATGTCGTTGGCGATGGTGTAGCCCAGGATGTTCTCGGCGGCGCGCGCGGCGGGCACGTCCTTGCAGGGACGCCCGATGACTATGGCCAGCTCGCCCTCGTGGTGAACCGGATTGGCGTCGGCAGGCAGCTGGATCGGCACGTTGGGGCCGATGATCGCGGTGTTGGGCTTGAGGAAGATCACCGGATCCTCGGGAGCTACCCCACCCATCTCCGCGGCGTGGGCCTCGTAGTTCTTGCCCATGCAGATCACCTTGCTGGCCAGGATGGGCGCCAGCAGACGGACGTCGGCCAGCGGCCAGCTCCGTCCGGTGAAGTTGGGATTGCCGAACGGATGCTCGGCGATTTCTTTGCAGACGGCATCGGCACCGTCGCCTTCGACACTGACGAAAGCGACGCCGTCGGGACTGGCGATTCGACCTAAGCGCATTTTGACCAGGGTAGTGCGCAGCGTCTTACCGCCAGTGTTGACGCCTCCTGTCAGTCTCCGTCAGCCGGCGAACGCCGCGGCGAGGAACGGTGTGGAGTCCGGAACCGACGCCAGCACGGTGCCCGAGTGATCTTCGTCCGGATAGACCTTCAGGGTGACGTTCTGTCCGTTTGCCCGCAGCTGCTCGTCAAGCTGCAGCGACATGTTCGGCGGGACATCGCGGTCCAGGAGTCCGACGCCGAGGAAGATCGGCCGGTCGTAACCGCTGGTCGGCGTGCCCAGGTAGGCGTCGAGAGCTTCCGGGGCACCGGGCAGGGTGGACAGCGGCGCGCGGAAGTAACCGGTCGGCGTCATGCCGGCGAGCGCCTGGTCCAGCTGCGGCTTGCACAACACCTCGGCCTTGTCGACCGCATCCAGCCCGGCAGGGGTGAGCACGCTGTCGATGTCCAGGTCGGGCCGCGCCTCCCGCAGGCCGGCCAGGATGTACCCGGTGTAGCTGTTGGCCGCAGGACCGAGATTCGGCGGCAGCGCCATGTCGGGGCCGGCCTGCTTGACGATGCCCTCGACATTGAACGGCGTACCGGTGGCGACCACGCCGCGATAGTCCAGACCGGTCCCCCGGCTGAATTCGGTGGCCCAGCGCGCGCTGTTGACCGCGGCTCCGCCACCCTGAGACTGACCGACGATGGCCCATTTCGGCGACAACGGCAGGTCCATCCGGTGCATCGCGATCACCGAGTCGACAACGCTGTGGGCGGTGGCCACGCTGTTGAGGTAGCTCATCAGTCCCGGGGTACCCAGTCCGGCGTAATCGGAGCCGACGACGGCGTAGCCCTGTTCGAGCCAGTGCGTCAGATACTCGACGTCCCTCGCGCTGCGCGGCTGCGCCGACGGTGCGCAATCGTCACCGAGTCCGACCGTGCCGTGCGCCCACGCGATCGTGGGCCAGCCGCCCTCGGGCACCTGTCCCTTCGGGATGAACACCACGGCCGTACTCAGCGCCGGCGAATCATGCTGATCAACAGTCGAATACAGGATGCGGTAGGCGCTCGCCGCACCCGGCACCGACAGTGCGGGATCCAACGGGACCGTCTCGATCAGCGTGCCTGGCGCGGGAACCGGCGCGTCGTAGTGACGAGCATCCAGACCTGACCAGTTCGGCGCGGCCGCCGCCGCAGTCGGTGCCGCCAGGAGTCCACACATCAGCAAAACGGTTGCTGTCAGCCACAACTTCACCGCCACAGCCTATGGCAGCTTTCACGAACTCCCATATATTGGGATCACAGTTCAATATCCTGAGACGCCGTGAAACGATGCCCCCATGCCTGTTTCATCGATCAGCACGTTCCGCCGTTGGTCGATGTTGGCGATCGCACTCACCGCGACCACATGCGCCAACGTGTTCATCAACGGCGCGGCGTTCCTCATCCCCACCCTGCATGCCGAGCTCGGCCTGGATCTGGCCAAGGCAGGTCTGCTGTCGTCGATGCCGAGCTTCGGACTGGTGGTCACCCTGATCGCCTGGGGGTACGTCGTCGACCGGGTGGGCGAGCGGATCGTGCTGACGGTGGGCTCGGCACTGACCGCCGCGGCGGCGTTCGGAGCGGCCGCGGCGCACTCCCTGGTGACCGTCGGACTGTTCCTGCTGCTGGGTGGAATGGCCGCGGCCAGCAGCAATTCGGCAAGCGGGCGGGTGGTCGTCGGCTGGTTCCCACCCGAACAGCGCGGGCTGGCGATGGGCATCCGGCAGACGGCAACGCCTTTGGGTGTCGGCCTGGGCGCGTTGGTGATTCCGCGCCTGGCCGAGAGCCACGGCACCGCGACGGCGCTGCTGTTCCCCGCCGTGGTGTGTGTGCTGTCGGCGGTGATCTGCGCTGTGGGAGTGCTGGATCCGCCGCGGCCGCCCCGCCATGAGGCGCCGGCCGAGCACCTGGCCAACCCGTACCGCGGCTCAAACGTGTTGTGGCGCATCCACGCGGTGTCGGTGCTGCTGGTGGTGCCCCAGGGCATGGTCTGGACGTTCACCCTGGTGTGGCTGATGAGCGATCGCGGGTGGTCGGCCGCGTCGGCTGGCACGTTGGTGACCGTCGCTCAATTACTCGGCGCGGCAGGCCGGATCGCCGCCGGCCGCTGGTCCGATGTGGTCGGGCAGCGGCTGCGGCCCATCCGGACGATCGCGCTGGCGGCAGCAGCGACGATGGGGCTGCTGGCACTCACCGATTGGCTGGGTTCACCGATCAGCGTCGCGCTGATCGTGATCGCCTCGGTGATCACGGTGTCCGACAACGGTTTGGCGTTCACGGCGATCGCCGAGATCGCCGGCCCGTTCTGGAGCGGACGCGCTCTGGGCACGCAGAACACCAGCCAGCATCTGGCGACCGCCAGCTCGGCACCGTTGTTCGGTGCGCTGATCGGTGTGGCGGGCTACCCGGCGGCTTTCGCGGTGTGTGCGTTGTTGCCGTTGTTGGCGGTCCCTCTGGTACCTGACGATCCGGCGGTTGAGGCACGGTAACCGGGATCGGCGATCCGCTTCGGTGTGAGACATACGCTGCTCTGATGAGATCGGGCATTTCCCCTCGACTTGAGGCTTCGTGGCGCCCCGCCAGAACCGGCCGTCTCGTCGGCGCCGTCTTGACACTCGCGCTCGCGACCAGCGCATGTCAGGTGCGCGACCAGCCGTCGAGCCCGCTCTCCCCAACCGCTTCGCCGGAGGCTCACGGCCCGCTGATCGCCTATACGGTCCCCAGAACCACCCCGTGGTTCGACGCCGGAGAGGTCGGTTTCGTGCTGACAGAAGGCCCGAAACCCGTTGCCACCTGGACCAGACAAGTTGAGCCGTCCAGGTTCGTCGGAATGACTACACCGGGCTTCACCACCGACGGAAAGTACGCCTTCGCGCAGTACTCCGATGAGCAGGCTGGGCGATACCCCTATGACGGCGGCGATATTCACGCCAGGCTGGTGTGGATAGATGTGGCAAGCCGTCAACCACACGAGGTGGACATCCCGGCCGAATCACGCACGGATTCTCGACGGCCGGGTCGGCCCGGCGCCCCATATGCGTTGCAGGGCAGCACGGTCGTCTGGCAGGCCCCGCCGCCGGTGGACGCTCCCGACGGGCAGGTGACCCTGATGCAGCTGGACATCAGCCGACCGGACGCGACGCCGAGGGTGTGGCACACAGTTCAGTTGCCGCCGCGAACGCCCGAGCAACAAGCAGTCCCGGCCGAGACGCAAGACTTCACCGGGAATGTGATTGGCGCAGGTCATGGTCGCGTGGCCATTGTCAAGAAGTATGGTTCCGACAGATTCAGCCAGGCCGATCATCTGTTTCTCGTCGACTCCGACGGCACGGTCCGCGATGTTGAGCACCCACCGACCAGGCAGTGGGTATCAGCGATCTTCAGCCCCGACGGAACCCGATTCGCATACGAGACCGGCAGCACCGCCAAGGCCGGCCCCTGCGACCGACACCAGGTCACCGTGGTCGACTCGGCCACCGGTCACCAGGCTGCCGGATTTCCACAGGGCCCCTTCGATGCGACCCCAAGGCCCTACTTCTACGGCAACCAGACCGGCGCCGTGTGGTGGACACCCGATGGAAAGCTGCGCGCCACCGCCGGCGCCGCGCAGTGTCCGACCAATCGGTCCGAACCCACGCCGGACGGCGGCGTCTGGGAGCTGAATGGCAGCCGGTGGACCCAGATCGCCCCGGACGGCACGTACCGCGACTACCCGCTGCCCAACGGCGACGCGGTGGTGATCGCGCGCGTGCCCCGGCCGCCCGATCAGCAGCAGTCCAACCAACCGTCCACCGTCACAAGCCTGTTCGTGCGTCAGGGCGCTCAGCGGGTCCATATCGCAGATGTGGACGCCAGCGCCGTCACGGTAGCCCCGACCCGCCCCTGACAGCACCCAGCCGAGCTCACCGATCCCGCTCGCTCATATCCCCGGTTCCCGGGACGCCGTCGGCGAGGCCGTAGCGCAGGTACACGATGCCGCTGGGGCCGGCCACCGGCGGTTTGAGCAGTGTGACGTTGGTGGGCACCGCGCCACCGTCGAACACCTTCTTCCCCGCGCCGAGCAGGATCGGGTGCAGCCAGAGGTCGAGACGGTCGAAGAGCTTCTCGCGCAGGAGCGTCTGGACCAGGTCCAGGCTTCCGACGACCTTCACATGTTCATGCTTGTCTCGGATCTCGCGCACAGCGGCGCCCAGATCCGGGCCGAGCTGTGTGGAGCCGGACCACGAGAGATCAGGCTCCCCGCGGGAGGCGACGTACTTCGGGATGCTGTTGAACAGTTTGCCGAATTCGTCGGTCTGGTGCGGCCAGTGGGCGGCGAAGATGTCGTACGTCCGGCGTCCGATCAGCAGCGCATCGGTGCCCTCGTAGGCGGAGCCGACCTGTTCGCCCGAGACCTCGTCGATCAGTGGCGCCTGCCAGCCGCCGAACGAGAACCCCTCGGGGTCTTCGTCGGGGCCACCGGGCGCCTGCGCGACGAGGTCCAGGGTGGCGAACATTTCGATCTCGATGAGGCCCATGGCGTTACTCCCGATGAGTTGGTTGCTCTTTCGAAAGGTAGACCGGTGGGCACCGGCAGACTCATCGCCGAAGGAACTGAGTCGCCCCGAGCCGCGGCAGACTCGACCCGGGGCGACTCCGAAGTTGAAGGCTAGCTCTGGCGGAAGTTCCTGACCACGGTCATCAGCTTCTCCACCCGCTCACGATCCGAGCGGTTCTCGAACACCCCGTCCTTCTTGAACGCGGTACCGACAACCGCGCCGTCGGCGATGCTCAGCTGCGCCTCGGCGGTCTCCACCCGCATACCGGTGTTGACGAATACCGGGACGTCGCCCGCGTTGTTCTTGACCGTCGACAATGCCGAGGTGTCGGTCGGCGCACCGGCGGTGAGCCCCGACACGACCAGCGCGTCGGGCTTGGCGTTGAACACCGTGGACCGGGTGATGTCGGCGAGATCCCGCTCGCCCAGATACGCCGTGGCCTCCGGAACCACGTTGAACAGCAGTCGGACATCGCCGGCATCGACGCGGCGACGGTGCCGGGCTGCCTGGCCCACGTTGGTGTTCCACAATCCGAAATCACTGCCGTAGACGCCGGTGAAGATCTCCCGCACGAACTTCGCACCGGTCGCGGCGGCGAGGTCGATCGATGCCACACCGTCCCACAGCACGTTGACGCCGAACGGCACCTCGACCTCGTCGAGAAGCTCGCCGACCACGCGGGCCATGGCGATCGCGGTGATCGGCTCGGTCTTCGTCAGGTACGGCAAGCTGAACTCATTGGAGAACATCACCGCGTCAACCCCGCCGGACTGAAGCGCATCGAGGTCGCGACGCGCGTTGTCCACCACCGCTCGCATCCCGGCCGCCGTGTCAAAGGACGGATCGCCCGGCAGCGCATCCAGGTGCAGCATCGCAATCACCGGTTTGTGCACGCCGAAGACATCTTCAAGCCATTGCATGGTTTACCTATCTCCTCTTGTTCTTCTTGTCTCTCAGGCCAAGCGCTGGATCGTGACCGTCTGGGTGTCGAGGTGGACGCGTCCTTCCTCGATGTCGCGCGCGAGGTCATGGTCGAAAATGTGGTAGAGGCTCAGCTGTTCGGGAGTGACCCCCAGCGACGCCACCTTCATCGCCTGCCGCGCGGCTTTCTCGATGACGGTGGCGGTGAAGAGTGCGTCAGCCAGGTCCGGGCCGAGCGCCACCGCGCCGTGCCGGGCCATCAGGGCCGCCTTGCTGCCGTCGGCAAGCACGGCGACCATGTTGTCGCCCAGTTCTTTTGATGCGACGACCCCGAACTTCCCACACCGGATCGGGCCGAACCCGACGCGAGTGTACGAATCGATGGTCGCGGTGGGGATGTCCTTCTCGGCCGCCGCGAACACCTGTGAATCCTCGGCATGGGTATGCACGATGGCATTGACATCGGACCGGGCCGCATAGATCGCGAGATGCATCGGCAGCTCGACGGTCGGCTCGGTCAGCGATTCGGGCAGGGTGTTGCCGTCCGGGTCGACGACCGCGACGTCTTCTGGGCGAACATCTTTCCAGCTCCGTATCGGCAGCCGATCCGATGGCGCAGGCAGCGCGTAGACGACGTCGCTCTCCCGGTCGAACAATGTGATGTCGCCGGAATCCAGACCGGTGGTCAAGCCGAGATCGACCATGCGCCAACCGCCGTCGGCCACCGCAACCTTGTAGTCGTGACGGATCTTCACCGCGCCCGCCTCGTCAGTCCGTGAGAAATGGGCACCAGCGCATCGCCGGCCTGCCGCCACAGCTGATACGCCTCTTCATAGATCGCCGACCGATCACGGTCGGGCACCACCGGCGCGTCGAATTGCAGGAATCGCGCGGCGTCATCGAGACCGAGCGCACCTACTCCCACACCCGCCAAGATGGCGGCCCCGAGTGAAGCTCCCGGATGGTCACGCACCGGCGACAATTCGGTGCCGAGCACATCGGCGTGGATCTGCTTCCACAGGGTGGACTTGCTGCCACCGTTTGTCACCCTGGCCCTGGACAACGTGATTCCCGCCGATCTCATGACCTCGGCGTTGTGCCGGAACCCGAAAGCGATCGCCTCCAGCACCGATCGGTACATGTCCGCACCGGTGTGGGCCAGCTCGAGGCCGATGAACGCGCCGCGCAACTGCGGATCGTGGATCGGCGATTTCTCACCGAGAAAGTACGGCAGGCACAACACCGCCGCGGGTCGGCGTACGGCGGCCTCGACGTCGAGATCCGTCAACGGCGTTCCGCCGATGAGGGTCTGGAACCAGCGGATGAGGCTGCCACTGGTGGCCATACAACCGTTGGGCAGCCAGGTGCCCTGCCGGGGGTGCGCGTCGAGATACAGGCGCGCATCGACGATGGGATCGGCGCAGGCAGTGAGGATGTCACCGGCACCGCCCAACTTGACCAACCAGTCACCGGCAGTGTCGACCCCGGCCGCGTAGGCCGACAGCACATGGTCGGCGCCGCCCACCACCAACGCGACATCGGTCGGCAGGCCGGTGGTTTCGGCCATCGACGGGCTGATCGTGCCGACCCTGGTGCCTGGCCGGTACACCTCGCACAGCGACGAAACCGGTAGGTCGACTGCCTCAAGCGCCGGACCGAAGTGCTTCCCGTCGAGGGTGTACAGGCCGGACTCCAGCGCCCAGTTCTGCTCGACGTGCGGTTCCGCTCCCAACGCGATCAGTACATAGTCATAGGACCCGACCAGATAGCGCGTCGCCGACCAGCATTCGGGTTCGTTGCGCTGCAACCAGCGCACGGTGGGTGCCACCGACTGCTGGGTCAGCGCGGATCCGGTGCGGGACAACATATCCGCACCGTCGATCACCGTCGACAGCTCGTCGATTTCACGGGTGGCCCTGGCATCGTTCTGCAGGATCGGCCGGCGCACCGGTTTCAGGTCGGCATCGAGGCAGACCACCGCGGGAACCATGCCGGTCGCCGCGACCGCGGCCACCATCCCCGGGTCGATCTGAGATTCGGCCAGTACCTGCCGAATTCCCTCTACCGCGTTGGTGACCCAGGCCGCGGCGTCGGCCTCGGCGTAGGCCGGCCCGTCCGAGAAGATCGGAGAGCTCAACGTCGCCTGCGCCACGATGCCGGCCGTTTCGTGCAGCAGAACCGTTTTGGTTCCGGTGGTGCCGATATCGACACCGATCAGATAGGTGCCCCGCAAAGAACTGTCTCCTGTCCAGAGTTCACGATGCCAGCGCAACGTGTCGCTGACACTAGCCGAGAGTGTGAAGAACTATCAACCTTCTGTTAACAATTCACGACTGACGCGGTTCCGAGACGGTGACCCGAAGCTCATCGGCCACAGCCGCCGGTCGCCGCACCGCCAAGCCCGCCTCTTCGGCCACCAAGGCCGCAGCCGCCCAGTCGTACTCACCGAGGTGGCTCTCGACGTAACCATCCAGCGCACCCTCGGCGACAGCACAGATCGCCAGCGCCGCCGACCCGAGGGCCCGAGCATCGGTGTATCCGGCCATCATCTCGGAAGTCATGCCGCACTGGGCCCGGCGCACCTCTGCCGAGTAGGCATAACCCATTCCCAACAGGCGCGCGGCGCCGTCGCCCCCGGCAGCCGGCCCGGTCAACCGGTACACGCCCGCCCCTTCGGCCAGCCATGCTCCGCCACCCCTGTAGGCGTAGTAGGTCTTGCCGAGCACTGGAGCGTCGACCGCGCCGGCGAGCCACTGTCCGGTGCGAATACAGACGGCGCCGACCGAGGTGGCGTAGTACGGAATTCCCCTGGTGAAGTTGGTCGTGCCGTCCAGCGGATCGATCGACCACCGCACCCGCGCGCCGGCCGGGGCCGTGCCGGGGAGCTCCTCCCCGGTGACATGGTCATTCGGCCTGCGACTGCTCAACACCGCGCGCACAGCGCGCTCGGCGGCGACATCCACATCGGTCACCAGGTCGCCCCGCTCACCCTTGACCGTCACGCTGGCACTCGCCCGTGGACGTGAACGGAGTATCGCCGCACCCGCACGCGCCGCCTCAAGCGCAACGTCGACCAGTTCGGCTGCCAGCCCCGATGGGCTGTCGCGCTGCTCAGAATCCACCATTGTTATCTCTTCCCATCTCACACCCGACTATGTTAAACATTAACGACATTCGTCCGTGAGTTGAAAGATCACAGTGGAAACTGTCAATCATTCACAGATAGTCACAGGGGTGCCGATGTCAGTCGAAGAGCGAAGAGCCCTCATCGAAGAGCGGCTGCGGTCTGACGGCGAAGTGGACTTCGCCTCATTGGCCGCGATGTTCGAGGTCTCGGAGATGACGATTCGGCGCGATATCGACGTCCTGGAGTCCCAAGGCGCGGTGCGCCGGGTGCGCGGCGGTGCGATCGCCTACTCGCACAAGGCCGAAGAGCCCGCTTTCGGCACCCGGGTCGAGTCGGCCACGGCCGAGAAGGCTCACATCGCAACAGCTGCGGTCGAGCTTCTGGAACCACACGAGACCGTCATCATCGACAGCGGCAGCACCGCACTGGCCGTGGCGCATCAGATCCGCGGCCGCGGGCTGGGTTTGACCGTGATCACCCCGAGTGTGCTTGCCGCGCTCGAACTCGTCGACGAACCCAACACCACGGTCTTCCTCACCGGTGGACGGCTGCGGCCCGGGGAACTCAGCCTCATCGGCTCCGATGCACAGGCGACCTACCGGCGGTACAACTGCGACACCTACATCATGGGCGTCGCCGGTGTCGATGCGAAGCGTGGACTCACCGACTACCACAGTGAGGAAAGCGATGTGAAGCGCGCGGCCATGGAGTCCGCCGACCGCGTCATTCTCGCCGTCGACTCCAGCAAGCTCGGGCGTGTCCAGCTGATCAACATCGCGCCGCTGAGCGCGGTGAACACCATCGTGACAGATGGCCCGCAGGACGATCCGGTACTGGACGCGGCCCGACAGCAAGGCATCGATGTGCGGGTCGCGCACGAGTGATCTCGGCAGTCCGCACCCACCGATCACAGCAAGAGAAGGAAGAACATTGACGAAGACAGTCGTAGTCACGGGCGCGGGATCCGGCATCGGCAAGGCCATGGTGACCGAGTTGGCCCGTCGGGGCTGGCAGGTCGTCGTGACCGACGTCGACGAGCAGGCCGCCAAGAACTGCTCGCAGCAACTCGACACCGCAGCCGGTCAGCGACACGAGTATCTGCAGCTCGATGTGACCGACCCGGCCGGTGCCGCTCGCGTCGCCGACGATGTCGCGGATCGGCTCGGACTGGACGCGTGGGTGAGCAACGCCGGCATCTCATTCATGGAGCGCTTCTTGGACATGCCGCTGGACCGGGTCGAGAAGACCTTCGACATCAACCTCAAGGGCGTGTTCATCTGCGGTCAGGCGGCCGCCCGGGCAATGGTCCGCACCAAGAGCAAGGGCACCATCGTCAACACGGCGTCGATGGGTGGCAAGCAGGGCCGGGTTCCGTTCCTCAGCGATTACATCGCATCCAAATTCGGGGTCATCGGACTGACCCAGTCGATGGCCTACGAACTGGCCGAGCACGGCATCACCGTGAACAGCATCTGTCCCGGCTATGTCGCCACCCCGATGCAAGAGCGCGAACTCGAGTGGGAGGCCTCGTTGCGGGGCACGACCGCCGAAGCAGTGAAACAGATGTGGATCGATGACACCCCGCTCGGACGGGTCGAGCAGCCCGAAGACATCGCCAAGGCGCTGACCTTCCTGCTTTCCGAGGACGCCCGGTTCATCACCGGCGAGGCACTTGCCGTCAACGGCGGCGCCTTCATGGATTGATCACCACCGAATCAACAGGATTGGAAGAGATATGGCAGCAACGAGAAAGTGGTTGTCCTCAGTCGCCGCGCTGTTAGGGGCGACCACATTGGCGCTGGCCGGCTGTTCGAGTTCCGGACCGGCGAGCGAAAGCGGAAGCGGCGCGGGTGATATTCCCGCCGACCACGCCGGCACCGTGAAGATCCTCATGGAGGACGAACACGACACCGAAGCCGTCGAGTCTCTTCTCGACGGGTTCAAGAAGGCGTACCCGAACATCAACGTCGACATCGAGAAGCTTGCCTACGACTCGATGCGCGACAAGCTGGTGGCGTCGTTCCAGGCCCCGCAGGGCACCTATGACCTGATCATGATCGACAACCCGTGGACCGACGATTTCGTCAACGCCGGATTCCTGGCGCCGCTGGACAGCCGGATCGGGTCGGCCAGCAAGCTCGACTACGACGATTTCTACCCGTCGCTGCGCGGGGTCAACGAGATCGACGGATCCACCTATGGCATCCCGATGTACAACTACGCCCAGGGCTACATCTACCGCGACGATCTGCTGCAGCAGGCGGGCCTGCCGGTGCCGACCACCCTCGACGAGCTCGTGACGACGGTCAACAAGCTGACGACACCGCAGCACGCCGGTATCGCGCACAGCCCGCAACGCGGCTACAAGATTCTCGAGGAATGGTCGAGTTGGTATGCGGCCGCGGGCGGCTCGATGTTCGACAAGGACGGCAAGCCGACGATCGACACCCCCGAAGCCCACAAGGCGCTGCAGATCTACATCGACACCCTCAAGACCGCGGCCCCGCCCAACAGTGTGAACTGGGCACAGGACGAGACCATCCGGTCGCTGTCCTCCGGCGGATCGGCGTCCATCGTCGGCTACAACTGGCTGACCTCCAGCCTCAACGCACCGGGGTCCGGGGAACTGGCCGGGAAGTTCAAGCTGGCACCGATGCCCGGTGGCCGGGGCGCACTGGGCACCTGGTCCTGGGCGATCCCGGCCAACTCCAAGAACCCGGACGGCGCGTGGGCGTTCATCTCCTGGATCACCGACAAGGACACCGACAAGCAGCGGGTCATGCGCGGCGGAGCGCCCACCCGGATCTCGACGGTGGCCGACCCTGAGGTCCGCAAGTCCGGCAACGGTGAGAGCTACTTCGCGGCGGTGGACGAGATCCTGAAGAACAACGTCCCGTTCGCGCAGGGGCTCAACGCCGAACAGATGGTGCAGGAGGTCGGCACACAGCTCAATGAAGCGGTGATCGGCGCCAAGACCATCGATCAGGCGCTGGCCGACGCGCAAACCGCGGCCAACCAGATCACCGGCCGCTGACCCGGTTTCCGCGGAGCGCTCCCCCTCCAGCGCTCCGCGGAAACCGCCTGGAGAGAGCACAATGAGAAAGTTCCGCTACGGCATGATGGCGCCGTTCGCAACGGTATTCGCCGTTGCCATCGGCTTCCCGTTGGTGTACGCCGTGTACCTCAGCTTCGTCGACAAGAAGCTGACCTCACAGCGCCCGGCGCAGTTCACCGGAATCGACAACTACACCAAGGCTTTTCACGGGAAGTTCATCGGCTCGCTGGGCGTCACCGCGACGTATGTGGTGATCGCGGTGGTCGCCGAGCTCGTCCTCGCACTGCTGATCGCGCTGGCACTGCAGCGGCAGCGCTGGATGAAAGATCTCACCCGGTCGGTTCTGCTGATCCCGATGTTCATCACCCCGATCGCCGTGGCGCTGGTGTTCCGGTTCCTGCTCAACAGCCAGCTCGGGGTGATACCCAACGCATTGCACAAGATCGGCATCGACCACGACTTCTTCGGCTCCGGCTCGGCACTGTTCACCCTGATCGCCATCGATGTCTGGCAGTGGACACCATTTCTCGTTCTGCTCTTGGTCGCCGGGCTGGAGTCGCTGCCCAAACAGCCGCTCGAAGCCGCCAAGGTCGACGGGGCCAGCGGGCTGTACACCCTGTTCCGGGTCACCCTGCCGCTGCTGTCTCCGGTGCTGACCGTCGCGGTCATGCTGCGCGCACTCGATGCGCTGAAAGTCTTCGAGTACGTCTACGCCACGACGCGAGGCGGCCCGGGCACCGAGACGGAGACCATCCAGTATCTGATGTACCAGACGGGGATTCAGTTCTTCCGGCTCGGTGAGGCGAGCGCCATGGCGTGCCTCGTGCTGGCGTTCGTGCTGGCCGTCATCGTCGTCGTGTACCGCCGAATGGAGAAGTCCGCAGCATGAGTGACCTACGGCGCAAGTCCTTCAGCGCGCTTCGGATCGGGTTCCTCCTCGCCGGTGTCGCGATCGTCGTCCTGCCACTGGCCTGGATCGCGCTCGCCAGCTTCAAGACGCCCGGACAACTCAACGATCCGTGGCTCATCGCGTTCTCACCGTCGATGGACAACTGGAAACACGTGCTCGACAGCACGATCGTCAGCGCCGTCGTCCGCAGCGCCATCGTCGCATTCGTGACGGTGGGCATCAGCATCACCGTGGGCAGCATGGCCGCCTACTCCATCAGCCGCTACAAGACCGGTGGTTCGGCAACCAGATTCGGCATGCTCGCCGCCCAGGTGCTGCCGCCTGCGGTTCTGGTGTTCCCCTTCCTCACCGCCGGGTACGCGATGAATCTGAGCGGAACCCTGATCCCCGTCATCTTCGCCCACATCAGCTTCGTGCTGCCGTTCGTCACGTGGTTCCTGATCGGGCTCTGGGAAGCGGTTCCCCGGTCCTTGGAGGAACAGGCCCTCGTCGACGGACTCACCCGGTTCGCCGCGTTCCGCAAAGTGATGATCCCGCAGGTCTATCCGGGCATCGGCGCCTCGGCGATCTTCGGCTTCATCCTGTCCTGGAACGACATGTTCTACGGACTCATCCTGGCGCCGAACAACAATCAGCTTCTGCCGGTGGCCATCTCATCGTTCAACACGTTCCGCGGCGTCGACCTCGGCTCGATGAGCGCCGCCATCATCATCTCGATCGTTCCCGTCATCATCGCGGCATTCTTCGTGCAGCGACGCCTGATCCAAGGCATGGGCGGCGGAGCCGTCAAGTTCTAGCCGCCTCGGCAATTTTTGGAGATCACATGGCAACTATCACATTCCGCGATGTGTGCAAGGACTACGGTCAGCACCGCATCGTCGACAATCTCAGCCTCGACCTGCCCGACGGTTCGATGACGGTGCTGGTGGGGCCGTCCGGGTGCGGGAAGTCCACGTCCCTGCGCATGCTGGCCGGCCTGGAACCCATCACTTCCGGCGACATCTTCATCGGCGAGCGCAACGTCACGCACGTCGACACCAGGGACCGCGACATCGCGATGGTGTTCCAGAACTATGCGCTGTACCCGCATCTGAACGTGCTGAACAACATCGCCTTCCCGTTGCGGGCCAAGAAGGTCAAGAAGGCCGAGGCACACCGGAGGGCCACCGAGGTAGCCGAGTCGATCGGGCTCGGCAGCCTGCTCAACCGGCGGCCCAAAGATCTCAGCGGCGGTCAGCAGCAGCGCGTCGCGATCGCCCGTGCCATCGTCCGGGAACCCTCGGTGTTCCTGTTCGACGAGCCGCTGAGCAACCTGGACGCCAAACTGCGGGTGGAAACCCGCACCGAGCTGCTGCACATCCAGCGCCGGCTGGGTATCACTTCCTTCTACGTCACCCATGACCAGGAGGAGGCCATGACGTTGTCGGACCGCATGGTGGTGATGCGGGAAGGCAGTGTGGCCCAGACCGGCACCCCGCTGGAGGTCTACTCGAAACCGGCGGACACCTTTGTCGCCACCTTCGTCGGGTCACCGAAGATGAACCTGATCCCTGGGAAGAACGAAACCGGCGGATTCCGAACCGAATCCGGGTTGCAGCTCGACCTCACCGCGCCGAGCGACGGCCCCGTCACGCTCGGCGTACGGCCCGACGATCTGCTGCTCACCCCCGCAGCGGAGGCCACCGCCACCGTGACTCTGGTCGAACTGCTGGGGCCGCGCGCCATTGTCACCGTCGCTACCGGCGAGGTGGAACTGACGGCGGTGGCCGAGGTCAGCCGGCTCAGCGGGGTCACCCCAGGGGCTCCGGTCAGCTTGCAGGTCAGGCCCGACGCCGCACACTTCTTCGATCATTCGACCGGAAAGCGAATCAACTGAGATGACAACCACTTCCGCCGACGAACCCAACCTCGTCCTCGGGATCAACACCTGCTTCGCCGTCAAACGCTGGCCCCAACCGCAGGACTGGGCCCGCATCGTGGTCGAGGACTTCGGGCTGTCCAGCGTCCAGCTCAGCCTGGACCTGGTGCCGTTCGGACTGAGCAGGGACGCGATCCGGCGCTACGCCGAACGGGTTCGCGCCGCCGTCGACGAGTTCGGCATCAGCATCCACAGCGTGTTCACCGGGCTGGCCGCCTACTCCTCCCCGCTGCTGCTCTCCGAAGACCCGTCCGACCGCGCCGCGGCATTCGAGTGGTACCAGGAGATGATCGCCTTCACCGCGGCCGTCGGTGCCACCGGACTCGGCGGGCATATCGGTGCACTGTCAGTGCCCGCTGCCGCCGACCCCACGCTGGCGCAAACACTCATCGCCACCGAACTGGACCTGATGCGCGAACTCGCCGAGACCGCCGCCGACGCCGGACTCGATCACCTGCAGTTCGAAAACCTCGCTGTCACACGCGAATACGGACACAGCATCGATGAGGCCCACGCCATCGAGGCCGAACTGTCCGGCACCGCCGTACCTTGGCGGCTGTGCCTGGATCTCGGGCATCCCTCATCGCTGACGCCCGGAACACCCAGCTCCGACCCACTGGCCTGGCTGGCCGAGAAGTGGCTGAACACCCCGGTGGTGCAGCTGCAGCAGTCACCCGCCGGGGCGGACCACCACGGCCCGTTCACCGCGGCGGCCAATGCCACCGGCACCGTCGACCGAGATGCGGCACTGGCCACGCTGTCCGGCTGGAACGGTGATGTCCACCTGTTCTTCGAGATCATCCATTCGAACGAGTATCCCGACCCGGCCGTCCTCGACGAGCTACGCGAGAGCGTGCAGTTCTGGCGCGAGGGCCTCGACCACCCGAACACACTCTGAGAGGGACACCCATGGATATCGGCCTGCGCGACTCCGTCGCATTCGTCACCGGCGGCGGCACGGGAATCGGCCGCTGCACCGCACTGGCCCTGGCGGCCGAAGGTGCGGCCATCGCGGTGGCCGATATCCACATCGAGTCAGCCCGGGCCACCGTCGCCGAACTCACCGCGCACGGCGCCGAAGCGATTGCCGTAGAAGCAGATGTGAGCGACGAGGAGTCGGTGGCCGATGCCATCGCGACCACCGCGCACGAACTCGGCAGTCTCGATTCACTGGTGCTGTGCGCCGGGGTCTCCGGCCTCTACGGTCGCTCGATCGACGAGATCAGCACCGGTGAGTGGGACCGGATGTTCGACATCAACGTGAAGGGCCAGTGGTTGCCGGTCAAGCATGCGCTGCCGTTCCTGCGACTCAGCTCGAAGGCGTCGGTCACCATCGTCGCCTCCGACTCCGCCCTGGTCGCTTCGCCGCTGCATGTGCCCTACTGCGCATCGAAGGGTGCGCTGATCATGATGGTCAACGCGATGGCCGTCGATCTTCGTGCCGACGGCATCCGGGTCAATTGCGTGTGCCCGAGCGTGGTCAACACCCGAATGCCCAAGAACGACATCGGTTTGTCCGACGACGCCGACCTCGGCGACCGCTACCCGATCCACGAGCCCGACGACATCGCGCGCTACCTGACGTTCCTGGCCTCCCCCGCCGCGGCGACCATCAGCGGGCACGCCCTGGTCGCGGACTTCGGATTCGTCGGGCAGTCGTCATTCCCGATGTGATTCCGCGGTGCGCCGATCCGATGCCCGGGTGACCCGTTTCGACAGGCGCGGCTGAACCAGCAAGGCCGCCGCCAGAAAACACAGCGCGCCGACGAACGTGCCGAAGTTGGCCAGCCGCTCATCGACGGTCACCCCGGTCTTGCGGACGAATGCCGCCAGCGCGGACACCCCGAACGCCATGCATCCGGCCAGGTTGATCCACGCGGCCTGCCAGTCAACGGATTTCGGTGACCACATGCCGACCGCCAGCACCGCCAGCACGCCGCTGATCAGGAAGGCCAGCGATCCGGTCGCATCGGGTGCCCAGACGAACCGGCGCTCGGCCAGGACGGCGTGGGCCCACACGGCCACTCCGGTGCTGAGATTGAACAGCAGCGTCCCGGCGAATTGGGTGGCCGCCGACCACCATCCGAGGCCGCGCCCGGCCAGCACGAGCTGCATGCCCGCGGCCGTGGTGAAGAACCACGAGCCGACGAAGCACAGCGCATTCGTCGCACCCGCACCGGCGAGGGCGGGAAATCCCGGCACCGTGGCGAGCGCGAAGAACGACGATCCGATTGCGAACAGCAGGCACTGCCGCTCGAGTGTGGCGAACCGGGCGGTCATCGCCGACTCAGCGCAGCGTCGACGCCTACAGCAGCGACAGGATCCGCTCGCCGACCTCGCTGGTCGACAGCTTCGCATCGCCGCGGGTGGCCAGGTGCTCGCCGACGGCCTTGTCGACCCGTGCCGCGGCATCGGTCTCGCCGATGTGTGTGAGCAGCAGCGCCACGCTCATCACCGCGGCCGTCGGATCGGCGATCCCCTGGCCGGCGATGTCGGGCGCACTGCCGTGCACGGGCTCGAACATCGACGGGTTGGTGCCCGTCGCATCGATATTGCCCGATGCGGCCAGGCCGATACCGCCGGACACCGCGGCCGCCAGGTCGGTGATGATGTCGCCGAACAGGTTGTCGGTGACGATCACGTCGAACCGGCCGGGGTCGGTGACCATGTGGATGGTCGCGGCGTCGATGTGCTGGTACGCAGTCTCGACGTCCGGGTACTCCGCACCGATCTCGTCGACGGTGCGCTTCCACAGAGAGCCGGCAAACGCCAGCACGTTGTTCTTGTGCACCAGAGTGAGGTGCTTGCGCCGGGCGCGGGCCTTCTCGAACGCGTAACGCACCACTCGCTCCACACCGAACCGGGTGTTGGTCGACACCTCGGTGGCGACCTCGTGCGGGGTGTTCACCCGGATCGCGCCACCGGTTCCGGTGTAGGGACCTTCGGTGCCCTCGCGCACCACAACGAAGTCGATCTCCGGGTTGCCGGCCAGCGGGCTGGAAACCCCGGCGAACAACCTCGACGGCCTCAGGTTCACATGGTGGTCCAACGCAAACCGCATGTTCAGCAGCAGGCCACGCTCGAGCACGCCACTGGGCACCGAGGGATCGCCGATGGCGCCCAACAGGATTGCGTCGTAGCCCTTGAGCTCCTCGACGAAGCCATCAGGCAGGGTCTCCCCCGTCGCGTGGTAGCGACGCGCCCCGAGGTCATACTCGGTCCGCTCCACCCCGGGCAGCACCGCGTCGAGCACCTTCAGCGCCTCGGCGATGACCTCCGGACCAATGCCGTCACCGGCGATTACAGCGAGTTTCATGACAGGTCGACCACTTCCAGCGTCGTGGCGTCGACCGCCGCGGCGAGCGCGGAACGCACATCCTCGGGCACATCGGTATCCAGCCGCAGCATCACGATGGCGCTGTCGCCGTCGACGTCCTGGCTGAGCTGCGCGGCCAGGATGTTGACGTCGGCCCCGCCGAGCAGGGTGCCGATCTTGCCGAGCGCTCCCGGCTGATCGTTGTAATGCACGATGAGGTTGTAGCCCTCGGCCCGCAGGTCGAAGTTGCGCCCGTTGATCTGGACGATCTTCTCGACCAGCTGCGGCCCCGACAAGGTGCCCGCCACGTTCACCGCGCTGCCGTCGGCGTGCACGACGCGCACATCGACCACGCTGCGGTGGTTCGGGCTCTCGGTGGCGGTGCTGATCTCAGACGCCACCCCACGGTCGGCGGCCAGCGTCGGTGCGTTGACGAACGTCACCTGCTCATCGACCACCGCGGAGAACAGGCCCCGCAACGCCGACAACCGCAGAATCTCAACATCTTCGGAAGCCAGCTCGCCACGCGCCTGCACCGACAGCGACACCGGGGCCGCATCGGACAGGGCACCGGCCAGCAGACCGAGCTTGCGCACCAGGTCCAGCCAGGGCGCGACCTCTTCGCCGACGGCTCCGCCACCGACGTTGACGGCGTCCGGCACGAACTCACCGGCCAATGCCAGCTTCACGCTGGCGGCCACGTCGGTGCCGGCCCGGTCCTGCGCCTCAGCGGTCGAGGCACCGAGGTGCGGGGTCACCACGACCTGGGGCAGCTCGAACAGCGGGCTGTCGGTGCACGGTTCGGTCGAGAAGACGTCCAGGCCGGCGGCGCGCACATGGCCGCTGGTGATGGCGTCGGCCAGGGCCTGCTCGTCGATCAGACCGCCGCGGGCGGCGTTGACGATGATGACGCCCGGCTTGGTCTTGGCCAGGTTCTCCTTGCCGAGCAGGCCGGCGGTCTCCTTGGTCTTGGGCAGGTGCACCGAGATGAAGTCGGCGCGGCCGAGCAGCTCGTCAAGCGGCAGCAACTCGATACCGAGCTGGGCCGCGCGGGCCTGCGAGACGTAGGGGTCGTACGCCACGATGTGCGCGCCGAAGGCGGCCAGGCGCTGGGCGACCAGCTGCCCGATGCGGCCCAGGCCCACGACGCCGACGGTCTTGTCGAAGATCTCGACGCCCGAGAACGACGACCGCTTCCAGGTGTGATCGCGCAGGGTCGCGTCAGCGGCGGGGATCTGCCGGGCCGTGGACAGCAGCAGGGCCAGGGCGTGCTCGGCGGCGCTGTGGATGTTGGAGGTCGGCGCGTTGACCACGAGCACCCCGCGGGCGGTCGCGGCGTCGACGTCGACGTTGTCCAGGCCGACACCGGCGCGGGCGACGATCTTGAGTTTGGGGGCCGCGGCGATGACCTCGGCGTCCACCGTGGTGGCGGAGCGCACCAGAAGCGCGTCGGCTTCCGGCACGGCAGCGAGCAGCTTCTCGCGGTCCGGACCGTCGACCCACCTGACCTCTACCTGGTCGCCGAGGGCGGCGACGGTCGATTCCGCGAGCTTGTCGGCAATCAAAACAACGGGAAGACTCACGCGGACAGCCTAATGTGTGGGCCCTACCACAGCCGAACCGCGTGCGGTGTACTGATGGGCGTGGACGTCACAATCGTCGGCAGCGGTCCCAACGGCCTGTCAGCCGCGGTCATCTGCGCCCGAGCCGGATTGTCGGTACGCGTGATCGAAGCGCAGCCGACCCCGGGTGGCGGCGCCCGCACCCTGCCCGATCCGGAATTTCCCGGCGTCGGCCACGACATCTGTTCGGCGGTACACCCGCTGGCCCTGGCGTCGCCGTTCTTCGCCGCCTACGACCTGCCGGCCCGCGGGGTGCGCCTGGCCGTCCCCGAGATCTCCTATGCCAGCCCGCTGACCGACCGGCCCGCCGCGGTCGGCTACCGCGACATCGAGCGAACCTGCGCCGAGTTGGACTCCGGAGATTCCTGGCGACGACTGCTCGGGCCACTGTCCGCCGACTGCGACGGCGTGGTGGGCCTCATTCTCGGCGACAAGCGGTCGATACCCCCGTCGCTGGGCGCGGCGGCGCGCGTCGCACCCCGGCTCCTGGCCCAGGGCACGCCGTTGTGGCGGTCGCTCAAAGGCGAGGACGCCCGGGCATTGTTCAGCGGTGTTGCCGCACACACGATTTCAACCATGCCATCTCTGGTTTCGGGAGGCGCCGGGTTGATGCTGGCGACGCTGGGACACGCGGTGGGCTGGCCCATCCCGATCGGCGGATCCCAGGCCATCCCCGATGCGCTGATCGCCGATCTGACCGCACACGGCGGCGAACTGGTCCTCGGGCACGAGGTCACCGAGCCACCGCCGGGTGTGGTGCTCTACGACACCGCCCCGACCGCGCTGTTGGCGATCTACGGCAAGACCCTGCCGTCTCGTTACGCCCGCGCGTTGAGCCGATACGCCTACGGCCCGGGGGTCGCGAAGGTCGATTTCGTGCTGAGCGGCGAGATACCTTGGCGTGACCCGCGTCTGGCCGAGGCGCCGACGCTGCATCTGGGCGGCAGCCGCGCGCAGATGGCATTGGCCGAGTCCGAGATCGCGGCGGGCCGTCACGCCGAGTGGCCCATGGTGCTGGCCGCACTCCCCCATATCGCCGACCCGTCGCGCGTCGATGACGCCGGCCGCCGCCCGCTGTGGACCTACGTCCACGTACCCAACAACTCCACGCGGGATTTGGCCGAGACGGTGACCGGGATCTTCGAACGGTTCGCGCCGGGCTTTCGCGATCTGGTGGTCGCCGTGCGCAGCGTGCCCGCGTCGCGGATGGACGAACACAACGCCAACCTCGTTGGCGGCGATATCGGTGTCGGCGGCAACAACATGGCCAGCGCGCTGCTGGGGCCCACCCCGCGCTTCGATCCCTGGACCACACCGATCCCCAAGGCGTACCTGTGTTCATCGGCGACTCCGCCCGGCGGCGGCGTGCACGGGATGGCCGGCTTCTACGCGGCGCGCACCGTACTGAAACGCGAATTCGGCATCACGAATCTGCCTAAGCTGGCGCCATGACCAACTCTGCGCCGAAGGTCGCCGTCATCTACTACTCCGCAACCGGCCACGGCACCACGATGGCTCAGCGGGTCACCGCCACCGCGGAATCCGCGGGTGCCGAGGTGCGCCTGCGCCACGTGGCCGAGACCCAGGATCCGCAATCGTTCGCCCACAATCCCGCCTGGACCGCCAATTACGAGGCCACCAAAGATCTTCCGACCGCCACCGGTGACGACATCGTTTGGGCGGATGCCGTGATCTTCGGCTCCCCCACGCGATTCGGTTCCGTCGCTTCGCAATTGCGCGCATTTCTGGACTCGCTCGGCGGCCTGTGGTCACAGGGCAAGCTCGCCGACAAGGTGTACGCCGGGTTCACCTCGACCAACACCGCACATGGCGGGCAGGAGACCACGCTGCTGACGCTGTACGTCACGCTGATGCACTGGGGTGGGATCATCGTGCCGCCCGGCTACACCGACCCGCTCAAGTTCGTCGACGGCAACCCGTACGGCGCGAGCCTGATCGCCAACCACGACAACATCAGCGAATTCGACGACGCCACCTACGACGCGCTGGATCACCTGGCCCGCCGGGTGGTCAGTGTGGCTACGCGACTGGGCGCGTAATCAACGCCGCGAGCCAGACCAGCACCGTCCTTGCCTTTGCTGACCAGCGGTCGGATGTGGGCATCCGCACCGAATCGGGTTTGCCCGCATAATTGTCAGGTGTGATCTGAGTCACGTAGACTCGGTTCAAGCGCTCGCACGCGGGCTCGGCTGGGCCCGGCCGCGACGAGTGAGATCACGACCGGGGGTGGCCATGATGGAACACAAGGCAATGCGACTGAGGATGGTCCTGGGTGGAGCCGCCGCAGCCGCTTCGCTGGCATTCGCAGGGCTGCTCGGTCCGGCGGGATACGCACTCGCCGCTCCGGGCGATCCCGGTGGTGGCGGCTACGCCAACGACCACGCCGGCGGCGCGTTCTCGCGCGGTGACGCCGGCGGCGGATACGCGACCGGCGATGCCGGCGGTGGATACGCACGCGGCGCGGCCGGCGGTGGATACGCGACCGGCAACGCCGGAGGCGCCTGGTTCAAGGAAGCGTGTGCGAACGCCCAAGAAAACGGTGATCCGGCCCCGATCGGGTGCGCCAGCTAGCTGTTCTGACGAAAACTGCTGCGCTGCACCCGCCGCGCCGGCGCTTAGATTTGAGCGGTGAACACTGGCATCGCTCGGTTGGTGGGTTCCGTGCCACATACCGATCCGGTCATGAAGATCATTGCGGTCGGCGACATGAAGCTCTATCACGTGAGCCCGCCGCTGTGTGGCTACAACGTCGTCGCGGCCGCACAGACAATGTGGGCCATGCGGGCGCAGTGCATCTACCCGGACGGTCGGATCGAGCCGGCCGAGCCCGACGACCCGGTGTCCACCGAACTCTACGGCGTCGTCGGTGAAGCTCTACAGATCGACGGCACCGCGAAGCTTCCTGGTAGCGCCGACGGCAGGGACGTGGCCCGCACGCTGGCCGCGATCGGCTACACGATCATCTAGAACGCGAAAGGCCAGTTACTGCACGCATTTTCGATGCTCGCGTGCAATAACTGGCCAGTCGACGTGAAATCAGGCCGTTTCGGTGATCGGCCGGTCGACCCAGCTCATCAGGTCGCGCAGCTTCTTGCCGGTGACCTCGATCGGGTGCTCGGCGTTGGCCTTGCGCAGCGCCTCGAGCTCCTTGTTGCCACCCTCGACGTTGGCGACCAGGCGCTTGACGAAGGTGCCGTCCTGGATGTCGGTCAGGATGTCCTTCATGCGCTTCTTGGTGTCGGCGTCGATGACCCGCGGGCCCGACAGGTAGCCGCCGAACTCCGCGGTGTCGCTCACCGAGTAGTTCATACGGGCGATGCCACCCTCGTACATCAGGTCGACGATGAGCTTGAGCTCGTGCAGCACCTCGAAGTAGGCCATCTCCGGGGCGTAGCCCGCCTCGACCATGACCTCGAAGCCGGCCTTGACCAGCTCTTCGGTGCCGCCGCAGAGCACGGCCTGCTCACCGAACAGGTCGGTCTCGGTCTCTTCCTTGAAGGTGGTCTTGATGACACCGGCGCGGGCACCGCCGATCGCGGCGGCGTAGGACAGCGCCAGCGCCTGGCCCTCGCCCTTGGGGTCCTGGTCGACGGCGATCAGGCAGGGCACGCCCTTGCCGTCGACGAACTGGCGACGCACCAGGTGGCCGGGGCCCTTGGGGGCGACCATGCCGACGGTGACGTTGGCCGGGGCCTTGATCAGGCCGAAGTGGATGTTGAGGCCGTGGCCGAAGAACAGCGCGTTGCCGTCCTCCAGGTTGGGCTCGATGTCGTTCTTGAAGATCTCGGCCTGCGCGGTGTCGGGCGCGAGCACCATGATCACGTCGGCCCACTTGGCCACCTCGGCCGGGGTGTCGACCTCAAGACCCTGCTCCTCGACCTTGACGCGGGACTTCGAGCCCTCTTTCAGGCCGACCTTGACCTGCACGCCCGAATCGCGCAGCGACAGCGAATGCGCGTGTCCCTGGCTGCCGTAGCCGATGACGGCGACCTTACGACCCTGGATGATCGACAGGTCCGCGTCGGCGTCGTAAAACATCTCAACTGCCATGCGAAATTATCCTTCTCTTTCTAGCTCTACAGCCGCTTAACGCTACTTGACGTGCTTACTTCACTGCGCTGATACCACGTGGTCCACGCGAGACCGACACCATGCCCGACTGTGCGATCTCGCGGATACCGTAGGGCTCAAGGACCCGCAGCAGGGCCTCCAGCTTCTCCGCCGTACCGGTCGCCTCCACTGTCAACGACTCGGTCGAGACATCAACGACCTTGGCGCGGAACAGGTTCACCGCTTCGATGACCTGGCCGCGGTTGGTCGCGTCGGCGCGCACCTTGATCAGGGCGAGTTCGCGGGAGACCGAGCTGTCGTCCTCCTGCTCGACGATCTTGATCACGTTGATCAGCTTGTTGAGCTGCTTGGTGATCTGCTCCAGCGGCGATTCCTCGACGCTGACGACGATCGTCATCCGCGACATGTGCTTCTGCTCGGTGGCACCAACCGCCAGGGACTGGATGTTGTAGCCCCGACGGGAGAACAGCGTCGCCACCCGGGCGAGAACGCCGGGCTTGTCCTCGACCAGCACCGACAGGGTGTGAGTGGGGGTGGTGTTGCTCATCAGGCATGCCCCTCGTCGTCGTTTTCGTCGAACAGCGGCCGGATGTCCCGGGCCGCCATGATCTCGTCGTTGCTGGTACCGGCGGCGACCATCGGCCACACCTGCGCGTCGGCACCGACGATGAAGTCGATGACCACCGGGCGGTCGTTGATGGCCCGGGCCTGGTTGATGACGTCCTCGACGTCCTCGGCCCGCTCGCAGCGCAGCCCGACGCAGCCCAGCGCCTCGGCCAGCTTGACGAAATCCGGAATCCGGCGTGAGTGCGTGGCCAGGTCGGTCTGGCTGTAGCGCTGGTCGTAGAACAGCGTCTGCCACTGCCGCACCATGCCCAGGTTGCCGTTGTTGATCAACGCCACCTTGATCGGCGCCCCCTCGATGGCGCAGGTGGCCAGCTCCTGATTGGTCATCTGGAAGCAGCCGTCGCCGTCGATGGCCCACACCTCGGCCTCGGGGCGGGCGAACTTGGCACCCATGGCTGCCGGGACGGCAAAGCCCATGGTTCCCAGACCGCCCGAGTTCAGCCACGTCTTGGGGTTCTCGTACTTGACGAACTGCGCGGCCCACATCTGGTGCTGACCCACCCCGGCCACGTAGACCGCTTCGGGTCCGGCGATCTGGCCCAGCTTCTCGATGACGTACTCGGGGCTCAGGCTGCCGTCGCTCTGCGGGCCGTAGCTCAGCGGATAGGTCGACTTCAGGCCGGACAGGTACTCCCACCAGCCGTCCAGTTTCAGTGCGGCGCTGGTCGTTCCGTCGCGGCGCAGCACCTCGATCAGATCGGTGATGACCGCTTTCACGTCACCCACGATCGGCACGTCGGCGTGCCGGTTCTTGCCGATCTCGGCGGGGTCGATGTCGGCGTGGATCACCTTCGCCTCGGGAGCGAAGGAGGACAGCTGGCCGGTGACCCGGTCGTCGAACCGGGTGCCCAGGGCGATCAGCAGGTCGCTCTTCTGCAATGCGCCCACCGCGGCCACGGTGCCGTGCATGCCCGGCATACCCAGGTGCTGCGGGTGGCTGTCCGGGAACGCACCGCGGGCCATGAGCGTGGTGACGACCGGGATGCCGGTCAGCTCGGCCAGCTCGAGCAGTTCGGCACTGGCCTCACCACGGATGACCCCGCCGCCGACATAGAGCACCGGCTTGTGCGCCGCGGCGATCAGCTTGGCAGCCTCGCGCACCTGACGGCTGTGCGGCTTGGTGTTCGGCTTGTAGCCAGGCAGGTCCAGCTGCGGCGGCCAGGAGAAGGTGCACTGGCCCTGCAGGATGTCCTTGGGGACGTCGACAAGCACCGCGCCCGGACGGCCCGAGCTGGCGATGTGGAAGGCCTCGGCCATCACCTGGGCGATGTCGTCACCGTTGCGCACCAGGAAGTTGTGCTTGGTGATGGGCATGGTCATGCCGGTGATATCGGCTTCCTGGAAGGCGTCGGTGCCGATCAGGGCGCGACCCACCTGCCCGGTGATGGCCACCACCGGGATGGAGTCCATCTGGGCGTCGGCCAGCGGGGTGATCAGGTTGGTTGCGCCGGGACCCGACGTCGCCATCATCACGCCGACCTTGCCGGTGGCGTGGGCATAGCCGCTGGCCGCGTGGCCGGCGCCCTGCTCGTGCCGAACCAGCACGTGGCGCAGCTTCTGCGAGTCGAACAGCGGGTCGTAGACCGGCAGCACGGCGCCGCCGGGGATCCCGAAGACGATGTCGACGCCGAGCTCTTCCAGCGACCGGACGACCGCCTGGGCGCCGGTGAGCTGCTGCGGTGCAACCCGCTTGGGCTGTCCCGAATCTGATTTGGTCTTGGCTGCGCCATTGGCAGGCGCGGCTCCTGACCGGGCCGGCGGTCGCGTTGTCGGTGCGCTCACGATGTCCTCTTCACGGTTTGCGTCACGTTCCTGTCCAGGAATTTCAATTTTTCAATGGTTACGGCGCGCTTGTGGGCAAATAAAAAACCCCCGTCAGCCGGCAGCTGTACGAGGGTGGCGCGTCGATGCGGTTTGCTATGCCCGGCAGAGGGCCAGCGCGGCATCAACGCGCCAACCAATTACTACGAGCAATCCGGGGGTCTGCATAGCACTTGACGGTAGCTGTCGTACAGGTTAAAGGTCAAATTGCTTCACCTGGGGGCCGGCACCGGGTGATGGCCGGCGGGCCTGCCAACCCGGTGGTGCAAGGATGAACCTGTGAGCGCACGATCGGCAACCGCCCCTGTCGTCATCCGGATATCACCCATGGCGCACCTGGCAGTCGGCTTCCTGACGCTCGGCCTGCTGACCCTGGTGCTGAGCAATCCCACCTTGTTCTCGGTGCTGCTGGTGATCCCGGTTGCGTTGTCGGCGGCCATCATCCGGTACCGCACCACCGCCGATGCCGACACCGTCACGGCGCGGTCTCTCACGCGCAGCCGCACGGTGGCGTGGGGCGATATCAAGGGACTGCGGTTCGACCGGTCGTCCTGGGCGATCGCCGACCTGAACGACGGAACCGGCCTGCGCCTGCCGGCCGTGACCTTCGCAACACTGCCGTTGCTGACCGAGGTGAGCGGCGGCCGCGTACCGAATCCGTACGCCTGAGGATCCGCGCGATCAGCCGAGCGGGTTACCGCCGTTGAGCAACACCCAGATGGCGATGCCGCCGGCCACACCGAGCAGCAGTGCCACGAATGATCCGACGAACGGCCGCCGGGCCCAGCCGCGGCCGGCGTCGAACCCGTAGCGACCCGGGCCGGTCAGGATGATCGCGGCCGCGGCCACGACGACGATCATCCGGTACTCGGTGCCGTCGGTGATGACTTCCGAGAGCCGGGCCTGCTCGTGGGCGGCCATCGCCGTGGCGAGCACCCCGTTGATCAGGTAAGCCAGTGCGCCTGCCGCCGCGATCGGCGTGAACAGCCCCAGAACCAGCAGGACACCCGCCGCGATCTGGCCGCCGGTGGCGGCGTAGGTCAGGATGTCGGTGTTCTTGAAGCCCATCTCACCCAGTGAGGTGTTGAACCCGTCCAGTCCCGGGCCGCCCCACCAACCGAACGCCTTCTGCAGGCCGTGGATGATCATCAGCCCGCCGAGAGCCACACGCAGGATCAATAGTCCGAGGTCCTGGGTGCCCCGCCGCCCGGCAGCCTTGACGCGGTCGTCGACGAACTCGTCGCGCTCGATCTCGGCCGGCTCGGCCGCGAAGGGCCCCATCGGGGCGGGCCCGCCGGATTGCACATATGGCAGCGGTTCAGGGTCGGAGACCAGGCTGAATGCCGACTGGTCGCCCGATTTGGCGTCGTAGCGCGGAATCGCGGTGGTTTCGAAGTCCCCGCCGTACGTCGCCGACGGCAGGTCGTCTTCCGGGTCGACCAGGCTGGCTCCGGCCGGCCTGGCGGAATCGTCCGAGTAACCCGGTCGTTGCCAGGCTTGCGGGTCCTGCGAGTGACTGGTCACAGCTGCCAGGGTAAGTGCAAGTTCGGTTCGATCCGGGTATTTACCCCGGCGCTTCTGCCTGGTATCGGGCTGCTATGGGCAGGACGCGCGGTCCCGACGTGGCGCGCACTGCCGAGGCATCCGTAATCTGGCGGGCATGAAATCGCGCCGGCGGATGACGGGGGTGGCCGCCGTTCTGTGCGCCGCGATGCTGGTCGGTTCGGGCTGTGCCCGATTCGACGCGGCCCAGTCCGAGCCTTTCACCACTGCACCGAAGATGGAGCCGGGGCCGACGACGACCCCGCCGCCACCGCCGCCACTGCCGGCCAAGCCGTTCCCCAAGGAATGCAAGGCAACGGGCGTGATGCAGGGCTGCCTGGACAGCACCAGCGGTTTGATCATGCTTCCCGACAGCCAGTCCGCGCTGGTCGGCGAGCGGCTCACCGGCGCGGTCAAGCAGGTGTCGGTGAAAGCCGAGCCGAAGGTCAAAGTGATGATCCCCGTCGATCCGTCCGGCGACGGCGGTCTGATGGACATCGTGTTGTCGCCGACCTACGGCCAGGACCGGCTGATGTACGCCTACGTCAGCACGCCGACCGACAACCGGGTGATCCGCATCGCCGACGGCGACGTGCCGAAGCCGATTCTCACCGGCATCCCCAAGGGCGCCGGCGGCAATATGGGGTCGCTGACCTTCACCAGCAAGACCACCCTGTTGGTGCAGACCGGCGATGCGGGCGATCCGGCACTGGCCGCCGATCCCGCATCACTGGCCGGCAAGGTGCTGCGCATCGAGCAGCCCACCACGGTCAACCAGGCCCCGGTCACCACGGCGCTCAGCGGCCTGGGCGCCGCCGGAGCCATGTGTGTCGATGCGTCGGACGGCTCGCTCTACGTCACCGACCGCACTCCCAGCGCAGATCGGCTGCAGCGGATCACCAAGGATTCCAAGGTGTCCACGGTGTGGACGTGGCCGGACCGTCCCGGCGTCGCCGGGTGCGCCGCACTGGAGGGCACGGTGTTGGTCAACCTGGTCAACTCCAAGAAGACCGTCGCCGTACGGCTGGCGCCCGACACCGGCGCGGTCACCGGCGACCCTGAGGTGGTCCGGGAGAACGTGCGCGGTCACGCGTGGGCGTTGCAGCTCTCCCCCGACGGCAACGTGTGGGGCGCGACCGTGAACCGGACTGCCGGAGATGCCGAGAGCTTCGACGACGTCGTCTTCCCACTCTTCCCGCAGGGCGGCGGCTTCCCGCGCAGCAATGCCGACAACACCTGAGGCACAGGACATTTCGACATAGATCCGCGCTCCGGGCCTGACCGGAGCCGGCTGCGCCAACGGGTCGATATGAATGCAACGCTCGTAATGCGCCCTTAGAAATGGTTCGACTATCACGTACCATTGTCCGGGTGCCTGACCGCCAGCGCCGCAGATATGCACCGCGGCTACCGCGTGAAGAACGGCGCGAGCAACTGCTGGACGCGGCGATGACCGTGCTCCACGACTGCCCCTTGCACGAGCTCAGGATGGAGGCAGTCGCCGAGGCGGGCGGAGTCGGCAAACCTGTCCTCTACACCGCGTTCCGGACGCGTACCGAGCTGGTGACCGCCTTGCTCATCCGCGAACATCAGAACGGGCTGAGCCAGGTACTGGCCGCCCTGCCCAAGAATCTGTCCGGCACGGGCCCGACCGATGCCTACACCGCGACCGTCACCGGATTCCTGCGTTGCGTGTTGGAGAACCCGACGCGCTGGCGGCTCATCCTCACCGTGCCCGACACCGCTCCGCGGGACTACCGCGCGGCCGTCCGCAACGCCCGCAACCAGATCCTCACGCAGGTCGAGCAAATGGCGAAAGCCGGCATCGCGGTGGACCCCCGGCTTGCCGCGCTGGACCCCGAGTTGCTCGGCCACACCCTGCTCTCGTTCGCCGAGATGCTCGGTCGCCTGGCCGTGCACGATCCGGACAACTACCCGCGCGAGCGGCTCGAGCAATATGCCGCCGCGGCGATGACGATGTTCGCCGGCCCGGTGAGCTGACGAGCGGTCAGCCGCTCTGGCCGCACGCGGCCAGCACCAGCTCACGGACCCGGGCGGCGTCGGCCGAGCCCTTGGTCGCCTTCATCACCGCACCGACGATCGCACCGGCGGCCTGGATCTTGCCGCCGCGGATCTTCTCCACGACGTCAGGGTTGGCGGCCAGAGCGTCGTCCACAGCGGCCTGGATCACCGAGTCGTCGCGCTCGAGCGCCAAACCACGGTCGGTCATCACCTGCTCGGGTTCTCCCTCGCCGGCCAGCACACCCTCGATCACCTGGCGTGCCAGCTTGTTGGACAGCTTGCCTTCGTCGACGAGCTTGACGACGGCGGCCACCTGGGCCGGGGTGATCGGCAGTGCCTCGAGCTCGACCTCTGACTCGTTGGCCTTCTGCACCAGGAAGTTGCCCCACCAGGCGCGGGCAGCCTCGCTGGAGGCGCCGTGCTCGACGGTGGCTGCCACCAACTCGACCGCGCCGGCATTGACCAGATCGCGCATCACCTCGTCGGAGATGCCCCAGTCCTGCTGAATCCGCTTGCGCGCCAACCACGGCAGCTCGGGGATGGTCTGGCGCAACCGCTCGACCAGCTCGGCGCTGGGAGCGACCGGTTCCAGGTCGGGCTCGGGGAAGTAGCGGTAATCCTCCGCCGTCTCCTTGCTGCGCCCCGGCGAGGTGTAGCCGTCCTCGTGGAAATGCCTGGTCTCCTGGGTGATGGTGCCGCCGGAATTGAGAACCGCTGCCTGACGGCGCATTTCGTACCGGACCGCAACCTCGACGCTCTTGAGCGAGTTCACGTTCTTGGTCTCGGTGCGGGTGCCGAACTCGGTGGCGCCGATCGGCTTGAGAGACAGGTTCGAGTCACACCGCATCGATCCCTGGTCCATCCGCACATCCGATACGTCCAAGCCGCGCAGCAGATCTCGCAGGGCAGTGACGTAGGCGCGGGCGATTTCCGGCGCACGCGCCCCGGTCCCCTCGATGGGCCTGGTGACGATCTCGATCAGCGGAACGCCGGCGCGGTTGAAGTCGGCCAACGAGGTCGTCGCACCCGCGATGCGGCCGGTATCGCTGCCCAGGTGGGTCAGCTTGCCGGTGTCTTCCTCCATGTGCGCACGCTCGATCTCGACGCGGAAGGTGGTTCCGTCGTCGAGCGGTACGTCGAGGTATCCGTTGATCGCGATCGGCTCGTCGTATTGCGAGATCTGGTAGTTCTTCGGCTGGTCGGGGTAGAAGTAGTTCTTCCGGGCGAACCGGCCCCACGGTGCGATATCGCAGTTGAGCGCCAGGCCGATGCGGATCGCCGCCTCCACGGCCGCCTCGTTGAGCACCGGCAGAGAACCCGGCAGCCCGAGGCAGACCGGGCAGACCAGCGTGTTGGGCTCGGCACCGAACCGATTGGCGCAGCCGCAGAACATCTTGGTGGCCGTGGACAGCTCGACGTGCACCTCCATGCCCATCACGGGCTCGTAGGCGGCGATGACGTCGTCGTAGTCGACGAGTTCAGCGGTAGCGACAGACATGGTGTCGATCCTAGTTGGGCGCCTTTTCAGGCCAGTCCGGGGTGGACGCCGGGAATCAGACCCGCAGCGGCCGACAACCGCCGCAGCGTGTGTCTCAGCACGGCTCGTTCGTCATCGGACAGCGACGCGGTCACCTCGTCCTCGAGCGCACGACCCGCCTCGTCGAGCGCCGGGATCAGCTCGCGCGCCCGCTCGGTCAGCGACACCGCGAAGGCGCGCCGGTCTTCGGGGTGTGGCCGACGTTCGACGAGCCCTTCGGCTTCCAGCGTGTCGATCAGCGTGACCATGACGTTGCGGTGCAGACCGAGGCGCCCGTACAGCTCGCGCTGCGACTGCCCGTCGACCGCGGCCAGCGCCAGCAGGACCGCGGTGGCCCGCGGATGCAGGCCCAGCGGCTCGAGCCTGGCCTTGAACCCCTCGGCGACATACGCGCCGAGTTGGGACAGCAGAAACGGGATGCGCTGGTCGAGCGCGGACACCCCGATCGGTTCCTCAGCCACGAGCCGAACACTAGCACTCGCAGTGATTGTCATATGACGTGATTGTCACTATTAGTGACTAATTGGGAGGCTCTCATGCGAATCGTCATCTTCGGCGCCAACGGTGCGACGGGACGTCTGCTCACCCGCCGGGCGCTCGACACCGGCCACACCGTCGTGGCGGTCACCCGCCACCCCGCGCAGTTCCCGATCACCGACGCCGCGCTCACGGTGACCGAAGCCGACGTGCGCGACGCAGCAGCGGTCACCGCCGTGATCGACGGCGCCGACGCGGTGCTGTCCACCCTGGGCGTCACCTTCACCATGGATCCCGTCGACACGTACTCGGTCGGCGTTGGCAACATCGTCGCCGCGATGCGCGCCACCGGAGTCGACCGGTTGGCCGTCGTGAGCTCCACCGCGATCGCCGATTACCCCGGCCGCACCGATACGCCGTTCGCGCTCCGCGTGGTCCAGCCGGTGATCAGCCGCATCTTCGGCAAGACGCTCTACGCAGACATGCGCCGGATGGAGGACATCGTTTCCGGCAGCGGACTGAACTGGACCATCGTGCGGCCGTCCGGCCTGTTCGACCTGCCCGACGTCACCGAGTACATCGCCGGCCGGCGCGACCCGGTGGGCGCGTTCACCTCGCGCACCGATCTCGCCGACTACCTGCTCAAACTGGCGGAATCGCCGGAAACCGGTGCGACCGTGACCATTTCCACGACCGTCGACACCCCGTCCATGTGGCAGTTACTACGCCGCGAAGCGCTCAAGAGCGCGTGATTTCCCTGGCCGAGCGCAAGGGCCGGGACTAGCCGAAGAACTCAGCGGCGTCGTCGTAACGGGACTGCGGCACCAGCTTGAGGTGGCGGGTCGCATCGGCCAGTGATACCCGGCCGATGTCCTGCCCCTGCAACGACACCATCATCCCGAACTCGCCGGCATGGGCGGCGTCGGCCGCGTTCACGCCGAACCGGGTGGCCAGCACGCGGTCATAGGCCGTCGGGGTACCGCCGCGCTGGACGTGGCCGAGAACCGTGACGCGCACATCTTTTTTGATCCGCTTCTCCACCTCGAGCGCCAATTGCTGTGCCACACCGGTGAATTTCTCGTGCCCGAACTCGTCCATGCCGCCCTGGCGCAGTTGCATCGTGCCCTCTGCCGGTTTCGCGCCCTCGGCCACCACGCAGATGAAGTGTGACGATCCGTGCTGGAAGCGCTTCTTGACCAGCCGGCACACTTCCTCGACGTCGAAGGGCTGCTCGGGGATCAGCGTCATGTGCGCGCCCGAGGCCAGGCCGGCATTCAGCGCGATCCACCCGGCGTGCCGGCCCATCACCTCGACCAGCATGACGCGCTGGTGCGATTCAGCGGTGCTGTGCAGCCGGTCGATGGCCTCGGTCGCCACCTGCAGCGCTGTGTCGTGGCCGAAAGTGACGTCCGTGCAGTCGATGTCGTTGTCGATGGTCTTGGGTACGCCGACCACCGGGACATTCTCCTCGGACAACCAGTGCGCGGCGGTCAAGGTGCCTTCACCGCCGATCGGGATCAACACGTCGATCCCGTTGTCTTCGAGTGTCTGCTTGATCTGATCCAGTCCCGCCCGCAGCTTGTCCGGGTTGACCCGCGCGGTGCCCAACATGGTTCCGCCCTTGGCCAGCAGCCGATCGTTGCGATCGTCGTTGGCCAGTTGGATACGGCGGTCCTCCAACAAGCCCCGCCAGCCGTCGAGAAATCCGACCACCGACGAGCCGTAGCGCTGGTCGCAGGTGCGCACCACCGCCCGGATCACCGCGTTCAGGCCAGGACAGTCACCGCCGCCGGTGAGAACTCCGATGCGCATGGGCACCATCTTGCCCCGCCTGGCACAACCGTGCCCGGGTTAGGGGCTGCCGCCTACAACGCGCTGGGCAATGGGCCGCGGGCAGCCTCGTAGGCCGCGCCGACGCGGTACAGCCGGTCATCGGCCAGGGCCGGCGCCATGATCTGCAGTCCGACGGGCAGGCCGTCGTCGGGCGAGAGACCCGACGGCACCGACATGCCGCAGTGCCCGGCCAGGTTCAGCGGCAGGGTGCACAGGTCGAACAGATACATGGCCAGCGGATCGTCGACCTTCTCCCCCAACCGGAACGCTGTCGTCGGCGTCGCCGGGGACACCAGCACGTCCACGCTCTGGTAGGCCCGCTCCAGGTCGCGGGCGATCAGCGTCCGCACCTTCTGCGCCTGGTTGTAGTAGGCGTCGTAGTAGCCCGCCGACAACGCGTAGGTGCCGATCATGATCCGGCGCTTGACCTCCGGCCCGAATCCGGCGGCCCGGGTCAACGCCATGACCTCCTCGGCGCTGTGCGTGCCGTCATCGCCGACGCGCAGCCCGAACCGCATCGCGTCGAACCGTGCCAGGTTGCTCGACACCTCCGACGGCAGGATCAGGTAGTAGGCATCCATCGCGTGGTCGAAGTGCGGGCAGTCCACCTCGGTGACCTCAGCGCCGAGCGCGGTCAGCTGGGCGACAGCGGCATTGAAAGACTCCAGCACTCCAGGCTGGTATCCCTCGCCGCGCAGCTGATTGACCACACCGACGCGCACACCCTTGAGATCGCCTGCCGCACCGGCCCGCGCAGCACCGACCACATCGGGCACCGGGGCATCGACGGAGGTCGAGTCGCGCGGGTCGTGGCCGGCGATCACCTGGTGCAGCAGCGCGGTGTCGAGCACCGTGCGGGCACACGGACCGCCCTGGTCCAGTGAGGACGCACAGGCGATCAGGCCGTAGCGCGAGACCGTGCCGTAGGTCGGCTTCACGCCGACGGTCGCGGTGAGCGCGGCAGGCTGGCGGATCGACCCGCCGGTGTCGGTGCCGATGGCCAGCGGGGCCTGATACGCGGCCAGCGCCGCAGCGCTACCGCCCCCCGATCCGCCGGGCACCCGCTCGGTGTTCCACGGGTTGCGGGTCGGGCCGTAGGCCGAGTTCTCGGTCGACGATCCCATGGCGAATTCGTCCATGTTCGTCTTGCCCAGGATCGGGATACCCGCGGCGCGCAGCTTGGCGGTGACGGTCGCGTCGTACGGCGCGCGCCATCCCTCAAGGATTTTCGAGCCCGCGGTGGTGGGCATGTCAGTGGCGGTGAAGACGTCCTTGAGTGCCAGCGGCACCCCGGCCAGCGGCGAGGGCAGCGTCTCGCCGGCGGCCACGGCAGCGTCGATGCGTGCCGCGGTCTCCAGCGCGGATTCCGCTGCCACGTGCAGGAAGGCGTTGAAGCGTTCGTCGGTCTCCGCGATCTGGTCCAGGTGGGCCTGGGTCACCTCGGTCGAGGAGACCTCCTTGGCCGCGATCTGGGCCCCCAGGGTCGCCGCATCGCTGCGGATCAGCTCACTCATGCTCGTCATTCACCCTCTCCGAGAATCCGCGGCACGGCGAAGCGACCGTCTTCGGCACGCGGCGCGGCGGCCAGCGCTTGCTCCTGCGTCAGGCACGGCTCGACAACGTCAGGCCGGCTGACGTTGACGTCCTTGAGCGGGTTGTCCGTCGCTTCCACGCCGGTGACGTCGACGGACTGGATCTGGCTGACGTGGCCGAGGATGGCATCCAGCTGGCCGGCGTAACTGTCCAGTTCGTCGTCGGTCAGCGCCAGGCGCGCCAGACGCGCCAGATGGGCTACCTCGTCTCGGGAGATCTTCGACACGACAAAGCAGCCTAGTCAAGCCACCAAATCGGGTTTCGGCGGGCAGGCGCAGCGACTTGGGGATCGGTCCAGCCTCGGCAGTGCTTCGGGCGGGTCACCGGCATGCCCCGCTGCGCCCGCTGTGCAAAGGTGATGCGCGTGCCTTCGTATCTGCTGCGGGTCCAGCTAGAGGACCGACCAGGCAGCCTCGGCTCACTCGCCGTGGCGCTCGGCTCGGTCGGTGCCGACATCCTGTCGCTCGACGTCGTCGAGCGCGGAGCCGGCTACGCGATCGACGATCTGGTCGTCGATCTGCCGCAGGGCTCCATGCCGGACACCTTGATCACCGCCGCCGAGAACCTGTCGGGCGTCTTCGTCGACAGCATCCGCCCCCATACCGGGCTGCTGGAGGCACACCGTGAGCTCGAGCTGATCGACCATGTCGCCGCCGCGCATTCGAAGGCCGCGCGGCTGAAGGTGCTCGCCGAAGAAGCACCCCGGGTGCTGCGCGTCAGCTGGTGTGTCGTGGTCCGGTCCACCGCAACCGGCGTCGAGCGCATCGCCGGGAGTCACGGCGCTCCCGAGACGCAGGCCCAGTCGGCGCCGTGGTTGCCGTTGCAGCAGGCCGCCGCTCTCGACGGCACCGAGGATTGGGTGCCGCAGGTGTGGCGCGACATGGACACCACACTGGCCGCCGCACCCTTGGGCGACCCGAACACCGCGGTGGTGCTGGGCCGTCCCGGCGGTCCGGGGTTCCGGCCCTCCGAGGTGGCGCGGTTGGGCTATCTGGCCGGGATCGTCGCCACGATCCTGCGCTGAAACGCCCTGCGGCTAGCTCTCTTCGGGCTCTGCGGCGTCCGGTCCCGCTTGCGGGCCTTCGGCGAGCAGCGCGCGGAAGCCGTCCTCGTCGAGGATCGGGACACCGAGTTCTACGGCCTTGTCGTACTTGGATCCGGGCGCGTCACCGGCGACCACGTAGGCGGTCTTCTTGGAGACCGAGCTTGCGGCCTTGCCGCCGCGGCTGATGATGGCCTCCTTGGCCTCATCGCGGGAGAACCCGGGTAGGGATCCGGTCACCACGATCGACAGACCCTCCAGCGTGCGCTCGATGCTCGCGTCGCGTTCGTCGGCCATCCGGACCCCGGCGGCGCGCCACTTGTCCACGATCGCGCGGTGCCAATCGACGGTGAACCAGTCGATGACGGCGGCGGCGATCGTCGGGCCGACCCCTTCCACCGCGGCGAGTTGCTCCTCGCTCGCCGCGACGATGGCGTCGAGGCTGGCGAATTCGGTGGCCAGTGCCCGCGCCGCGGTGGGCCCCACGTGGCGGATCGACAACGCCACCAGTACCCGCCACAGCGGCTGGGCCTTGGCCTTGTCCAGATTGGCCAGCAGGCGCTTGCCGTTGGCCGACAGCTCGCCGGCCTTGGTCGTGAACAGCTCGGTGCGCAGCAACTGGTCGGCGGTCAGGGTGAACAGATCGCCCTCGTCGGCGATCACCCCGGCCTGCAGCAGCGCGGTCGCTGCCTCGTAGCCGAGCCCCTCGATGTCGAACGCGCCACGCCCTGCCACGTGAAACACCCTCTCCCGCAACTGCGCCGGGCAACTGCGGGTATTCGGGCAGCGGATGTCGGCGTCGCCCTCCTTGGCCGGCGCCAGCACGGTGCCGCATTCGGGGCAGTTGGTCGGCATGACGAACGCATGCTCGGAGCCGTCGCGCAGGTCGACCACCGGGCCGAGGACCTCGGGGATGACGTCGCCGGCCTTGCGGATCACCACGGTGTCGCCGATCAGCACCCCCTTGCGCTGAACTTCGGTCGCATTGTGCAGCGTGGCAAGGCCGACGGTGGAACCGGCCACCTTGACCGGCTCCATGTAGGCGAACGGGGTGACCCGGCCGGTCCGCCCCACGCTCACCCGGATGTCGAGCAGCTTCGTGGTGGCCTCTTCCGGCGGGTATTTGTAGGCCACCGCCCAGCGAGGTGCGCGCGAGGTCGCGCCGAGCCGGCGCTGCAGCGCCACCTCGTCGACCTTGACGACCAGACCGTCGATCTCGTGGTCGACGTCATGGCGGTGCTCACCCCAGTAGGCGATCCGCTCGGCGACCGCGGCGACACCGGACACCCTGGCGGTGTGCTCGGAGACCGGCAGACCCCACGCACCCAGCGCCCGATAGGCGTCATGCAGGGACGCGGGGCTGAATCCTTCGGCGTGCCCGAGCCCGTGGCAGATCATCCGGAGTCTGCGCCGCGCGGTGACCGCTGGGTTCTTCTGACGCAGCGAGCCCGCCGCACTGTTGCGCGGGTTGGCGAAAGGAGGCTTGCCCTCGGCCACCAACCCGGCGTTGAGCTCCTCGAAGTCGGCGACCCGGAAGAACACCTCGCCGCGCACCTCCAGCACGGCAGGCACCGGAAACTCGTCGGAAGCCGTCAATTTCTCCGGGATGTCGGTGATGGTGCGGGCGTTGAGCGTCACATCCTCACCGCTGCGCCCGTCACCCCGCGTAGCGGCCCGCACCAGCCTGCCGTCGCGGTACACGAGCGCCAGGGCGACACCGTCGATCTTCAGCTCGCACAAATAGTGCGCGGCGTCGCCCGTCTCCCCGCTGATCCGGGCCGCCCAGGCCGAGAGCTCATCGGAATCGAACACGTTGTCCAGGGACAACATCCGTTCCAGATGCTCGGCGGGCGCGAATTCGGTGGCGAACCCGGCGCCGCCGACCAACTGGGTCGGGGAATCCGGGGTTCGCAGCTCGGGATGGTCGGCTTCCAGGGCCTGCAGTTCGCGCAGCAGGGCGTCGAACTGAGCGTCCGAGACGATGGGCGCGTCTTTGACGTAGTACCGGAACTGGTGTTCACGTACCTCGTCGGCAAGCTCCTGCCAGCGTCGCCGCACGTCGGCATCGGCCTGTTCGGGCAGCGCGGCGTCGGCGTCTACGGTTGGCTTCTCGCTCACTCTGGCAGGCTAGCGGAGCCCGCCGACAGCTCATGGCAGCGGCAAGCGCCGAAATCTGACGATGTCGTGCCAGCGGTTCCCGGTGGCATCGCAGAACTCGAAATCGTCGGCTTCCACCAGCTCACGCAGATCGTCGACGCTGAGGCGGTCCGGGTCGGGGAATCCTTCCCGAAACACCAGCAGCGCACCGGGTTTGAGAATCCGGTGCAAGGACCGGATGCACCCCCGCTTGTCCGATATCTCGCCGAACGCCGAAGCCAGGAACGCCACGTCGAAACTGTCGTCATAGAACGGCAGCTCTTCGTCGGCATCGCCGCTGTGGAAGCTGACGTTGTAGCACTCGGCACGGTCGAGTGCGCTGCGAGACTTGTCCAGCATCTCCAGCTGAACATCGAGCAGGTCCAGTCGCCCCCGGTGCAGGTTGCGGGCGATCGCGACGCTGAAGTATCCAGGGCCCGGCCCGATTTCGAGTACCCGCTCGAATCCGGTCAGGTCGAGCCGCTTGACGGCACGCTCGTCGTCTCCGCTGAGTCGGCGCAACGGATTGTTGAGGAAATAGGCGGCCTGATGCGGATAGGGATACCCACCCGGTCGGCGGGTTTGCCGGGTGAGGGAATCCAACCAAGTCGTGGGCATGTCCACCTTCCTGCGATTGAGCAAGGTAAGGCTAGCCTAATTTCTAATCAGCCCGGGCGGGTCCCTACCGCTACTCTGTCGACATGCCGCACCCGATCATGTTCAGCGATGACGACCTGGGCCTGGCCGAACTCCGCACCGTGGCCCTGGGATTTCCCGAGGCCTTCGAGAAGATCTCCTGGGGTCGGCCGGTGTTCTGCGCGCCGAAGATGTTCGCCATGTACGGCGGAAACGTGAAGCCGGAGGGCCGCGGCGAGATGGTGCCGTATCCCCACTCGCTGCTGATCAAGGTCGACGAGAGCGACCGCCGGGCACTCGAACAGGACAGCCGCTTCTTCTTCCCGGCCTACATGAGTCCTTTCGGCTGGCTCGGTCTGGACTTCAGTGCGGCGAAGGTAGATTGGGTCGAGGTCCGCGAACTCATCGACGCCTCGTTCCGGTTGGTCGCCTCGCGCCGACTCATCAAACAACTCGACGAGAACTGATCGGAAGCCCCATGAGTTTCGCCAGTCCATTCCCCGACGTCGACCTGCCGACCGTCAGCGTCTACGACTATCTCTTCGCCGGCATGTCGGCGGCCGATGCCGGCCGGACCGCCCTGGTGGACGCCAAGTCCGGTACCGAGACCAGCTACGGCGACCTGGTGAGCCGGATCGACGCGTTCGCCGGCGGGCTGGCGGCTCGCGGGATCGGCGTCGGCGACGTGGTGGCACTGCTGTCCCCCAACAGTTCGGGTTTCGCGATCGCGTTCCACGGGATCCTGCGCGCGGGCGCCACCGCCACCACCGTCAACGCACTGTTCACCGCGCGTGACATCACCAAGCAACTCAAGGATTCGAAGGCGCGCCTGCTGGTAACGGTGAACGCGCTGCTGCCGCAGGCCCTCGAGGGAGCACTGGCGGCAGGCCTCACCGAAGACCAGGTGGTGGTGCTCGACGGTGACGGCCTCGGCGCCGAAGGCCCGGCACCCGACGTGAGCTTCGATCCGGCTACGCACCTGGCCGCGCTCCCCTACAGCTCGGGCACCACGGCCAACCCCAAGGGCGTCATGCTCACGCACGCCAACCTGACGGCGAACGTGGCCCAGATCCGCCCACTGCAGGGCCTGACCTCCGATGACCGGCTGTTGGCAGTTCTGCCGTTCTTCCACATCTACGGCATGACGGTGCTGCTCAACGCCGCCCTGCACGCCCGCGCACAACTCGTCGTCATGCCGTCATTCGATCTCGGCGAATTCCTCGACAACATCGCGACGCACCGGTGCACGTTCGTCTACATCGCCCCGCCGGTGGCCGTCGCCCTGGCCAAGCACCCGCTGGTCGATTCCTACGACCTGTCCTCACTGCGGGCCGTCCTGTCCGGCGCCGCCTCGCTCGATGCCGATCTGGGCCGCGCCGTGGCAGATCGATTGAGCTGCACGGTGTCTCAGGGCTACGGCATGAGCGAGCTCAGCCCGGTCAGCCACATCACCCCGCACGACGGTGGGCTGGCGTCGGTCGGCACGGTCGCGCCGCTGGACTCGTGCGGCTGGACCGTTCCCAACAGTGTCAGCAAGCTGGTCGACCCAGACACCGGCCATGAAATCGACATCCCCGCCGAGGGTTTGAGCGCAACCGGCGAGCTGTGGTTCAAGGGGCCCAACGTGATGGCCGGCTACCTGGGCAATGAGGCGGCCACTCGGGAGACCATCGACGCCGACGGGTTCCTGCACACCGGAGATCTGGCCCAGGTCGATTCCTACGGCTGCGTCTACGTCGTCGACCGACTGAAGGAACTCATCAAGTACAAGGGCTACCAGGTCCCGCCGGCCGAACTGGAGGCTGTGCTGCTGGGCCATCCCAACATCGCCGATGCCGCGGTGATCGGGGTGCAGGACAAGGAATCCGGCGAGGAAGTGCCGAAAGCCTTCGTGGTCAAACAGCCTTCGTCCGAGTTGAGCGCCGATGAGGTGATGACGTTCGTGGCCGGCCTGGTGGCGCCCTACAAGAAGGTGCGCCAGGTCGAGTTCATCGACGCGATCCCCAAGTCGTCGGCCGGCAAGATCCTGCGCCGGGAGCTGCGCGGCAGCTAGTCCTCGACGTAGGCCCGCAGGCGGTCGATCGCGTTGTCCCAGCCCCGCGACAGTGCCGTGAGGTAGTCACTGGCCTGCACCAGCGGCTCGGGCTGGATCCGCCAGATCCGTTCGCGGCCTTTGCGATCGCTGGCCACCAAACCCACCGCCTCCAGCAGCAACAGGTGCTTGGTCGCGGCCTGACGGGTCACCGGAATCACCTGAGTCAGTTGCACCGTCGAACACGGGCCGCCCTCACAGAGCCGGGTGACGATGCGTAACCGGTTGGCATCGCCGAGCGCATTGAAAAACGGGGACAGCGGTTCGGCCGAACCGACGGCGGCCGTCACACCGACTCACCGAGCGCGAGGTACTTGCGCACCATCTCGGCCTGATGGGCCCAGCCCTCGCTGTTGGACTCGAATGCCGACTTCCGCCGCTCGGCGGGAATCGCGTCGAATCCCGACTCGACGATGCGCAGCAGGACCCCGCCGTCGGCCTCGGCCAGTGTGAACTCCACCAGGGTGGTCGGCGCCCCGGGCTCACGGGAGCCGGGTTCGACGGCATAGGGGTGCCAGCGGAAGGCCAGCCGATGCGGCGGCTCGACCGCAACGATGTGCCAGGCGTCGGCTTCGCCGGCGTAGGGCTCCTGCATGGCGGCGACCTCTTCGTCGACCTCGGTCGGCGTCATCACACCGTTGACCGATTCCCCGGCGACGAACGGTCCGTCGAACCGGACCCCGAACCAGCGGCCGAATTCCTCGGAATCGCTGATCGCCCGCCACACCCGGTCCAGGGGCGCCTTGAGCAGAACTTCCTTCTCGATCCGATCAGCACTCATACGCAACCTTTCAGTTGCCCTTCAGCCTAGGACCGTGCGCGGCCAAGAGCAACCTTTTGGTTGCTTTTTCTAGATGGCGTCCGGATCTTCGGCGAACGCGTCGGCGACCTTCTGTGCGAATTCCACAGCGGTGCGCGCCCATTGCGACGTGGCACCGGCCAACCCACAGGACGGCGTGATGCCGATGCGGTCCCGCAGCACAGCCCGGGCGAACCCGAGTCGATCGGTGAGCGCCACCGCCGCCTTGGCGATTTCTTCGACCGACGGCCTGCTCTCGGGCGCGACCGAAGGCACCACACCGAGCAGCACGGTACGTCCCGAGTCGACGAACTCCCCGACACCGTCCAGATCCGCCGGCGTCAGAGTCGAGACGTCGACCGAAACGGCATGAACAGTGCTGCGCAACAAGGCCTTCCACGGCAGCTCGGGTGCACAACTGTGCAGTGCGACGTCCACCCCGGCCGCGGCGACACACGCGTCGATCAGGTTCATCGCCAACGGCTCGTCCACGGGATGCACCGGGGTGAAACTGGTGACCCCCGACAGCCGGCCCGCCAGCGCGGCAGGCAGTGACGGTTCATCCAACTGGACCACCACCGGGGTCTCCAACCGCCGGGCCACCTCGGCACGGTGGATCGACAGGCCCTCGGCCAGGGAGGCCGAAAGATCCCGCAGCGCACCGTGATCGGTGATGGCCCGATGCCCGTTGGGCAGTTCCAGCTGAGCAGCCAGCGTGATCGGACCGGGCGCCTGCACCTTGACGGCGCGCCCGCTGCCCCGCAGCCCCGCACGCTCCCAGGCTTCTTCCAGCGCATCGATGTCCTCGCCGAGCAGGCTCTCGGCGCGTCGCAGGGCAGCGCTGCGGCCACCGGCGATGCGGTATCCGCGCGGCACGGTGTCGATGCCGATGTCGACCAGCAGGGCCCCGGCCCGACCGATCAGGTCGGCGCCGATCCCCCGCGCCGGCAGTTCCACGAGGTGCGACAGGGTGTGCAGTTCACCGACGACAACTTCTGCGGCAGCCCGTGGCTGGGTGCCCGGCCAGGAACCGATACCGGTGGCCGCTGCGAAGACGCTCATCCGTCGATGCTCACGCGCGCGCGATGGTCGCGCTGGCGATGACCTCGTCACCGTCGGAGTCAGGCCGGTACAGCACCATGGTCTGTCCGGGGGCCACCCCGCGCAGCGGTGCCCGCAGGGAAACCGCCAGCCGGCCGTCGCGCAGCTCGGCCACCGCGTCGGTGATCCCGCCGTGCGCCCGCACCTGAATCTGGCATTCGACCGGCCCCTGCAGCGGAGCCCCGCTGGTGAACACGGGCTTGTCGCCGACCAGTTCCCAGATCTCGAGGTCCTCGGCCGGTCCGACCCGCACCGTGCCCGTCTCGGCGTCGATCGCGGTGACGTAGCGCGGTCGGCCGTCGGCACCCGGCCCCGCGATACCCAGACCCTTGCGCTGTCCGATGGTGAAGCCGTGCACGCCGTCGTGTTCGGCGAGCACCGCACCTTCGTTGTCGATCACCGAGCCGCGACGGACCCCGATCCGGGCGCCCAGGAAGGCTTGGGTGTCTCCGGATGGGATGAAGCAGATGTCATGGCTGTCAGGCTTTTTCGCGACGGCCAGGCCACGCTCGGCGGCCTCGGCCCGGATCTGCGACTTGGGCGTGTCACCGATCGGGAAGAGCGCATGCGACAGCTGTTCGGCGGTCAGCACACCAAGCACGTAGGACTGGTCCTTGTCGGCGTCGACCGCGCGGCGCAGCCGGCCGTCGGCCAGCCGTGCGTAGTGACCGGTGGCCACCGCGTCGAAACCGAGCGCCAGCGCCCGCGCCGCCAGCGCAGAGAACTTGATCCGCTCATTGCACCGCACACAGGGGTTCGGGGTCTCGCCGCGGGCGTACGACTCGACGAAGTCGTCGATCACGTCGTCCTTGAACCGGTCGGCGAAGTCCCAGACGTAGAACGGGATGTCGAGAATGTCGGCCACCCGGCGGGCATCGCCCGCATCCTCCTTGGAGCAGCACCCCCGGGATCCGGTGCGCAACGTCCCCGGCGCCGACGACAGCGCCATGTGCACTCCGACGACGTCGTGGCCGGCATCGACCATCCGGGCGGCGGCCACCGAGGAATCCACGCCGCCGCTCATCGCGACCAGGACTCTCATGAGAAGGTCCTCCCGGCGCTGGCCAGCGCCGCCTGCCGGGCCCGCTCGACCGCCGCGGGCAGCACCTCCAGCACCGCGTCGACATCGGCGTCGGTGCTGGTGTGTCCCAACGAGAATCGCAGTGAACCCCGCGCGGTGGCCGGATCGGCGCCCATGGCGATCAGGACGTGCGACGGCTGTGCCACACCGGCGGTGCACGCCGACCCGGTGGAGCATTCGACGCCCTTGGCGTCGAGCAGCATCAGAAGCGAGTCGCCTTCGCAGCCGCGGAAGGTGAAGTGCGTGTTGGCGGGAAGCCGGTCGGCTCCCTGCGGCCCGTTCAGATGGGTGTCCTCGATGGTGGACAGCACGCCGTCGATCAGCCGGTCCCGCAACGCCTGCACCCGGGCACTGTGCTCGGCGAGCCCCCCGATGGCCACCTCGGCGGCCGCGGCCATCGCAACGGCACCGGCCACGTCGGGTGTCCCGGACCGGACGTCGCGCTCCTGACCGCCGCCGTGCAGCAGCGGCACGCAGGCGGTGTCCCGACGCAGCACCAGCGCGCCTACGCCCATCGGGCCGCCGAACTTGTGCGCGGCAACGCTCATCGCCGCCAGGCCGGTTTCGGTGAAATCGACCGGGATCTGCCCGACGGCCTGGATGGCGTCGCTGTGCATCGGGACCTCGAACTCGGCCGCGACGGCGGCCAGCTCGGCGATCGGCATGATCGTGCCGACCTCGTTGTTGGCCCACATGATGCTGATCAGGGCGACGTCAGCCGGTCCGTCGCCGGCCTCGAGCGCCGAGCGCAGCGACTCGGGTGCGACGGCACCCTCGGCGTCGACCGGCAGCCAGGTCACCTCGGCGCCCTCGTGATCGACCAGCCACTGCACGGCGTCCAGAACGGCGTGATGCTCGACAGCGGTGGTGATGATCCGGCGCCGCGCCGGCTCGGCATCGCGGCGGGCCCAGTAGATGCCCTTGACGGCGAGGTTGTCGCTCTCGGTGCCACCAGCGGTGAAGATCACCTCCGAGGGGCGACAGCCCAGCAGGCGGGCCAACGTCTCACGGGCCTCCTCCATGCGGCGGCGCGCCAGCCGGCCGGAACCGTGCAGCGACGACGCGTTGCCGACGGTGGCCAGCGCAGCGGTCATCGCCTCGATGGCAGCGGCGTGCATCGGGGTGGTGGCGGCGTGATCGAGATAGACCGGCCCGCCTGAGGAGGAGGTCAGGATGGAGGCCATAGCCCTCCTAGGATAGCCGCTGGCAGGCGACCCTCCCTCCGGCCTCCTCAGGCCGCCAGCACGTGCGCGGGAGCGCCAGGGAGCTCCTGGTGGGCGCGCACCACCGCCTCGCAGCGCCCGGCCAGGGCCCGTCGGTCGTCTCCCGGCAGCTGCAGAGACCCGACGTGGACGTGGCACACCGTGCGACGTGCGGTGATGACCCGCCGCACCGACCGCAGCAGGGTGTCCTCCCCCACAAAGGCCGGAATCGTCGACGGCCGGCCGTCGCGGTGGCGGTAGACCAGGCGTAACGGCTGCACCGGCCGGGCCGCGTCGATCGCGGCCTGGAACATCGCCGGCCGGAACGGTCCGTAGGCCAGGCCACACCAGGTGGTGCCCTCCGGGAAGGCCACCACGGTGTGTCCGGCGCGCAGGCGCTCGGCCACGGTGTGTACCACCGCGGGCAGCCTGCGCAGGCTGCCCCGGTCGATCGGGATCACCTTCATCACCCGGGTCAGCCGGCCCACCGCGGGCCATTCGACCAGGTCCGCCCGGGCCACGAACGAGCCGGGCAGCACCGCACCGATCGTGAAGATGTCGAGCCATGACACGTGGCCGCTGACCACGAGCACGCCCTTCAGGTTGCGAATAGGTCCGCCCGACAATGAGATCCGGACTCCGAAGCAGCGCAGCATCAACCGGCAGTAGAAACGCTGCACATGTGAGCGGCCCGGTATCGGCACCGCCAGCAGGGGCACGCCGGGCGCCAGGATGACGGCCATCACCACCCGCACCGAAGTGCGGATCCACACCACCAGCCGACGGCCGGCGTCGGCGCCGCCGGCATGCACGCAACTGCCGTCGCACGAGGCCTTGGGCAGCCAGGAGTGATCACATGTGGTCATGAGGCGCCCCCGGCCATCCCGTCGGCCATGTCGGCCGCGGCCGACACCGAGCGCAGGCGCTTGAGATAGCGGACGTCGGCGCGGCGCTTGTCCAGGAGGGCCGGGAAGTCCCCCACCCCGAAGTCGGGGTCGTGGGCCGGTTCCCCGCACACCTGCGCGCCCAGGCGCAGGTACCCCCGCATCAGCGGTGGCACCGTGGTCCGCGAGGGCGGGTCGATGTCATCGAGCCCTCTGCCGTCCAGCATCACCGGCCGGTACGGGTACACCGTGTGTTCGGCAGGAGCGGCGTGGCGACGCCGCACGAAGTCGCGGACCCCTCGGATCTGGGTTCCCGGTGGGCCGTCCGCGTTCCCGGCGACCGGCACCGAAACGCAGCCCGTCACGTAGTCGTACCCGGAACGGTCCAGGTAGGCCAGGATGCCCGCCCACATGAGCAGGACGACGGCACCGTTGCGGTGGTCGGTCCGCACCACCGCACGGCCCATTTCGACCAGGGACGGCCGCAATGCGTCGAGGCCGCGCACATCGAACTCGGTGGCCGTGTAGAGCCCGCCCGCGGCGATGGCGCCGGGCGGCGGCAGCATCCGGTAGCAGCCCACCAACTCGCCGGTGCGGTCCTCACGTACCAGCAGATGGTCGCAATGCTCGTCGAACCGGTCGGCGTCACGTCCGTCGGCAGCCCCGGTGAGGGTGAATCCGGGTTCGGAGGTGAACACGTCGTGGCGGAGCCGCTGGGCGGCTTCGATGAGCTCGGGGTCGGCGGACAACAACAGGGTGTAGCGCGGCGCATCGGGCGCCGCGCTGTCGGTGTGATCAGCGGCGATGAGTACAGATGCAGTGCTCATAACCAGCACGGTCGCCCAGCCGGGTCTCCATACGGCATCGCCTGTGTGACATGTCTGTGAGCGCCAGGTGACTTTTTGGGCTGCCGGTCAGTCCTGCAGGAACACCACGTTCTCGCCGATCGGGTTGCGCGGTGTGTCCAGGTGATTCGCCGCAAATTGGGGGTCGGCATAGCCGATCGACAGCCCACTCAGGATCGTCAGATCGTCGGGAATCCCCAGTTGTTCGCGCAGTACGTCGGGATAGAACGAGATGGACACCTGCACGCAACTGCCGAGACCCCGTTCGTTCAACGCCAACAGCAGGATCTGCAGGAACATCCCGACCCCCATCGCGTCGACGTTGGTGAAATCCCGGTGCATGCAGACCACCCCGGCGACGGGCGCGTGGAAGAACTCCCAGTTGCGCTTCTGGGCAGCCCAGCGTCCCTCGGCGTCGTCGCGGGCGATCCCCATTGCCCCGTAGACCAGGGCACCACTCTCGCGGCGCAGGTGAGCGAACCGCGGCGGAAGGCCCGCGGAGCCGACCGCCGGCGGTGCCGCCTCGACCGCGGCGAGCAGCGCGTCCACCAATCGGTCGCGCCGCTCGCCGGTGGCGAAGAAGACGTGCCAGGGTTGTGTGTTCGAGTTCGACGGCGCCCGCACTGCCAACGCGAGCGCCTCGTCCAGGAGCTCACGTGGAACAGGCTTGTCCGGCAGGAACATTCGTGACGAACGACGCGACCGGACGACGTCTCCGAACTCGGCCATCAGCGAACTCGCCGGTCCTTGCGGGCCTCGAGCTCCTCGTCTTCGACGATGACGAGCATGGGTTCACCTGGCACACACAGCATGTTGACGAGGAACTTCAGCGGAATGTCGTCACGGTTGTTGGCATCCGAGTAGTGGATGACGTCACCGCCGGGCTCCCAGAAGGCCTCCCCCGCCTTGACCACCCGCGGCGCCTCGCCCTCCAGCTCGAAGAGCATCTCGCCCTCCAGCACATAGCCGAAGGCGGGTCCGGCGGGATGCCGGTGTGGGGGCGCCCCAGGGGATCCCGCGGGCCACTCGATGATCGTCGTCATCACCTCGGCATTCGGCGGGATGAACGGCGGCGTCACACTGCCGATCACGGTCATCGCGTCATGAAGCGCCTGCTCGCGCTCAGCTGAGACAGGCATGTCAGCGCACCGCGATCCAGTCGGCGAAGCGGGTTTCACCAAGGATCCCGTCGTCGCCGGTCACCAGGCTGTTGTCGTCGACGGCGGTGCCGAAATACGTTGCCTGCGGGTCAATCACGACCGGCTTGTCGTCCCCCTGCCTGGCCAGCACCGCGCGTGCCATGTCGGCGAACGAGATCTTGTCGGGCCCACCGATGTTGACGATGCCGTTGAGCGGCGCGGCCTGCGCCACCTTGGCCACCTCGGCGGCGACGTCGTCCACTGAGATCAGCTGGATCCGGGCATCAGGGACGCGTACCTCGTCGCCCACCACCAGCGACCCGGTGATGGCCTCGGCGAATTCCTGGAACTGCGTGGCCCGCACGATCGTGTACGGCAGCCCGGACTCGGTGATGTTCTTCTCCTGGGCCACCTTGGCCCGCATGTAGCCACTGTCCGGCAGGCCGTCGGTGCCCACGATCGACAGCGCGACGTAGTGCCCGACACCGGTCTCCTTCGCGGCGGCCGCCAGATTGCGTGAGGACGCGGTGAAGAAGTCCATCACGGCGGCGTCTTCGAACGAGGGCGAGTTCACCACGTCCACCAGCACCTCAGCGCCGTTGAGCGCGTCGACCAGGCCCTCGCCGGTCAGGACGTTGGCACCCGACGACAGGGAGGCGGCCACCACGTCGTGCCCGGCTTCGGTGAGCAACCGCACGACCCGCGAGCCGATCTGGCCACTGGCACCTATGACTGTGATTTTCATTGTGCGAATCCCTTTCTCAACGCGCTGACAGGACCAACACTGGCACCGCGTGCCGAGATCCAAACCCTGGAAAGTCCGTAGTCCGGGGCATCCAACCCGCCGACGCCGGGTGTCACTCCAGCGTGACACTCATGGCCAATGACGAGAAGACGCAAAAGCACCCCAAAACCGAAGTTTTGGGGTGCTTTTGTGTCTGCTCGCGCAGGAAAAATCTATCCCTTGCGGGCCTTGACGGCCTCGGTCAGCTGCGGGCTGACCTTGAACAGGTCACCGACGATGCCGAGGTCGGCGATCTCGAAGATCGGCGCTTCCTCGTCCTTGTTCACCGCGATGATCGTCTTCGACGTCTGCATGCCGGCGCGGTGCTGAATCGCGCCGGAGATACCGAGGGCGATGTACAGCTGCGGCGACACCGTCTTACCGGTCTGGCCGACCTGGAACTGGCCCGGGTAGTAGCCCGAGTCGACCGCGGCGCGGGAGGCACCGACGGCGCCGCCCAGCGAGTCGGCCAGCTCCTCGACGACCGAGAAGCTCTCGGCGCTGCCGACACCACGACCACCGGCGACCACGACGCTGGCCTCGGTGAGCTCGGGGCGGTCACCGGCAACGGCGGGCTCGCGCTTGGTGATCTTGGTCGCGTTCTCGGCCTGGGCCGGAACCTCGACGTTGACGACCTCGCCGGCACCGTCGGCCGGGGCGGCCTCGATGGCACCCGGACGGACCGTGATCACCGGGGTGTCACTGGTGACCTGGGCCTCGACGGTGAAGGCACCACCGAAGATGGAGTGGACGCCCACCGCACCCTCGCGGACCTCGACCACGTCGACCAGCAGGCCCGAGCCGATACGCGCAGCCAGGCGGGCGGCGATTTCCTTGCCGTCGGCGGTGGCGGCGACGATGACGCCGGCGGGGGCGGCCGACTCGGCCAGTCCTGCCAGCACGTCGACGACGGGGGTGACCAGGTAGCTCTCCGCGTCGTCGGACTCGGCGACGTAGATCTTGGCCGCACCGGCGGCCTTCAGGCCGTCGACCAGCGGAGCCGCGGTGCCCGGCTTGCCCACCACAACAGCGGCAGGCTCGCCCAGCACGCGGGCAGCGGTAATGAGCTCGGCGCTGACCTTCTTCAATGCGCCTTCGGAGTGCTCAACGAGCACAAGTACTTCAGCCATGAGTTCTCGTTACGTCTTTCGGAAGTGGGTGGGCTAGATCAGCTTCTGGGCGACCAGGTACTCGGCGATCTTCGTGCCGCCGTCACCTTCGTCGGTCACCTTCTCACCGGCGGTCTTCGGCGGCTTCGGGGTCGAAGACAGCACCTTGGAACCGGCATTGGCAACGCCGACCTCATCGGCTTCCACGCCGATCTCGGCGAGGGTGAGCACGGTGACTTCCTTCTTCTTGGCGGCCATGATGCCCTTGAAGGAGGGGAAGCGGGGCTCGTTGATCTTCTCGTTGACGCTGACCACGGCCGGCAGCGAGGCCTCGAGGCTGAACACGCCCTCGTCGGTCTCACGCTCGGCGGTGACCTTGCCGCCCTCGACGGTCAGCTTGCGCACGTGGGTGAGCTGCGGCAGGCCCAAATACTCGGCGATCACGGCGGGGACTGCGCCGCCGACACCGTCGGTGGCCTCGTTACCGGCGATGACCAGCTCGGTGCCCTCGATGGTGCCCAGCGCGCGGGCCAGTGCCCACCCGGTCTGGATCACGTCGGAGCCGTGCAGGCCGTCGTCCTTGAGGTGCACAGCCTTGTCGGCACCCATGGACAGCGCCTTACGGATCGCCTCGGTGGCGCGCTCCGGGCCGGCGGTCAGCACGGTGACAGTGCTGTCGCCGCCCTCACGCTCCTTGATCAACAGCGCCTCTTCCACGGCGCGCTCGTTGATCTCGTCGAGCACGGCGTCGGCAGCCTCGCGGTCGAGGGTGAAATCGCCGTCGGACAGCTTGCGCTCCGACCAAGTGTCTGGGACCTGTTTGATCAGGACCACGATGTTCGTCATGACTCTGGTTCGTCCTCCTCGATGAGACCGGTGACCCGGGCTCATATCACGTTCTAGGCAACTAGCATCATGTTACCGGTCGGTAACTTTTGATGGTTCGCAGGATCACCATAGCTGGTCGGAGTTTGTATTCCGGCCTCCCCTACCACACCCCTGAGGTAGGGGAACCGTTCGCGGATAGTCCACCAGTGCTTCGCCTGGGTTAGCCTGCCTTCCAATGAGCGCTTTAGTGGAAGACCCGGACGGCGTCGAATCCCGGGCCCTACCCCTGACCGGCGAGCGGACCATCCCCGGCCTGGCCGAGGAGAACTACTGGTTTCGCCGGCATGAGGTGGTGTATCAGCGATTGGCCGGCCGGTGTGTCGATCGTGAGGTCCTGGAGGCCGGCTGCGGTGAAGGCTACGGCGCCGACCTGATCGCCGACGTGGCCCGCCGTGTCGTCGCGCTCGACTACGACGAGGCCACGGTGGCACACGTGCGGGCCCGCTATCCCCGCGTGGACATCCGGCACGGCAATCTCGCCGAGCTGCCCCTGGCCGACGAGTCGGTCGACGTCGTGGTGAACTTCCAGGTCATCGAGCACCTGTGGGATCAGGGTCAATTCGTCTCCGAGTGTTTCCGCGTCCTGCGGCCCGGCGGCGTGTTCCTGGTCTCCACCCCCAACCGGATCACCTTCTCACCCGGCCGCGACACCCCGCTCAACCCGTTCCACACCCGTGAACTCAACGGCGCGGAGCTGACCGAACTGCTCCACGACGCCGGTTTCACCGTCGAGTCGATGCTCGGGGTGTTTCACGGCGCAGGGCTGGCAGAGCTCGACGCCCGGCACGGCGGCTCGATCATCGAGGCGCAGGTGCAGCGAGCCGTGGCCGACGCTCCGTGGCCCGAGCAGCTGCTCGCCGATGTGGCCGCCGTCGGCATCGACGACTTCGATCTCACGTCCGCCGACGAACGCAACATTGACGACAGCCTCGACCTGGTCGCGATCGCGGTGCGGCCGTGACGCATCCCACTCCGGAGCCTGAACCCGAACCTGTACCCCGGCTCGACGTCGCCGGCGATCCGGCTCCGGGGTTGTTCACGCTCGTCCTGCACACCCACCTGCCCTGGCTGGCCCACCACGGACGCTGGCCGGTCGGCGAGGAATGGCTCTACCAGTCCTGGGCCGCGGCCTACCTGCCGTTGATGCGCGTGTTGCGCGGGCTGGCCGCCGAGGACCGCAGCCACCTGATCACTCTCGGCATGACGCCGGTGGTCACCGCGCAGCTCGATGACCCCTACTGCCTGACGGGTATGCACCACTGGCTGGCCAACTGGCAGCTGCGCGCCCAGGAGGCGACGACGCTGCGCGAGGAACAAGCCTTGCAGCAGTTCGGGATTCGTGAGTACGCCGAGGCCGGTGCGGCCATCGAGGAATTCACCACCCATTGGCGGCACGGCGCCAGTGGGCTGCTGCGCCAGCTGATCGACGCCGAGACCATCGAACTGCTCGGCGGCCCGCTGTCACACCCGTTCCAGCCGCTGCTGAACCCGCGACTGCGCGAGTTCGCGCTGCGCGAAGGCCTGGCCGATGCACAGCAGCGGTTCGCGCACACCCCGGTCGGCATCTGGGCACCCGAATGCGCGTACGCGCCGGGCATGGAGACCGGGTACGCCGCGGCCGGTGTCGGGCATTTCATGGTGGACGGCCCGTCGTTGCACGGCGACACCACCCTCGGCCGGCCGGTCGGTGACTCCGACGTGGTGGCCTTCGGACGCGACCTGCAGGTCAGCTACCGCGTGTGGTCGCCCAAGTCCGGCTACCCCGGTCATGCCGCGTACCGGGATTTCCACACCTACGACCACACCACGGGCCTCAAGCCGGCCCGGGTCACCGGCCGCAACGTCCCGTCCGAGGAGAAGGCGCCCTACGATCCGCAGCGCGCCGACCGCGCGATCGACGAGCACGTCGCCGACTTCGTCGAGGTGGTCCGCCGCAGGCTGGTCAGCGAGAGCCGGCGGATCGGCCGCCCGGCGCACGTCGTGGCCGCGTTCGACACCGAGCTGTTCGGGCACTGGTGGTACGAGGGCCCGGAATGGCTGGGCCGGGTGCTGCGGGCACTGCCCGCGGCCGGCGTGCGGGTGGGCACCCTCGCGGATGCCAAGGCCGGCGGATTCGTCGGTGCCCCGGTCGAATTGCCGCCCAGCTCATGGGGTTCGGGCAAGAACTGGCAGGTGTGGAACGGCGAGAAGGTGGCCGATCTGGTGCAGCTCAACAGCGAGGTGGTCGACGGCGCACTGAGCACCGTGGACAAGGCGCTCACCCAGCACGCCGCGGTCGGTGCACCGACCCCGCGCGACCGCGTGGCCGATCAGATCCTGCGAGAGACGTTGCTGACCGTGTCGAGCGACTGGCCGTTCATGGTCAGCAAGGATTCGGCCGCCGACTACGCGCGCTACCGAGCGCATCTGCACGCCCACGCCACCCGCGAGATCTCCGACGCACTGGCCTCGGGCCGTCGCGACCACGCCGAACGGCTCGCCGACGGCTGGAACAAGGCCGACGGACTGTTCGGCGCCCTCGACGCCCGGCGTCTGCCAAAATGACCACCAGCGCGAGCGTGCGGTTCTGCCGCTCGACACCCCGGCAATCCCCAGCATTGTGCGCACACTCGCACCGGCACGAAGGCACGCAGTCATGAAGATCCTGATGGTGTCATGGGAGTACCCGCCCGTCGTCGTCGGCGGTCTGGGCCGACACGTGCACCACCTGGCCACCGCGCTGGCCGAAGCCGGACACGAGATCGTGGTGCTCAGCCGCAGGCCCACCGACACCGATCCCAGCACGCACCCGTCCACCGATGAGGTCAGCGAGGGTGTACGGGTGGTGGCCGCCGCCCAGGATCCGCATGAGTTCGTGTTCGGCACGGACATGATGGCCTGGACCCTGGCCATGGGCCACGCCATGGTGCGCACCGGCCTTGCCGTCAAAGACAATTCGGGCGACCGCTGGGTGCCCGACCTCGTTCACGCCCATGATTGGCTGGTGGCCCATCCCGCCATCGCCCTGGCCGAATTCTTCGATGTACCACTGGTTTCCACCATCCACGCCACCGAGGCGGGTCGGCACTCCGGCTGGGTCTCCGGACCGATCAGCCGCCAGGTGCATGCCGTGGAATCCTGGCTGGTGCGCGAATCAGATTCGCTGATCACGTGTTCGGCCTCGATGAGCGATGAGATCACCGAACTGTTCGGACCCGAACTGTCCGAGATCAGGGTGATCCGCAACGGGATCGACGCCGATCTCTGGCCGTTCGCGCCGCGACGCCCCCGCCAGGGTCCGCCTGAGTTGCTCTACCTCGGCCGCCTGGAATACGAGAAGGGTGTGCACGACGCGATCGCGGCCCTGCCCCGTATCCGGCGCGCACATCCCGGCACCACGCTGACCATCGCCGGCGACGGAACCCAGCAGCAGTGGCTCATCGAGCAGGCCCGGAAACACAAGGTGCTCAAGGCGACCCGGTTCGTCGGACGGCTCGGGCACGAGGAACTGCTGCAGGCCCTGCAGTCCGCCGACGCCGCGGTGCTGCCGAGCCACTACGAGCCGTTCGGCATCGTGGCGCTGGAGGCCGCGGCCACCGGAACCCCATTGGTGACCTCGAATGTGGGCGGCCTGGGCGAAGCGGTGATCGACGGCCAGACCGGAATGTCGTTCGCACCACGGGATGTGGTGGGGCTGGCCGCGGCGGTACGCGCCGTGCTCGACGACCCCGAGGCCGCGCAGCGCCGGGCGATCGCCGCCCGCGAGCGGCTCAGCGCCGACTTCGACTGGCACACCGTGGCCGCCGAGACCAGCCAGGTCTATCTGGCGGCCAAACGTGCCGAACGCGAACCACATCCGCGCCGGCCGATCGTCGAGCACGCCCTGCCCGACCGCTGATTCGACCGGCGTCGAATCAATCCGCACCCAGCGTGCGGATATGGCACCGCAACGTTCACCCGTCCTCACGCTGACCGCCGCCCATCTCGGGCTGTTCGTCGGCCTGCTGGGTGGTGTCCCGGCCGAAACCATCGGCTGGCGCTGGATCCTCTGGGTCAATGTGCCGATCGGCGTGCTGGCGTTGATCATGAGCGTCTCGCACCTGCCCGATTCTCGCGATCCAGGCGCCGCCCGCCTCGACCTGCCGGGTCTGGACCGAGCAGCGGCACCACCTCGCAGGCGGATTGGGCCGGGCGGTTCTGGACCATTTCCTGGCCGCGGACTGGCCGCGCCGCCCTGAGCGCCCGCTTCGGCATCGACTGGGCGGGTTGACGCGCGCCTTCGAGAATCGCCGATCCGCTGTCGGCGCCGCGCTCACCAAGCAGAATCGAGGCGTGGTCCAGATCCGCAGACATCTACGTACGGCCTGCGCTGCATTCGTCGGCGCGACGCTCATACTCGGCCTGGCCGCACCGGCGACCGCCGAGCCCAACGGCACCGCGCCCTCACTGCCCGCGTTCGTGCCCCAGCCCTCGGACTGGTCGCCGAACTACACGGTGTTCCCCTACAACCTGTGGCAGGTACGCGTCACTCCCGAGCAGATCGACGCCCAGCGCGAGTCCTGTCAGTGGTTCAACGCCCAGTACGGCACGTTGATGGGTCAGATCGTGGGCTTCCAGAATTTCCTGGGCGCGCAGCACGATTATTGGACCGCGCCCGGCGTGCAGGCCGCGGGCAACGCCGTCAGAGCCAACGTCGATCAGTCGGCGGCGTTCCTGGATCCTCGGGCTCACACGCTGTACATCACCAATTACCCGGACCAGAGCCAGTATTCACCGCTGTACAACGGTGACTCGATCTATCACCTGTGGTATCAGCTGACCCAGATCAGCGACAAGATCCAGAAACAGCAGCCGGCCGGAGTCATCAACGCCAACATCGCCACCGCGAATGTCTATGGGAACGTGATCCGCGACTCCGGGGTGTGCAACGGGGCCTGAGCGGCCCGGTCAGTTGCTGTTGGCCGCCTTCTTGCGCTCGATGTCGGCCAGTGCGGCGGCGAGTTCGGCGCGCTCGGCGGCCGATGTCTCCCAATCCAGCTTGCGGTTCTTGACCACCTTGGCCGGCGCCCCGACGGCAATCGAGTAATCGGGGATCTCGCCCTTGACCACGGCGTGGGCACCCAGCACGCAGCCGCGGCCGATCGAGGTGTTGCGCAGGATGGTGACCTTGGCGGCGATCCAGGTGTCCGGGCCGATGCGCACCGGGCCCTTGATGATGCCCTGGTCTTTGATGGGCATGTCGATGTTGTCCATCTTGTGGTCGAAGTCGCAGACGTAGCACCAGTCGGCCATCAGCGCGGAGTCGCCGAGCTCGATGTCGAGGTAGGTGTTGATCACGTTGTCGCGGCCCAGCACCACCTTGTCGCCGATGCGCAGCGAACCCTCGTGGCAGCGGATGGTGTTCTTGTCGCCGATGTGAACCCAGCGACCGATCTCCATCTGCGCCAGCTCCGGCGTGCACTGGATCTCCACACCCTTGCCGAGGAAGACCATGCCACGGGTGATGATGTGCGGGTTGGCCAGCTTGAACTTCAGCAGCCGCCAGTACCGCACCAGGTACCACGGGGTGTAGGCGCGGTTGTCGATGACCCATTTCAGCGACGCTCTCGTCAGGAAATCGGCCTGGCGAGGATCACGCAGCCGGGAACCCCGCCAGCGCTTGTGAATCGGGGCGCCCCACATCGTCGTCATGGCCGGACAGCCTACGCGAGGGTGTTCGACGGGGTCCCGGGTCGTTCCGCTCATGCACTGCCGCGCCCGTCCCGGGTCACTGCGCACCGGCCCACAGGGCGCCGGGTTACCCTCACCAGGGTCACAAATACGAGCGCCCTGCGTGTTCGGCGACGAAAGGACATCGTGTTCCGGCGATACCTTGCACTGGCTGTCGCGGTGCTGTTCACGGGCCTGCTCGCCGGTTGCGAGAACACCGATTCCTGGGTGGACGCTCACGCCGCACAAGGGTGGTCGGCGCAGTACGGCGACGCCGCCAACAGCAGCTACACCCGATCTCGTGGTCCCGAGACGCTCCGGTTGGAGTGGAGCCGGTCGGTCAAGGGTGAGCTGGGTGCCCAGGTGGCGTTGAGCGCGGACAACCGCCTGGCGGTCAACGCGCAGACGGCTGGCGGCTGTTCGTTGATGGTGTGGGAGGCCGACAACAACGCCCGCCAGCGCTGGTGTACGCGATTGGTGCTGGGCGGCGGCTGGTCCAGTCCCCTGTTCGACGGATTCGACAACGTCTATGTCGGGCAGCCCGGCACCATCCTGTCCTTCCCGCCGACACAGTGGATCCGCTGGCGCCAGCCCGTGATCGGCATGCCGACCACGCCCAGGCTCCTCGATGACGGCCAACTGCTTGTGGTCACCCATCTGGGTCAGGTGCTGGTGTTCGACGCGCACCGGGGCACGGTTGTGGGAACACCGCTGGATCTGGTCTCCGGTGTGGACCCGACCGATTCGCAGCGCGGTCTCGGCGACTGCCAGCCGGCCCGGTCGCGGTGCCCGGTGGCGGCCGCACCCGCGTTTTCCCATCAGGCAGGCATCGTGGTGCTCAGCGTGTGGCAGCCCGGGGCGGAGGCACCGGTGCTGATCGGATTGCGCTATCACCCCGGTGAGCAGACGCTGCTGACGCAGGAATGGACCAGCACCGCCGTGGGCCGCGGGCCGCTGGCCAGTCCGGTGTTGTCCGCCGACGGTTCGACGGTGTACGTCAACGGACGCGACCAGAAGCTGTGGGCACTCAACTCCGCCGACGGTTCGCCGAAATGGTCGGTGCCACTGAACTATCTGGCCCAGACCCCGCCATCGGTGTCACCCGACGGGCTGATCGTGGCCGGCGGCGGGCCGGACGCCAAACTGACCGCGGTGCGCGATGCCGGGGACCAGGGCGAGGTGGCCTGGACCCGTGACGATGTCGTGCCGCTGACAACGTCGAGCCGTGCGGACGGTGTCGGCTACACGGTTGCCCGCGAGGGCGGGCACGGCCAGACGCTGTTGGTATTCGACACCGCCGACGGGCACACCCTCAATGCTTATCCCGTGCCGGAGGCCACCGGCTGGCCTGTCGGGGTGTCGATCGGTAACGACCATCGAATCGTCACCGCGACCAGTGACGGTCAGGTGTACGGGTTCGCCCCGGACTGACCGTGCGTCAGGCCAGCAGCGCCGCCACGGCCGACCGCGGGACGCTGGCCTGGCTGGCTCCGGCGGCTTCGGGCAGCAGTTCACCCTGCCCGAAGAAGAAGATCACCGAGTCATCGGTGATCGCGAAGTTCTGATAGTGCACGGGATCCAGGCCGACCGCCGGTGTGATGGCCTGTTCGACCCCGGACTGTTTCTGCAATTCGCGCTGCACGATCGGGAAGATCACGTCCAGCGGCCGGGAGCCCGGCTTGAACAGGTTGTCGAAGGTGATCGGTGCCCGGGTCGCCACGTTGTAGTTGAACGTCTTGTACCAGGTCTGCGGGTGAGCACCGCCGACGTTCTGATACACCTCGAACACCAGGCTCTGGGTGTGCGCGGGTGTGCCGGAGCTGTAGGCGGTGCCCTTGGCGTCCAGGACGTAGGGCTGATCGCGCGAGCCGGGCATGTCCGAGACATTGACGAAGCCGTCGCGGGTCTGGATCAGGTAGGCGGCGACGGCCTGTTGATCCGGATAGCCGACGGGGAACGTGTAATCCAGTCTGTAGGTGGCATTGGCGGTGTGCACCTGACAGATCTGGTCGCCGTCGACGTTGCCGCCCAGGTCGGCGCAGGCCGACTGCGCGGCCGCCACGGGCACTCCTAGCCAGCCGAGCAGCGCACCGGCCACCAGCAGCGCTGTCACAGGGGGAATTCGCATCGTCAGTCGTCCTCGCAGGCGATCAACTCACACCGGTGGATCCACCGGCGTGTTTGGGACCAGATTACTTGGCGGTCATCGCGACGGGCGACAAATGAATGCCGTTGCCCGGCTGGCCGCCCCGGAACCGAGCCGGGCGATCACCACAGCCAGGTGCTCGGTGCCGCGCAGCCGCATCCGGGCCCGCAGCGCATCGGGATCCACGTCGAGGCCACGAACCAGGATCTCCAGTGCCCCCACCGATCGGGCCGCCAGCGCGGCCCGCAGCCGCCGCTCCTGGAAATGCAGCTGTTCGAGGACCTCGAAACCGCGCACCCCGGCGGGCAACTCGTCACCGGACAGATAGGCGATGTCGGGGTCGAGCTGCCACAGTCCGTGCCGCGCCGCGTAGTGGCGCACCAGCCCGGCGCGCACCACCGCACCATCGGGGTCGACGATCCAGCGCCCGGCCGGGGCGACGGGGCAGTCGTCTGGTTCGCCGTCGCTGATCTCCTCCCCGGTTTCGAGCAAGCTGGCCCGCCGGCGGACACCGGGTTCGGTCAGCCCGGGTGACCACAGGCAGGCTTCGCGCACGCTGCCGCCGACCGAGGTCACCTCGATCTCCCCGCCGAACCCCATCTCGGCGAGCGCGTCGAAATCGATTCCCGGAGCGCACTTCACCACGAGGTCCCGGCCACGGTAGACGTCCAGGACCGCGTCGAGCGCCGGGGTGTAGGCCCGCGGGTCGAAGCGTCGCCGCCCACCGGAGCGACGGGCCGGATCGATGATCACCACGGTGTCGCGGGTGACCGGTGCCAGCGCGTCGGCTCGGCACAGGTCGATGCCCCCGGCGTTGTGGGCCGCCATCGCCAGCCGCACCGGATCTAGGTCGCTGCCGACCAGCTGTGCGGCGCGATCACGCAGTGCCACAAGCTCACTGCCGATGGAGCAGGTGGCATCGTGCACCCGCGCCCCGGTCAGCCGGCGCGCCCGGTGGGCGGCCACCGGCGCGGCCGTGGCCTGTTGCAGCGCCTCGTCGGTGAACAGCCACTGCCCCGGGTCGTCGAACTTGGCCGCGGCCCGGCGCCTCAGCTGTACGGTTTCCACCAGAATTCCGGCACGGTCACCGAATTGTGTTCGGACAGCAGCGATGTCGCTGACCAGACTGGCCCCGGCGAGGCGGCGCCCGGACACCTCACCCAGGGCCTGCGCTCCCGCCTCCGAGCGCAGGTATGCGACAGCTTCTGTGTCAAGCAGCGTCGGGACCTAATCTCCCGACGGCTTAACCCCGGTGACCATCACGTTGTAGAACCAGCCCTTGGGCACCACGCGGCGCCAGACGTTGGAGTCAACCCAGCTCAGCGTGGTCCAGCTGTTGAACGCGAACTTGGCCCAGCCCCAGCCCAGGCGCCCCGGCGGCACCGCGGCCTCGAAGGTGCGTACCGGCCATCCGAGCATCGCCGCGGTGAATTCCTCGCTGGCGGTATGCACTTCGACCGCACCGGCGTTGGTGGCCATCCGCTCCAGATCGGCCGGGTCGAAGGTGTGCAGGTCGACGACCGCTTCCAGCGCCGCGGCGCGGGAGGACTCGTCGAGTTCGGCCTGCGGCCGGCGCCAGTTGCTCAGCCAGGGCAGCTTGGTCAGGTTGGTGGTGGCGTGCCAGGTCAGGGTGGACAGCTCACGGGCGTACTTGTTGCCGACCGTGGTGGGCTCACCGGCGAAGACGAAACGGCCGCCCGGCTTGAGCACCCGGACCACCTCACGCAGCGAGAGCTCGACGTCAGGGATGTGGTGCAGCACGGCGTGCCCGACCACCAGGTCGAAGGTGTTGTCCTCGTACGGGATGCCCTCGGCGTCGGCGACCCGTCCGTCGATGTCCAGGCCGAGTGACTGACCGTTGCGAGTGGCGACCTTGACCATGCCCGGGGACAGGTCGGTGACCGAACCACGCCGCGCCACACCGGACTGGACCAGGTTGAGCAGGAAGAATCCGGTACCGCAGCCGAGCTCGAGGGCCCGGTCGTACGGCAGCTCACGCTGCTCGGATTCGGGGACGATGGCGTCGAAGCGGCCGCGGGCGTAGTCGATACACCGCTGGTCGTAGGAGATCGACCACTTCTCGTCGTAGGTTTCGGCTTCCCAGTCGTGGTAGAGCACCTGCGCGAGCTTGCTGTCATGCATCGCGGCTTCGACCTGCTCGGCCGTGGCGTGCGGGTTAGGAGTCGGCATGCCGGCAATATCGGCGTCGATACCGGAATCCTTGATGTCAGTCATGCAGGGCAGCCTAACGGCCCGGGTGGGGTGGTTGTCAGGGCCGGTCCACCTGTCCGTCGACGGCGGCCTTCGCCGCGGCCAACACGTCCACCGGATGGTCGACGAATCGCCGCGCCCAGGCCAGCGCCTCGTCGTAGACGTGGTCGGGTGCCACAATCTGGTCGATCAGCCCGAGTTCCAGCGCCTCCTCGGCGCCGACGAACCGGCCGCTGAACACCAGTTCCTTGGCCTTGCTGGCGCCGATGACCTCGGCCAGCCGCGCACCGCCGCCGGCGCGGGGAGCCAGGCCGGCCAGGATCTCGGTCGCTCCGAACTTGACGTTGTCGCCGCTGACCCGCCAGTCGGCGGCCATCGCCAGGGTCAGCCCGCTGCCCAGCGCATAGCCGGTGATCGCGGCCACCGTGGGCTTGGGGATGGCGGCGACGGCCTCGATGCACTCGCGCAATGCCGCGTCCGCGGCGGCGGCCTCGCCCGTGTTCAGCGTGCGTAGCTCCGGAACGTCGTCGCCGGCGCAGAAGATCTCGTGCCCGCCGAACAGGATCACTGTCGAGATGTCGGTGCGTTCGCCGAGCTCGTGGGCGCCCGCGATGATCTCGCGGTACATCTGCCGGGTCAGGGCGTTGGTCGGGGGCCGTGACAACATCAAGGTGCCGACGCCGTCCTGCTCGGGCACCCCGGTGATCACACTGACGAACTCGTTCACTGAGTCGATTCCCCGGTCGCTTCGCTCCTGCCCGCCGAACCCGATTCCTCGGGCGCGTCACCCCGGCCCAACGGGGACCGGTGGTTTCTGGCCGCGTTGTAACGGCCGCTGTCGAAGAACTCGATCTGCCAGCTCCCTTCGCCGAGGGAGAGGTTGGGCTCGGTGGCGACGATCTTGCGTTCGGTTGCCAGCACGTCGGCGACGGAACGGCCGTGGAGAGAGTTGAGCTGGGTCCAGGTCGGCGGCAGCAGGAACGAGTTGCCCTGCTCGAAGTCGTCGAGACCCGCCTGCGGGGTGCTCCAGAACGCCCGATCGGTTTCGGTGTTCTCGCCGTCGGCCCGCTGGCCCTCGGGCAGCGCGCCGACGAAGAAGAAGGTGTCGTAGCGGCGCGTGCGTTCCTCTTTGGGGGTGATCCAGTTGTCCCACGGCCGGAGCAGGTCGGCGCGCAGGACGAGTTTCTCGTCGCGCAGGAAGTCGGCGAAGGACAGTGAGTGGTTGGCCAGGGCGGCACGAGCATCGCCGTACACCGAGGCGTCGGAGACTATGCCCGGATCGCCCGAATCGCTGTGAGGCCCGGCGAACAGCACACCGGACTCCTCGAAGGTCTCCCGGGCCGCGGCGCACACTAGCGCCTCGGCCAGCCCGGTTTCCACACCGAGGCGCTCCGCCCACCAGCTCGGTTCGGGTCCGAACCAGGCGATGTCGGCATTGCGGTCGCGGTCGTCGACTCCCCCGCCCGGGAACACCATCACCCCGGCCACGAACTCCATCGCCGCATGCCTGCGCATCATGAACACTTCGATGTCCGCTGAGCCACCGCGGCGCACATCGCGGACCAGCATCACGGTCGCCGCCGGCCGGGGCACCAACGGATCGTCGCTGCCTGTCATTCACGCCTCCTGTGCGCCGCTCGGGTCCTGGTTCGCCGGGCGAAGTAGCGCCCGTCGATCGTGTCCAGGGCGATCGACTGGCCGAACGCCTTGGAGAGGTTCTCAGCAGTCAACACCTCGGTCAGCAGACCCGAAGCAACCGCCTTGCCTTCCGAGAGGATCAGCGCGTGGCTGAATCCGACCGGAATCTCCTCGACATGATGGGTGACCAGGACCATGGCCGGTGCATCGGGGTCGGCAGCCAGGTCGGTCAACCGGGCCACCAGCTCTTCGCGGCCGCCCAGATCGAGGCCGGCCGCGGGCTCGTCGAGCAGCAGAAGTTCGGGGTCGGTCATCAGCGACCGGGCGATCAGGACCCGTTTGCGTTCGCCTTCCGACAGCGTCCCGTAGGTCCGCTCGGCCAGGTGTTCGGCACCGACGCTCTCCAGCATGTCGATGGCCTGGGCGTAGTCGACGTCCTCATAGTCCTCGCGCCAGCGGCCCAGCACGGCGTAGCCGGCAGACACCACCAAGTCGCGCACCACCTCGCTGTCGGGGATCCGCTGCGACAGTGCCGAGCTGCTCAGGCCGACCCGAGCCCGCAACTCGGACATGTCGGTGCGGCCCAACCGTTCGCCGAGCACGTAGGCCGTGCCCGATGACGGGTGTTCGGTGGCGGCGGCGATCCGCAACAGCGAGGTCTTGCCTGCACCGTTGGGGCCGATCACCACCCAGCGTTCGTCGAGTTCGACGGCCCAGGTGATGGGCCCGACCAGGGTGTTGCCGCCGCGCCGCAGGGTCACCCTGGCGAAGTCGATCAACAGGTCGGGGTCGGTTCCGTCTTCGTCATCGGTGATTGTCGAGTCGGTGCGTTCCCCTGAGGCCACTCGCTCATCGTAGTGACCGGTTTCCGATCCGCTCGGGCACGCCCGCCGCTGAAATCGTGGAACAACAGTGATCGTGGCATCAGCCGCAGGAACAGCTGCACGAGCGGCCCGATCCCGACCGCGTAGACGACGGTGCCGATCCCGACGGTGCCACCCATCAGCCAGCCAACGGCCAGTACGGTCGCCTCAATTCCGGTGCGCACCAATCGCACCGACAACCCGGTGCGGGCAACGAGTCCGGTCATCAGGCCGTCGCGGGGTCCGGGGCCCAGGCCGGCACCGATGTAGAGCACGGTGCTGATGGCGTTGAGCACGACGGCGCCGATCATCATCGCGATGCGAACCGGCAGTGCCGAGGGCGCGGGCAGGACGGCCAACGTGGCGTCCACCGTGACGGCGATGACGATGACGTTGGCGACGGTCCCGATCCCGGGCCGGTTACGCAACGGGATCCAGGCCAGCAGGACGACGACGCCGACGACGGCGGAGGCCATCCCGAGGGACAGCGGCGTGTGCCGGGTCAGACCCTGGTGGAAGACGTCCCACGGATCGAGGCCGAGCCCGGCGCGCACCATCATCGCCATCGACGCGCCGTAGCCGCAGAGGCCGATCAGGAGCAGGGCACCACGTTTGAATCCCGCCCTCATGAGTGATCGGGGAATCGGACGCGGATCGCGTCGAGCTCGCTGCGCACCCGGCGGGCGTCGACATCGCACTCTCGGGCGTAGTTGCCGGCGTCGTACACACGGCGGAGATTCTCCGCCAATCGGGAAATCCAGTTCCGAGCCATGCATCCATGATCATGGCCATGTGGCTTGCTTATCAATATCCAGTTAGCACATACTGGCCTGATTATGTCGACAGATATGGCCGCTCGCGCCCTCGATGTAGACCTGTTGGCCCGCGAACTGGGTAACTGGCGCACCTCTAGCCAAAGTGGACCTGCCTATCTCGGCCTGGCCGACGCCATTCGGCTGCTGATCGTGGACGGCCGGGTCCCGGTCGGATCACGCATTCCCAGCGAACGGGCGCTGGCGGAGTCGCTGCGGGTGTCTCGCACCACGGTCACCGCGGCCTTCGCCCAGTTGCGCGACGACGGCTATCTGCACGCCCGTCGCGGGGCCCGCAGCATCACCGCCCTGCCGGCCGCCGGCCACATCGAGCCCGACGCCACCACACCGACCGTGAGCCTGGCCGCCGCCGCACTGTCCGCACCCGGCACCGCCGTACTGGAGGCGTTCGCCGAAGCCGCCCGCGATATCGCGCCGTATCTGCGCGAGCCCGGTCACGAACTGATGGGCGTCGGTCCACTGCGCGCGGCGATCGCCGAAAGATATTGCGCCAGAGGATTGCCCACCGATCCGAGTCAGATCATGGTGACCAGCGGCGCCCAGCACGCCATCGGACTGATCCTGGCCAGCCACACCCAGCCCGGCGACCGGGTACTCGTCGAGCAACCCACCTACCACGGTGCGCTGTCGGCGATCTCGACCGCGGGAGCGCGAGCGGTGCCGGTCGCGCTCACCGAAGACGGCTGGGAGCTCGACGCCGTGCAGGCCGCGCTGCGGCAGCTCGCCCCGAGCCTGGCCTACCTGGTTCCCGACAGCCACAACCCGACCGGGTTCACCCTGCCGGCCGCCGAGCGAGAGCGGTTGGGGCAGATCATTTCCGATACCCGCACCCGCACCATCGTCGACGAATCGATCGTCGACATGTGGATCGACGCCGCGCCGCCCGAGCCGCTGGCGGCCTCGGTACCCCGCAATGATCTGGTGCTGACCATCGGCTCGATGTCGAAGTCGTTCTGGGGCGGCCTGCGGGTCGGCTGGATCCGCGCCGAGCGCGGCACGCTGGCCACCATCGCCGCGATCCGGCCCTCGGTGGACCTCGGCACCCCGATCCTGGAACAACTCGCGGCAGCGCGGTTGCTCGCGATGCGCACGGAGGTACTGCCGGAACGGCGCGAGATCATCCGGGCGCGGCGGGAGTTCCTGGTGGCACTGCTGGCCCGGGAACTCCCGGACTGGCAGCCCGGGCACGGCCGCGGCGGAATGTCACTGTGGGTGAAGCTCCCCGCGCCGATGAGCACGGCGTTGTCGGCCGCGGCGATGCGGCTGGGTCTGGATGTGCCCGCGGGGCCGCGGTTCGGTGTCGACGGCACGCTGGAGCGGTTCATCCGGCTGCCCTATGCGCTGCCGGAACCTGAACTCGAAGAGGCCGTGAATCTACTGGTGCGGGCCTGGCACAGCATCACCGGCACGCTCAGCGCGCAGCCACAGACGCTGGTGGTCTAGTCGGCGATCAAGGCTGCTGCGACATCGCGTAGCAGGTGCTGTAATGCTCGATGGTGCACGGAATCCCGTTCACCGTCGGCAGCTGGCCCGGCTGGTTCGTGATGTTGGTTCCCCCGGCGCTCGGCGCCATCACGGGCGGCGCCACCGCGCCCATCCCGCCGCCGGACGAACCGGCCACGCACACACCCTCGAACTTTGTCTGCACCGTCCCCGACGGGCATCGCTTGGCCTCGGCCGGGGCCGCGACCGCCAACTGTCCCAGGACTGCCGCAACGGCGAACGCGCCAACCACGACCGTGTGCTTCAGGTTCGCCATGCCCACACCCTACTTCAGGGTGGCTGCCGGTTCACCCTCCGCGATGTCAGTCCTCGGGGATCTCGACGCGGCGCAGCACGCCGTCCTGGGCGTCGGCGGCCTCGATCTCACCGCGGGTGACACCGAGGATGAACAGCACCGTGTCCAGGTAGGGATGGCTCAGCGACGCATCGGCGACCTCACGCAACGCGGGTTTGGCGTTGAACGCGACACCGAGGCCCGCTGCCGCCAGCATGTCGATGTCGTTGGCCCCGTCGCCCACGGCCACGGTCTGTTCCATGGGCACGCCGACCTGCTGGGCGAAATCGCGAAGCGCCTTGGCTTTTCCGGGCCGGTCGACGACCTGGCCGATGACCCGCCCGGTCAGCTTGCCGTCAACGACTTCCAGTTCGTTGGCGGCCACGTAATCGAGCATGAGTTCGTGCGCGAGCGGCTCGATGACCTGTCGGAAGCCGCCTGACACCACACCGCAGTAAAAGCCGAGCCGGCGCAGGGTCCGGATGGTGGTCCGGGCACCGGGCGTCAGCTCCACCTGTTCGGCGACATCGTCGAGCACGGAGGCGGGCAGACCCGCCAGGGTCGCCACCCGGCGGTGCAGGGATTCGGCGAAATCCAGTTCGCCGCGCATCGCCGCCTCGGTGACGGCGGCCACCTGGGCTTCCATACCGGCCCGGGCGGCCAGCATCTCGATGACCTCACCCTGGATCAGGGTGGAGTCGACGTCGAAGACGATGAGCCGCTTGGCCCGCCGGGCCAGGCTGTAGTCCTCGAGTGCGATGTCGACGCCTTCGTCGACGGCCACCTGGGCCAACGCCGACTGCAGTTGGCTGTACGCGGCTCCGGCCGGCACAGAGACCCGGAGTTCCAGGCCGGTCACCGGATAGTCGGACACTCCGCGGATCGTGTCGATGTTGACGCCCAGACCCGCGACCGCACGGGCCACCACACTGAACGCCTCGGCGGTGATCGGGCGGCCCAGCACCACGATGGTGTGGGTCGAAGGCTCGCGCATGACGGGCATGTCGTCACTGCGCTCGATCGTCACGTCCAGGCCGAGCCGGTGAATCGCCGTCTCGACGTCGCTGCGGAGCGCATCGCCGTCGACCGTCTCGGCCGGCGCCGCGACCAGCACACCCAGGGTGAGCCGGCCGCGGACCACGACCTGTTCGACGTTGCGTAGTTCGACCTGATGGCGGGCGAGCACCTCGAACAGCGCCGATGTGACACCGGGCTGATCGACTCCGGTGACGGTGATCAGTACCGACGAGCGCTCTCGCGGAGCACCGATCATCGAAACATCCTCGACGTGCTCACCCCCGGATGCTGCCACCCGTCAGCTGGAGCTGTCCGCAGACTCGAGCTCTGGATGATGCGTGCGGCCGACGTGGGCCTCGGCACGCATCCGCTCGACCATGTGCGGGTAGTGCAGCTCGAACGCCGGGCGCTCCGAACGGATCCGGGGCAGCTCGGTGAAGTTGTGCCGCGGCGGCGGGCACGAGGTCGCCCACTCCAGCGAGTTGCCGTAACCCCAGGGATCATCGACGGTCACGGGCTCGCCGTAGCGCCAGCTCTTGAACACGTTCCACACGAACGGCAGCGTCGAGATGCCCAGGATGAAGGCACCGATCGTGGAGATCACGTTGAGCGTGGTGAACCCGTCGGTGGGCAGATAGTCGGCGTAGCGGCGCGGCATGCCCTCGTCACCGACCCAGTGCTGCACCAGGAACGTGGTGTGGAAACCGATGAAGGTCAGCCAGAAGTGCAGCTTGCCCAGGCGCTCGTCGAGCAGACGTCCGACCATCTTCGGGAACCAGAAGTAGATGCCCGCGTAGGTGGCGAACACGATGGTGCCGAAGAGCACGTAGTGGAAGTGCGCGATGACGAAGTAGCTGTCGGTGACGTGGAAGTCGATCGGCGGGCTGGCCAGCAGCACGCCGGACAGGCCACCCAGCAGGAAGGTGATCAGGAAGCCGACCGAGAACAGCATCGGCGTCTCGAATGTCAGCTGGCCCTTCCACATCGTGCCGATCCAGTTGAAGAACTTGATACCGGTCGGGACCGCGATCAGGAACGTCATGAAGGAGAAGAACGGCAGCAGGACCGCACCGGTGGCGTACATGTGGTGTGCCCACACCGCGACGGACAGGGCCGCGATGCTGATGGTGGCGTAGATCAGCGTGGTGTAACCGAAGATCGGCTTGCGGCTGAACACCGGGAAGATCTCGGACACGATGCCGAAGAACGGCAGCGCGATGATGTACACCTCGGGGTGACCGAAGAACCAGAACAGGTGCTGCCACAACAGGACACCGCCGTTGGCCGGGTCGTAGATGTGTGCGCCCAGGTGGCGGTCGGCGGCCAGGCCGAACAGCGCCGCGGTCAGGATCGGGAACGCGATCAGCACCAGGATCGAGGTCACCAGGATGTTCCAGGTGAAGATCGGCATCCGGAACATGGTCATACCGGGCGCACGCATGCAGACGATGGTGGTGATCATGTTGACGCCACCGAGGATGGTGCCAAGACCACCGACGGCCAGGCCCAGGATCCACAGGTCACCGCCGGCTCCCGGCGAGTGGATGGCGTCGGTCAGCGGCGAGTAGGCCGTCCAGCCGAAGTCCGCGGCACCGCCCGGCGTGATGAAGCCGCCAAGGGCGATCAGCGCGCCGAACAGGAACAGCCAGAACGACAGGGCGTTCAGCCGCGGGAACGCCACGTCGGGCGCGCCGATCTGCAACGGGAGCACCAGGTTGGCGAACCCGAACACGATCGGGGTGGCGTAGAACAGCAGCATCACCGTGCCGTGCATGGTGAACAGCTGGTTGAACTGCTCATTGCTCAGGAACTGCAGGCCAGGCATCGCCAGTTCGGTACGCATGAACAGCGCCATCAGCCCGCCGATGAAGAAGAAGGCGAAGCAGGCGACGCAGTACATGATGCCGATCAGCTTGTGATCGGTCGTGGTGATGAGCTTGTAGATCAGGTTGCCCTTGGGGCCCATCCGTTCCGGAAAAGGACGACGTGCCTCGAGTTCTCCGATTGGGGGCGCTTCGGCTACCAAGAGATCCTCCAAAGATTCGTCGGGAAATCCCGCTTATCGAACTGAATCCTAACGCTCCCGGCGGCCTCGGCGTCCCTGGGTCCTACAAACTGTCGTACTGCGTGGCGCCGCAGCGTCGCGTCTTTCGGCCGCGAGGTCCTGACCAGCGACAAAGCGGTGAATGTTACGGTCGCCCGGTGCTGACCAACCGACCCCGCGCCGTAGTCGCGGTGATCGCCGCGGCCGCGACCCTCGCCAGCGGGTGCGGCTCTGCCGAGCAGACGCAGCAGGCGCAGACGTCGATGACGACCAGTGTCACCAAGATCGCCGATTCCGGCGTGCTGGGCAATCAGCGCCGCCCCGACGAATCCTGCGCGGCCGAGCCGGCCGCGGCCGATCAGTCGGCGCGCGACGTCCGCAATGCCCGAGGAGGCGGAGCGAACAGCTCGGATATCTCGGAGTCCACCGAGGTGCGCGGCGATCCGCAGCGCATCGTCGCGCTGTCCGGGGACCAGCTCGATGCGTTGTGCGCGCTGGGTCTGCAGTCCCGCATCGTCGCGGCCGCACTTCCGGACGGTTCGTCCGAGCAGCCCTCCTATCTGGGAGCCGTCGTGCACGGGGTCGCCCCGGCCGGTTCCCGGAACGCGCCGGACCTCGAGGCCATCAAGTCGGCCAACCCCGAACTGATCCTCGGCTCCGCGAGCCTCACTCCGGCGTCGTTCGGCGCGCTGTCGGCGATCGCCCCGACCGTGTTCACCGGGGCGCCCGGGGCCGCCTGGCGCGACACACTGCGTGCGGTGGGCGAGGCGACGGGTCGCAGGGACGCCGCGGCGGACCTGATCGCGAAATTCGACGATGCCGCCCGCGACGCCGGAGCGCAGAATGACGCCGGGCACTTCCAGGCCTCGGTGGTGCAGCTGACCGAGAACACCGTCCGCGTGTACGGCACTGACACCTTCGCCGGCAGCGTGCTGGCCGCAGTCGGATTGGATCGACCTGCCGCGCAACGGTTTACCGACAAACCCTACGAGGAGCTCGGCACCACCGACGCCGACTACCGCATCGCCGACGCGGACATCGTCTACGTCTCGTTCGCATCCGAGGCGGCCAGGGACAACGCACCCAAGATCCTGCAGAGCCCGGCGTGGCGGGCCCTGTCCGCCGCCAAGGACAACCGGGTGTTCGTGGTGAACAACGAGGTCTGGCAGACCGGTCAGAACATCGTGGCCGCCCGCGGCATCCTCGATGACCTGCGCTGGGTGAACGCCCCGATCAACTGATCCGGCCATCGACTCCGTACACGGCCTGCTGACCGAATTGCCCGGTGGCCAGGGACCCGTCGGGTAGCACCAGTTCCCCCGCCTGCATCCGGCGGCGCAGATACGCGAAGGTCTGCGCGGTCTGAGCGAACAGATGCTCACCGGCTCGCAGTGGCTGGCGCTGGGGCCCGTCGGTCGCGACGAACCGGGGCAGCGGTTTCACCTCGGTGTGATAGTCGACGTTGAAGAACAGTGGGAACGAGTAGCGCTCCTGCGCCACGCGGCGCACCCGGTGACTGGTCGCCACGAACGTTCCGTTGGTCCACAGTTCGAGCAGATCTCCGATGTTGACGACGAACGTCCCGTCCACCGGTGGCACGTCGATCCACTCGCCGGCGCCGTTGAGCACTTCCAGGCCGGGCGCGGTGGGCTTGAGCAGCGTGAAGCACTCGTAGTCGGTGTGTGCGCCGATACCCTGTCCGTCCTGCGCGTCGGCGTTGTACGGGTAGTGCATCAACCGCAGTTGGCTGGGTGTCTTCGTGGCGTGCCGGGAGAACACCTCGGGGTCCTCCCCCAGCGCCACCGCGAACGCCCACAACAGTTGCCGGCCAACGTCGATCACAGCCTGGTAGTAGGGCGTCACCGCTTCGGCGAATCCGGGCAGATCGGGCCAGGTGTTCGGTCCGAGCATCGGGTTGCCCGCCAGATGGTCGGGGTCGTCGGCCGGCAGGTCGAGCGCGGTGTCGAAGGCTTCCTTCAGGTCGGGAGGGCTGTCGGATTCGAGGCCCTCCTCCCCTACCGGCACATAACCGCGGTGACACTGCGACAGCCCGATATAGCTGCGCATCTTCTCCTCCAGCGGCAGTGCGAAGAACTGCTTGGTGGCAGCGAGCATCCGCTCGAACACCGACTCCTCGATGCCGGATCCGCTGATGTAGAAGAAGCCGACTTCGCGGGCCGCCGCGCCGATCTCGGCCGCGACCCGTTCCCGCTCGTCACGCCGGGGCGAACGCAGCCCGCTGATGTCGATGATCGGCACGGACATGAACGCCGCCAACGATGTTGTGCCACTCACAGATTCACTGTCCCTTCAGTTCGTTCCACGACCCAGAGCACGCCGTTGGCCTGAATCTGCTGACCTTCCAATTCGACGGCGAGTGCGGCCCATCGCGGTCCGCCCACCGTGTCGATCACCGCCTCACCGGCGCCCAGCCACCCGAAGATCGGCCCGACCCGCACCAGGAGGGCCTGGCCTCCGTCGGGTGCACGCAGGAAAAACCCGCCGCGAGGGGTTGTCGGACCGGGATCGCGCACCCAATGCTCGACGTAGTCTTCATGCACGCCGGTCTCGATCAGAGTGTCCCCGTCCCAGCGCATCTCACCCTCGTCGGGAGCAGGGCCCGACGGCACCAGCTCGACGTCACGTCGCCAGGAGAACACGGTGCCCCGCTGGACCAGCTCACCACCGAAGCCGCGGGAGTCGACGTAGGCGCTACCGGCCTGCAACCACACGACGTCCGTCCCGGTGTCACGCGTTCCGTCGGCCTCGATCAGCAAGGTGCGCCGCCACAATCCCGCGCAGTCCGACGCCAGAACATCGCTCACGAGCACTCCGTCCACTTCTCTCGAAGCTGTTGCAGCCCTTGGACGGTCGGTGTGCCCGACGCGCGCACCCTGGCGATGCCGCCGTCGGGATACGCCTGCACCCGCAATGCGGTGACGCCACGGGCATCAACCACGAAAACCTGCCTGGCGTCGGCGGCCAGTCGCACGCGGCTGAGCACAGGAATGTCGAATTGCACCGCCGCCCAGCCGCGTTCGTCGTCCGCACGTACCCCGGCGCCGAGAACGGCCACCTCCGGCGACGCGTTGAACACGAAGTAGGACGTGTCGATCTCGATGCGCTTCAGATCGGTCGGTACGGCGAAGGAGATCACCACCGCGTCGTGATCCTCCGGGCCGATGTCCCGGCGGCGGCGCGTTTCCCAGCCATCGCCCATGTTGCGCGGCCGGTCGGGGGCCACCAGCGAACCGGCGTCGGAATAGAACGCGTCGCTGCACCATTCGACGCGGCCGCCTTGCTCCAGGCCGGATACCTCGATGGTGACGTCGGACCACAACGCCGGGTCGGGTATCACCTCGCCATAGGCACGCAACCGAGCCACACCACCGTCGGTCGCCAGCGACAGCCGTATGTGCGTCCAGCGACGGCGGTCGGTCACCGTCATCAGGTTGTTCGAATCGGGTTTCAACGCGGTGGGTTCCACGATGGTGGTCCATTGCACGTCGGGATCCGTCGCGTCGGCGCTGGGTGCGAGCACAGCCGCGTCCAGGCGGCAGGCTTGCGGATGGTTGCCCGAGAAGAAGCGGGTGTCGACATCGACGGCGCACAGCCGCCCCGGCGAACCGAGACGCACGATCGCCCAGTCGCCACCGGGCCCGGCATGGCGGCGGGTCTCCCAGCCGTCGACGATCTCCCCGCGCAGATCGAAGGTGCCCGGCACGAACGCCGGTTCGGCCGGATCGACCAGCCGCTCCTTGAAGCCGAACGACTCGTCGCTGGCGGCCACCACGCTGCCGCCGACGACCCGTGAGGCGAGGTCCACACCTGGTACTGCCGGGATCATCCGTCCACTCCAAGGGCATGTGAGATGGGCCAGTGGCTGCGCGGGTTGTCCGGGCCCGGTGCGTAGACCCCGGCCTTGCTGGTCGACAACCCCAGTCCGACCACGGCCTGGGCGAGACCGACCGCCGCGGCAACCCCGTCGACGACGGGCACGCCCAGCTTGGCGGTGACCGCGTCGACGACCCCGGACATCCCCGCACACCCCAGACAGATCACGTCGGCCCCGTCGTCGGTGACCGCTCGCGCTGCCTCATCCACGATGGCCTGGATCGCGCCTTCCGGATCGGCATCGACCGTGGCGGTGTCCAGTCCGCAGGCCCGCACCGACGCACAGTGTGCGTCGAGCCCGGCCAGCAGCAGCCGGTCTTCGATCGGGGCGATCGATCGGGCGAGCGTGGTCACGACGGAGAACCTCCGGCCGATCAGATGCGCGACGTGAGCCGAACATTCGGCGATGTCGAACACCGGCACGGTCAGCATTTCGGCGAGTGCATCCCTGCCGTGCTCACCGAATCCGGCCACGACGACGGCGTCGAAATCGAATTCGCCGGCTTGGGTCAGCCTGACGACCAGGTCCATCATGCCGACGGCAGCCAGGTAGCTCTCGGCGGCCGAGTCGATCGCCACGCTGCCGAACCGCGGTGCCAGACAGATGATCTCGGTGTCGGTATGAGCCACTTCGGCGGCCGCTGCGGCGACCTCGGCGGTCATCGACCCTGAGGTGTTGGGATTGAGTATCAGAATCCTCATGCCGCCACCGTCTCCAGCACCGGCACGCCGGCCACCCAGGTTTGCAGCGCCGCTCCCCGGACCGTCACGCCGTCGTACGGGCTCACGCGGTGACGGTGGCGAAGATCATCGCTGTGCACGGGTGTTTCCGCATCGGGATCGAAGGCGCACAGGTCGGCCCGCAGACCAGGTGCGATGCTCCCCCGGTCGGCGAACCCGGCCAGCGCGGCGGGCTGCTGCGCCATCCAGCGGCTCAGATCGGGCAGTCCGAACCCTCGTTGCGCCGCATGTGCCCACACCGCGCTCGGCCCGACCTGCAATGAGCTGACACCGCCGAAGGCCCGCCCGAAATCCCCGTCCGCCTTGAGCTTCGGGGAACACGGTGAATGATCCGACACCACCATGTCCAGGGTCCCGTCCAGCAGGCCGTCCCACAGCCGGTCACGGTTGGCGGCGTCTCGGACAGGTGGGCAGGCGGCGAACTCGGTGCCGCCGTCGGGAATCGCCTCCGCGGTGAACGTCAGGTAGTGCGGACAGGTCTCGGCTGTCACCGCGACGCCCGCGCGTTTGGCGTCGGCAAGCATCGGCAGCACGTTCGCGCTCGACACATGCACGATGTGGGCTCGCGCGCCACTCGCGGCCGCGGTATCGAGCACCAGTTCCACCGCATCCTCTTCGGCGGCATCGGGACGGGATCGCAGGAATGATGAGTAGTGCCGCCCGTGCGGCGGTGCGCTGCCGGCGATCACCCGATGGCTTTCGGCGTGCACCAACAGCACCGAACCGACTTCGGCGATCCGGCTCATCGCGGTACGGAACTGCCCGGGAGTCAGGTACCCGAAGTCGGGGTTGCCGGAGTCGGCGAGGAAGCATTTGAACCCGCGGACGCCCGCGGCTGCCAGCGACTCCAACTCCCCCAGATTCTCCGGCACCACGCCCGCCCAGAACCCGACGTCGACACGGCAGTTCCCTTCGGCCACTGCCTGTTTGGTCCGCAACGCCGCCACTGTGGTCGTCACCGGACGGCAATCCAGCGGCATGTCCACGATGGTGGTGATCCCGGCAGCGGCCGCCGCAGCGGTCGCCGTTTCGAATCCCTCCCAATCCGTGCCCGGTTCGTTGACGTGGACATGGGTGTCGACGAAGCCGGGCAGCAGCACCGCGTGGGCCGGGACATCGATCTGGATCGGTGCCCGCGCATCGGCATCCACAGTCCCGACGTCCGTGATGACTCCGCCGGTGACGGCCACGGACGCCGGCCGCAGCTCGCCGTCCAGCAGGACCCGCTGCGCCCGGAGCACGAGGTCAGCCATGATGGGCTTCCGAGGTGACGGGCCCGAAGCGCTCGTGGAAGTGCTCGGTCAGGCCCGGCCACACCTCCGGGTCATGGCCGGGAATCAACTGATATCGCTTGTCGCGCGCCAGCTTCTTGAGCTTGCGGATCGGTTCGACCGTTTCCTCGGGCTCGACGTCGATGAACCCGCCGATCGGGAGCTCGTGCTCGATGTTCTCGGTCAGATCCGCGGCATCGAACGCGAACACGAACCCGCCTCCGCCGACGGACTCGTCGAGCTCCACCGCGAAACTCTGATGCCCTGGCGTGTGTCCGTACGTCGGGATCGCGGAGATGCCGGGGGCGATCGTGGCCTCGCCGTCGGCCAGCCGCCAGTCGATGTTCGGATCGTCGAAGTCCACCCGGACGATCGCATTGCGTTCCGGCTCAGGGTGGTTCGACAGACCGTATTCGAGCTCGCGGCGCTGGGCGTGCACCGGGACCTTGCCTGCGAACAGCTTGAGCCCGCCGGCATGGTCGTGGTGCAGATGGCTCACCGCCACGGTGTGGATGTCGTCGAAGTCCACCCCGACCTCGGCGAGCCGCTGCTCGATCGGCTCGCCGGGCCCCGGTAGCACCGGTCGGTATTCCACCGTCGGGAAGAACCGCCGGTACAACGCGGGGTCACGCACGAGCGCGGTGTTGAATCCCGTGTCGAGCAGCACCCAGCCCCCATCGGTCTGGAGCAACACGCCCGGAACGGGTTCGCGCATGCGCTCCGCGGCCGGGGCCCCGTACACCGACACCGATTTCGGAAGTTCCTCCCAACCCAGGGTGAGCAGGATGATGTGGCGGACTCCGCTCTTGCGGACCAGCGTCGCCATCAGCCCACCGACAGCGCGGCGAGCCGCAGGGAGTTGGGGTTGGTCACCACGTGGGACTGTTCGACACCTTTGAGCCAGGGCTGGGCCACCATGAAGTCGTTGACGTCGGCGATGTTGAGCCAGCAGCCGGTCTTCACAGCTTCCAGCCCGGCCCGCGAGAACACCGCGGAGTCACCGGTGGGCAAGCCACTGGCCAACGCATCGGTGACCGGTGGTGCCGAACAGCCCAGGTAGTTCAGCCCGCCGTCGGGATCCCACGAGATGTGCCCCCAGGTGTACGGCGAGGGCGCGTCCGGCCAGGCCAGGGCGGTGAAGATCTCCGGAGCCGACTGACCGTCGGTACCGACCCAGCCGTAGATTTCTGACGTCGGGTAGGCCTGAACCTTTGCGGTCAATCCCGCAGCGGCAAGCTGTGTCTGGAGCAGATTGCTGACCAGCTGATTGTCGGGATTACTCGAGTCATAGCCGATCGTGATGGCTTTCTGGTCGGCGGGCAGTCCCCCTGCGATGCCGCTGAGCACCGACGGATCGTGAGCCACATCCTGATTGGCGAAGTCCGAGGCCATCATGTTGGGCGGATAGATCTGTCCGGCCACATCGCCGCGCCCGAAGTACGTCTGCTTGACCAGCTCGTCGACGTTGATCGCCTGCAGCACCGCGGTGCGGTTCTTCGCATCGGTCATCATGCCCTTGTGCGGGTTCACGTACAGGTAGTTCGACATCATGGTCGGCAGCGAGTAGTTCGCGAATGCCTTGTTGTCCAAATAGGACTGGACCGCTGACGAGGGCAGGTCATGCAGGATCGCGGCAAGCTGCCCGTTGTTGAACTGGAGCTGTTGCGCCGAAACGTCGGTGATCACCGGCATCTCGACCTTCTCGAAGTACGGCTTGGCGCCCCAATACTCCGGGAATGACGCCAACGCGTAGCGCGATCCGACCTCGGCCGCGGTGAGCGTGTACGGGCCGGTCCCCAGATCGTGGTTGGTCAGGTAGCTCTGTGCGTGATCGGAGCCCGCGTTCTGCTGGAGTCCCTGAGGACTCAGCATCCTGGGCCCGTACGCGCACGCGAGATAGTCGAGAAACGCCGCGTTGGGCGCCTTCAGGGTGACGGTGACGTCGTAATCACCGTGTGGGGTAACCGATTCCACGTCCTTGACCATGTAGGCCGGCCCCTGGTTGACCGCCAGTCTGCGATCGAAGGACGCCTTGACAGCTTCCGCGGTGAACGGGGTGCCGTCATGGAACTTGACGCCTTCGCGCAGTTTGAAATCGAAGACCCTGTTGTCCGGCGACACCTTCCACTCGGTGGCCAGCAGAGGTTCCAGCACGGGCTTGTCGGTCCCCGCCTTGTACTGCAGCAGGCCCTCGTAGATATTCGTGGTCAGCAGCAGACCCTGGCCGGCGTAGTAGATGTCAGGGTCGGGCGGCTGGCCCGGGTCCTGCAGGAACGACAGGTGCAGCACCTTGTCGGTCGGCGCCGCGCTGGGTGTGCCGCTCCCGGAATCCGAACCTCCGCAGGCGCTCAGCAGCAATGCCGCCGCCGCACTCACGGCGGCCATGGTCTTCCATCGCTTGATCATCGGGCGGCTCCTTCGAGAAGGGGTTGGGACGTGGCGAGTTCGGAGAAGGCGGCGAGGATCTCGTCGGAGGTTCGTAGTGCACCGGTCTGCAGGTACTCCATGGCATCGAGCGCGGCATCGTGCCGGTACTGCGACGACCCGCCCACGCAGTCGGTGACGACGCGGACGTAGAAGTCACGCTGATGCGCATCGGCGAAGGTGTAGTGCACACACACGTCGGTGAGTCCGCCGATGAGGATGAGCGTCGAGGCCTTGAGGCCTGACAGCACGATCTCGAAATCCGTTCCGATGAAACCGGAGTAACGCCGCTTCACGATGTGGAACTCGTCGGGCAGCGGCCGCAGGGTGGGTTCCAGGTCGGTGCCGGGCTGACCCTCGACGCAGTGGACGCCCTCGGTGCCGTCGAGCTCGCGGCCGAAGTCGATGCCGCTGGGCCGGTGCACCTCCTGGAAGAACACCACCGGTACATCCGCCGCACGCGCTGCGGCGAGCAGCTTCTCGGCGACGGCGACGCGCTCGGCATGACCGGGCATCACCGGAATCCCGGCGTCCTGCGCCGACATTGCACCGCCCTCCTGTATGTCGACCACGACAAGAACTGGATTACCCACGATGAGTGGCTGTTTGGGCACCTAACCTCCTATAACTGCGATACGGGGATCGGCTGCCGCCTGGAGCAGGTCCACGGCGGTGTTGATGACTACATAGAGCGCACCCAACATCAAGGTGACGCCGGCGATGGCCGGGAAGTCGGCGACCGGGATGCTCTGCGCGATGTACTGGCCGATGCCGGGCCACCCGAACACCTGCTCCACAACGAGCACGCCCGAGAACATCAGGCCCACTTGAAGACCGGTCATCGACAAAGCAGACCCGACCGAGTTGCGCAGCACGTGGCGCGTCATGATCCGGCCCTCGGACAACCCCTTGGCCCGGGCTGTCCGCGCGTAGTCGCTGTCGATATCGGTCATCAGGCTGCTGCGCAGCACCCGCCCGATCGCCACAGCGGGCCCGATCGCGATCACGAGGGCGGGCAGCATCAGGTGCTGCACGGCATCGACCACCACGTCGAAGCGGCCGTGCACAAGTCCGTCGACGGTGAGCAGGCCCGTCGGCCCGGTGGGTGGATTCGCCACCGCGATACGCCCATTGGCCGGAACCCACCCCAGGTTCTGGTAGAACACGATCAGCCCGAGGATGCCGAGCAGGAACATCGGTGCCGCCGCGCCGGTGAACAAGACCGCCCGAAGTACCTGGGCACCAGGCCACTTCAACGTGGTGCTGAATGCCAGCAGGGCCGCCAGCACCAGTGCGATGGCGATCCCGAACATCGCGAGTTCCAAGGTGGCAGGCAGGAAGCTGCCGAGGTCCGACAACACGGGGTGACGGGTGCGGTAGGAGGTTCCCAGATCACCGGTCACCGCATTGGTCAGGTAGTGCCAGAACTGTACGAGCACCGGCTGGTTCAAACCGAGTTCCTCGCGCCTGGCGGCGACCGCTTGCGCCGAAGCCTGCGCGCCCAACTGCGCCTTCACGGGGTCCAGCGGCGAGACGTGCTGGAGAACGAACATCACTCCGGTAAGGGCGATCAGGATCGCCACCATCGCACTCAGGCGGGAAGCAACGAAAGTCTTCACTCAAGAACTCCTCTCACTCACCGGTTCTTCATCAGGTTGCGCAGGCAGTCCCCGGCGATGTTTCCGACGAGCGCCAGAACCAGGACACCGAGACCCGGCATCACCGGGATCCACCACTGCTGCAGGAAATAGCTGAGGTTTCGGGCCGAGTCGGCACCCAGCTCAGGCGCAGGCGCGGCCTGCCCGAGCCCGAGGAACGACAGTGCGGCCACGGTGAGGATCAGGGTGCCCAGATCCAGGCTGGCGGCGACGAGGGCATTCGGCACCGCACCCGGAAGCAGGTGGCGCGTCGCGAGCCGGAACCGGCTCACCCCAGCCAGTTTGGCGGCCTCGACGTGTGGGCGGGCGGCCATGCGCGCAACCTCGCCGCGTACCAGTCTGGCGTAGAACGGCCACCAGACGATCGACACCGCGATCAGGGTGTGCACGAAACTCGGTCCGAGCGCGGCGACCACGGCGATCGCGAGCACCGGGGCGGGCAAGGACAGGAACGCGTCGGTGATGCGCATCAACAGGGAGTCGATCCAGCCTCCCGACGCGCCGGCGATCAGGCCGACGAGCCCGCCGATCGCCAGGCCGACGGCGACCACGACCAGCGCCGCGAACCAGCTGGACCGCGCGCCGTAGAGAACGCGGGACAGGATGTCGCGGCCGACGCTGTCGGTGCCGAGCAAGAACCCGTTCTTTCCCGGCGCTTGCAGCGGCATCCCCACCGGTGTGAGCGGGTCGTGCGGGGCGATCAGCGGCACCGCGATGACGAGCATCGTCAACACGATCACCATCGAGAATCCGGCCCAGTTGAGCACCGTGGACCGTGGCCACGACCACGACAACCGCAGGCGGGTCCGCCCGTCGGCCAGCGTGGGGAACGCAACGGCTATCGCCATCAGACCGCCCGCCTTTCGATGCACGCAACGTGATGAGGGTTGCCCGGTGTGCCCTCCAACCGGACGTCGAGTTCGCTACCGCCGCAGGCCGGTACCGCGATCGGACATCGGGGGTGGAATGCGCAGCCATCCGGCGGGGACAATGGGCTGGCCGGTTCGCCGGGCAGCACGTGTGATTCGCGGCCCAGGTCGGGGATCGCATCGACGAGTGCCTGGGTGTACGGATGGGCCGGGTCGCCGATCACACGATCCGCGGGTCCGATCTCGACGATGCGACCCAGGTACATCACGGCAATCCGGTCGGCCACCACCCGGGCGACGGACAGATCGTGGGTGACGAAGACGACGGACATGTCCAGGCTGCGGCGCAGATCCCCGATCAGGTTGAGGACGGACGCCGCCAGTGACACGTCGAGCGCGCTGGTCGGCTCGTCGCACAGCAACACCGACGGCGGCACGACGGTGGCCCGCGCCAGCGAAACCCGTTGGCGCTGACCGCCGGACAGCTCTCCCGAGCGCGCTTTGGCCACCTCGACCGGCAGACCGACCCGTTCGAGTACCTCCGCCACGGCGGTACGGCGCTGAGCCGCCGACATCTTTGTGGCCCGCAACCGCTCGGCGATCAGCTCACCGACGGACAGCCACGGTGTCAGTGAGGCACCCGCGTCCTGGAAGACCATCTGCGGGCGTTGACCGCCGGCCACCTGAACAGATCCCGAGGTCGGAGTCTCCAGTCCGGCGATGATCCGCAACAGTGTCGACTTGCCCGAACCGCTCTCCCCGACCAGTGCCACGGATTCGCCCTGGCGCACACGCATGGTCACGCCGCGCAGCGCGTGCAGCTTTCCGTGATTGTCGGCCGAACGGTCCAGCCACCGCCGAGACACCGCGAATGTCTTGGCGACATTGGCCAGCGCCACGGCAGGTGGCTGCTCGTCGCTGGCAGGCTCCTTGACCGGGAACAGCTCGCCGACGGCCGACGATGCCACCGTACCGCCGATGTCCGCCATCGGCCGGATACAAGCGCTGACCCGTTGGGGTGCAACGACAACGGGTTCCGGCAGTGACGTCGAACATTCTCCGGTGGCCGCGGTACACCGCGGCCCGAAGGCACATCCGGGCAAAGGTGACGCCGGGCTGGGCACCGCGCCGGGCAGCGCCGCGAGCTTCCGGTCCCGTGCGGTGTCCAGGGTGAGCCGGCTGCCGAGGAGTCCTTTGGTGTAGGGATGGGCGGGGCGGGCCAGCACGTCGGCGGCGGGGCCGATCTCGGCGATACGCCCCGCGTAGAGCACCGCGATGCGGTCCGAGATCTGCGCGGCAACGCCCAGGTCGTGGGTGATCAGCACGATGCTGCAACCGATCTCGTCTCGCAACCGCTGCAGCAGCCGTAACACCTGGGCCTGAACGGTGACGTCGAGCGCGGTGGTCGGTTCGTCGGCGATGACGAGTTCGGGGTCACCCGCGACCGCCATCGCAATCATCACGCGCTGACGCAACCCGCCGGAGAGTTCGTGCGGGTACGCCCGCATCCGGCGCTTGGGTTCCGGGATGCCGACCGCGGTGAGCAGTCGCAGCGCCTCTTGCTCGCTGCCTGCCGCCTCCGCCACCTGCTTGCCGATCCGCATCGTCGGGTTGAGCGAGGTCATCGGATCCTGGAACACCGCTCCGAGGTCGAGGCGGCGCACCTTGCGCAGCGCCTTGGTTCCGCCGTTGACCATGTCGGAGTTCGCCACCCGGACCGAACCGTCGATCTTGGCGCTCTTGGGCAGCAGGCCGAGCATCGTGAAGCCAAGAACCGTTTTGCCGGAACCGGATTCACCGACCAGGCCGACTATCTCGCCCGGGGCGATGGCGAGAGAGACTCCGCGCAACGCGTGGACGTCGCGGCCGTTGCGGCGAAAGGTGACGCGCAGGTCGTCGATGGCGGCAACCTGCTGTGGCGGTGAGAGTGACACCGTCTCAGCGCGTATCGCCGAGTCGTCAGTCGCGGGGTCATCTGCGCCGAGATCCGCGGGGAAGGTCATGTCGATCGTGACCTCAGCCATCGTGGGCCTCCCAGAAGCGATTTGGCAATTCCGCGCCACCTCCGTGTGCCGCAGCCTGTCGAGCGACAGTTTTCACCGGAGGCCGCGTCGCTGGGTGTCGCAGGCGTTAATGAGGTGTAAAGGAATTGACGGGCCCGGTAACCGTCACGTGTCACGCGTTTCTATCGAGTGACCGATACCCCGTGCGCTGGCCCTTCGCGGCCGAAGAGCCAACCATGGCCCTATGGCAGGAAGACCACGGGTACACGCCCAGCGCCGGCAGGGGCACACCGCTCGTGACGAAATCCTCGACGCCGCAGGCGAATTGTTCACCGCTACCGGCTACGCGGGAACATCGACGCGGGCGATCGCCGAAGCGGTCGGCGTCCGCCAGGCGTCCCTCTACCACTACTTCAAGACCAAGGACGACATCCTGTGCGCGCTGCTCGAGCAGACCGTTGCGCCGACCCTCGGGTTCATCCCGAGCCTGCTGGGCACCGAACCCGCATTGACCGCCGATGAACATCTGCACGCCTTGGCGGCGTTCGACGGCGCCCAACTGATGTCCGGCCGGTGGAATCTCGGTGCGCTCTATCTGTTGCCCGAACTGCGTGAAGCCAAGCTTGAACCGTTCTGGTCGGACCGGGAGCGGCTTCGGCTGCACTATCTGTCTGTGAGTCGCGCGCTGAGCCGGCGGACCGGCGTTCATGAAGCGGCCGCCGACCTCCCGTTCCGGCTCGTCGAATCGTTGGTCAACGTGTGGTCGATGCCGCCCGGTCCGGAACGTTGCGAGATGCCGTTCCACGTGGCAGATGCTTGTATGCGCGTCCTGGGCATCCCCGACGATGCGGCCGCGGCCCTGCGTTCGCGTAGCCACCGCGAAATCGACAGGCATAACGAGAACAGCTCATCCGACCCGTAGTCTGCATGGCATGTTCCACGTCCTCACCACCACTTACGTGCAACCCATCGACGTCGTCGACCAGACCCGCCCCGCCCACATCGCGTGGCTCGAGGAGGAAGTGGCCGCGGGCCGCATCGTGCTGGCCGGACGTCTGGAATCGGCGACCGGAGCGGTGCTCGTCACCGGGGACCTCAGCGAAGAGGAGGTCGAGGATGTCATCGCCCGCGATCCCTACACCCTGGCCGGGCTGATCCGATGTGAACGCACCTCCTTCAACGGGGCGTTCCGCGCGCCCGGGTTGTGACCCACGCCCGGCGTTGCCCCGGGAGATATGTCACACCTGGTAGCGGGATTATCGCCGCCGCCTGCGTCGTTGCACGCTACGCACTGCCGTCTCAGGCAGTAGTCAGTTAACCGGACTAATCTTTTCCGGGATACGCACAGACGACGAGCAAAGAGGGCTTTGATGAGCACTGTTTATGCCTATGCCGCCAATTCGGCGACCGAACCGCTGGCCAAGACCACCATCACCCGCCGTGAGGTAGGGCCCCATGACGTGGCCTTCGACATCCATTTCGCCGGCATCTGCCATTCCGACATCCACACCGTGAAGGGCGAGTGGGGCACCCCCAACTACCCCGTCGTGGCCGGTCATGAGATCGCCGGTGTCGTCACCGCGGTCGGCTCGGAGGTCACCAAGTACAAGGTCGGCGACCACGTCGGCGTCGGTTGTTTCGTCGATTCCTGTCGGGAGTGCGACAACTGCAAGGCCGGGCTGGAGCAGTACTGCACCGGCGGCGGCATGATCGGCACCTACAACGCGACGGGGCGCGACGGCACCCCGACCTACGGCGGCTACAGCGGCGCGATCGTCGTCGACGAGAACTACGTCCTGCGCATCCCCGACAGCATCCCGCTGGACAAGGCCGCTCCCCTGCTCTGCGCCGGCGTCACGCTGTTCTCGCCGCTGCGCCACTGGGACGCCGGTCCGGGCAAGAAGATCGCCGTGATCGGACTCGGCGGCCTGGGCCACATGGGCGTCAAGCTCGCGCACGCCATGGGTGCGCACGTCACCGTTCTGTCGCAGTCGCTGAAGAAGATGGAAGACGGCCTGCGGCTGGGCGCCGACGAGTACTACGCGACCAGCGACCCCGATACCTTCCGCAAGCTGGCCGGCAGCTTCGACCTCATCCTCAACACCGTGTCGGCCAATCTCGACCTCGGCGCCTACCTGGGCCTGCTCAAGACCGACGGCACGTTGGTGGAGCTGGGCGCGCCGGAGAAGCCGCTGGTGGTCCCGTTCTTCCCGCTGGGCGCCTACCGCCGCAGCCTGTCCGGTTCGATGATCGGCGGTATCCCGGAGACCCAGGAGATGCTCGACTTCTGCGCCGAGCACAACGTGACCCCGGAGATCGAGGTCATCCAGCCCGATTACATCAACGAGGCCTATGAGCGTGTACTGGCCAGCGATGTGCGGTACCGCTTCGTGATCGACACCGCCTCGCTGCGCGGCTAGATCCCAGTCGTCAACGCCGCGGATTGCGGTCACTATGTGACCGCAATCCGCGGCGTAACGCGTTATCCGGCCTCTGAGTCCTGGCCCGCGTCCGACTGCAGTTCGACGCCGGCCAACGGCCAACCCGCGGCGGCCAGTTTGGCCGCCACCCGTGCAATGTTCTCCGGACCCGCATCGTGGTCGGTGACTTCGGCGATGAACTCCGCGATCTCGTCGCGTTCGATGGGATCGTCAACGTCGGCGGGCGCGGCGGCCTCAGCGATATTGCGCACGACCTCGGCCACCTGCTCCTCGGTGAGTGGCGTGGCCCGCAACAGCGCGAGCAGGGGCACCCGATCGGTTCCCGGCACTCCTTCCGGGTAACCGGCACGCAACCAGTTCAGGACCGAGATCAGCAGCGACTTTGTTGACACGCGGTAAGTTTCGCGGCTGACCGGCAAACCCACCACTGGAGGAGCCGACAGTTGGTGGGCCATTCATTCGTGGTTCATCGCCAAAAACAATCCCGCTGAGCGCAACCACTGACCTTTTCGCTGCATCCCGGCATGCTCGGCACAGTGACTCGTGTGATCCGCTTCAACGCCTTCGACATGAACTGCGTCGCCCATCAGTCGCCGGGCCTGTGGCGCCACCCAGAGGACCAGTCCTGGCGCTACAGGGACATCACCTACTGGACCGAACTCGCGAAGTTGTTGGAACGCGGCCGTTTTGACGGCTTGTTCATCGCCGACGTGCTGGGCACCTACGACGTGTACGGAGCCAGCGACGAGGCGGCGATCCGCCAGGCCGCGCAGATCCCGGTGGGCGACCCGATGCTGTTGGTGTCGGCGATGGCTCTCGTGACCGAGAACCTGGGGTTCGGGATCACCACCGGAACCGGATTCGAGCATCCTTATCCGTTCGCCCGGCGCATGTCGACCCTCGATCATCTGACCAACGGCCGGGTGGGCTGGAACGTCGTCACCGGGTATCTGCCTGCCGCAGCACGCAACATGGGCCAGACGGACCAGCCGGCACACGACGCACGCTACGACCATGCCGACGAGTACCTCGAGGTGCTCTACAAGCTTTGGGAAGGCTCCTGGGAAGACGACGCGGTGGTGCGTGACGCCGAGCGCGGGGTCTTCACCGACCCGGCCAAGGTGCACCACATCGGCCATGCCGGTACACATTTCAGCGTGCCGGGAGTACATCTGGCCGAGCCGTCGCTGCAGCGCACCCCGGTCATCTACCAGGCCGGTTCCTCACCGCGCGGGGTGCGATTCGCCGCCGAGAACGCCGAGGCGATCTTCACCGCGGCGCCCACCAAAGCTCTTCTACGCGAGACGGTTTCCACGATCCGGGCAGAACTCGAGTTGGCGGGCCGGGATCCTTACTCGGCCAAGATCTTCAACCTCACCACGATCATCACCGGCGAAACCGACGAAGAGGCCCACGCCAGGCATGCCGAATACCTGGCCTACGGCGATCCCGAGGGCGCGCTGGTGTTCATGTCCGGCTGGATGGGCGTGGACCTGGCCCGCTACGGCCTCGACGAGCCGATCGGCAATGTCGATTCCAACGCGATCCTGTCGGCGGTCAAGGCCTTTCAGTCCGCCTCGGACAAGGGCGGTGAGTGGAACGTGCGCGACATCGCCGAGTGGGGTGAGATCGGCGGCATGGGACCGCGCATCGTCGGGTCCGGCGTGCACGTCGCCGACACCCTGCAGGAGTGGGTCGAGGAGACCGACGTCGACGGTTTCAACCTGGCCTACGCGATCACGCCCGGATCCTTCGCGGAGTTCATCGAGCACGTCGTCCCGGTCCTCACCGAGCGCGGCGCCTACCAGTCGACGTACGCACCGGGCAGCCTGCGCAACAAGCTGCTGGGCCACGGAGACCGTCTCGCCGACGAGCACCGTGGCGCCAGTTACCGGGTGGGCGGGCCCAATTCGACGATCATCGAGCGTCCGTCGACGCTGCCGTCCTCTTCGGCGTCCACTGCTGCTCAGCCGGCGCGGGGCCGGTAGTCTCGCCGAGCAGACTCAGAAGTACCCAAAATTCACCGTTCTCGGGTACCTATGCGTCTGCTCGTCCAGTCAAACTAACGCGGCGCGGCCTGGACGTTGGTGGGTTGCTGCCCCACCGTCGACGGCGGCAGGTCGGTCGCTGCCACGCCGGGCGTGTTCAGCTGACCGGCCAGCCACGGTAGTGCGGCGCCAAAGGCATTGGCGGCGAATGCCCAGTCATGCCGGCCCGGAGCCGTCTGCACCGAGCAAGCGATCGCATCGGTACGTGCCGCGTTGCACAGCGTGGTGGCAGCGACATCCTGCGACTCGGGATTCGCCGTGGGATCGTGAGTGGTTCCGCCGCGCTGGGAAACGGGCACCTCGAACCACGCTGTGACATCGGAGTACGGACCGTGGCGACGCAGGATGGTGACCGGATCGTAGGCCGCCCAGGCGTCGGTGTCCCCGCCGAAGAGCCGGTTGATCGTCTGCGTCTTGTCTCCCGTGTTCGGTCGCAGATCGCCGGCGATGTCGACGAACGACCGGAACATATCCGGGTGCATCAGGGTCAGGTCCACCGCGCAGGTGCCGCCCATCGACCAGCCCGCTATCCCCCACCCGTCGCGGTCGGCGCGCACGCCGTAGTTCGAGATCAGATACGGAACAACGTCTTTGGTGAGGTGGTCGGCGGCGTTGCCCCGGGTCCCGTTGACGCACTCGGTGTCGTTGGTGAACGAACCGGTGGCATCGACGAACACGAACACCGGCGCATTGCCGTCATGGGCGGCCGCGAATCCGTCGATGATGCCCAGGACGTTGCCCGCCCGCAGCCAGTCGGCCGGGGTGTTCAGTTGCGAGCCGATCATCATCACTGCCGGCAGTCGCGGCGGTGGGTTGCTGGCGAACCAGGCCGGCGGTAGGTAGACGAGTTCACCGCGGTGCGTGAAGCCTGACGCCGTCGAATCGATGGTCACCGGGACCAGGACCCCGCTGGTGGGCCGGAAGTGGGCCAGCTGCATCTTCGTCACGGTCAACCGGTCCGTCTGCCCCGGCAGCGGACTCGACGTGAGCTGCTTCCACATGGCGTCCACGGTCGGGAAATATCCGACCCACATGTTGAGTGTCAGTACACAAGCCAGCCCGCACACCCCGATCGCCGCCACCGACGCGGTGCGCCGCCACCACCGGGCACTCAGCCACCCCAGAAGCGCCACACCGACGGCCAGCGCGGTCAGCGCGATCCAGACCCACAACGCCGGCGGGCCGGCGTTGCCGGCCACCCCGATCGAATCGATGTACCAGTAGGTCACGCCCGCCAGCACCGCGGCCGCGGCCACCAGCGCCGGCAACATCCGTAGGCGCCAGCGCGGCGAACGCCAGCCCACGGCGGTTCCCAGCAGCAGCGCGGCGATCAGCTGCACGACGACGGGGAACCAGCCGTGTATCAGCGAGATCTGCGCAATGAGCTGGTACATCAGCTCATTTCATATCAACGCCAACTGTCAGCTCACTGGGCGAACGCTGAGTGAGCGATCGAAAAGCGCGGTCACCGAAGCAGGCACTTTGCGCCCGGGCAGTACTGCGTGCCAGGTGGTGACGCCTTATGGTGACGTGATGCGCACAATGATGCTGGCGGCCCTGATGAGCGCGGCGATCGGCGCCGGCGTGGGTTTCCCCGGCGTGGCTGCGGCGGACCCGCCGCCGCCTCCACCCCCACCGCCGCTCAATCTCAACGCCCTGACGCCGGTGAAGCCGTCGGACTTCGCGATGCAGAACGGCGAGTACTACGCATTTGCGGTGCCGGGCGATATCGCATGCGCCATCAGTCGCGGGTCGGGCAATTACGGTTGCAGCGGCCCGCTGCCCGCAGCACCAGACGGGGCCAACGCGGTCACGGGCGGACAACGGGGGTTGCCCACGTTCGTCAGCGACAACCGGCCGCTGTTCGTGTTCGACAAGCTGCCGAACCGGCTGCTGCCCGGATCACGCATCAGCTTCCGCGATGTGACGTGCGGGACCGACGGCACGGTGACGGTGTGCAGCAACTCGTATGACGGAGCGGGTTTCGTCCTCAGCCCGGGCGGCAGCCATGCCCTCGATGTGAACAACCCGCTGCTGCTCAACACCGGCGAGGGGCGCAACCCGTACGCCAACTAGCTAGAAGTCCCAGTCCTCGTCTTCGGTGTTGACAGCCTTGCCGATGACATACGACGAGCCCGACCCCGAGAAGAAGTCGTGGTTCTCGTCGGCATTCGGCGAGAGCGCGGACAGGATCGCCGGGTTCACATCGGTCTCGTCCTTGGGGAACAGCGCCTCGTAGCCGAGGTTCATCAGCGCCTTGTTGGCGTTGTAGCGCAGGAACTTCTTGACGTCCTCGGTCAGCCCGACCTCGTCGTAGAGGTCCTGGGTGTACTCGACCTCGTTGTCGTAGAGCTCGAAGAGCAGCTCATAGGTGTAATCCTTGAGCTCCGTACGCTTTTCCTCGTCGACCAGGGCCAGCCCGCGCTGGTACTTGTAGCCGATGTAGTAGCCGTGCACGGCTTCGTCGCGGATGATCAGCCGGATCATGTCGGCGGTGTTGGTCAGCTTGGCCCGGCTGCTCCAGTACATCGGCAGGTAGAAGCCCGAGTAGAACAGGAAGCTCTCCAGCAGCGTGGAGGCCACTTTGCGCTTGAGCGGCTCGTCACCCTTGTAGTACTGCATGACGATCTCGGCCTTGCGCTGCAGGTTCGGGTTCTCCTCCGACCAGCGGAACGCGTCGTCGATCTCGGCCGTCGAGCACAGCGTCGAGAAGATGTTGGAGTAGCTGCGGGCGTGCACTGACTCCATGAAGGCGATGTTGGTGTAGACGGCTTCCTCGTGCGGGGTGAGCGCATCGGGGATCAGGCTGACCGCGCCGACCGTGCCCTGGATGGTGTCCAGCAGCGTCAGGCCGGTGAACACCCGCATGGTGAGCTGCTTCTCGTGCGCGGTGAGCGTGCCCCACGACGGGATGTCGTTGGACACCGGCACCTTCTCCGGCAACCAGAAATTTCCGGTGAGCCGATCCCAGACCTCGGCGTCCTTCTCATCCTGGAGACGGTTCCAGTTGATCGCTGAGACACGGTCGATCAGCTTCATGCCTTCGCTCACCGGAACCCCTTTTCACCAGGTCGTTTTGTTTGCCGAACAGCACTCACGACACTACCCCTGGGGCTAAGCACCTGCTGGGACCCCAGCATCTAGTGTTTTCGTGTCGCTCGCCTCATGGATGAAATCGAACTCTTTCGGGTCCAGCTTGCGCGTTGCCAGCCAGTACTGCCAGGTCATGCCGCTCCACAGGGTGCGGTTGACGCCGTGGGCGTCCATGTACCAGCTCCGGCAACCTCCGGTGTTGAACACCGTGTCGGCCAGATCGCGTTGCAGCTCGGCGTTGAACTCCGCCTGGGCGGCAGGGCTGGGTGAGAGCGCCTCGGCCCTGGCCTTGTCGACGGCAGCGATCGCCTGACCCACGTAGCGGATCTGCTGCTCGATCATGAACACCACCGAGTTGTGCCCCAGTGCGGTGTTGGGCCCCAGCAGGAAGAACAGATTGGGCATCCCCGCGACCGCGATGCCGCGGTGGGCGGACATTCCCTCGCGGTTCCAGCGGTCCACCAGGTCCTCGCCGCCGGCACCCTTGATGTCGACGTAGGTATAGGAGTCGGTGACGTGGAAGCCGGTGGCGAACACCACGACGTCGGCCGGGTGCTCGACGCCGTCGGCGGTCACGATGCCGGTGGGGGTCATCCGGGTGATCGACTCGGTGATCACCTGGGTCTTGGGGTTGGCGATCCCGCGGTAGTAGGTGTCGGAGTTGAGGATTCGCTTGCACCCGGCGCGGTAGCTCGGCGTGAGTTTGCGGCGCAGCTCGGGGTCTTTGATGCTGCGGTTGATGTTGTAGCGGCCCATCGCCTCGCCGATCTTGAGCAGCCGCGGCTGCTGCGTCATGGCGAAGCCGACGCCCTCGTGGATCCAGTAGATGGCGGCGCGCATCGCGGCGCGGGTGCCGGGCACATAGCTGAACGTGCGCCGAATCCATTGCGGGAACTTGTTGTTCACCCGCGGCATGACCCATGCCGGGGTGCGCTGGTAGAGGTGCAGCTCGGCGACGTCCCGGACGATCTCGGGCACGATCTGGATGGCGCTGGCACCGGTGCCGATCACCGCGACCCGCTTGCCGGTGAGGTCGACGCTGTGGTCCCATTCCGCGGAATGGAAAGCCGCACCGGTGAATTCCTCGCGTCCCTCGATGTCGGGAATCTGCGGGATATGCAGGCCGCCTGCGCCAGAGACCAGGAACTGGGCGATGAATTCCTGGCCGCTGTCGCTGAACACGTGCCAGCGCAGCTCCTGGTCGTCCCAGTGCGCGCGGTCCACATGGGTGTTGAACCGGGTGTATCGGCGCAGCCCGTACTTGGAGGCCACGCCCAGCAGGTAGTCCTGGATCTCGGGCTGGAATGACCACATGTGGCTCCAGTCGGCCTTCGGCTCGAAGGAAAACGAGTACATGTGCGACGGGATGTCGCAGGCACACCCCGGGTAGGTGTTGTCGCGCCATGTCCCGCCGAACTCGTCGGCCTTCTCCAGGATGAGGAAATCGACGCCGCGGCGTTGCAGCTCGATCGCCATCCCCATCCCCGAGAACCCGCTGCCGATGATCAGGGCGCGGGTGCGGATTGGTTGCTGACCCTGCGGCGAGGGTTGGGCAGCCGTCATAGCTCAGGTCCTTTTCTGGGAACGGCGGTACCGGATATTCCCCAGTCTCCGGACCTGGGACCCGACTGTCAACGAGGTGATCAGCTGGCGTGCTGGCGACGCTGGACACCCTCGTGAAGCGGCAGATCCGGGTCGATCCAGATGCCGAGCAATTCACAGGTGCCGTTGATGGAACCGACCATGATCGTGGTCAGGTGGTTGACGAACTCCTCGGCCGGCATCCGGCGCGGGCTGTCCTCTTCGGTGCCCAGCCACCAGTCCGTGGACGATGCGCACGCACCGAAGGTGGCGAACGCCGCCAGTTCGATCGCGGCCCCGTCCAGCTCCATCTCGCGCAGCTCGTTGGAGAACATGTCGGCCATCGCCAGCGTGATGCCGCGGCCCTCGTTGAGTGCGCGCATGGTCGATTCGCTCTGTTCGGCGAATCGGCCCTGAATCAGGAACCGCAGCACGTTGGGGTGTTCGTCGACCAGCAGCACGTACTGTTCGACGCTGCGGCGGATGACTTCCCGGGCCGGATCGGCACCGAGGTTGATCACCGGGAAGATCGCCGACCACAGCATGTCGCGCAGCCGCTCGCCGATCGCCTGGAACAGGTCGGACTTGTCGGCGAAGTGACGGTAGATCTTCGGCTTGGCCGTACCGGCCTCTTCGGCGATCTCCCGCAGGCTGACCTCGGGGCCCAACCGGTCGATCGCCCGGAACGAGGCGTCGACGATTTCCGACCGCACCTTCTTTCGGTGCTCACGCCAGCGCTCGCTACGGGCGTCAACCTTGACGCCCGGGCTATCGCTGGAATGTGATCTCGACGTTCGCCGCACGCGATCACTGTACCCGCCCTGATAGCGCTGACCTGCCCAGACCGCCTCACAACACGCGGTTGTACCGTTTGACCCGGGCGTTCGCCCGTCAAGCCCCCGACAGCTCGCTTGGGTACTATCGCAGCCACAGTCAACCGATGAGACGAGGCTCATGACGCAGCGATACGACCTGGTCATAGCAGGTGGCGGCCCGTCGGGGTCAGCCGCGGCGTGGCAGGCCGCTCAGACCGGCGCCAAGGTGTTGGTCCTGGACAAGGCAGAGTTCCCCCGCGACAAGCCCTGTGGCGACGGGCTGACCGCCCGCGCGGTGAGCTACCTGCAGAAGATGGGCCTGGCCGACGAGGTTTCCAAGTTCCATCGGGTCAACAAGGTGACCGTGTACAGCCCCAGCGAGTGGGATCTGTCCTTCCCTCGGCGTCCCGGCATGCCCGACCACGGCCACACCGTGAGTCGGACCGAACTGGACACACTGCTACTCAAGCACTCCGAGTCGGCCGGCGCGGAGGTGCGCCAGGGCGCCGAGGTCGCCGGACCCGAGTTCGACGCCAAGGGCCGCGTGGTCGGAGTGGTGCTCAAGAGCGGTGAGAAGGTCTACGGCGACGCGGTCATCGCGGCCGATGGCGCTTACTCCCCCATCAAGCGCGCGCTGAAGATCGACTCGGAGTACAACGGCTACTCGGCCATCGCCATCCGGTCCGAGATGCACGCCAACCGCCCCGACAGCGATGCCTTCGAGATCTACCTCAAGCTGATGTTCCAGGGTGATCAGCTGCCCGGGTACGGCTGGATCTTCCCGATGGGCGGGGGCCGGTTCAACATCGGCCTGGGCTACGTGAACAGCTACAAGAACTGGCAGTCGATCAACGCCACCCAGTTCCTCGGCGACTTCATGCGGACCCTGCCTGCCGAATGGGAACTGCCGCCGATCGAGGAACTCAAGAAGAACAAGAGCGTGCGGGCCTGGCGATTGCCGATGGGCTTCACGGCGTGGCCGCCGTGGCGTCCGGGCGTGCTGTTCGCCGGTGACTCGCTGGGTGCGGGCAAGCCGGTGTCCGGTGCGGGTATCTCCAAGGCGCTCGAATCCGGCTTGACCGCAGGCGAGTGCGCGATCGCCGCGCTCACCAACGGCGGCCCAGACGACTTCACCAACTACGAGCAGCGGATGCGCGCCGCGTGGGGTCGGGAATACCGGCGCGGCCGCTTCTTCAACAAGCTCGCGGGGATCCCTGCGGTCGCGGGCGCGGGCCTGAAGGCGTTGGACAACCACACCTTCCGTGACCTGCTGCTCAAGTCGCTGTACAAGAAGGCGCAGAGCCCACAGCACACCTAGCCGTTCCGAGCACCAAATGTGAAGCCTCTGCGATGTTGTCGCAGAGGCTTCACATTTCTGCGCCGGCCGCTATAGGCCGATGTAGACCGACCGTCACTACGGGAGAAAACTCCTCAAAGCGTCCGCATCTGCGGATGACTGACGGGCCGGCCGCGCTTCATCGCAGGGGCGAAGTAGGGGCAGATGGATTCATCGGGTCGAGACACGGCCCGCCCTGGCGGCCGCACCCATTCCTTCCAGCGCCGATTCACCCGCGGCAAACATCACTTTCGATTAAATTGACGCTGCCTTCAATCTTCGACAATCGAAAAGGATCGCCATGACAGTAAGCGGCACCGGCCGTGCTCTTCTCCTACTAGGACTGGGGATGGCCTTCGGCGCCACAACGCTCTACGCGCCCGCCGCAAGTGCCGAAATTCCGCCGAACTGCGAGAAACGCCCGTGGGGCTTCCTTGGTTCGGAGACGCGTCAAATCTGCGACGAGCCGCTCCGACCGGACGGGTCGTGGACCAGGCACCGACTCATCGGAATTCCCCGTCACTATCAGAACCCGACCAGCAGCTGCTCCAACTCCTACTTTGGCACCAACTGCACCTATTACCCCGGCGGCTGGGTCGAAGACAAGGTCAACAGTAACGACACCTACGAGGTACGTGCGGAGACCGTTCTTCCCGACGAGCCAGGGCACATGCCGGATCCGGCACCGGCACCGCCGGAGGTGCCGACACCGTAGCGGTGCCTCCTCGTGCCGTGCCGTGCCATGCACCGTCGCCTGCCACGGCACACGAGCAGTCGATCAGTCTCCGCTCAGCGTGTACCGCACGTCCTCGGCGACGGCCACGAAGCCGATGCGCTGATACACCCGGTTGGACACCGGATTGTCGGTGTCGGCGAACAGCACCACCTCCCTGGCACCTTCGCTGCGCGCGAATCGCGCGGCGGCGGCGGTGACCGCGGCCGCATACCCGTGGCCGCGGTGTCCGGGCGGGGTGTAGACCGGGCCGATACGAGAGGCGCCGGCGACGGCAGCGCGCACCCGCGCCATGCTGACCGGTTCGCCGTCCACCACCCACAGCAGGACATGGTCGCCGGCATCGACGATCGAGGTGAGCATCGCCCGACTCGCCTCGACATTCGATGGCTCGCCGAATGCCTCGATGAAGAACTCGTTCAGCCAGCGCACGACGGTCTCCGCGTCCCCGGTTTCGGCGGTTCGCCAGTCGCCGGCCACACCACTCGGAGGTACCAGTTCACCGAGCCGGTAGAGCACGTCGCGGGATGACTCACTCGCTTGCACACCTGTGACCGCATGCCACGCCTGAGCGAAAGACGTTGCCGTCGCCGGTGTTCCGCGCACCCCAGACAGGTTCGTCCCTGCGCCAGCCAGCGCCTGGGCTGCGGCCAACGCAGTCTCGGGCGGCAGGCCGTTCACCAACAGCACCGAGTCGCGCGTCTGGACCGCCGCACCCGCGACACCGTTTCCGTTGGCTACCGACAGCAGTATTCGCTCGGCGGGCCAGGGCGCCGTGTGCAGTGTCGTCAGCTCCAAGGTGAACAGCACGGGGTCCGGGCGGTACACGGACCGCTCCGCCGATTCGAACTCGGCCGGTGACTGATGCAGGTGGGCCTCCATACCTCAAGCGTGCGGGCTGGCCACGGCGACCGCCATTGATTTTTCCGCCACCGCACGTGCCCCGATCTCCTCTATCCATCGGATAGCGTGGCAACGTGCATTTGCCAGGACGATTCGGCAGGAAATGCGGATTCGCTGTGGCCCTCGGGGCCTTCGCGTGTGCCGCTGCCTGTTCGCACGTCGTGACCGGGCAACCAGTCGCCGGGGTTCACGATGCACCAGCTCAGCGCTCGCCCACCGGGATGTGGCGTGAACATGTCCTGCCCACCGACTGCCTGCTCAGCGGTCGGCAGATGTCGGACCTGGCAGGCGTCGAGATCGATGACGGTCGGGACACCGAGATCAAGAGGTCCGACGGAACCGCCGGGCACAGCTGCAACTACTACACCACCGCCGGTGGCGTTCTGTCGTTCACGGCGACCATCAAGGTTCAATCACCGTCCACCGGTCTCATCACCAAGCAGCTCCTCGCCGACATCGGCGAACCGGGAGCCACGGAAGTTCCCGGCATCGGACAGCGCATGATCATCGAACCACTCACGCGCCCAGACGCTTTCCCGGCGATGCGGGTAGCCACCGACAAGTATCTGGCGAATGTGGTGCTCGTGGCCGGCAATATCCCCGCGCCACCCGACGTCGCAGCGTGGACGCGGGCGGCATCAGACATCGTGAAGGCGCTCCCGGCCTGATTCGTCGAGCCTCGCAGAACGAGAATCTGTGCAGCGGGGCACGCCTCGCAGGGCATAGCCTCGACCCATGACGTACGACGACGCCGGCTGGCATCACGACACGGCGATCGAAAACGGGCTGGTGCCGGCGGCCGCCAGCACCCACATCGGGATGTTCATGGCATGGCTTGCATTGCACGGCATGGCGCAGCCCGACCATGCCCCCTCAGAGCTCCACGAGCGGATGATCACCCCGGGTGAATATCTACGCCGGCACTGTGTCGACCAGATCGATCCGTTCATGCTGACCGATACAGGCAATGCGTTCACCTCAGCCGCTTACCGCCCCTACCTTCGGCGTTTTGGCGATGTGCCCGTCGTCGCCCGTTACGACTCGACATACGAAACACCGGATACCTGGGAGACCTACGACGAAGTCGCGATACTGATCGAGGCCATGTACGACGAGTGGCGTTCTGCTATCGGGGGTTAACCATGCTGGTTCCTACCTAGCCTTCTGGGTAGAAAAGGAACAGCACACACCCCTCGGCAGACTGCGGGACATGCCACGACCCGGCCGGGGCGTGCAGGAATGTTCCCGCGGTGTAGTCGTTGACGCCGTCATTGAAGACGCCCGAGACGACGTAGACCTCTTCGGGCCCGGGGTCATGTAGGTCTTCGCCGTCCCAGACAGCGCCCGCCGCGATGGTTGTCACCGCCGCCTTCGCACCGTTGGCTCCCCGCCAGAGCGGCTGCACGGTGATTCCGGGAGAGACTTCGATCGGTTCGACGTCCGTTGCCGACTTCCACACGTATCCGGGCGCGTTAGGACCGAAGGACGCAACATCGCCGTTTGTTGTCATATGTGGACGAACCGTGCGCACCGGCTCGCGATTCCCGAACTCCCGAGTCCCACCTCAGGAGCACAACCCGCTATGCCGACGATTCGAGCGGCGGAAGCAGGCCGAACCGCTCCAATTCGGTGACGTATTTGGTGATGATGGGCGGTGAGATGCTTGGAATATCTGGATTCTCGGTGTCAGGACCGATTCCGGCTTCCCGCACCGCGGCCCGGAATCGATCGGTCGGGCCATAGGATCCGTGGGTGGGCTCCGGGGCTTCCAAATCCCTTGTGAACTGCGAGGCCAAGATCTGTAGCACCGAATGCCTGCGTTGGCGCTCGGGCAACGCGCGTAGGGCAGTCTCGAAGCGCTGCAACCATTCTCCGAAATCGGCGATGCGCTCGATCTGGTAGCCGGCCTCGATCAGCCAGTCGACGAATTCGTCGATGCCGATTCCGTCGTCGTGCGGGTTCATCACGTGATACGTCTCGAAGTCGGCCGAGCCTGCACGGGCCATCTGCCAGCCCAGCGTGGTGATCGCCTCGGCGACGAACCCGACGGGCAACGCATCGTAGTGGGCTCGTTGACGATTGCCATCGGGGTCGAGTTGATAGAACGACGCCGGCGCGAGTCCGGTGGCCACGACGCTCAGCACCATCCGGGTGAAATTGTCCGGCACGTTGAGCTGGCCCGCGTAGGTGGTGTCGGCCAAGATCATGTCGCAGCGGAACACCGCGACCGGAAGGCCGCACAGGTCGTAGGCCTCGCGCAGCAGCACTTCCCCGGCCCACTTGCTGTTGCCGTAACCGTTGGCGAAGCTACCGTCGAGCGCACGAACCGGGCTGATGTCGCGGATGTCGGCGTGCTCGGTGAACGCCGAGGGCTCGATCTGCTGGCGTACATCGGCGGTCGACACGAACGTGTACGGTTTCAGCTTCGTGGTGATCGCGAACCGAATCAGTTCGGCGGTGCCCACCACATTGGGTTGGAAAAACTCACTGTAGGGAAGGATTCCGTTGACGAACGCCGCGGAATCGACGATCACGTCGACGGTTTCGGCCAACTGACGCCAGGTGGGTTCGTCCAACCCGAGATTGGGTTCGCCCTTGTCGCCGGCGATCACTTTGAGCCGTCCGTCGGTCAGTTCGCGGAAATGGCGGTACAGGACGGGGTCGGTGTCGAATGTCGCCTCCAGCCTGCATCGCGCGTCGGAGTCGGAGTCTGCGCGGACCAGACAGATGACAGCGTCGTCGGCGCGGCGCAGGCGACTGAGCCAGTCCAGCAGCAGATACCGGCCGAGGAAGCCTGTGGCCCCGGTCAGCAGCACGGTCTGTGGCCTACGGCCGGGGCGCGGCAGGGTTGGGGCGGTACGCAACGTGGGCCCGTCGACGAACTTCTCCAGCATCAGGTCACTGGCCCGCAGTTCGTTGCTCCCGGTGCCGTGCACGGATTCGAAGTCGCCTCCGCGGGCACCCGGCAGGACACGCGATTCGGCCTCGCGGTCCAGCTGCCGGCACAGACCGCTCACCGAGGGCGTTTCGAACAATGTGCGTACGGCGAGGTCTGCATCCAGTGCAGTGTTGACCGCTGCGACAACCCGCATCGCTGAGATCGAGTCACCGCCCAGCTCGAAAAAGGAATCGTCGACTCCGACCCGCTCGACTCCGAGAACTTGGGCATAGATGCCGGCCACCGTCGCCTCGGCCTCGGTGGCCGGTGCTCGGTACGGATCGGTGCTCTGGAATTCCGGCGCGGGTAGTGCACGTTTGTCGAGCTTGCCGTTGACCGTGAGCGGCAGCGCATCGACGACCATGATGGCCGCCGGCACCATGTACGCTGGAAGCCTATCGGTCAGCGTACGTCGCAGCTCGGCGGAATCGACTCTCCCGTTAGATGTTTCGGTGACGTAGCCGACCAGACGCTTGTCGCCCGGACGGTCCTCACGGGCAACCACCGCGGCCTGAACCACGCCGTCGAGTTCTGACAGTGCAGCCTGGATCTCACCCAGCTCGATACGGTAACCGCGGATCTTGACCTGCTCGTCCGATCGCCCCAGATACTGCAGTTGCCCGTCTTCGCCCCACCTGACCAGATCCCCGGTTCGATACATGCGCGCTCCAGACCCGCCGAACGGGCACGCCACGAATCGCGATGCGGTCAGCTCGGGCCTGCGGACATATCCGACAGCCACACCGAGTCCGGCCACGTACAGTTCGCCCACCACGCCGGCCGGCACGGGCCGCAGCCAGTCGTCCAGAACGAACAACGCCGCCCCGGCCACCGGCGACCCGACCGGGACGACGGCCGTGCCGGTCGTCAAAGGAGCACTGATCGCGGCATAGATCGTGGTCTCGGTCGGACCGTAGCCGTTGACCATCACCCGCCCCGGGGCCCACCGGCCCACCACCTCCAACGGGCATTCCTCGCCGGCCACCATCAGCGCCGTAGATTCCAGACCCGCTTGTTCGAGGGCCGCCAATGCGGCGGGCGTCTGACTCAGAACGGTGACCCCTTCGGTGATCACCAACTCATGCAGCTCCCGCGGTGACGCGGCTACCGAGTCGGCGACCACCACCAGCCGTGCTCCGTGTAGCAGGGCTCCCCAGATCTCCCAGACCGAGTAGTCGAAACCGTAGGAATGGCACTGCGTCCACACCTGCCCCGGCGCCGACGCGAGGCCGACATCTAGTGAATCGAACAGCCGGGTGACGTTGTGATGGGTGACGGCAACGCCTTTGGGAGTTCCGGTGGTACCCGAGGTGTAGATCGCGTAGGCGACGTCGCCGGGCACGGGCGCATGCAGTTCGGCGGCGCGGCCGACGACACCGGTCGCGGAGTCGGCTTCGATGACCGGTATGTCGAAGCCGTCCAACCGCGGACGCAGTTCTCTCGTGGTGACCGCGATGATCGGCGCGGCGTCGGCGATCATGAAACTCAACCGGGCGGGCGGTACCGCAGGATCAATCGGCAGGTATGCCGCCCCGGTTTTCAGCACCGCGAGCATCGCCACGATCGCGTCGGCACAGCGGGGAACCATCAGCGCCACAAATTCACCAGGTCCCGCACCGCTCACCGCCAACTGGTTCGCCAGCCGGTCGGCCGACTCGTCGAGCTCGCGATAGCTCATGGATCGGCCCTCGAAGGTCACCGCGGGTGCCTGCGGGGTCAGCGCCACCTGTTCGGCGAACCGCTGCGGAATGGAGGTGGGTGTGCCCAACGGCTCGGACAACACCTCTTGGTGTGCCCACTCGTCGAGCTGCTCGCGCTCGGCCGCATCGAGCACATTGATGGCGCACAACGGCCGACCTGGCTCCTCGATCATGGCGCCCAGCAGTCGCCGGAACCGCTCGATCAGCAAGTCGATGCTCGCCACGTCGAACACCGCCGAGTCGAACTCCACCCGAATACCGAGCTCGTGGCCGGGAATCACGATCACCGACAGCGGGTAGTGGTTGAACTCGCGGGTGCTGAAGCCGGTGAACGCCAATTCCTGGGCGCCGACGAAGGCGCTGAGGTCCAGCGGGTAGTTCTCGTACAGGAACAGCGTGTCGAACAGCCGGTCGTGACCGGTGAGCTGATGGATCTCGCTCAGCGACAGATGTTCGTGCTCGACGGTGTCGTTGTGGGCACTCTGCAACTGGCGCAACAGATCGACGACGGTGTGATCCGCCGTGGCGTAGGCCCGGACCGGCACGGTGTTGATCAGCAAACCCACGATCGTGTCGGACCCGGCCAACTCCGCCGGGCGGCCCGAGACCGCCGTGCCGAAGACCACGTCACGCCGGCCGGTCAGCGTCATCAGCAGCTGCGCCCACGCCGCCTGCAGCACGGTGTTGACGGTGGTGTGACATGAGCGTGCCAGTTCCCCAACGGCTTTCGTGACTTCGGCTGAAATCCGATAGGACTCCACACCACGCGGCCCGGGATCTGCCGGTGCAGCGACCAGGGTGGGATGCCCGAACCCGTCCAGCGCATGGCGCCAGACCGCCCGCGCGGCGTCGCGGTCCCGTCCGGCCAGCCAGCTCACGAAGTCCCGGTACGCCCCGGTCACCGGCAGCCGCTGCCCGAAATAGCTGGCGCAGATCTCCTGCATCAGGATCGGCAGCGACCAGCCGTCAATGACGATGTGGTGAAAGGTCAGAACTATCCGATGCTCAGTGCCCCCGGTCCGGATCAGCGCCGCCCGAAATGCGGGCCGGCCGCGCAGGTCGCAGACCGCGGCCCGTTCGGCTGCACACAGACGGTCGACCTCGGCGTCGGGCTTGCGGTCGTCTTCCCGCAGATCGAGGTACCGCCAGGCGAGCACCGGATCGCCGGGAATAACCTGCACCGGCTCACCCGTCTGGACGCAGAACCTGGCCGTCAGGTTGGGGTGCCGGCCCACCACCGTGTGCAGCGCGTCGCGCAACCGGTCGCGATCCAGTACCCCGGTGGCGGTGAGATCCAACTGCACCGTGTACACGTCAGCCGCTGCGGCGGCGTCAGACCCATGCCCGATGCCGGTGTGGAAGAGCAGTCCTTTCTGGACCGGGGTCAGCGGGAGTATGTCGGCGATGCGGTACTGCTGCTCCAGTTCGTCGATTTCCTGCTGGCTCAGCCGGGCGGGCACGATGTCCGACGGAGTCAGGCCACCGCCTCCGGAGGACACATGCATACAGATCCCGGTCAGCGCCTCAAACCACAACTGGCTCAGTCGAAACACTTGCGCCTCGTCCACGAGCGCCGGCGCCCAGGTCCACGTGGCCCGGAGGCTCGGGCCCGCATCGCTGTCCTGGGTGCCCGCGTTGAGTTCCACCGTGTGCATCAACGGCACGGCCACCGTCGATGCCGCGTCAGCAACAGCCAGCGCTTCCTGGTCGATGCGCCACAAACCGTCCGAGTCCTCCGCCCCACCGGCACCGACCCGCCCCAGATAGTTGAATCCGATGGTCGGCTCCGAACCATCCAGATTCACCTCTGGGTTCAGATGTCGTAGCAGTCCGTAGGTGAGTCCGTTCGGCACGGCACGCAACTGCTCCTTGGCGGCTTTGACGATCGGGCCGACAACGGCCGCTCCGGAGGCGACCTGCTCCCAACTCGGATTCCCGGTCGACAACGAGACCGGATACCTGGTGGTGAACCAGCCCACGGTGCGCGACAGGTCGATATCGGAGGCCACCTCTTCGTGCCGGCCGTGGCCTTCCACATCGATACCGACAGGTGCCGCGCCGGCTCCCAGGAATTCGTTCCATGCCATTCCGAATGCGATCAACAAGATGTCCTGTACCCCAGCGCGAAACGCAGCAGGCACCGCACCGAGCAACTGGATGGTGGTCTTGGGATCCAGCGAAACCGACAGGTGCCCGGCGTTGGCGTAGGTGTCGCGGGCGGGGTCGATTCCGGGCAAGGCGGGTGGATTCGACATCACCTGCCGCCAGGTGTCTGACAGCTCGACCACCTCGGCGCTACTGGCGTAGTCGTTCAGTACCGCTGACCACCGGGAGAACGAAGTCCCACCGGGCGGCAAGTGCACCGGTTCACCACGCCGCAATTGAGACCAGGCGATATTGAAGTCCTCCAAGAGGATTCGCCATGACACACCATCGACTGCAAGGTGGTGGATGAGCAGCGCCAGCTGCCCGGTAGCTGGCATCCACAATGCCGAGAGCATTCGGCCTGCAGACAGGTCAAGTCGGTTCCGCGCCGCCGCCAGCACCTCGTCCGACAGCGTCTCGACGGTTCGCAGACAGTCACGGGCATCCACCGAACCCGTATCGGGCACGCTCAGCGACCAGGCGTCTTCTTCCACCCGAACCCGTAGCCGCAGCGTCGCGTGGCGGTCCAGCAGGGCTTGGAGCACAGCGATCAGGTCGCCCTCGGGCGCTTCCCCGGGTGCTTGCAACACCACTGCCTGATTGAACTGTCCGACAGGCCCTTTGACGGTCTGCAACCACCGCATGATCGGTGTGGGAGCCACCGGGCCGAGGCCCTCGTCGACGATGTCATCGACACCAACCGCACGGCACACCGCCGCCAGCCGAGCCACGGTCTGCTCGACGAACACATCACGCGGCCGGAACTGCACGCCGTGCACCCGAGCCAGCGCCACCACCTGCATCGACAGGATGCTGTCTCCGCCCAGGGCGAAGAACGAGTCGTCGACGCCGATCCGCTCCTGGCCGAGCACCTGGGCGTAGATCTCGGCCAGAATCGTCTCGAGCTCGGTGCTCGGAGCCCGGAATTCATCTGCGCCGCTGCGATATTCCGGAGCCGGCAAGGCGCGCCGGTCGAGCTTTCCGTTGATTGTCAGGGGCAACGATTCCAGCGCCACGACAGCGGCCGGAACCATGTACGCCGGCAATCGGTTGGCCATTTCGGTGCGAATCCCGGCCGGATCGGCAGTGCCTGTGATGTAACCGACCAGGCGCTTGTCGCCGGGACGGTCTTCCCGGGCGATCACCACGGCCTGGTGCACGCCGTCCGACTCCGCCAGCACGGCCTGGATCTCGCCCAGTTCGATGCGGTAACCACGAATCTTGACCTGCTCGTCGGAACGCCCCAGGTACTCCAACTGCCCGTTGCCGTCCCATCGCGCCAGGTCCCCGGTGCGGTACATCCGCTGCCCCGGCGCACCGAACGGGCAGGCCACAAACCGCGATGCGCTCAGGCCGCTCCGCCGCATGTATCCGACCGCCACCCCCGCCCCGGCCACATACAACTCGCCCGTCGCGCCCTCGGGCGTCTGCCGTAGGAACTCGTCGAGCACAAACGCCGCGCCACGCGGCACCGGATGGCCGATCGGCACCACGCTCGTGTGTCCCGACAGCGGCGCGCTGACTGCCGCGTAGATCGTGGTCTCCGTTGGCCCGTAGGCGTTGATCATCACGCGCCCAGGCGCCCAGCGCCTGACCAGATCAGCCGGGCAGGCCTCACCGGCCACCACCAGCGTCGTCGAGTCCAGACCGTCTGGGGACAACATGCCTGCCGCGGAAGGGGTCTGACACAACACCGTGACCTTCTGGGTGACCAGCAGGCCGTGCAGGTCCACCGGTGAGCTTGCCACTGACTCGGGCACCACCACCAGCCGACCGCCGTGTAACAGAGCACCCCAGATCTCCCACACCGACACGTCGAACACCAGCGAATGCCATTGTGACCAAACCTGTTCCGACACGGACGGCAAGACGGCGGGTAACGACTGGAGCAGTTGGGTGACATTGTGATGCGTCACGGCAACAGCTTTGGGCACACCCGTCGTTCCCGACGTGTAGATCAGGTACGCCAGATCCTCGGGGGCCGGATCGGACAATCGACTGTCGGGCAGGCCGCCGTGGGCAGCTCCATCGACTTCGATTACCGGGATGTCGAATTCGGCCGCCCGCGGGCGCAGATCAGTTGTCGTGATCGTGGCGACCGGCGCGGCATCGGCGATCATGAAGGCTATCCGCGCGTCAGGATGCGCCGGATCGATCGGCAGATAGGCGGCCCCGGATTTGAGCACGGCCAGAATCGCGATGATCGCTTCGGCGGAACGGGTGAACAGCAGCGCGACAGTCTCGCCCGGGCCTGCTCCGTGGCGGGCCAGCAGGTGCGCCAGCATGTTGGTGGCCCGGTCCAGCTCGAGGTAGGTCCACGACCGCTCCCCGCATACCAACGCCGCCGCAGCCGGGGTCCGGGTCACCTGAGCCGAGAACAACTCCGGAATTGAAGCGGGCGCGGCCGCCGGCTGAGTCAGGATTGCGCGGTTGCCCCAGACGTCCAAGCTGTCGTGCTCGTCGTCGTCGAGCAAGTCGATCGACAGTAATCGCAGTGACGGGTCTCCACTCATGATTCCTCCCCCGAGAATCGACGGCTACGGTCTTCGAACCCGTCACAACTGGCGCCGACAACCTCCCGTACCCAGGAGAGAATAATGTGGAAGTTAGTGCCCTATCCATCGTTCGCGAAAACTTGCACTCGCCAATTCATACGCAATTACAGGCCTGCTGACCGGTCAATTGCTCCTTCCTTTGCGGCAAACATCGCGTACACAACAGAAGTCCGACACGTAGTCCGCAATAGACCTGGATTACGTAGCAGGTACAGCCAGCCAAGGCGGGTTTCGATCGACCCGTCGCGAGGCGAAGCCGCCGCAGAAAAGCCCTGACTGCTAACGCCAGAGCTCGCCGAATTAGGAAAGCAGTCCCCAGTCGTCAGCAATGTAAAGAATAGGCCGGAGCCCTCGGATCCGACCCTACGTCCGTTATTCGAATGCCGCGATAATCTCCGCACAAACGACGTGTCCCATATTTGGCAAATCTCTGGAATCTTGCTCTCCACAGAATGTCAATCTGTGCCTTCGGCGGCACCGACTTTGCCCGATTCGTCAGCGTCGCCCACGTTTGGCCGGGCCAGGCTTGCGGGCGACCTTGCCCGCGGCGGCACGGGCGGCCTGTTTCGCGAGAGTCTTCTCTCGTGCGGTGCGTTTCGGTGCTGGCTGGGCCTGCCCCCGCGAAGAGCCGGGTTTGCGGCCCCGCACAATCCCGATGAACTCCTCAACCAGTTCCGGCTGCGGACCTTCTGGGAAAGCGAGTGACACCGGGCAGGTGGGTGCATCGACGATCGGGCGGTACGTGAGGTCCTTGCGGTGATACAGCCGCGCCAGCGATTGGGGAACGATGAGAGCGCCCATCCCCGCCGCCACGAGTTCTATTGCATCCTTGGTGGTCTCCGGCCGGTGATCGACCAGGGTACCGGGAGCGCCCGCCCAGGCGACCGCATCATCGAGTGGCAGCAGCGTCGGCTCACCGTCAAGGTCTGCGGCGGTGATCTCGTCGACGGCACTGAGTAGGTGATCGGTCGGGACCACCGCCACCGTCGTCTCTTCGTAGAGCGGGATGAGGGCCAGCCCGGACATGTCGGCGGACGGCCGAAGCAACGCCACGTCGACGGTGCCGGCCCGTACCGCGTCGGCCGCGTCGGCCGCGTCGACAGCGCACAACTGAAGCGGCACGTCGGGGTGGCGCTCCGCCCAGATCCGAGCCCACTTCGCGGGCGTCCCGCCGGGGACATACCCGAGGGTGAGGGACTGCGGGGTCACCGCATCAGGTTACCGATACGCTGAATCCATGAGCAGGCCGAACGCGCAGTCCATGAAACCCGCCACGGCGGCGAAGAAGCTGGACGTGTATTTGCCCGCGACGCCTGCGGAGTTCCAGGAGAACGCGATCACCCGCGCCGAGCTCGCCGCCCTGCAAGCGGACCCGCCGCAGTGGCTCAAGGATCTGCGCAAGGACGGGCCGCACCCGAAGAATCTCGTGGCGGCCAAGCTGGGCATCTCGATCGCCGGCCTCGCGCGCGGTGGCGTCGGGGATGCCCTTACCACCGAGCAGATCGATCAGCTGCTCGAGGAGAAGCCGGAGTGGCTGGTCGCCGAGCGCGAGAGCTATCGGAACGTGCTGGCCGAACAGCGACGCTTGAAGGCGCAGCGTGCGGAGCAGGCTCGCGAAAGCTGATTCCGAAGCCCACTAGCGGTCGAAGATGTCGCTGACGCGATCAAAGAAGCGATCGATGCGCTGCTCAAGTCGCGTGCCTTTGCCCCACTTCTCCCACACATAGATCAGGCCGAATATCGCGACAACGATCCCGAAAACCAGAGCGGTGACAAGGATTGCCTCAACGGTTGTCGACATCGGAACACCTTCTCCCCCTCCGAGCTGCGTGCCAGAGGTCTACCTCGCGGCCACGTGGCCGAGCATGCGGACGTCAGCTCTTCCGGCGGAACAGCGGCGTGCCCTCGTACGGGTTCCAACTGGTACTGCCGCGAGTGACATGGAGGAAGTAGGCCCAGTTCGCGGTGCTGGAGTAGAGCGCGCCGATCGCGGCGCCGTAGGCGGCCGGCGGGAAGGTGAAGTTCAGGGCGTACTCGATCAGGGCGATGATGAAGCCCACGACGAACGATAATCCGAAGAGGCTCAGGCCCTTACGCCAAGGTCCCTTGATCGCAAAGTAGATCGGGCCGAAGAAGAACGCCGGACCGTTCGCTCCGAGCCGCATCCGCTGACCGAACGACAGCTGTTTGAACGCGGCCGTCGCCTCGGGCGAAGACGCGGGCTGGCCGTAGCGTGAGAAGAAGTCGAAGCGGCTGCGCCACTTCTCGGGCACCTCGAAGGCCGCCGGGCCCGGTGCAGGCGCCGCGTAGGGGTTCGGCGCGGCATACGGGTTGGGCGCCCCGTACGGGTTCTGCGCCGCATACGGGTTGGGCGCCCCGTACGGGTTCTGGGGGTCATGCGAGTACTGAGGAGGAACGCCGTTATCGGTCACCGCGCGATAATAGCTGCCGAGTGAAACTCAGTGTTTGCCAGCGGCACTGCCGCTCCAGTGCCTCCGCATCGTGGCCGTCCCTGTGTGCTCACGTTCGCCGCGGAGAATCGGGTCACCACTCACCATCGTCATCGTCATCGTCATCGTCATCATCGTCGTCGTCCTCAAGCGGCTGGCGCGGCTCGCGCATCACGAACACCGCCCAGATCACGCAGCCGATCAGCGTCGCGACCATCGCGAAGAAGAGCAGCTGTCCTGCCAGTGCGGCCATCGTCATTCCTCCTCAGAGCCGCTCAATGCCCTACACACAGTCTCCCGAATGTCGAATGGCCAGTTACCACACGCTTTTTCGCAATCTGCGTGCAATAACTGGCCATTGAACGTGCGTGCTTACAGCGTCACAACATGCAGCTGACGCAACCCTCCACCTCAGTGCCCTCCAAAGCCATTTGGCGAAGCCGGATGTAGTACAACGTCTTGATTCCCTTGCGCCAGGCGTAGATCTGCGCCTTGTTGACCTCGCGGGTGTTGGCGGTGTCCTTGAAGAACAGCGTCAGCGAAAGCCCCTGATCCACGTGCTGGGTGGCCGCGGCGTAGGTGTCGATGATCTTCTCGTACCCGATCTCGTACGCATCCTGGTAGTACTCCAGGTTGTCGTTGGTCAGGTACGGCGCCGGGTAGTAAACCCGGCCGATCTTGCCTTCCTTGCGGATCTCGATCTTGCTCGCCACCGGGTGGATCGAGGACGTCGAGTGGTTGATGTAGGAGATCGACCCGGTCGGCGGGACGGCCTGCAGGTTCTGGTTGTAGATGCCGTGCTTCTGCACCGACTCCTTCAACTGCTTCCAGTCGTCCTGCGTCGGGATGTGGATCTCCGCATCGGCGAAGATCTGCCGGACCTTGTCGGTGGCCGGCTCCCACGCCTGCTCGGTGTACTTGTCGAAGAACTCACCCGACGCGTACTTCGAGTCCTCGAACCCGCCGAAGCTCGTACCACGTTCGATCGCAATGAGATTCGACGCCCGCAGCGCGTGGAACAGCACGGTGTAGAAGTAGATGTTGGTGAAGTCGATGCCCTCTTCGGAGCCGTAATGGATCCGCTCACGGGCCAGGTAGCCGTGCAGGTTCATCTGCCCCAGGCCGATCGCGTGCGAGCTGTTGTTGCCCTGCTCGATCGACGGCACCGACCAGATGTGGGTCTGATCGCTCACCGCGGTCAGCGCGCGGATGGCCACCTCGATCGACTGGGCGAAGTCGGGTGAGTCCATCGTCTTCGCGATGTTCATCGACCCCAGGTTGCACGAGATGTCCTTGCCCACCTTGGAGTAGGACAGATCGTCGTTGAACTCCGAGGCTGTGGAGACCTGCAGGATCTCCGAGCACAGGTTGGAATGGGTGATCTTGCCGGCGATCGGGTTGGCCCGGTTCACCGTGTCCTCGTACATGATGTACGGGTAGCCCGACTCGAACTGCAGCTCGGCCAGCGTCTGGAAGAACTCGCGCGCCTTGATCTTGGTCTTGCGGATCCGGCCGTCGTTGACCATCTCGTGGTACTTCTCGGTCACCGAGATGTCGGCGAACGGCACGCCGTAGACCTTCTCGACGTCGTATGGCGAGAAGAGGTACATGTCCTCGTTCTTCTTGGCCAGCTCGAAGGTGATGTCCGGGATCACCACGCCCAGCGAGAGCGTCTTGATTCGGATCTTCTCGTCGGCGTTCTCGCGCTTGGTGTCGAGGAACCGGTAGATGTCGGGGTGGTGCGCATGCAGGTACACCGCGCCGGCACCCTGGCGGGCACCGAGCTGGTTGGCGTAGGAGAACGAATCCTCCAGCAGCTTCATGATCGGGATGACGCCCGAGCTCTGGTTCTCGATGTTCTTGATCGGCGCGCCGTGCTCACGAATATTGGTCAGCAGCAAGGCAACTCCGCCGCCGCGCTTGGACAGCTGCAGGGCCGAGTTGATCGAGCGCCCGATGGACTCCATGTTGTCCTCGATGCGCAGCAGGAAGCAGGACACCGGCTCGCCGCGCTGCTTCTTGCCCGAGTTGAGGAACGTCGGGGTGGCCGGCTGGAAGCGGCCGTCGATGATCTCGTCGACGAGCTTCTCCGCCAGCACGGTGTCACCGGCGGCCAGGGTCAGCGCCACCATCACGACGCGATCCTCGAAACGCTCCAGGTAACGCTTCCCGTCGAAGGTCTTGAGCGTGTAGGAGGTGTAGTACTTGAACGCACCCAGGAACGTCGGGAACCGGAACTTCTTGGCGAAGGCGCGATCCAGCAGCTGCTTGACGAAGTTGCGGCTGTACTGATCGAGCACCTCGCGCTCGTAGTACTCCTTCTCGATCAGGTAATCGAGCTTCTCGTCCTGACTGTGGAAGAACACAGTGTTCTGGTTGACGTGCTGCAGGAAGTACTCACGCGCGGCGAGCACATCCTTGTCGAACTGAATCTTGCCGTCGGCGTCGTACAGATTCAGCATCGCGTTGAGAGCGTGGTAATCCGTCTCGCCGGGAAGCGCGTGCGCGGCGGTGGTTACAGGCTCTGCAGCTGTGACGGTTGGTGGCACGTCTGGTCCTTCCAAAAGTCTTTCAACCCCGTGCGAACGGCTTCTACGTCGTCCGGAGTTCCCATGAGTTCGAAGCGGTACAGGTACGGCACGCCGCATTTGCGCGAAACTACGTCGCCCGCGTAGGCGAATTCCGCACCGAAGTTGTTGTTGCCCGCGGCTATGACGCCGCGGATCAACGACCGATTGTGTTCATTGTTCAGAAACGCGATGACCTGTTTGGGTACGTAGCCACCGTTGTTGATGTCCGGGGTGGCACGGCCGCCGCCGTAGGTCGGGAGGATCAGAACGTAGGGCTCGTTCACCTCGATGCGGCCGTGGAGCGGGATCCGGGTGACTCGGTCTTCGGGCCACCCGAGCTTCTGAACGAAGCGGTGGGTGTTCTCCGAGACACTGGAGAAGTAGACGAGATGACTCATCGTGTTCTCCGTCCTCCCCGTTGATGACCTTCCGTTACGCGCTGGCCGCGACCGTGCTGAGTGCCTTGATCCGATCCGGCCGGAAGCCCGACCAGTGGTCGTTGCCGGCCACCACAACCGGGGCCTGCAGGTAGCCGAGCGCCATGACGTAGTCGCGGGCCTCGCTGTCGAGGGTGATGTCGACCTTCTCGAACTCGATGCCCTGCTTTTCCAACGCCTTGTAGGTGGCGTTGCACTGCACGCATGCGGGCTTGGTGTACACGGTGACGGTCATCTTCGGTACGGCTCCTCTTGCGGAAAGTGAAAAAATCTAGACAGGTGACTGGCAACTGATCGGGTCTTACGTTTCGCTTAAGTTCAGCGACCTTCGGGCCGCCAAAATTCCTGCCGGTCGAAGCCGCTCTCCGGCTGGTCTTGAAACCGACTCGGCCGGATTCGCTACGCTCCGGCCGGCTCCCGAACTGTGGTGGCCTGTCGGTCTCACAGACACTACACCTAGTGGCCGACAGTTCGAAGCCATACAACATGTTCTGAATAACATTTCTGAAATTCCCAGGTCGTAAGCTTGCCAGCAACCACACCGACGGCGTGTCGTGCCCGACTTGACAGACCGTGTCGCGCCGCAGCCCCAGATGTACCACCAGCCACCGACAAGCCAGGCCGCCGCAAAGCGCAAGACCCCCCAATAGCAAAGCCGCCGGCCGGGTCGCAGTGACCCAGCCGGCGGCAAGATTTTGCCGCAAAGCGGCGCGAACGGCAAAACGCGAAGACGAACCCTCAGTCGACCTCAACTGTGAGCTTGCCCACAATGTCGCGCAGCGCCGCGGCCACCTCCGCGTTCTCCCTCGGATGCTTGTCGTCGAGCGTCTTGGACGGCACCGAGAGCTTGAGATCCTCGACCACGCGCGGCCCGGCGATGGCGAAGGACTTGCGGGTCTCGTCGTGCGCCCACACGCCGCCGTACTGCCCGAGCGCGGCACCCACCACCGCCAGTGGCTTGTCCTTGAGCGCGCCGTTGCCCCATGGCCGCGACAGCCAGTCGATCGCGTTCTTCAACACACCCGGGATGCTGCCGTTGTATTCGGGAGTGACCACCAGCGCGGCGGCGGCCTCGGCGGCCGCCGCGCGCAGCGCGACCACAGACTCGGCCACATCGTCGGTGTCGATGTCCTCGTTATAGAACGGCAGCTCCCCCAGCCGGTCGAAGATCCGCAGTTCCACCCCGTCGGGCGCCTGCTCCACCGCCAGTTCGGCGAGCTGCCGGTTGATCGAGGCTGCACGCAGGCTTCCCACCAATACCAGGACCTTCACATCGGCCATGTTCACCACTCCCTTGTTCGTCTGACCCGATTCTCGCAACGATCAACCGGACTGTGGTCCGATTAATTCCATCTGAGTTAAAGTGCAGTTGTGGCAGCCTCCGACCGCCCGACCCAGCTCGCGGGCATCGACCCGGCGCCACAGGAGCGCGGCGATGCCGCGCGAAACCGTGCCCTCATCCTCGATGCCGCGCGCCGGCTCATCGCCGAACGCGGACCCGACGCGGTCAGCACCGACGATATCGCGGTAGAGGCAGGCGTCGGGAAGGGCACAGTGTTCCGAAGGTTCGGCAGCCGTGCCGGGCTGATGATGGTGCTGCTCGACGAGGACGAGACCGCCGAACAGGACGCCTTCATGTTCGGCCCGCCCCCATTGGGACCCGGCGCGCCCCCGCTGGAACGGCTACTGGCCTACGGCGCGGATCGCCTCCGCTTCGTGCACTGCCACCAAGCGTTGCTGTCCGACGCCATCCGCGATCCCGCCCTGCGCTACACCGGCCCGTTCACCCTGCACCGCACCCACGTCCGGATGCTGCTCGAAACCGCGGGCACCACAGGTGATCTCGATGCCCAAGCCGACGCCCTGATCGCGCTCCTGGACCCCGACTACCTGGCCCACCAACTCTCCCACGGCCGGAGCCTCGACCAGCTCACAGCGGCGTGGCAGGACACCGCCCGCAAGTTGTGTGGCCACTAGCACCATGACCGCCTGGGTGCTGCATGTCGACCTGGACCAGTTCCTGGCGTCGGTGGAGCTGCGCCGTCACCCTGAACTCGAGGGCCTGCCCGTCATCGTCGGCGGCAGCGGCGATCCGACCGAACCCCGCAAGGTGGTCACCTGCGCGTCGTATCAGGCACGTGAATTTGGTGTGCACGCCGGCATGCCGCTGCGCACGGCGGCCCGCAAATGCCCCGACGCCACCTTCCTGCCGTCGGACCCGGAGGCTTACGACGCGGCGTCCGAACAGGTGATGGGTCTGCTGCGCGATCTCGGCCATCCGTTGGAGGTCTGGGGTTGGGACGAGGCCTATCTCGGCGCCGAGGTCAGCGATCCGGTCGAGCTGGCCGAGCGCATCCGCACCGTCATCGCCGCCGAGACCGGACTGTCCTGCTCGGTGGGTATCAGTGACAACAAACAACGGGCGAAAGTCGCGACCGGGCTGGCCAAGCCGACGCGCACGCGAGGAGCAGATCAGGCCCCGGGTGTCTACATGCTCACCGAAGCCAATTGGATGTCGGTGATGGGTGACCGTCCGCCCGATGCGCTGTGGGGCGTCGGCCCAAAGACCACGAAAAAGCTTGCCACGCTGGGCATCACCACGGTTGCCGATCTGGCCGCCACCGATGCGACCGTGCTCACCTCGGCGTTCGGGCCCAGCACCGGGCTGTGGATCCTGTTGCTCGCCAAAGGCGGCGGTGACACCGAGGTGAGCTCCGAGCCCTGGATCCCGCGGTCCCGCAGTCACGTCATCACCTTCGCCGCCGACCTTACCGAGCGCGGCGAGATGGACGACGCGATCCGCGAGCTGACCCGCCGGACGCTCGACGAGGTGGTCGAACAGGGCCGCATCGTCACGCGGGTGGCGGTCACCGTGCGCACCAGCACCTTCTACACGCGCACCAAGATCCGCAAGCTGGCCACACCGAGCACCGACGCCGGCGTCATCACCGAGACGGCGCTGGCGGTTTTCGACCAGTTCGAGCTGGACCGACCGATCCGGCTGCTGGGTGTTCGGCTGGAACTGTCCATGGACGGGATTCCCACCGGCCAAGTTGTCACAGTCGACCAATAGCCTCGAACCCATGCTGCAGACCATCGCGATCCGGGGCTACCGCTCGCTGCGGGAGGTGATCCTGCCGCTGACCGACCTCACGGTGGTCACCGGCGCGAACGGCACCGGCAAGTCATCGATCTATCGCGCGCTGCGGCTACTGGCGGACTGCGGCCGGGGCCAGGTGATCGGCTCGCTGGCCCGCGAGGGCGGCCTGCAGTCGGTCTTGTGGGCTGGCCCCGAACAGCCGAACGAGCAGACCCAGGGCACCGTCCGGACTCGCCCGGTGTCGCTCGAACTCGGCTTCGCCGCAGACGATTTCGGGTACCTGGTGGATCTGGGCCTGCCGCAGATGGCTGGATCGGGTGGCGAGCCGTCGGCATTCGCCCAGGATCCCGAGATCAAACGGGAAGTGGTGTTCGCCGGGCCGGTGCTGCGTCCGGCCTCGACGCTGGTGAGCCGCACCCGCGAGTATGCCGAGGTCGCCGCGCAATCGGGCCGAGGTTTCGATGAGCTGACCCGCTCGCTGCCTTCCTACCGCAGCGTGCTCGCCGAATACGCACACCCGGACGCACTGCCGGAGCTGTCGGCCGTCTCGGACCGGCTGCGCGACTGGCGGTTCTACGACGGATTCCGGGTCGACGCGGGAGCGCCCGCCCGCCAGCCCCACGTCGGTACCCGCACCCCGGTGCTCTCCGACGACGGCTCAGATCTGGCCGCGGCAGTTCAGACGATCGTCGAAACGACCTTCGACGATCTGGCCCGCGCGGTGGCCGACGCGTTCGACGGGGCCACCGTGTCGGTTGCGGTCAACGACGGGCTGTTCGACCTGCAACTACGCCAGCGCGGCATGCTGCGACCGTTGCGCGCGGCCGAATTATCGGACGGCACACTGCGTTTCCTACTGTGGGCGACGGCGCTTGCCAGCCCGCGGCCACCGTCGCTGATGGTGCTCAACGAGCCCGAGACGTCGTTGCACCCCGATCTGGTCCGGCCGCTGGCCGCCCTCATCAAGGCCGCCGCCAAACAGTCCCAGGTGGTCGTGGTGACACACTCACGTGCACTGCTGGATTTCCTGGACACCACGCCGGCCGCCGACGAGGAGCGGAGCACGGCGATCGAGGTGGAGCTCTACAAGCAGTGGGGTGAGACGAAGGTGGAAGGCTTCGGCATGCTCAACACGCCGTCCTGGCATTGGGGAAAACGTTAGGGCTGCACGGATTTCGGCCGCAACGCCCGGCTGAACAACACGTTGACCTGTCGCATGGCCACGCTGTACGGCCACCACGCGGCACGTTTGAAGGCGTACAGGGCGCGGATGTCGACCGAGGTGTAGATCAGGAACCGGTTGCGCGCCACCCCGGCCAGGATCTTGTCGGCCGCCTTCTCCGCCGTGATGGCGTGGCCGGCGAACCGGTCCACCCACTTCTGCACGTTCGGATCCTCCCGGTCCACGCCGGCGATCTGAACCGTCTGCACCAGACCGGTTTTCACCGCACCCGGCACCACGACAGACACCCCGATGCGGTGCCTGGCCAGATCGAAGCGGAGCACTTCACTCAGCCCACGCAACCCGTACTTGCTGGCGCTGTAGGCGCTGTGCCAGGGCAATGCGACGATGCCGGCGGCCGAGGACACGTTCACCAGGTGCCCACCTCGGCGGGCCTCCACCATCGGCGGCAGGAACGTCTCGATCACGTGGATCGGGCCCATCAGGTTGACGTCGATCATCGAGCGCCAATGTTGATGGGTGAGTTGGTCGACGGTCCCCCATGCCGACACCCCGGCGATGTTCATCACCACATCCATCGACGAATGCGCCGCATGGATGTCGGCACCGAACGCCGCCACCTGGTCGTAGTCGGAGATGTCCAGGGCCCGGTGGGCGGGCACCTGGGCGCCCAGCGCACGGGCATCGGCAACGGTCTGGGCCAGACCGACCTCGTCCCGGTCGGTCAGGTACAACTCGGCGCCCCGGGCCGCCAGGGCCAGCGCTGTGGCCCGGCCGATTCCGCTGGCCGCGCCGGTGATCAAGCATTTCTTGCCCCGAAAGTCCGCCCGGGCGTTACCCGCGGTATCACTCCCCATAGCGGTGACCTTACCTGTGACGCTAGCCCTCCTGGCCACCCCACAGTGCGTTGAGCCACAGTCGCTCGACCACGTCGAGCGCACGGGCCGGGTCGGTGCCCCGTCCCACGAAGGCCGAGTCGTGCGACAGCGTCATCGCCGTGGTTGCCACGAGGGTCCGTACCAGCGCCGGGAGGTCGTCCGAGATCGGGCGCGCACCCCCGTCTTGCTCGACGAGGCCGACGATCTGGTCGATCACGGCGTCCTCGTAGTCGTTCATCAACTCCCGGATCTGGGCGTCGGTGTTCTGCGCGACGGTGCAGGCCGACATGATCGGGTCGTTGGTGGCGAAGACGGTTGCCGCACTGCCGACCATCCGCTTGGCGAAGGCGGCCGGTGTCTCACCGGCGTCCCGGGGCGCATAGTTGTGCGTCAACGCCGCGAGTTGTTCCATCGCGTCCGACACGATCACGGCCAGCACCGCGTACTTCGAATCGAAATAGAAGTAGAAGCCCGACCGGGCCACCCCGGCCCGCTCGCTGATGGTGCTCACCGACAAATCGGCGAACGACTGCTCTTCGAGCAGGTCCCGCACGGCCGCCACGATGGCCTCGCGTTGCCGGTCGCCCCGGCTGCGACGGGCCTGCGGACGCCCGGTGGAGCCATTGCTGCTCCCCGGTATCGATTCGGCGGTCATGGCATTAGACCTTTGCATCCACGACGCGCCAGTTCAAAACTTGACATGCGTCAAGTCTGACAGTCAGGATGGCCTCAAGTGGTGACATCGACCACACTTCGTCGGACATTGTTGGTCAGGAGCGGCCCATGGCAACCATCAGCACCCCGAATTACCTGCTCGATCAGGCCAAGCGCCGGTTCACCCCGACGCCCAACACATTGCCGGGCATGGGTGCACTGGAAAAGCGCCTCAAGGCCAAGGAGTGGGACCAGTTCGTCTTCGCCGAGCCACCCGCCGGCAGCGGCCTCAAGCCGATCATGGGCGACTCCGGTTTGCCGATCATCGGCCACATGATCGAGATCTTCCGTGGCGGTCCCGACTTCATCCTGGAGCAGTACCGCAAGAACGGTCCGCTCTACTACGCGCAGTCCCCCGCCCTGTCCTCGGTGATGGCGCTGGGCCCCGACGCCACCCAGGCGGTCTTCTCCAACCGCAACAAGGACTTCTCGCAGCGCGCCTGGGACCCGGTGATCGGCCCGTTCTTCGAAGGCGGCCTGATGCTGCTCGATTTCGACGAGCACATGTTCCACCGGCGGATCATGCAGGAGGCGTTCACCCGTACCAGGCTGAGCGGCTACATCTCCCACATCGACTCGGTGGCCTCGGCGGTGCTGGCCGACGACTGGGTGGCCAACGACCCGCGATTCCTGTTCCACCCGGCGATCAAGGAGCTCACGCTCGACATCGCCTCCGAGGTGTTCATGGGTGTTCCCGCGGGTACCGACCGGGCCCTGGTCACCACGATCAACAATGCGTTCACCACCACTACGCGAGCCGGCAACGCCATTGTGCGGACGTCGGTGCCGCCGCTGAAATGGTGGCGGGGCATCCAGGCCCGCAAGACCCTCGAGGACTACTTCGCCAGGAGCATCGGCGAGAAGCGGCGCTCGGAGAGCACCGACATGTTCAGCGTGCTGTGTCATTCCGCCGACGAGGATGGCCAGACCTTCACCGACGACCAGATCATCAGTCACATGATCTTCCTGATGATGGCCGCCCACGACACGTCGACCTCGACGATGACGACGATGGCCTACCACCTGGCGGCCAATCCGGAGTGGCAGGAGCGCCTGCGCGACGACTCCGCGCGGATCGGCGACGGGCCGTTGGACTTCGAGTCGCTGGACAAGCTGGAAACCTACGACCTGGTGATCAACGAGTCGCTGCGGATGATGACGCCGCTGCCGTTCAACTTCCGCGAGGCCGTGCGCGACACCGAGCTGCTGGGCTACTTCATCCCGGCCGGAACCAGCGTGGTGACCTGGCCGTCGATCAACCACCGGCTGCCCGAGCTGTGGACCGACCCGGACAAGTTCGACCCGGAGCGTTTCGCCGAGCCGCGCAGCGAACACAAGAGCCACCGCTACGCGTTCGCCCCGTTCGGCGGCGGCGCGCACAAGTGCATCGGCATGGTGTTCGGCCAGTTGGAGATCAAGACCGTGATGCACCGGCTGCTGCGTCGCTACAAGCTGGAGCTCGCCAGCCCGGATTACCGGCCGCGCTATGACTACGGCGGCATGCCGGTGCCGATCGACGGCATGCCGATCGTGCTGCGCCCGCTGCACTGAGGCATTCGACGGCCCAATGGCCAGTTGTTGCACGCTTCCTGGGATTTGCGTGCCACAACTGGCCACTCGGCGCTGTCAGGACGCTGTCACGCCGCGGTCATCAGCCGATTGGCACAGGCAATCATGGCGTACAGCGCCGACTGCTCGGGATCATCGGCGAGCCCCATGGCCCACTCGCTGTGCAGGCCGTCGCAGCCTTCGATGAAAGTCGCCGTCCGACCGCCGGTGGGCAGCTGATGAAACGACATGGTCTCGACCGTGATCCCCCGCGCGTAGAGCATCTCGGTCAGTGCGGCGACGGGTCCGCTCGCGGCCGCGGTCAAGGTACTGATGGTGTCGCCCAGGGCCAGGGTGGCCTGGTAGTGGCGAGCCTGCGGCCCCAGCCTGCTGGCCGAACGCTCCGTATCGGTGCAGGTCCACTGGCCCAGTTTCAACGCTCCCGGGCCGGCCGCGTATTCGTCCAGGAACTGGTCCCAGGAGGCGGTCTGACCGGCTTCGCGCAGGCCACGCGGCAGCGGGTCGGTGAAATGGGCGGCGAACGACGGTGCCGGGTCCGATTGCGGTGCCGATGAAGTGAGATGCATGTGCCGGTCTTCTCTGGTTAGAGGAAGTGACCGACGAAGTAGCGAACGACCCACAGCGAGGGGTCGGTCTGATCAGACCCCGCTGCGGGTTGCTACTACAAGTCGCCTTGGCACGTTGGCGATGCTAGACGCAGCCCGCCCGCTCACGCAAACACTTTGACTCCGTAGTCTCGGCGGAGTGGGGACGGCATGAGCGTCGGTGAGGTCGTCCTGCTCGTCGTCGCCGGTATCGGCGGCGGACTGACCGGCAGTATCGCCGGGCTGGCCTCGGTGGCCACTTATCCCGCACTGCTGCTCATCGGCTTGCCGCCGGTGACCGCGAATGTGACCAACACCGTGGCGTTGGTGTTCAACGGCGTCGGTTCGGTGTGGGGGTCACGGCCCGAGCTTGCCGGCCAGACAGCCTGGATCAAACGGATCATTCCGGTCGCGATGGCCGGTGGGGCACTCGGCGCGGCCCTGCTGCTGTGCACGCCGGCCGAGGGCTTCGAGAAGATCGTCCCGTTCCTGCTGGCGTTCGCTTCGGTGGCGATTCTGCTGCCGCGCGGCCGCCAGCGGGAGACACGGGTGGCCGACCATCGTGAACATCGAATCAAGGTCGCCATGGAGGCCGGGGCCATCTTCCTCATCACCATCTATGGCGGTTACTTCGGGGCCGCCGCCGGGGTGCTGCTGCTGGCGCTGATGCTGCGGACCGGCGGCGCGACGCTCGCGCACGCCAACGCCGCCAAGAACGTGATCCTCGGTGTCGCCAATTCGGTTGCCGCGGTGGCGTTCATCGTGGTGGCCCCGGTGTACTGGCCGGCCGTCATCCCGTTGGGTGCCGGTTGCCTGATCGGCTCACGCCTGGGCCCGGTGATCGTGCGTCACGCGCCTGCCACCCCGCTGCGATTCCTGATCGGCGCGGCCGGCGTGGCCCTTGCCGTCAAGCTCGCGCTCGACACGTACTGATCTCCCCCGCGCGAGCAGACGCATATGTGCCCAAAACCCCGGCGTGTCGGGTACATATACGTCTGCTCGGCGAGAAGTCAATCGAAGGGGTTGTCCCCCTTGGCGACCCGCGTCCCCAGCGAAAGGAGGTTCTCGGCTGAGGCATGCAGTTGCTCGCCGGCGTCGCGGCTGGCCCGGCCGGCCAGGTACCGCGACCAGGTGCCCTCGATGACGATGCCGAGTTTGAAACAGGCCAGCGCCACATACCAATCGAGCTGATCGGTCTGGCGGCCTCCCGCGGCGCGGTAGGCCTCGACGAGTTCACCGCGGTGGGCCAGACCACCGAGGGCGGCCAGTGCCGACCCCGCATTGATCGGGTTGGGGTTGTCGGGCCAGCACACCAGCATCCACCCGAGATCGAGCAGCGGATCGCCGATCGTGCACATCTCCCAGTCGATGAACGCGGCCAGTTCGGGAGTGTCCCTGCGCAACAGAACGTTGTTGAGGTGCGCGTCGCCGTGCATGATGCCCGGCTCGGCGTCGACCGGCCGGTTGTCCTCCAGCCACTGCGCCAGCTCCCCCACGCCCGTCAACGACTCGGGGGAATACTGCTCGTGGCGGTAGCTCTCGAGCAGCCCCAGGAATTGCGGAACCTGCCGGGCCAGAAAGGATCCTGGCCGGCGGATGGCGGCGAGTTCACTGTTCTCCCAGGCGACGTTGCCCAGTTCGGCCAGGCTCCCCGCGTACGACAACCCGACGCGGTAGCGCAGTTCGGCGTCGTCGCGGTAGGCCTGACTCACCTCGGTACCCGGGTTGAACCCGTCGACCTCCTCCATCAGGTAGAACACCACGCCGATCACGTCGAGATCGGTGCAGGCGGCGATGAACCCCGGATGCGGTACGGCCGAGCCCGCCAGGGTGCGCAGCACCGCGATCTCCCGGAGCATGGTCTTGTCACTGGTCGGCCGGGGGTGTAAAGGCGGGCGCCGCAGCACCATTCGGCGACCGTCGACGCTCATGCCCACCACGATGTTCTGGGTCCCGCCGGTCAGCGGTGCCACATCGGTCAGGCTCGTTCCGATCCGCTCATCCTGCAACCACCGCTGAATGGCGTCCTGATCGGTGGCACTGAGAGTCGGCAATTCCTGCACATCGTCGGGCATGCAGCCATGGTGCCAGCTGCCCTTCCCGCTCAGTGCACGTTCGCCAGTGTCAGCAGGTATTCCCATCGCATCGTGGAGCCGGTGAGGAAGCGGTCGCCGAGGGCGGCGATTTCCGCGTCCAGTGCCGCGACCCGATCGGCATCGGCGGCGATGGCCCGGTAGGCCGAGATGGTCGGGCCGTAGTTGGCCTTGAAGTGGTCGCGGAACGCGGCGCCGTCGGTGAACGCGTCGACGTCCAGTTCCCTGCGCTCACAGGTCAACTCACCGACCCGGTCCCCCAACAGGGTCCGCACGTAGTCCTCGTCTCCCCACTTCGGCGGCGGGGACACCCCGGGCGGCGGCGCGGGCACATACGGCTTCATGGTGGCGAACAGCTGTCCGATGAACCCCTCTGGTGTCCATGCGATCAAGCCGATCCGCCCACCCGGGCGGGTGACCCGCACGAGTTCGTCGGCGGCCCGCTGGTGGTGCGGTGCGAACATCACCCCGATGCAGGACAGCACTGTGTCGAAGGAATCGTCGCGGTAGGGCAATGCCTCGGCGTTGGCCTCGGCCCAGTCGATGATCACCCCGGCGTCCGCCCCCAGCCGTCGTCCCTGTTCAACCAGTTCCGGGCACAGGTCGCTGGCCGTCACCGTCGCGCCGGCCGTCGCGGCGGGGATGGCGGCGTTGCCGGTCCCGGCCGCCACGTCCAGCACGCGGTCACCGGGTCCGATGCCGCAGGCTTCGACCAGTACGGGCCCCAGCGGGCGCACGATGTTCGCGGCGATCGCCGCGTAGTCTCCGAGCGCCCACAGCGCCCGGTGTTTGGCCTCAAGCTCGCTGTCGCTGGTCGTGACGTTCATGGCCGGGCTCCCATCGTCCGTTTCTCCGGTCGGTTCCATCGTCAACCCGCGGGGTGCGCGTATTCCAGTACCAGATCTGTAGCGGGGCAGGTTCTGGATCTGTACTGGCTTCCGGGCCCTGACAGCGGTGTACTTAGGACACTGCGCACTCTCCGGGGAGGTAGACCGCCGATGTCGACATATGGCCAGTTCTGTCCCGTGGCCAAGGCCATGGAGCTGCTCGACGAACGCTGGACCCTGCTCGTGGTCCGGGAACTGCTGCGCGGCAGCGCCCACTTCAACGACCTGCGCCGCGGGGTCCCGAAGATGTCGCCGGCGCTGCTGTCCAAGCGACTGAAGTCGCTGACCCGCGCGGGGGTCGTCGAACGCTCCGAAATCGACGGCCGGACAAGCTATTCCCTCACCGAGTGCGGGCAGGAACTGGCCGGCGTGGTCGATGCGCTCGGATCGTGGGGTGTGCGGTGGATCGGCGATCTCGGCGACGAGGACCTCGATCCGCACCTGCTGATGTGGGACATGCGCCGCACCATCCCCATCGCCGACTGGCCCCGAACGCGCACCACGATCGCGTTCGTCCTCGACGGCGTTGCGCCCAAGGCGTCGAGGTGGTGGCTGACGGTGAGCGACGGCCAGGCCGATGTCTGCGATTTCGATCCCGGCTACGACGTCGCCGGGACGGTGCAGACCAACCTGCGCACGCTGATCGAGATCTGGCGCGGCGATGCCGGCTGGGCCCGGGCTGTGCTCGACGGTCGTGTCGCGCTGTCCGGATCCGCCGACGTCCGCCGGGCCATCCCGAAATGGCTGGGCCAGAGCACGGCGGCCGCGATCCCCCGGCCGGCCTGAGGGATCAGTCCAGGATTCGGCGGGCGACGTTCGTGGTGACGAGGTCCAGGAGTTCGTCGGCGCGACCGGCCAGGATGGTCCGGATCGCATAGAGCGAGAAGCCCTTCGCCTGCTCGACGGTGATCGCCGGCGGTATCGACAGTTCCTGGCGCGCGGTGTGCACGTCGATCACGGCGGGGCCGTCGTGGGCGAAGGCATCGGCGACGGCGCGTTCGAGGTCCGCCGGTTCGGTGACCCGCCGGCCGAACATGCCCATGGCCTGGGCCACCGCGGCGAAATCCGGGTTGACCAGGTCGGTGCCGAAGGTGACGATGCCCGCGGCCTTCATCTCGAGCTCGACGAAGTTCAGCGACGAGTTGTTGAAGACGATGAGCTTGACCGGCAGCCGGTTCTGGATCAGCGTCACCAGCTCACCGAACAGCATGGTCAACCCGCCGTCACCGGCCAGGGCAACCACCTGCCGGCCGGGAAATGCGGTCTGTGCGCCGATCGCGTGCGGCAGCGCGTTGGCCATCGTGCCGTGGTTGAACGACCCGATCAGTCTGCGCCGCCCGTTCATGGTCAGGTAGCGGGCCGCCCACACCACCGGGGACCCGACGTCGCAGGTGAACACAGCGTCGTCGGAGGCGATCCGGTTGGCAAGCGCGGCAACGTATTCCGGCCGGATCGGGGTCTTGTCGCGATCGTTGACGGCCAGCGAGTCGAGCGCGGCGCGGGTCTTGCGGTAGTGGCGCAGCGACCGGTCCAGGTGGTCCCGGTTGCCTTTGGGGCGTAGCAGCGGCCGTAGAACAGCCAGGGTGTCGGCGACGCTGCCGCGCAGGCCGAGGTCGATCGGGGTGCGCCGGCCGAGGTTGCGGCCGCGGATGTCGACCTGGATGACGGTGGCACCCTCGGGATAGAACTGCTGATACGGGAAGTCGGTGCCCAGCATCAGCAGGGTGTCGGCTTCTTTGATGGCCTTGTAGCCGGAGGCGAAACCGAGCAGACCGGTCATCCCGACGTCGAACGGGTTGTCGTACTCGATGAATTCCTTGCCCCGCAACGCATGAACGATCGGGGCCTGCAGGGTGGACGCCAGTTCGATCAGGGCGTCGTGCGCGCCGGCCACACCGGCGCCGCCCAGGATGGTGACGCGCTCGGCGGCGTTGAGGATGTCGGCGGCCCGGCGCACCGACTCGTCGTCCGGACGCACGATGGACCGGGTGGGACGCACCGGACGTGTGGTCCAGCCGGTCTCCCCCGCGCGTTGCAGGAAGATCTCACCGGGGATGACGACGACGGCGACCCCGTTCTCCTCGACGGCCGCTCGCATCGCCATCTCCAGGATGCGTGGCGCCATCTCGGGCGTACTGACCAGTTCGCAGTACACACTGCACTCGCGGAAGAGGTCCTGGGGATGGGTTTCCTGGAAGTACTCCGACCCGATCTCGGTGCGCGGAATGTGGGCGGCGACAGCCAGTACCGGGACGCGGCTGCGCTGCGCGTCGAACAATCCGTTGATCAGGTGCAGATTGCCCGGCCCGCAGCTACCCGCACACACGGCCAGTTGCCCGGTCAGCGCGGCGTCAGCGGCCGCGGCGAACGCGGCGGTCTCCTCGTGGCGGACGTGCTGCCAGGTGATCTCGCCGCTGCGCCGGATGGCGTCGGTGAATCCGTTGAGGCTGTCACCGGGAAGGCCGTAGACCCGCCGTACGCCGCTGCGCGTCAGCGCGGAGATGACTTGGTCTGCAATCGTCGCCATGACGCCTCCCCGGTATGCGATTCCGGCGTGATCGGTGACGCTGGACGCCCTCGATCACGCCGGAATTCACTCTACTTGGGGGCGAAGCGCTGTCCGGCGTCCAAACGCAGGCACTGGCCGTTGAGCATCGGGTTCTCTGCGATCGCCACGGCGAGCTTGGCGTACTCCTCGGGCTTACCCAGACGCTTGGGGAACGCGGCGTCCTTGGTCAGCACCGCGGCGAACTCGTCGGGGATGCCTTCGGTCAGGCCGGTGGCGAACAGGCTCGGCGCGATGGCCAGCACGCGGATCCCCAGGCTGCCCAGGTCGCGTGCCATGGTCAGGCACATCCCGGCGATGGCGGCCTTGGACGCGGTGTAGGCGACCTGACCGATCTGCCCTTCGAACGCCGCGATCGAGGCGGTGTTGATGATGACGCCGCGCTCCTCGGCCTCGGCATCGACCGGCTCGTTCTTGCTCATGTGCCAGGCCGCCAGCCGGCTGATGTTGAACGTGCCGATCAGGTTGAGGTCGATGGTGGAGCGGAACGAGTCCAGGCTGTGCGGACCGTCCTTCTTGATGGTGCGCTCGCCGATGCCGCCACCGGCCGTTGTCACGATGATGTGCAGGCCACCCAGGGCGGCCACGGCCTCCTCGAGCACCTTTTCGGTGCCGTCGAAGTCGGTGACGTCGACGGGGAAGAACGAGCCGCCGATCGCGTCGGCCACTTCCTGTCCTTTGGACTGCGGCCGGTCGAGTACGGCCACGCTGGCGCCACGCTTGGCCAGTGCCTCAGCGGTGGCCCGGCCGAAGCCCGACGCGCCGCCGACGACGATCGCCTTCTTGCCTTCGATCTCCATCTAGCTTCCTTTCCAAAAATGACCGAAATCGTAAAGCAACCTATCCCATCAACCCTTCCCGTAAGCCTTTCGGGTTCCCCCTGCTGGTCCGCCCTGCACCGCGAGCGGCCGTGTCTGTACGCCGACACGCCGCATTTTGCGTACCTACGCGGTCGCTCGCGGTGCAGAGAGCGTGCGTAAATCCCTCGACGCCACCCCACAACCCCGTTAAGTTCGCCTGCCATGACACCTGCCCAGCACTGGCGCGACCACCTGCGCGAGTCCCTGCTGTCGGCGCGCAAGTCCCGCGATACCGCCGGCGTCACCGCCATCCGGTCGGCGCTGAGCGCCATCGACAACGCGGAGACGCCGCAGGCCGACCAGACCGATACCCGCATCGGTGGTGCGATCGCGGGTGCGGTGTCCGGCGTGGGCTCGACCGAGGTTGCCCGCCGGACGCTCAGCGATGGCGAGATTCGCGGCCTCATTCAGGCCGAGGTCGATGAACGACTCACGGCGGCAGACCAATACATCGCGAACGGGCACCGCGAACGGGCAGCTGACCTGCAAGCCCAGGCCGCCATCCTGACGCAGGTGCTCGGCCAAACGCCGGAGGTTGTCTGAGCCCCGTGGCACGCTGAGGGCGTGTTGCTCGCCGACGTCGCCGCCGCCTCTGCCGACATCGCGGGGGCGTCGGCGCGGCTGGCCAAGATCGACCGCATCGCCGCCCTGCTGTCGGTGGCCGCCGCCGAGGGCGATGCCCGGACGGTGTCGGTCACGGTGTCCTGGCTGTCCGGGGAGCTCCCCCAACGCCAGATCGGTGTCGGGTGGGCGGCGCTGCGTTCACTGCCCGCACCGGCGGAGGACCCGGAGCTGACGGTTGACGGGGTCGACGCGCGGTTCACCCGCATCGGCACGGTCTCCGGTAAGGGCTCTCAGGCGCTGCGTGCCGAGTTGGTGCGTGACCTCTTCGCCACAGCCACCGACGCAGAACAGACCTTCCTGCGCCGGCTCCTGGGCGGCGAACTGCGCCAGGGCGCCCTGACCGGGGTGATGGCCGACGCCGTGGCCCGGGCCTCCGGCATACCGGCAGCCGAAGTCCGGCGCGCGGCGATGCTCGCCGGCGATCTGCCCGCCGTGGCCGCCGTGGCGCTGACCGGTGGCCGTACCGCCTTGGCCGAGTTCCAGTTACAGGTCGGGCGCCCGGTCGGGCCGATGCTCGCGCAGACCGCGACCGGTGTCGCCGACGCGCTCGAACGGCTCGGCGGTACAGCGATTCTGGAGGCCAAGCTGGACGGCGCCCGTGTGCAGATCCACCGCAAGGGATCGGAGGTGTCGGTGTTCACGCGCAGCCTCGACGACGTCACCCACCGACTGCCCGAGGTGGTCGAGGCGACGCTGGCACTGGCGGCCACCGATCTGATCGCCGACGCCGAGGCCATCGCTCTGCGGCCGGACAATCGCCCGCACCCCTTTCAGGTCACCGCCGCCCGGTTCGGCCGCAAGAGCCCCAAAGATCTCGAACCGTTGTCGGTGTTCTTCTTTGACCTGCTGCACGTCGACGGTCAGGACCTGCTCGATCTGCCCACCGAACAGCGGCTGGCCTCCCTCGACGTACTGGTACCGCAAGACCGGCGCGTCGATCGCGTCGTCACCGCCGACCCCGCCGTCGCACAACAGTTTCTCGACCGGACTCTGGCCGCCGGGCACGAGGGGGTGATGGCGAAGGCGCCGACGGCACCGTACGAGGCCGGCCGCCGTGGCGCCGGTTGGCTCAAGGTCAAGCCCGTGCACACGCTCGATCTGGTGGTGCTGGCCGTCGAGCGGGGGTCTGGGCGGCGCACCGGCAAGCTCTCCAACATCCATCTGGGCGCGCGCGATCCGGAGACCGGCGGATTCGTGATGCTGGGCAAGACGTTCAAGGGTATGACCGACGCGATGCTGGCATGGCAGACCGAACGGTTTCACGAATTGCAGGTCGACGACGACGGCTGGGTGGTCACGGTTCGGCCCGAGCAGGTTGTCGAGATCGCCTTCGACGGCGTCCAGCGGTCGAGCCGGTACCCGGGCGGCGTCGCGCTGCGGTTCGCCAGGGTGTTGCGCTACCGGGACGACAAGACCCCGAACCAGACGGACACGATCGACACCGTGCGCGCATTCCTCACCTGACCTGCCCACGGTTTCCCGGCTACGGTTCGGAAACCGGGATTCGATGCCGCGCGGATTGGCTCGATGAAAAGATCACACACGACGCATACGACACTGGGCGAGCGAGGAGAGACCGTGGCAACACCGGATGCCCCACCGGCGGATCGCATCGAGGAGCACGACGGCGACGTCACCTTTGTCCGCACCGACAAAGACCTCCCGCCGGTGGCGATCATCGACCGATCCCCGATCACCGCCAAGCACAAGGCGATCTTCGCGGCCATCGCGGTGCTGGGCGCCGTCGCCTGGGCGGTGATCGCCTTCTTCCGCGGTGAGACTGTCAACGCGGTCTGGTTCGTGATCGCCGCGATCTGCACCTACATCATCGGCTTCCGGTTCTACGCCCGGTTGATCGAGATGAAGATCGTCCGGCCCCGCGACGACAACGCTACTCCGGCAGAGCTTTTCGAGAACGGCACGGATTATATGCCGACGGACCGGCGCGTGCTGTTCGGTCATCACTTCGCCGCGATCGCCGGCGCCGGGCCGCTGGTCGGCCCGGTACTGGCGATGCAGATGGGCTATCTGCCCGGCACCATCTGGATCATCGTCGGCGCCGTTGTGGCCGGCTGCGTCCAGGACTACCTCGTACTGTCCATCTCGGTGCGCCGGCGCGGCCGCTCACTGGGTCAGATGGCGCGCGACGAGCTCGGCGTGGTCGGTGGCGTGGCGGCGATCGTCGGCGTGCTGGTGATCATGGTGATCCTGCTGGCGGTGCTGGCCCTGGTGGTGGTCAACGCACTGGCCGAAAGCCCCTGGGGCGTCTTCTCGATCGCGATGACCATCCCGATCGCCATCTTCATGGGGTTGTATCTGCGCTTCTTCCGGCCCGGCCGGGTGTCGGAGGTGTCGCTCATCGGCGTGGCCCTGCTGCTGCTCGCGGTGATCTCCGGCGGCTGGGTCGCCGAAACCTCCTGGGGTGTTGACTGGTTCACGCTCTCGAAGGTCACCCTGTCGTGGTGCATCATCATCTACGGCCTGGCGGCCTCGGTGTTGCCGGTGTGGTTCCTGCTGGCCCCGCGTGACTACCTGTCGACGTTCATGAAAGTCGGCACCATCGCCCTGCTCGCCGTCGGCATCCTGATCGCCCGGCCGGTGATGCAGGCTCCCGCCATCTCGCAGTTCGCCACCAGCGGCACCGGCCCGGTGTTCGCCGGTTCGCTGTTCCCGTTCCTGTTCATCACCATTGCCTGCGGCGCTCTGTCGGGCTTTCACTCGCTGATCTCCTCGGGCACCACGCCCAAGCTGCTGGAGAAGGAAAGCCAGATGCGGCTGATCGGCTACGGCGGCATGCTCACCGAATCGTTCGTCGCCATCATGGCCCTGATCACCGCGGCGATCCTCAACCAGCACCTCTATTTCGCGATCAACGCGCCCACGGCGGCCACCGGGACCACCGCGCAGACCGCCGCCGAGTACGTCAACGGCCTTGGCCTGTCCGGCCAACCGATCACCGCCCAGGAGATCACCGCGGCCGCCGAGGGCGTCGGTGAGCATTCGATCGTGTCGCGCACCGGCGGCGCCCCCACCCTGGCCTTCGGCATGTCCGAGGTGCTGCACCAGGTGTTCGGCGGGGAGAGCCTCAAGGCGTTCTGGTACCACTTCGCGATCATGTTCGAGGCGTTGTTCATCCTCACCACCGTCGACGCCGGCACCCGGGTGGCCCGGTTCATGCTGTCCGACGGCCTGGGCAATCTCGGTGGGCCGTTGAAGAAACTGCGCAACCCCAGTTGGCGGGTGGGCGCCTGGGCGTGCTCGATCATCGTCGTCGCCGCGTGGGGTTCGATCCTGCTGATGGGTGTGACCGACCCGCTGGGCGGCATCAACACGTTGTTCCCGCTGTTCGGCATCGCCAATCAGTTGCTGGCCGCCATCGCACTGACGGTGGTCACCGTCGTGGTGATCAAGCGCGGATTGGTGAAGTGGGCCTGGATCCCCGGACTTCCACTGCTGTGGGATCTGACGGTGACGATGACGGCGTCGTGGCAGAAGATCTTCTCCGCCGATCCCAAAGTCGGTTACTGGAAGCAGCATTCGCAATACGTCGCGGCCCAGGAAGCCGGGAAGACGACGTTCGGCGCAGCGAAGAACCCCGACCAGATCGACGCGGTCATCCGCAACACCTTCATCCAGGGCACCCTGTCGGTGGTCTTCGCGGTGCTGGTGCTGATCGTGTTCGTTGCCGGCGTGGTGATGGCACTGCAGGCGCTACGCGGAACCGGTCGGCCGCTGGCGGTCGACGAGGAGGTGCCCTCGCGCATCTTCGCACCGTCCGGACTGATCGCCACACCGGCCGAGAAGGAGGTGCAGAAGCAGTGGGACGCCTTACCCGGAGCACACGCCAGGCCGCACGCCACGTCGGGTGGTACTGGTCAACATTGATGGGCGACAACCACTATCGGCGCTACGTCGCACATCGGGAGCTGACCCACCCGGGCGAGCCGGTGCTGTCCGAGCGGGATTACTGGAAGATGCGGCACCGCAACACCGAGGCCAATCCGGGCGCGCGCTGCTGCTGAGCCGCGAATCTGCTGATGGCCTGGCCTGAAGCCGTCACGTCCGGCTAAACTGTCGTCCATACGGTAAGGCCGTCGTGAATGGAGCGCGTTCGTGAACAAAGACGACATGATCCTGATCAGCGTGGACGATCACATCGTCGAACCACCTGACATGTTCAAGAATCACCTTCCGAAGAAGTACGCCGATGAGGCACCGCGCCTGGTGCACAATCCCGACGGCAGCGACACCTGGCAGTTCCGTGACATCGTCATCCCCAACGTCGCGCTGAATGCGGTGGCCGGCCGCCCGAAGGAGGAGTACGGCCTGGAACCCCAGGGCCTCGACGAGATCCGCAAGGGCTGCTACGACGTCGACGAGCGCGTCAAGGACATGAACGCCGGCGGCATCCTCGGCTCGATCTGTTTCCCGTCCTTCCCCGGTTTCGCCGGCCGGCTGTTCGCCACCGAGGACCCGGAGTTCTCCCTGGCCCTGGTCCAGGCCTACAACGACTGGCACATCGACGAATGGTGCGGCGCTTACCCGGCCCGCTTCATTCCGATGGCGCTCCCGGTCATCTGGGATGCCGAGGCGTGCGCCGCCGAGGTCCGCCGGGTTTCGAAGAAGGGCGTGCACGCCCTGACGTTCACCGAGAACCCGGCCGCGATGGGTTACCCCAGCTTCCACGACGACTACTGGACTCCACTGTGGAAGGCGTTGTGCGACACCAACACCGTGCTCAACGTGCACATCGGATCCTCGGGCAAGCTCGCCATCACCGCACCCGACGCGCCGCTGGACGTGATGATCACGCTGCAGCCGATGAACATCGTGCAGGCCGCCGCGGATCTGTTGTGGTCCAAGCCCATCAAGGATTACCCGGATCTCAAGATCGGGTTGTCCGAGGGCGGTACGGGCTGGATCCCGTATTTCCTGGAACGCGTCGACCGCACCTACGAGATGCACTCGACCTGGACGCACCAGAACTTCGGCGGGAAGCTGCCCAGCGAGGTGTTCCGTGAGCACTTCCTGACCTGCTTTATCTCCGATCCGGTCGGCGTCGCGCTGCGCGACAAGATCGGCATCGACAACATCAGCTGGGAGGCCGATTACCCGCACAGCGACTCGATGTGGCCGGGCGCCCCCGAGGAGCTGTGGGATGTGCTGACCGAGAACAACGTGCCCGACGACGAGATCAACAAGATGACGCACGAGAACGCCATGCGCTGGTACTCGTTCGACCCGTTCACGCACATCTCGCGGGAGCAGGCGACCGTCGGCGCGCTCCGTAAAGCCGCTGAGGGTCATGATGTTTCGATCCAGGCGCTGAGCCATCACGAGCAGGGCAGCCGCGGCGATGCGCTTCATGCCGCGGCGCGAGGCAATTCGGGTTCCGAGTAGGGAACTCCGTCTCGAAACAGTAGTCAGGGCTGCTACCCCAGAAGGGATAGCAGCCCTGACTACTGTTTCGCCGGGGCTAGCGCAGCGAGTACCGCACCGGCAGGTGCTTGAGACCTCCGACGAACGTGGTGGCCATGTGTTGCGGTTCGCCGGCGAGCTCCGCGGAGCGCAGCCGCGGCAACAGCTCGGTGAAGAAGCTGTTGATCTCCAGCCGGGCCAGTGCGGCACCGAGGCAGAAATGCACACCGTAGCCGAACGCGATGTGTTTGTTGGGATCCCGTCCGACGTCGAAGCGGAACGGATCGACGAAGACGTCCTCGTCGCGGTTGCCCGAGACATAGGACAGCAGTACCGATTCGCCCTTGGCGATGCGTACACCGCGAATCTCGTAGTCCTGTTGCGCGGTACGCATGAACTCCTTGACCGGTGTCGTCCACCGGACCATCTCCTCGACCGCCAGCGGCATCAGGCTCATGTCGTTCTGCAGCCGGGCCAGTTGGTCGGGATTCTGCAGCAGCGCGTGCATGCCGCCCGAAATGCTGGCGCTACTGGTGTCGTGGCCGGCAGCGGCGATGATCGCGTAGTAGGAAACTGTGTCGATATCGGACAGCGGCTCCCCGTCCAGTGTGGCGTTGGCGATCGTCGACGCCAAGTCGTCGGTCGGATTCGCCCGACGCGAGGCGGTCAGTTCGGTGAAGTACTGGAACATCTCGAGCAGCGCCATGCCCTGCTCTTCCATGCTGGTGCCGCGCTTGAACTCGTCGTCGTCGCTGCCGAACAGCTCCTGGGTGAGCTTGAGCATGAACGCAAAGTCGGACTCGGGCACACCGAGCAGCGTCATGATCATGTACAGCGGATAGTTCACGGCGACCTGCTGTACGAAATCGCATTCCGGCCCCTCGTCGACCATTCTGTCCACGAACCGCTTGGCCAGTTCATCGGCGCGATCCTTCAACGCGCGCATGGCCTTTGGCCGAAACCAGTTGGCTCCGATGGCCCGCAGATCGCGGTGCACCGGATCGTCGGTGTGGATCAACGTCCGGATGCCGATCGCGGCCTGCTGCTCGTCGCCCTCGCGGGTGACCAGGACCGGGCGCGGCGAGTTGGTGAAGATGTCGTTGGCACGTTCGATCTCCATGATGTCCGCATGCTTGGTGATCGCCCAGAAGGGGGCATAGTCGGGCACCTCGACCCAGGACACCGGTGCGTTGGCCCGGAGGTGGGTCAGGTCCGCGTGAAGTGTCACCTCGTCGGCGTACGCCGCCGGGCTGGCGAACATCTTGGCGACATCGTCGATTGTGCGGACGGTCATACGTTGCTCCTCACTGGCGGGCATTCGCGAAACTCCTGCAGCACCGCGTTCACGGTTTCCGGGGACACAGCGGCGGGAAAACCTGGAAGCACGCGGTCGATGACACCGTCGCAGCGGCGCCGCAATGTCGCGGCCAATTCGGGGATCGGCGCGACGACGGCGAAGGTGCCGAGCACTTCGTCGTCGATCAGATCGCCCATCGCGTCCCACTGGCCGTCCAGCGACAGCCGGTGCAGTTCGGTGTGCAGATCACCCCAGCCGTGCAGCTCCAGGACTTTGCGGTAGGCCGGTGTCGAGCCGTAGAACGCGAGTTGTTTGCGGGTCGCGACCGACGCCGCGGCCATCTCCTGTTCGTCGGCGCCGGTGACCACGAAGACGGGGCAGGACAACTCGAAGTCGGCGCGATCACGCCCGCTGCGGTCCATTCCACGCTGCAGCGCGACCGTGGTCACCTCGTCCAGATAGCGGCGGGTGGTGAACGCGTGGGCCAGCAGTCCGTCGGCCACCTCACCGCACACTTCGGTCATCAGTTCACCCACCGCGGCCAGGAACACCTTGGGGAACGGCAGCGCCGACGGTTCCGGGGTGAACATCGGCGTCATGATCTTGTGGGTGTAGAACTCACCCTCGAACCTCAGCTTGGTTCCGTCGCGCCAGCAGCCCCAAATCGCATGCAGCGCTTCGATGTACTCGCGCATGCGGCGCGCCGGGTGACTCCACGGCATGCTGAATCGCTTCTCGACGTGCGGCTGGATCTGGGTACCCAGTCCGAGGATGAAACGTCCGCCCGAGTAGGTCTGCAGATCCCAGCCCAGCTGGGCCGTGGTCATCGGGTTGCGCGCGAAGGCGACCGCGATGCTGGTGCCGATCTGGATCCGCTCGGTGTGCTCGGCCGCGATCGCCAGGGGCAGGAACGGGTCGTGGTTGATCTCGCCGGTCCAGCATCCGTGGTAGCCGTGAGCTTCCAGCTCGCGGGCGATGTCCGGAACTTCGGCCAGCCGGCTGGGGATGCCGCGGTCGACTTTGACAGCGCGGGGAACGGGGTCACTCATCGGCGACGCATTCCTTTGCCAGCGTGTTTCACCATGCGCAAAACGAGCACCCGAACGACGCTACAGTAAGCAATTCAGTATGGTCAACGGCGGTAGGCTTGTGCACCCAGGCGCGAACGCTCGACAAGAAGGACGGCGGCATGACGAACGACCCGGAGTGGAAAGAGACACTTGAGGATCTCGCCAACCGACGTGAACGTGCGCACGGCATGGGCGGAGCCGAACGGCTGGCCAAGCACCACGGCAAGGGCAAGCTCGACGCCCGCGCCCGGATCGCCCGCCTGCTCGATCCCGACACCTTCCAGGAATTCGGCACCCTGGTCGGCGGTGACATCGCCTCCGACGGCCTGGTCGCAGGTGCCGGCCGCATCGACGGCACGCCGGTGATGGTGGGTGCCGAGGATTTCACCACCCTGGCCGGCAGCATCGGCCCGGGCGGCAACGCCAAGCGGTACCGGCTCGCCGAGCTGGCGCTGCGCAACAAGATTCCGCTCGTGATGCTGTTGGAGGGCGCGGGTTTTCGCCCGAGCGGGGAGCACTACGGCAGAACCCCCACTGATCTGATCGCGCAGGCGAAGTGTTCCGGAAAGGTGCCCACCGTTTCGGCGATCCTCGGCCCGTCGGCCGGCCACGGCGCCCTGGTGGCCCCGGTGTGTGACTTCACGATCATGAGCCGCCAGGGGGCCATCTTCACCGCCGGGCCGCCGGTGGTGAAAGAGTCGACCGGCGAGGACATTTCGAAGGAAGACCTCGGCGGGCCGGGTGTGGCGCTACCGAGCGGGGTGATTCACAACTACGCCGAGGACGACGAGACGGTCATCGACGACATCCGGCGCTACCTGTCCTACTTCCCGTCGAGCGCATGGTCGTATCCCCCGACCCGACTCGCCGATGACACGGCCGAACCACGGCTCACCCCGGAAATCCTCGACATCGTGTCCCGCGACAACCGCCAGATCTACGACATGCGCGCGGTCCTCGACGAGATCTTCGATCGCCCCGACTGGTTCGAGGTGCAGCCCAAGTTCGGCCGGGCGATCATCTGCGCGCTGGCCCATCTCGGCGGCTATCCCGTCGCCGTGGTGGCCAATCAGCCGCAGGTGCTCGCCGGTTCGATCGACGCCGACGCTGCCGACAAGGCAGCACATTTCATCACCGTGGCCGATTCGTTCCATCTGCCTATCGTGTTTCTCGCCGACAATCCGGGGATGCTGCCGGGTAGCCATTCCGAGCGCACCGGCGTGCTACGCAGCGGCGCGCGGATGTTCGCCGCCCAGACCGCCGCGACGACGCTCAAGCTGCACGTGACGCTGCGCAAGGCCTTCGGATTCGGCTCGATGGTGATGTCTCTGTTGGGTTTTGACGATCAAGTGGCGACGTTCGCCTATCCCGGTGCCACCATGGGCGCGATGGGCGCGGCGGCACTCAGCGCCGCGACCCATGCCGGCGAGGATTACGCCGAGGTGCTCAAACGCATGGAGCTCGAGGCGTCATTCCGGTCGGCGGGTCACCTCGGGTTCGATGAGCTCATCTCCCCCGAGGAGACCCGCAACGCCCTGCTGGTCGCCCTGCAGCACGGCATCTTCAGCCGCCAGGCCGTCGCCGAGCCGGTGTCGCGCACTCTGATCATGCCGTGAGGCGGCGATTGTCAGAGCGCGGATCACACTCTTGCGGCCGAGCTCGACCTTGAATCCGTTCTCGCTCAGCGGCTCCGCACCCGCCATCATGAGACCGGCGGCCCGACGGTAGGTTTCGATAACCGCGGGCTGCCCGATCAGGCTGCATTCGGCCGCTGCGACCCGCCAGGGTTTGGCCGCCACTCCGCCAAGTGCCACTGCGGCCGAGCGGATGACCCCATCGTCGATGTCCAACCCTGCCGCCACCGACACCAATGCGAACGCGTAACTGTGCCGGTCGCGCACCTTGAGATACCAGCTGCCTGCACCGAACGCCGGCGCAGGCAGCTCGACGCCGGTGATCAGCTCGGCGGCGCCCAGCGTGTTGTCGCGCTCCGGGTGCGCCCCCGGCAAGGCGAAGAACTCGGCGATAGCGATGGTGCGCTGACCGTGCGGGCCCACTACGTGCACCACCGCATCGAGGATGGCCAACGCCACGGCCATATCGGACGGATGCACCGCGATGCAGCTGCGGTCGGCGCCGAAGACGGCATGCTCACGGTGGAATCCGTCGCGCGCCGCGCAGCCGGAACCGGGTAGCCGCTTGTTGCAGTACTCGAACGCGGTGTCCATGAAGTACGGGCAACGGGTGCGCTGCAGCAGGTTTCCGCCGACCGTGGCCATGTTGCGCAACTGGGTGGTGGCCCCGGACAAGATCGCCTGAGACAGCACCGGATACCGGCGACGGATCAGCGGGTGATTGGCCAGCGCGCTGTTGCTCACCCCGGATTCGATCAGGACACCGCCGGATGCGGTTTGGGTGATCGAGCGCAGGTCGAGCCGGCCAATGTCGATGAGTGAATCCGGCAACTCGACACCGGTTTTCATCAGGTCGAGCAGGTTGGTCCCACCGGCGTAGTACCGTGCGCCGGCGGCCGCCGCGGCTACCGCATCGGCGACGGTGGCGGCGTGAGCGAACGCGAAGGGCTTCATCGTTCCCCGCTCGCGTCACGGATCGCCGTGACGATGTTGGCGTAGGCGCCGCAGCGGCAGATGTTGCCCGCCATTCGTTCACGGATCTCGCGAGAGGTCAGGTCCGGCGCCACGGACACGTCCGTCTGTTCGAAAGATTCCGCGGACAGGTCCCCGCGGGCGTGTTCGGCCAGCATGGCCTGGGCCGAGCAGATCTGCCCCGAAGTGCAGTAGCCGCATTGGAAGGCGTCACGGTCGATGAACGCCTGTTGAATCGGGGCGAGGTCGTCCCCGGCAGCAATGCCCTCGATGGTCTGCACCGACCGGCCACTGACCGACGCGGCCAGCGTCAGGCAGCTCAGCACACGCTCGCCGTCGAGGTGGACCGTGCACGCGCCGCACAGCCCGTGGTCGCACCCCTTCTTTGTGCCGGTCAGATGCAGCCGCTCGCGCAGCAGGTCCAGCAGCGTGCGTCGCACATCGGTCCGTACCGCGTAGCTGCGGCTGTTGACCCACAGTTCGATATCCATGGTGTTCTCCGCCGGGTTCAACTCGGTTCTCCCATCAACATTTCCAGGGTGATCGGCAGGTCCCGCAACCGCTTCCCGGTGGCATGGAAGACGGCGTTGGCGATGGCGGCGGGCACTCCGCAGGCGCCGATCTCACCGATGCCGCGTATCCCAAGTGGGTCGAGCCCGTAATCGGGGCGGTCGATGAACGCGATGTCGTACTCGGGGACGTCGGCGTGGGTGGGCAGGTAATACTCACCGATCAGTTGTGCGGTGTGGGGGTCGTAGGACACTTGTTCGTACAGCGCCATGCCGATACCGAAGGTGATGCCACCCATCACTTGATTGCGGGCGAGTTTCGGATTGAGCACCCGCCCGCAGTCCATTGTCGCCACCCAGCGCGTCACTGTGGCCTTGCCGAGGTCCTCGTCCACCTCGACCTCGCAGAAGTGGGCGCCGAATGACTGGGAGACGGCTGATCCTTCGGCACCCCCGTCGCTTGTGACCGTGAAGCTCAGCCGCTGGGCCAGCGGGTCACCCCCGTCTCGCAGCACCTCGGCGACCGACATCACGGGACGGCCTGCACGGGTCACGACGCCGTTGCCGATGTCGACCGAATCGGCGCCGGCCCACCCGTCCAGGTCGGCCAGCCAGCCCACCAAACGGCGCTTCCATTCGGTGCCCGCTTGGTGCACGGCCGAGCCGACCGTCGCGCTGGTCTGTGAGGCCCCGCTGTACGGCGCCTGCGCGAACTGGGAATCGCCAGAATCGAAATGGGCCGACGCCAACGAGATTCCGGCCGCGTCGGCGGCCACCTGCCGCATCACGGTGCGCACCCCGGTGCCGATCTCATGGGTAGCCGCGCTAAAGCGGACGGCGCCGTCGGCAGTCGTGGCGACGCCGCAACCGGAGGGCATCCGCCGTCCCGGATAGGTCGCGGTCGCCATCCCCCAGCCGACCTGAACCCCGTCGCGCCGCAGCGACCGCGGGACCAGTTCACGTGCCGCCCACCCGAAGCGATCGGCGCTCTGCTCGAAGCACTCCCGCAGGTGTTTGGCCGACCACGGCTTGCCGGTGGCCTGATCCAGAGCGGCATCGTTGGTCAGCCGCAGCACTATTGGATCGACCCGCAGCGCGTAAGCCAGTTCGTCCATCGCCGACTCAAGTGCGAACAGCCCGGGAGCCTCCCCCGGCCCGCGCATGAAACACGGCGTAGGCGCATTAATGGGTGCCACCGAATGCGAGGTGACCAGGCGCGGCGAGGAGTACAGAATGCGGGCCGACAATCCGACCGGCTCGCAGAAATGCGCTACCGGAGAAGTCTCGGTAAGGGTGTGCTGCTCAGTGCTGAGCAACCGACCGCGGTCGTCGGCCACTAGCGTGAGTTGCTGCTCGGTCCGGGGCCTGTGCCCGGTAGAGGAGAACATCTGGGCACGGGTCAGCACCAGCTTGACCGGACGGCCCACCGCACGGGCGGCGACGGCGCACAAGACCACATGCATCCACAAGAAGCTCTTGGACCCAAATGCACCACCCACCAACGGGGACAGAATGCGGATGTTGTCCTGCGGAATCCCGAGATAGCCAGCCAGCACCCGGCGTTCACCACTGATCCAACGGGTGGTGTCGTGCACCGTGAGCCGATCACCGGTCCACGCGGCGATCGTCGCGGAAAGCTCAATGGGGTAGTGCGCGTTCAGCGACGTGCGGTGGTGTGTCGAGATCCTGACCGCCCCTTCAGGTTCGGCTTCGGCTCCTCGCCGATCCTGCAGTTTCTCTGCGGTGAGCTTCACGAAATGGTCGGGACGGTACCGATCGGCTTCGGGTACCTCGCTCATCCTCAGGCGCGCAGGCCTGCGCACATAGTCCAACTGCATCCGCTCGGCTGCGGCGGCAGCGTTCTCCGGCGTGTCCGCGACCACCACCGCCATGTGCTGACCGACGTGATGCACCTCCAGATCGGTTAGCGGCGGTCGCCGCTCGATCGGGAAATCAAAAGTCAGATCGCGCGGAAGCACCTGCAGTGACGGGCAATTCAGCGGCGTCACCACGTGCAGGACTCCTGGCTCGGCGGCGGCCGCTTGCGCGCTTCGGCGTAGCGACTCTTCCGTTACCTGGCCATGGCTGACTTGAGACTGCACCAGGGCCGCATAGGCGAGATCAGCGACGACAGCGTCGGCGGTGTATGTCGCCTGTCCCGTGACCTTCTCCTGTCCTTCGACCCTGTTCACCGGCTGCCCGATATTGCGGTGTGTCACGTCGACGTCAGCGTTCCAGCGGGTTGCGACGCCCGACAATGAGCGGATCGATCGGAGTGAAGGGGAATTCGGGTAGGTCCTCAATGTGGGTGTTGAAGGTGGCGGCCAGCACCTCCCGCGAGTAAACACTCACCGAATTGCGGTAGCCGATGTCGCCGGGGGTAGGTTGGTCGAAGAAGATCAGGAAGTGCAGATCAGGTGCATCGACCACCTCGATGTGATGCGGGTACGCCCGCGGAATGAAGTAGACGTCGCCGCGGCGGAGCTCCCAAGTGTCCAGCGTGCCATCGGGATCCATCACCGTCATCCGGGCTGAGCCTTCGCGCACATAGCCCATTTCGGCGGTGATCGGATGCCAGTGAGGCTCGCGCATACCGTCTTCTCGAATCCGGAGCGAGTACATCGACAGATCCTTGAGAGCGGGCCAGTACTGGACCCGAGCGGTGCGGGCAGAACCGACCGCCGAACTGACCGGGGGCGTCATTGCTTCGACAGCGAACTTGTGCGGATCCGTGTACCCGGCAATGTCGGGTATTACCGCCCCGCCCTGACGCGGTGCGAGTTTGCGGTCGGCGGTGTCACGGCGCAGAGAGGCGAACTCGCCCGCGTCCAGGTCGTAGGTATTGCCCAGCACCGCGTCGGTCATGGCGCCGAACGCGGCACCCAGTCCGAAATCCTCAGGCCGTTCGTGCCCAAAAGTGACAATGAACTCGGCCGGTTCGACTCCGATGTTCTCGATGTGGTGAAGAGAGCCTGAATCGACATGGAACATCTCGCCGGCCGACACTGTGAATGTCGCAAAGCGGTTACCGGTGTCGAGGACCGATACCAGAGCGGTTCCGGCCACACAGTAGGTCAGCTCATTAGCGTTGGCGTGCCAATGCGGAGTACGCATCGCCCCTGGGTTGATCACCAGCTGTTTGATCGACATGCCCCGCAGGATGGGGAAGCTGTCGGCGCTCACCCGCCGCATCGACCCGAAGTCGTTCTCCTCCACGATCTCGCCGTCTAACAGCGAGGCGGCATGGGTTGTGCGTTGCAGCGATGTCGCGGAATTCAGCGTGATGGTCATGACGTGGTCTCCTCAGGTCCAGGCCCAGCCGTTGTTGTCTGGCTAGAACCTTCGCCGAGGACACGCCACGCTGTCGTCGATGCTGGCCACCATTTGCACCGCAGGCTGGCAGGGTACCCGCACCCCCGCTAGCCCCCATTGACATCGGCGCGAGCACCGCCTTCCGCACCGAGGTCGATGCCCACCAAAGGGACGTCGGATGGAAGCGTGCGGTGGCGGTGGAGGGCTTCGGCGCCGTTCGGCTGCCGCTATACGGAACTGGGCGCCGTCGTCGACGCTCAGACAGCGCATGGAACTCCTCCCCGCGCGCGCGTACGTCGAGCTTGGCAGACCGGCAGATCGAAGACACTCCAGTTGGCCGGAGCTTCTCCGCGCCGCCCGGTTACCATCGCCCCGTGTCATCATCTGCCGACGGTCCCTCCGCCGGTGACCGCTCAGGTTCCGTGTCCACACGGTTGTTGAGCTTGGTGATCCGACCCAGCGTTCGCCCACTGCGCTGGGGCCTGCTGGTCGCGGCGTGTCTCATCATCGGAGAGACGCTGCTGGTCTTCCAGCTGAAGCGGGTAGCGCCGGAGAATGCGTTCGGCGCCATCTTTCTGCTCGGGGTGCTGGTGATCTCGGCCGGCTGGAGCTTCAGCCTGGCCGTGGCCACCTCGCTGGTGAGCGCACTCGTTTACCTCTACTTCCACCTTGAAGGTGCCGACAGCCTGGCACCGGCACTGTTCGTCTTCTTGCCGCTCGCCTTGTTGGCCAATGTGCTGGCCGGCCAGGCCCGGTTGCGTGCCCAGGAGTCCGAGCAGCGCCGCCGCGAAGCCGAATCTAGTCACAACGAGGTTCGCGCATTGGCCGCGCAGCAGACCGCGCTGCGCCGCGTCGCCACCGTGGTGGCTCGGGGAGCCGCGCCCGCCGAGGTATGCCCACTTGCAGTCAACGAGCTCGTGGTCGGCCTCGCGGTCGCGCATGCCTCACTGATCACCTACGATTCCGACTCCAGCTGCGCGGTGATCGCCACGGCGGACACCGAACCGCGCCTGCGAATGGTTGCCGGAGAGCGCCTTTCACTCGACGGCGACAGCCTGGCAGCTCACATTCTGCTTACTGGCTCCCCCGCGCGGATCGACTGCTACGACGGAGTCGCGGGTCAGATCGCCGCCCGGCTGCGTGCGCTCGGACTGCATGCCGGAGTCGGGGCCCCGATCACGGTCGACGGCCGGATCTGGGGTGCCATGATAGCCGGCGGCTCACAGCCGATGCCGCCGGAAACCGAGGCGCGCATAGGCGACTTCGCCGATCTGGTAGCCACCGCGATCTTCAATGCGGAGTCCCGAGCGGAGATCACCGCTTCGCGGGCGCGGGTTGTCGCCGCAGCGGATCAGGCTCGCCGCGGCTTCGAGCGGGATCTGCACGACGGCGCCCAGCAACGCATCGTCTCACTTGGGCTGGAACTTCGTGCAATCCAGGCCTCGGTGCCGCCCCAGCTGTCTGGTCTGCGCGACGAGTTGTCGCAAGCGATCGACGGACTCGCTGATCTGCACACTGATCTTCAAGAGCTGTCTCGGGGTATCCACCCGGCGATCCTGTCCAGAGGCGGATTGGGGCCGGCGCTGAGAGCCCTGGCCCGCCGTTCGCCCCTGCCGGTTGAACTCGCGCTGGAGGTGGACCGTCGGCTCCCTGAATCGCTTGAGGTCGCGACGTATTACGTCGTTGCCGAGGCGCTGACAAACGCAGTGAAGCACTCCTCCGCCACTGAAGTGTCGGTCCGGGCGGCGGCCGACGACACGCAGCTCACGGTGACGGTCATCGATAACGGGGTGGGCGGTGCGGCCCTCGGTACCGGCTCGGGATTGATCGGTCTCAAGGACCGGGTGGAGGCATTGTCCGGGCGGCTGGACATCTCCAGCCCGCCCGGCGCGGGCACCACGTTGTCCGTCAGGTTCCCGACGGCACCTGCGTAGCCCGGTATTCGGTGACGATCGGCTCGAGCTCGTCGGGGGTGGCCCCGTGCATGATCACCGCATCGGCGCCGTAGTCGAACTCCTTGCGGATCCGGTCCACACACTGACGTGACGATCCGGTGGCCGACGGCTCCAGCCACTCGTCGGGGATCAGGGTCGCGATGTGTTCGATCTGCTCGGCGCTGGCCTTGTGGTCGATGCCGCCCGGAATCGACGTGACGATGGAGTCTTCCCGGAAGCGTTGCAGCACGGCGGGATCCCAGTTGTTGGTGCTGACCAGCAGGTCGCCGTAGCCCTGCAGGTAAGTGGCGAGCCGGGCCACCGTCTTCTTGAGCCGCAGTTCCTCGGGCAGGTGGTCGCCCACGGTGGCAAAGCACGACCAGACCCGCACACTCGCCGGATCGCGGCCGGCCTTCTCGGCGGCTTCCTTGACCGTCTTCACCGCGCGCTGCAGTGTCTCCGGGGTGAAGTAGGTGTGCAGGATGACGTCGTCGAACTCGCGCCCACCCAACGCCAGTGTCTGCGGCCCGAATGCCACGATCGCCAGGCGGATGTCCTCGTTGAAGTCGGGGTCGAGGAACAGCACCTGGTACTTGCCGATCGGACCGTCGTGGTTGAAGACCACCTCGCCGTGCCACAACCTGCGCATGACCTGCGCGAAGTCCTCCATCTGCGCGGTGGTCACCGCGGGCACCCCGAACGCGTTGTACATGGCCGCAACACCGCGGCCGATGCCGAGGGTGAATCGGCCCCGTGACAACCGGTGCATCGTGGTGGCCCACGATCCGGTGATCAGCGGATGGCGGGTGTTGTGATTGGTTGCCGCCGTTGCGATCTGCATGCGGTCGGTCACCGCGCAGGCAGCGCCGACGAGTGAGGATGCTTCCTTGACGTTCCACCGTTCGGAGATGAACGCGGTGCCGAAGCCGAGTTCCTCACCGCGGCGCGCCTCGTCCATCAGCGTGGCCGGGCCCTCACCGCCCGCGCCGGCCAACAGGTAGTAGCCAAGCTCATCGAGGACTCGGTCGGTCATTTCGGCTCCTCGCGCAAGCGCTCGTCGGTCATACCCAAACTCCTTGCTTGTAACCACAGTTCCACACCTCGGTGATGCGGCCGCCGATCACCCGGAAGATCTCCATACTGCTGACCGTCATGGCGTTGCCGTCCGGGAAGGTCATCGGGGATTCGTACACGATCGCGACATGCTCGCCGTCGTCACCCGCGACGATCAGATTCAGGTCGAACCGGATCGTCTCGAACATCGCCCAGTGGTCGATCACCCGGTTGACCGCCTCTTCGTGGGTGAGCACCTTCGCCTCGCCCACGTCGTGGCGGGTGACGGTGTCCCCCAACAGTTCATCGGCAAGGGCGAAGTCCTTCTCGTTCCAGACCACCCAGTTGTACCGCTCCACCACTTCACGCGCGGTCCTCATGAAAACTCCTCCAGGGCATCGATATCGTCGATGGCCGCGACGGCCCGGTCGATGAGTGTCAGACACAGTTGCCGGGACCGTTCGGGGGCGACGTCCCACGTGAGCAGGGCGACCACCGGCATGTACAGCAGCAGTGCGGTCGCGAAACGGTAATGCCGCCAGGCCTCGTCGAACGCGTACCCGTCCACCTGGCCGACGTATTCACGCATCAGCTGCATGTCGTGGCCGCGCCGCACCTCGGTGGGCAGGCCCTGGCTGACCAGATACGCGACATCGGCCGCACCCGCTCCGCGGACCGTCAACTGGAAGTCCACCACCTTCAGCGCATCCTCGCGGAAGAACATGTTGTCGGCCCGGATATCTCCGTGCAACAACATGTTCCGGTCCGAAAGTGCGGAGAGCGCGGTGGGTGCGAGTTCGGCGAACCGCTCGGCGAACGCGGCGACCGCCGGAGGCACCGGCTGACGCGTGCGCTCTCGGTAGAGCTGCCACCCGGGCGCGAACGCAGGCAGGAACAGGTCCCGCGTCAACGAGCTGTCCATGCTCGGGAACTCCTGCAGTACCGCATCATCGATGCCGGACGACCATGTGTGCAGACCGGCCAGCTGCTCGATACAGAGCTGCGCACGCGGTAGCGACAGCCCGGCCAGGTGGTCGGCGTTCTCCCAATCCCGCAGGTCTTCGAGCACGAGCACGAAGTCGGGACCGGACATCCGCGCGACATAGCAGTGTGGTGTGGCAATCGGAGATCCCGGCGCGACGTGCCGGTAGAAGTACAGCTCACGTTGGTAACCGCCGAGCATCTCCATCCCGCCACGGGCCAGTGAGTCGGCGGGCAGTTTGACGATCAGAGTCTCTGGCACATCAGCGGATCCGCGTAGATGGACCCGGTACAGCGCCGCGGAAAATCCGGTGTCCAGAGCAATCCGCTCGGCCCGCACCTCCGTCACCTGTGCACCCAGTGCCTCGGTCAACCAGGGCGCGGTGACCTCATCGATGCCCGTGGGCACCGGTCCGGAATAGGGCACTGCGACTGACGTCATCGTCGACCTCCGCACAGAAATTTGACGCTGAACAACTAAGTTAGTTGTCGACCATCTAATATGCAAGGGTGCCCTCCCCAGCCCACGGCCTCACGCAGCCGGAGCGCGTCGAGCAGTCGTCGCGGCGGCTGCTGCAGGCTGCCGCCGAGTTGATCGTCGAAAAAGGCTGGGAAGCAACGACTGCCGCCGAGATCGGCCGGCGGGCCGGGTACAGCCGGGCCATGGTGCACGCCCGCTACGGCAGCAAGGACGCCATCCTCGACGCCTTCCAGGACGTGTACGTGGCGCGCCTGAATCCCGACCCCGAGCCTGGCGCCACCGGGCTGCAGCAGGTACTGGCACATTTCGACCGCGTGCAGGAGATTCACGCCGAAGATGCCGCGGTGACCAGGGCCATGTTCGTATCGGCATTCGAGGCGGTGAAGACCACGTCGCCGCTGCGCGACGGCGTGCGCGCCCAGTTGGCCGGGGCCGCCGTCAAGATCGAGGCCGGCCTGCGTACCGGTATCGCCGACGGTTCACTACGGCCCGACATCGATGTCGACATGGCGCTGCGAGACATCACCGGATCGATCTTCGGTATCGCTTTCCAGTGGGTGGTTCTGCCCGAGGACCACGATCTCGACCGTGAGATCGACTGTGTTCGGGCCCGGATCACGTCAAGCTACGGTCGTTAGGAACCGCTCGGTCGCGTCCTGCACCGCACCGGAAAACAGGTGCCCGACATGACTGCCGTCGTGCCAGTGGAGTTCTCCTCCCCATTGCTCGTGCATGGCCAATGCCGAACTGCGCATGGCCATCTGGTCATGCCAGGCACCGACGATGAGACGCCGCTCGGCACGCGGCCGGGTGCGCAGCGGGTCGATCACTGAGGTCATCGCCGCCACCGTGGCCGATCGCAACTGCTGCGCCGACTGCTGTCCCGCTGATCCCCAGCGGCCCAAGTGCATCCCGATCATGGTGTTGAGGCCCAGGATCGGCGTGTACAGCGCCACCGCGTCGACCCGGGCATCCAGATGTGACACCAGCGCCGCCACTGCGCTACCCAGCGACAAACCGGCCACCGCAATCGACGATGCCTGCGGTTCCAGCCAGCCGATCAGCGCCCGTACCTCCGACACCGCCCGCATCGTGCCGGCGACATTGGCCAGCGGATCACGGGCGGGATACTCCGGCCACGACTGCCGCCGTGCACCGTGCCCCGGTTGCACGGGCAGGGCAACGTTGAACCCCATATCCCGCAGACGTCGAACCCGGGCGACCAGTAGATCCATCGGATCGCCCTGACCGGCCCCGTGCACCCAGATCAGCCAGGGCCGCGCATCGTCGCCGCAGCGGTACAACCGCGCCCTGGCCGTGGCGACTCCACCGTGACCATCGGCCAGCACCGAGGCCGGCAACGCGGGATCGTGATCGAAGACCAGCTCTTCGAATGTCAGCGCCCCGAATCGGCGAGGCCGGATGTGTTCGACCTGTAGCGCATCCGGGCAGGGGTGCGCCACATCGATTTCGAGCGCGCCCAGTTCGTCGGCGGCCCACTGGTATTCACCCAGCGGACGCGACAGCTGCGGCGGTGGACCGGTCAGCGTCATACCGGTCACCACGAGTTCGTCGAGGGTGACCTCGCCGAGCTGCCGCAGGCCAGTGACCGACAGCGGATTCCAATCCCCCGCGCCTGCCAGTGCGCCCACCGAGCGCGGCACCACGCCACCGAGCTCCCACGCTATGCGGGTAGCCCTAAGCAATGGTGAATCCCGGGTAGCCGTCAGCTGCGATCTCGTCACAGCGGCGACGGTACTCGGGGATGCCTGCGGTGTATCCCAGGTACATCCTCTTCTTACCCGGTACGTTGCCGCCGTTGTACCACGAGTTGCAGCTCGGGTGCACCAACACGGTGGGAGCCACCAGTGCCGTGGTGTGTTCAACCCATTCGGCCTGCGCCTGGGGCGTCGCCTCGATACTCCGATGGCCGCCGGCTCTCAGGTACGCGATGCACTCCGCGATCCACTCGACGTGTTGTTCCAGGGCCGCCACGAAATTCGTCGCCGCCGATGGGCTTCCCGGCCCCTGGATCGTGAACAGATTCGGGAATCCGGCCACGGCCAAACCCAGATAGGACAGTCCGCCCTCCTTGGACCAGTACTCCCCCAGCACCAGCCCGTCCCGGCCACGTACGTCGATCCGGCTCAACGCGCCGGTCATGGCGTCGAATCCGGTGGCGTACACGATCACGTCCAGGTCGAAATCTCCTTGCTCGGTGGAAATCCCAGTGGTGGTCACCTCACGGATGCCGCCCTTGCGCAGATCGACCAGGGTGACGTTGTCCCGGTTGTAGGTGTCGTAGTAACCCTGGTCGATGATCGGCCGCTTGCAGGCGAACGGGTGACTGGGTGTCAACGAGGCCGCCGTGTGTGGGTCGGTGACGATGCGGGCCACGGCCTGGCCGTACAGCTCGGTGGCCATCCGGTTGGCGTCGATGTCGAAGAAGACGTCACCCCAGTTCAGGGCGCCCATGACGCCGTGTTCTTCGACGGCGTGCCGCTTCTCTTCGGGCGACGCGGATTTCACCGGCGGCCGCACCAGCATCTCGAGGAACACCGAGAACGCACTGAGCCGAGCCGCCCCGACCGGATGCTCCCGCTGCGCAGCGCGGATGGCCGCGTAGTCGGCCTTGAGCGCGTCGAGTTCGCCGGGTTCGAAGGGCCGGACCTGCCACGGCAGGGTGAACGCCGGGGACCGCTGGAACACCGTGAGATGTTCGCACTGCCCGGCCACCACCGGAATCAGCTGAACACCGGTGGACCCGGTGCCGATCACCCCGACCCGCTTGCCCGCGAGGTCGACGCCCTCGCGCGGCCAGCGGCTGGTGAACAGCGACGCGCCGGCGAATCGGCTCATTCCCGGGATATCGGGTTCCAGTGGCACCGACAGGATTCCGGTGGCGGCCACCACGAACGGCGTGCGCAGCGTCTGCCCGTCGGCGGTGGTGACCGACCACAGAGATGTGGCCTCTTCGAAGGTCATCGTGACGACCTCGGTGCCGAATGCGATGTCGCGGCGCAGGTCGAGTCGGTCGGCGACGAAGTTGAGGTACGCCTCGACCTCAGGTTGGGCCGGCATCGTCTCGGTCCAGACCCACTCCTGCTGGATCTCATCGCTGAAGCTGTACGAGTATTCGACGCTCTCGATGTCACAGCGCGCACCCGGATACCGGTTGACCAGCCAGGTACCGCCGACGGCGTCGGCCTTCTCCAGAATCCGCACCCGCAGGCCCTGCTCCCGTAGCCGGTGCAGTGCGTACAAGCCGGAGAATCCGGCACCGACGACGATCGCATCGAGATCGGCGTTGCTCACAAGTCGATGACTTTCTCGTCGCGGTTCCTGCGGTCGACGTAGAACTGCGCGGCCCGGCTGATCGATTCGGCGGTGGGTGCCGGTTTCCACCCCAGCTCACGGGTCGCCTTGCCGTGGTCCGCGGGCGAGGTCAGCCACATCAGTCGCGCGGCGGTGAGGTTCATCGGAAAGTCAGTGCCGAACAACCGATTCGACAAGCCGGCGAACCAGCCGAAGACATACAGCGGGGCCATGGGGATGCCGAATCGCGGCGGTCGCGCACCCACTGCCTCCGCAGCCGTGGTGAACATCTGGCGCTGTGACATATAGCCTTCGGACACGATGTAGCGTTCGCCGATCCGGCCATGCTCGGCCGCCCGGATGAGTGCATCGGCCGCGTCGTCTATCCCAACCACCTCGGAACCGACACCGCGCACGTACACGGGCAACTTGCCGAACGCGGCCATCGCGACGAGCGCACCCTGTCTCGGCTGCCAGTCGGGCGGTCCGTACGGGTTGGACACACACATCGCCACAGCGGGCAATCCGTGCTGCCTGGCGTAGGACAGCACCAGGTCTTCGGCCTGGCGCCGCGACTCGATGTACGGGCCGCCTTTGCCGGCCCAGTTGAACGGGGTGTCCTCATCGACGGTCGCGCCGTCGTCACCGACCGCGATCGTTCCGATGGTGCTGAGAAAGACGAAGCGCTGCAGGTCGGCATCCATCGCGACGTCGAGGACATTACGCAGGCCCTCGACGTTGGTGGAGAACAGTGGCGCCGGGTCGGCCAGGTGGGCGCGGGTGTCGACGACGCAGTAGAACACCACGTCCCGGTCGGTCATCGCCGCCGCCACCGCATCGGTGTCGAAGATATCCCCGTAACACCGTTCGACGTCGAGACCCTCGATGCCCTTGGTCGAACTACTCCTCCGCAGCAGCACCCGCACGTCATCGCCCCGCTCGACTAGTTGACGGGTGACACAGGCTCCCACGTTTCCGCTTGCGCCCATCACGAGTACTTTTCGCCGGCGATCCATCGCTACTCCATCCCAGTTGACGACCAACGATGGATGTTACGGTAATGCTTTCAGTAGCACTCTGAAACGGGTCAGAAACGGAGAAGACCGATGAAGTACACCTTGGGCCGAGGCGGCGGGCTTCTCGGCGATCGCACTGAGCGAGCACTGCGGCCATCGAGAACACCGAGCAGTTCGGGGCCGCCCTAGCGCGACTGCGCAATCGGCTCGCGGACGCCGGCCGGGACCCGTCGACGGTCGACATCCAGGTGGTGTGCCCACATACCGACCTGGATGACGCCGCCTCGCTGCGACGTGCCCGCGACGCCCTCGCCGAACTCACCGGACACGGCGCCACTTGGGCGGTCGTACATGTCGATGGCAGCAGCCCACAGGGTGCGCTCGACTACATCAAGGCTTTTGGTGAAGCGATGGATCTCGGCGCAGAGCAAGCTGTCTCGGAATCACGTTCGTAACGCGGTGGCGGTGATCCACGCGATTCTCGCAACAGCGTTTCGCGCGCGGCAGCTCAGCCGGCTAGGCCGTCTTGAACTTCAACAGCGTCCGGGTCAGGTGCAGGCTCGTGATCTGCCATGTGCCGTCGCGCTTTTCGTAGGTCTCGTGGTAATGGCCCGCCCCGTGCAGTTCGCTGCCATCGGGGAAGAACAACATGTCCTCCATGGCCCAAATGCCGGTCGCGGTGGTGTCGGAGGTCAACATGATCTCCGGGGTGTGGCAGTGGTGCACCGTGGCCGCGTTCTCGACACCGCCCCACACCACCGGGAAGAACTCGTCGAAACTGTTCAGCGGTGGGGCCGTCTGCGGGTCGGCACCTCCGGTGGAGACGGCCATGTCGAGCTTCACCACCACGTCATCGACGAACAGTGCTCGCCACGCGTCGATGTCCTTGGTATCCAGGAACCGGCAGTAACGCGCCTTGAGCTGCTTGATCGCCTCGATGTCGTCGGACAACGGATCACCTCCTGGTCGGCTGCGGCGAACTATACGGTAAGAGCCTCAGTTGGTCGTCGGCCGATTCCAACCGTGCGCCCTTTCTCTGCAGTAATAGCTACTGTAATGTCTTCCGTACGTATTGCGAGAGCAGTGAAACGGGAGGAAGCTGGCCATGAAAGTGCCGTTCACCTGGAAGGTCACCGGCTGGTTCATGATCGGCTGGTCGGCCGAGTACGAGGTCGGCGATGTGAAGGCGCTGAAGTACTTTGGCGAGGACCTCGCCGCCTACCGTGACGAGTCCGGCGAGCTTCATGTGTTGGAAGCGCACTGCAAGCACCTGGGCGCCCACATCGGCCACGGCGGCAAGGTTGTCGGCGACTGCGTCGAGTGCCCGTTCCACGGCTGGCGGTGGGGCCCTGAAGGCAACAACACCTACATCCCCTATCAGCCCGACAAGCCCAACCGTGGTCTGCGGCTGCGCTCTTACCCGGTCAAGGAGCAATACGGCTGCGTCTTCATGTGGTATCAGCCCGATGGCAAGGAACCACAGTGGGAACTGCCCGACATCTTCGGTAAGTTCCCGCAGTTCGAAACCGATCCGGATGCCTACTACCGGCCCTACCCGGAGTTCTCCAGCCGGGCCGACGCGATCCCGGTCCACCCGCAGATCGTGGCCGAGAACGGTCCGGACAGTTCACATTTCCGCTACGTCCACGGCGCGACCGTGACCCCGGTGTGCCTGCACTGGGAGCACGTCGACGAGGAATGGCGATTCCTGACGGGCTGGCCCGATGCCCGCAGTGACGATCCGGACAAGATGGCGCTGCGGATTCACAGCCACTTCTCCGGCCTCGGCTTCGCCATGAGCGCCTTCGAAGGCTCGTCCAACCACCGGCTGATCTTCGCCTGCACCCCGGTCGACGACGAGGTGTCGGACATGTTCTATTCGATCTGGTGGCCCAAGCTCCCGGGTGAGACCTCCGACATCCCGCCCGAGCAGGTCCGCAAGCAGGTCGAGAAGCAGTTCCTCAAGACCGTGTGGGAGGACTGCGACATCTGGCGCTACCAGAAGTACGTCGAGCATCCGCCGCTGGCCAAGATCGACGCGAAACCGTATATGGCCATGCGCAAGTGGGCCACCCAGTTTTATGAGGTGCCACCTGTGGACAGCGCAGTCGCCGTCTCATGAAGATCGACCTGACCGAACTGGTCGCCCCCGAGCACACCGCGATCATCACCCAGGAATGCCAAGGCGCAGTGGTCGGTCCCGACGCCGGGCTGGCCGCACTGGCCGACGAGGCCCGCCGGGAGGCGCTACCCAACATCACCCGACTGCTGCCGGCAGCGCGGGCCGCCTCGGCCCGGGTGGTGCACTGCCTGGTGCAGCGACGCCCGGATGGGCTGGGTTCCAACCACAACGCCAAGATCTTCGCCATCGGCCGTAACGACGTGGGCATTCTGCCAGGCACCCCGGGCGCCACGTTGCTTCCCGAATTCGGACCGGAACCGGACGACCTCGTGCTGGCCCGTTGGCACGGCCTGGGTCCGATGGGCGGCACCGACCTGGACGCGATCCTGCGCAACCTCGGGGTGCGCACCATCGTGGCCGTGGGAGTCTCGGTGAACATCGCGATCGTCAATCTGGTGATGGACGCGGTCAACGCCGGGTACCGGGTGGTGCTGCCCCGCGACGCGGTCGCCGGAATTCCGACGGCCTATGCCGACGCGGTCATCGACAACACGCTGTCCCTACTGGCCACCGTGACCACAACCGAGGACCTGCTGCACGCCTGGCAGCACTGACCCAAGACCCTCCCCCGTCCTTAGGAGAACCCGTGCAGTTCACCGTTCCGGCCGTCGCCGAAGCCGTCGCAGCCGCCGTGGGAGACCGCCCGCTGATCGTCCAGGGCGACCGGCGCTATACCTACCGCCAGATCGTCGACCGCTCGAATCGACTGGCGGCGTACCTGCATTCGCGCGGGCTGGGCGCACAGACCGAACGCGGTGAACTGGCCGGCCACGAGGTAGGCCAGGACCTGCTGGGCATCTACGCCTACAACGGTCCCGAGTTCGTCGAATCCCTGCTCGGCGCCTTCCGGGCCCGCGTCGCGCCGTTCAACGTCAACTACCGCTACGTCAAGAACGAATTGCAGTATCTGCTGGCCGATTCCGGCGCATCCGCGCTCGTGTACCACGCCGCGTTCGCACCGCGCGTGGCCGAGATACTCCCCGATTTGCCCGCACTGCGGGTGCTGATCCAGATCGCCGACGGTTCCGGCAACGAACTACTCCACGGCGCAGTGGATTACGAGTCGATCGTCAGCGCCTCGACGGACGCCGCCATTCCTGTCGAACCGAGCCCCGACGACCTCTACGTGCTCTATACCGGAGGCACCACCGGCATGCCCAAGGGCGTGCTGTGGCGGCAGCACGACATCTTCATGACCGCCTTCGGCGGACGCAACATGGTGACCGGCGAGAAAGCGCAGTCGGTCGAGGAGATCGTCGGGCGTGCGGTCGACAATCCGGGCACCAGGCTGCTGATCCTGCCGCCGCTGATCCACGGCGCCGCCCAATGGGGGGCGATGACGGCCGTGACCACAGGCCAGACCATCGTATTCCCCAGCGTGGTCGACCGTTTCGATGCCGAAGACGTGGTGCGCACCATCGAACGCGAACAGGTGCTGGTGGCCACGGTGGTGGGTGACGCCATGGCGCGCCCGCTCCTCGATGCCATCAAGACCGGCCTTCGAGACGGCACGGCGGATGTGTCCTCCCTGTCCGTCGTGGCCAACGGCGGAGCACAGCTGACCCCGTACGTCAAGCAACAACTCATCGACGCCAAGCCCAACCTCATCGTCGTCGACGGGGTGGGGTCATCCGAGACCGGTGCCCAGATGAGCCACATGTCGGCCCCCGGTGCCGTGTCGACCGGAACGTTCAACGCCGGGCCCGACACCTGTGTGGTGACCGAGGATTTCACCGCGGTCCTCCCCGCCGGTCATGAGGGACTGGGATGGCTGGCGCAGCGCGGGTTCGTGCCGCTGGGCTACAAGGGCGACGCAGCCAAGACCGCGGCCACGTTCCCGGTCATCGACGGCGTCCGATATGCGACACCGGGTGACCGGGCGCGCCACCTGGACAGCGGGGCGATCGAGCTGCTCGGTCGCGACTCGGTCACCATCAACTCCGGCGGCGAGAAGATCTTCGCCGAGGAGGTCGAATCCGCGATCGCCTCGCATCCGGCAGTGCGCGACGTTGTGGTGGCCGGCCGGCCCAGTGAACGCTGGGGGCAGGAAGTAGTGGCTATCGTTGCGTTGAGCGAGGACGCGCTCGCCGACAACACTATTGGGGCCGACGAGCTCATCCGGCACGCCGAATCATCGATCGCCCGCTACAAGCTGCCCAAGGCCGTGGTGTTCCGCCCGGTCATCGAACGCAGCCCGGCCGGCAAGGCCGACTACCGGTGGGCTCGCGAGCAGGCGGTCAGCGAAACTTCTTGAGCCGCGCCGCGGTTCGGCTACGGGCACGTCGCAGGCTGAGTGCGGCACTGACCCGCATGGCCGCGCTGAACGGCCGGGCAGCTTGGCCCGTGACGCTGAACGGCAGGTCCGTGCCGACCACCGTGCGGTAGTGGCTGAACGCATCGAAACCGGCCTTGCCGTGGTAGGCGCCGGTCCCACTGCGTCCGACGCCACCGAACGGAGCTTCGGACGGGATCATGTGCGCCGCAAAGTCATTGCGGGCCACCCCGCCACTGCGGGTATGGCTGACAAAGTGGCGGAAATCGGCATCGTCGGGCCCGAACCAGTAGGCCACCAACGGCGACGGGTTGGCATTGATGTGGTCGACAGCCTCGGTGAGCCGGGAGTAACCGCGCACCGCCAGCACCGGTCCGAATACCTCCTCGCCCGCGATCCGCATCCGGTCATCGACGTCACGCACGATGGTCGGGGCGATCTTGCGCGACCCCGGATCGGGCAGCACCTCCCCCGCCGGAACGACGGAGTCGATCCGCGCCCCGTGAGCACGGGCGTCGGCGATCAGGCCGACCACCCGGTCGAAGTTGGCCTGGTTCACCGAGGAGCAATAGTCGGCGTTGTCGATGATGCTGGGAAACAGACTGCTCAGCGTTCTCCGCGCGACCTCGACGAACCGGTCCACCTGCGCCTCCGGGACGAAGACATAGTCCGGGCACACGCACACCTGACCGCCATTGACCATGCGCGCCTGGGCGATTCGACTCGCAGCCCGTTCGATGTCAGCCCCGGGAGACACCACCACCGGGTTCTTACCGCCCAGTTCCAGCGTCACCGGAACCAGATTGTCCGAGGCCGCGCGCGCCACCAGCGCCCCGATCGAGGGTGAACCGGTGAAGAACAGGTGGTCGAACGGTAGGCCGGCGAACTCCGCGGCGACATCGGGCCCGCCGGTCACGACCCGCAACTCGGTCGGATCGAAATACTTCGGCGCGGTCGCCGCCATCAGTTCGGCGGTGCGCGGGGTGACCTCCGACATCTTGATCATCACCCGGTTGCCCGCGGCGAAGGCCGCAGCCGCAGGCAGCACCGTCAACTGGATCGGGAAGTTCCACGGCCCGATGATCCCGATGACACCGAGCGGGCTCGGCACCACCTCGGCACGCAGCCCGGCGAACCGGGCGGCCCGCATCAACTTCGTCGCGCGCATCCACTGCGGCACATGGGCCCTGGTGTGCTCGATGACCGAGAGCATGCCCAGGATCTCGGCGAAGAACGCCGCCGAGCGCGAGCGCGACCCGTAGTCGGCCGCGGTGGCGGCGACGAAATCCTCGGAGTTGTCCAACACCATCGCGAGCAGCCGGTCAATGCGGTTGCGGCGCAGCGCGACATCGGGCGGGCCATCGGCGATGAACGACCGGCGCTGGGCCGCCAGCAGCTCATCCAGACCGTCGCGCTGCGGCTGCACTGCCGCACGCTCCTCGATCGCGCTCATCGAATCCGTCTCCTCGCCAGGCACGCGTCGCCCACATTCCGGAGCCGCCTCCGGTAAGGCTAACGGTAGCACCCACCGAGCAGGCCGAAGCCGATTGTCCGAGTGGCCCGAATTGTTTACAGTGATCCTTACTGTCGTTAATTCAGTGGAGGGTCGTCGCATGTCGGATACCGCACGCAGAATCGTCGTCGTCGGAGCCGGATCCGGAATCGGAGCGGCCACCGCGGCGCACTTCTTCGAACGGGGCGACCATGTGCTCGCCGTCGACGTGCGCCCCAATGACACCCCGGCGTCGGAGCACGCCACGTGCGACCTGCGGGACGCGGCCGACATCGCGCGCCTGCTGAGCGAGATCGGCGACGGCTGGGACATGCTCGCGCATGTCGCGGGGGTGCCGGGCACCGCGCCGGCCGCCGACGTCCTCAAGGTCAACTATCTCGGCATGCGACTGATGACCGAAGGCATGCTGCCGCTGCTGCGCCACGGCGGCTCGATCGTCACGGTGGCGTCGACAGCGGCGCTGGGCTGGCAACAGCGCATCGACATCCTCGACGGGTTACTCGAACTCACCGACGGGGATGCGGTGGCGCAGTGGCAGACCGGGCAGGATCCGGATTTCCCGGTCTACACCACCTCCAAGCAGGCCGCGATCCTGTTCGTCAAGCGGATCTCGGGGCCGGCCTGGAGCAAGTACGGGGTGCGGCTCAACACGGTGAGCCCGGGCCCGGTCCAGACGCCCATCCTGTCCGATTTCGAGCAGACCATGGGCAAGGAGGTGCTCGACATGGTGCGCGCGACCGTGGGCCGGCACGCCACCGTCGAGGACATCGTTCCCCTGATCGCCTTCCTGGCCTCCCCCGATGCGCGCTGGATCAACGGCCAGGACATCCAGGTCGACGGCGGCTTCATCGCCGCGATGAGCAACGGCGCCCCGATCGCGCTCTGATCTGCCCGAACCAGCCGAAATTCATATTACTGTAAGATTTACAGTAATATGATCTGGGAGATGAGTCCGTTGCGAGCGGTGAGGTGAGCTGTGGGTAGTGAAGTGCAGGACCTGACCGTCGATGAGCCGGTCGACGACACCCCCACCCTGCTGCGCGACCCCTACCCGACCTTCGCGCGGCACCGTGCCAGGCACGGCGTGTTCCGCGGTTCGGTCATGGACTGGTCGAAGACACCGGAATCGCTTCTGCCGGAACATCAATTCGCCGCCGTGTCCTTCGATGCGGTCAACACCGTCTTCCGGGACGGTAAATCGTTCAACTCGAAGATCTATGACAACACCATCGGGCTCTTCATCGGTCCGTCGATCCTGGCAATGGAGGGCAAGACCCACCGCGACCACCGCAACCTGGTCTCGGCCGCCTTCAAGTCACGTTCGTTGCAGCGTTGGGAGCCCGAGGTCGTCCGCCCGATCTGCGAGGCGCTCGTCGACGAGTTCATCGAATCCGGCAGCGCCGATCTGGTGCGCGACTTCACCTTCGAGTTTCCCACCCGGGTGATCTCCAAGCTTCTCGGCCTACCCGAGGAAGACCTGCCCTGGTTCCGGCAGCGCGCCGTCGAACTGATCAGCTACACGGTGAAGTACAAGCGCGCTTTTGAAGCATCCGCGGCCTTGAAGGACTACTTCCTCGGCCAGATCGACCTGCGCCGCTCCCATCCCACCGACGACATCATCGGCGATCTCGTCACCGCGGAGATCGACGGAGAGAAGCTCACCGACGAGGCCATCTACTCGTTCCTGCGGCTGCTTCTGCCTGCCGGGCTGGAGACCACCTACCGGTCCTCGGGCAACCTGATCTATCTGCTGCTCACCCACCCCGAGCAGTTCGCCGCGACGCAAGCCGACCACGAGCTGATCGGCCAGGCCATCGAGGAGGGGCTGCGCTACGAAACCCCGCTCACCACAGTGCAACGCTCGACCACCCAGGACGTCGAACTCGACGGCGTGGCACTGCCCGCCGGCGCGGTGATCGATGTGTGCATGGGATCGGCCAACCGCGACGAGAGCCGCTGGGAACGGCCCGAGGAGTTCGACATCTTCCGAAAGCGGGTTCCGCACATCACGTTTGCCGCCGGCGAGCACACCTGCATGGGGTTGCACCTGGCCCGGATGGAGACCCGGGTGGCGATGGAGAGCCTTCTGAGCCGGGTGCGCAACCTCAAGCTGGTCACCGACGACGATCCGCACATCTTCGGTCAGCCGTTCCGCTCCCCCACCGCCATACCCGTCACATTCGAGCCGATCCGCTAGAAGGACGTTGCAATGGCCACGCCCGCAAGCACCAACGGACGCCGGCGCCGCGAACGCGGGTCGATCAGCGTCGACGAAATCGTGCGCGGCGCTTTCGAAGTGGCCGATGAGGTATCGATTGACAACCTCAGCATGCCGCAGCTCGCCCGCCATCTCGATGTCGGGGTGACCAGCATCTACTGGTACTTCCGCCGCAAGGATGAGCTGCTCGACGCGATGACCGAGCGCGTCCTGCTCGACTACGACTTCAGCGTGCTGTCCATCGAGGCCGGCAACTGGCGTGAATCGCTACGCGCCCATGCCCATCGCATGCGGAAGATGTTCACGAACAACCCGATCGTGTGCGATCTCATCCTGATCCGCGGCACCCGCGGTATGCCTGCGGCCCGGCCCGCGCTCGAGAAGATCGAACAGCCAGTGGCCGCACTGGTGGCCGCCGGCCTCACCGCCAAGCAGGCACTCGACACCTACACGGCCATTTCCGTGCTGGTCCGTAGCTCGGCGGTACTGCAGCGCCTGCAGAGCCGAACAGCCGATGACCAGTTCCCGCGGGAGTATTGGGAGCAGGTGCTCGACGCCGAGGCGATGCCGCTGATTGCCTCGATCCCCGGGCGGGGCTACCGGATCGGCATGGCCGACGACATCAACTTCGACCACATTCTCGACAGCATCCTCGATCGCGCCGCATCGTTCGCCACCGTTCAGGGGTAGAGCTTCTCCCGCCGAGCAGACACAGAACTGTCCCTTTTCGCACGAATCGGGGCAGTTTTGTGTCTGCTCGCGCACGGCAACGCTACTGCCGGGGCAGGCGCCAGCCGATGGTCTTGGTCTCGGTGTACTGCGCGAAACCCTCTATCCCGCACTGCCTTCCGACGCCGCTATTCTTGTATCCACCGAATGGCGCGTCGGCACCGTAGTACATGCCGCCATTGACGCCGATGGCCCCGGTCCTTATCCGCCGTGCGATCCCCATCGCGCGCTCGGACGACGCCGACACGACCGCACCGGCCAAGCCGAACGCACTGTCGTTGGCGATCCGCACGGCCTCGTCGTCATCGTCGAACGGGATCATCACCAGCACCGGACCGAAGACCTCGTCCTGCGCGATCGACGAGCGCGGGTCAGCCCCTACGATGACGGTGGGTGCGACGAAGTGCCCGTCGGTCAGATACTCGGGCAAACCGTCCGGTACGCCGCCACCGACCACGATCTCGGCGCCGTCGCGACGGGCGCCGTCGATGGCATCGAGAACGCGTTGCTTCTGCGCCGCACTGATCAGCGGGCCCACCAGCGTGGTCGGCAACGCGGGATCACCCACCGGCACCGCACCGAATGCCATGGTCACATTTGCGACTGCTTCGTCGAACAGGCTGCGATGCACCAGCATCCGGGTATTGGCCGCACACGCCTGCCCCGCGTGCACGCACGCCCCGATCGCGCCGGGGATGATGTGGCCGGGCTTGGCATCGTCGAGCACGATCATCGCCGACTTGCCGCCGAGTTCGAGGAAGGTGCGCTTCATGGTGTCCGCACCGACTCGCATCAAATGCCTGCCGACGCCAGTGGATCCGGTGAACGACACCATGTCGACACGCGGATCGGTGCCCAGAAATCCCGCAACCTCATTCGACGGCGTCGGGACGACGTTGACCACGCCGGGCGGCATATCGGTACGCTCGGCGATCAACCGGCCCAGCCGGGTGGCGTTCCACGGCGTGTTCGGATCGGGCTTGAGCACCACGGTGTTGCCTGCTGCCAGCGCCGGCCCGAGCTTGTTGAGGATCACCTCGATCGGGAAGTTCGACGGGGTGATCGCGGCGACCACACCGACCGCCTCCTTGACCACCGTGCGGGCGTTGCGCTCACCGAACAACCCGCCGCCGTCGAGCGTGCGCTCCCATTCGAACTCGTCGATCAGCCGGGCCGGGTATCGCAGCGCATCGGCCAGCGGCCAGTCCAGCTGGGCATTCTCCGTCGTCATCGCCGGGCAACCGACCTCGGCGATCAATTCCTCACGCAGGTAGGCTTTTTCGGATTCGATGGCCTCTTGCAGTTGGGCCAGTACCCGCTGACGCAATCCGCGATCGGTGCTCCAGTCGGTTTCGTCGAACGCGCGCCGGGCCGCTCCGATCGCTCGATCCATGTCCTCGGCACCGGCGGCCGCGGTGGTCCCCAGAACCAGGCCTGTGGCCGGGCTGAGATTGCCGAATTCCGCACCGGATACCGCGGATACCAGCGCACCGTCGATCAGCATGCGCTTCTCGGCCCGCCCGGCGGCCCGCCGCCCGATGTCCACACTGGTGACGGCCTCGTCCACGACTTCGCTCACGCGCTCAACTGTAACACTTACAGTATAGAAATCAGCAGGCTTCCACCTGCACCGGCACACCTGTCAGCCAGGACATGCCGGCCAGCGCCTCGACATCGGCCGGATCACTCGACATCAACTGGTTGACGTTGGCCCCGCCGGCCTGGTTGGCGATCCGCCAGCCACCGCTCCCCCGGTGGCCCCAGCCGTGCGGTATCGCGATGGTGCCGCGCACGATGTCGTCGGTGAGCGACAGCGCGATGTCGATCTGGCCGTAGGGCGACCGCACCCGCACCGCGTCACCGTCCGCCAGGCGACGCGCCGCGGCATCCTCGGTGTGCATGAGCGCACGGTGAATCCTCTTGCCGCGCATGAGCAGCGGTGAATTGTGCAACCAGGAGTTCTCCGAGCGCGGTTCGCGCATGCCGATCATGCGCAGCGGGTAGCCATCGGGCTTGGCTCGTCGCGACATGGCAGTGATCTCCGAAGCGATGTCCTCGTGTGCGAGCCGTATCCGCCCCTTCGGGTACACCACGACCTCGTCCAGCACGCCGGTGCGGATGTTCGGTGCCACCACCACGCCGTGCGGATGCTGTTCGGCCAAACGGCGGAACGTCAGTCCGCCGCGGCGCAGACCGAAACGGTCACCGCCGTCGGCCATCCGGATCATCATGTCGATCATCGGACGCGGGCTGAGCCGCTTCCCGCGTCGTGCGGCCCGCTTGGCCGCCTGCCGAAGCGCGACGAAAACCGGTGTACGGACCTTCATCCGGCCGATCAGGTCGACGACGATGTCCCACTCTGTGCGGGCCTGGCCGCGCGGTGCCACCACCGCGTCGGTGGCCTGACGGAACGGCGTGGCCTGGAACATCTGGAACGTGACGGCGAAGTCGTCCCGCTCGTACATCGTCGTCACGGGCAACACGTAATCGCAGTGTGCGGTGGTCTCGTTGACGTAGAGGTCCAGGCCGACCGAAAGGTCAGTTGTCTCCAGCGCTTGCTCCAACTCCAAGCCGTTGGGCACCGACAGCACGGGGTTGCCTGCACCGATGAACATCGCCTTCACCTGACCACGGCCGGGTGTCGTGATCTCCTTGGCCATGAACGCCGCGGGTTCGGCACCGATGACCGATCGGAACCCGCCGACCCGCGTCCGCTTGTTCTGGTAGCTACGGCGCAGCGAGGCGCCCATGGCCATCGATCCCCACTTCTGACCGGGGATGCCCAGCGTGCTGAACACGCTGCCACCCGGGGTGTCCAGATTCCCGGCGACGAGGTTGACGGCGTCGAGCAGGTAGGTGGTCAGCGTGCCGTTGCGGCCGACGCAGGTGCCCAGCCGGCCGTAGACCGCGGCCCGTTCGGTCCCGGCGAGATCGCGGGCCAACGCGCGCACCGTCTCCGGGTCGATGCCGGTCTGTGGTTGCGTCCGCTCCGGGGTGAACGGAGCGCACTGCTCCCGCAACCAGTCCAGGCCCTCGGCCTGCGCCCTGGCCCGCGCGCTGACGAGCCGCTCGGTGAACAGCACCTGCAGGATCGACAACAGCAGATACGCATCGGAATCCGGGATGATCCCGAGCCAATCGAACTGCGCGGCGGTCTCGCTGCGCCGCGGATCGACGACCACGACCCGTCCACCGCGCTTCACGATGTCGTGCATGCGGTCCTTGATTCGCGGCGCGGTGAGGAAACTGCCGTGCGACACCACCGGATTGGCGCCGAGCATGATCAGCAGGTCGGTACGCATCAGGTCCGGGATGGGCACGGGGAACGGCGCCCCGTAGAGGAACTGGTTGGCCAGCAGCCGGCTGCTGGTGTCCTGGGTCGAGGAGCTGAAGAAATGGCTGTCGCCGCCGATCCCCTTGGCGAAAGCCATCGCGGCGAACAGGTGCGAGTAGCTGAAGGCCGCGGGGTTTCCCATGTACCACGCGAAGGCACCCGAACCGTGGGTGCGGTGGATCTCGGTGAGCCTGGCCGCGATGTCATCGAGCGCGGCATCCCAGCTCACGGGCTCGAAGCCGTCCCCGGTCCGCTTCAGAGGTCTGGTGACCCGGTCAGGGTCGTTGACCACCTCGGTGAACGCGATGCCCTTCTGACAGGCAAATCCCGCCGACAGCGGGTGGTCCTTGTCGGGCCGCAGGGCAGTCAGCCGGCCGTCCTCGATCGTGGCGATCATGCCGCACAGCGGCTCGCAGATCCGACAGAACGTGGGCTTGGTGTCAGCCGTGGACTCAGCCTTGCGCTCGGTCACTTGGACTACATTACTGTAAGAGTTACAGTTGCTAGACATTTTGTCCGAACACGGAGGATCAGACGTATGCAGAAGGCCCTCGCGCCGGAGATCTCGACGTGGCCCGACGCCGAACCCCAGCTGATCGGCAGCCGCTGCACCGACTGCACGGCCACCACGTTCCCCGCCCAGGCCCGCTGCCCCAAATGCTCCGGCGGCAACACCGAACAAGCCCTGCTGCCCCGACGCGGCACCGTCATCGCCTGGACCACCCAGGGCTTCCCACCCGGCGCCCCCTACAAAGGACCCACCGGAAAGGCCTTCGTCCCCTTCGGCGTCGGCCTGGTCGAACTCGCCGACGACACCGGACCCGTCCTGCGCGTCGAAGGCCGCCTCACCGAAAACGACCCGGCCAAACTGCAATTCGGCATGGACGTCGAACTCACCATGATCCCGTTCACCACCGACGAAGAGGGCAACGAGATTGTCACCTTCGCCTTCCAGCCCATCTGAGGAGTGCCATGAATGACGTAGCGATCATCGGCGTCGGCCTGCACCCGTTCGGCCGATTCGAGGGCAAGTCCGCGATGCAGATGGGCGTTGACGCGATCTTCGCCGCTGTCGCGGACGCCGGAGTCGACTGGAGAGACATCGGTGCCGCCACCGGGGGCAGCTGGACGGTGGCCAATCCGGACGCGATCGTCGGGATGGTCGGGCTGACCGGCATCCCGTTCACCAACGTGTTCAACGCGTGCGCCACCGCGGCCAGTGCGACCAAGGCCTGCGCCGACGGGATCCGGCTCGGTGACTACGACATCGGCATCGCGGTCGGCCTGGACAAGCACCCGCGCGGTGCGTTCACCGAGGATCCCGCCCTGGTCGGGATGCCCAGCTGGTACGCGGAGAACGGCCAGTACCTGACCACCCAGTTCTTCGGCATGAAGGCCAACCGGTACCTGCACGAGCACAACATCTCGCAGCGCACGCTGGCCAAGGTGGCCAACAAGAACTTCCGCAACGGTGCCCTGAACCCGAACGCGTTCCGGCGCAAGCCGATCAGCGAGGACGACATCCTCAACTCGACGATGCTCAACTATCCGCTGACCCAGTACATGTTCTGCGCGCCCGACGAGGGTGCGGCCGCGGTGGTGATGTGCCGCGCCGACATCGCCCACCGCTACACGGACAAGCCGGTGTATCTCAAGGCCGTCGAGGTTCGCACCCGGCGCTACGGTGCCTACGAGGTCAACACCACCTGCGCACCGGTCGAAGAGGACGTGGCGCCGACGGCGTACGCCGCGCGTGCCGCGTTCGAAAAGGCTGGGGTGGCACCCGAAGACGTCGACGTCGTGCAGTTGCAGGACACCGACGCCGGCGCCGAGATCATCCATATGGCCGAATGCGGATTCTGTGCCGACGGCGACCAGGAGAAACTGCTGGCCGACGGCGCCACCGAGATCGGAGGCTCACTGCCGGTCAACACCGACGGCGGCCTGATCGCCAACGGCGAGCCCATCGGCGCCTCGGGTCTTCGCCAGATCCACGAACTGGTACGCCAACTACGCGGACAAGCCGGCGAACGGCAGGTGCCCGGCAACCCGCGTGTCGGCTTCGCCCAGCTCTACGGCGCACCCGGCACCGCCGGGGCCACCGTCCTGACGCTCTGATTTTCATGGCCGAGCAGACGCGTAGGTACCCGCAAATGCGCATTCCGGGGTACCTACGCGTCTGCTCGCGGGAGAAAAGGAACCACTTACATGACTGAACAGTTCAGGGACGCACCGATTTTCGATGCCGACCAACACATGTACGAGACCGGCGACGCGCTGACCAAGTTCCTGCCTGAAAAGTACTCGCGCGCTGTGCAGTACGCCCAGATCGGCCGTCAGACGCGTGTGGTGATCAACAACCGGGTCACCGACTTCATCCCCAACCCGACCTTCGAGCGCGTCGCGGCACCTGGGGCGCACGAGAAGTTCTTCGCCGGGGAGAACAGCGAAGGCCTGACCCTGCGCGAGATGCAGGGTAAGGCCATCGACGCGCCCGAAGCCACCCGCAACCCGGAGGACCGGGTCAAGGAACTGGATCGCCAGGGTGTGGTCGAGGCGCTGAACTACCCCACCCTGGGCAGCCTGGTCGAGCACTCCAGTGCCGATGACCCGCAGCTGACGCTGGCGATCGTTCACGCCCTCAACCAGTGGATCCTCGAACACTGGAGCTTCGCCTACGCCGACCGCGTGTTCTCCACACCGATCATCAATCTGTCCGAAGTCGATGCGGCGCAACGGGAACTGGAGTGGATCCTCGAGCACGACGGCAAGGTGGCATTGATCAAACCTGGCCCCGTCAACGGCCTGCACGGCTGGCGCTCCCCCGCCCTGCCCGAATTCGACCCGTTCTGGCGCGATGTCGAGGCCGCCGGCCTGCCGATCGTCCTGCACGCCAGTTATCCCCCGCTCGACGACTACGTCAACAAGTGGGAACCGCCCTACACCCAGAACTTCATGGCGCAGAGCGCATTCCGCTGGATGGTACTGGGCCACCGCGAGATCGCCGACATGCTGACCGCACTGATCTGCCACGGCACCCTGACCCGGTTCCCGAAGCTGCGCGTCGCCAGCGTGGAGAACGGCAGCAGCTGGATCTTCCCGCTGTTCCACGATTTCGCCGACCTGTACAAGAAGATGCCGCAGAACTTCCCCGAACATCCGCACGACGTGTTCCGCCGCAACATCTGGGTCAGCCCGTTCTGGGAGGGCTGCGTGTCCGATGTCGTGGAGACGGTCGGGTGGGACAAGGTGCTGTTCGGTTCGGACTATCCGCATCCCGAAGGGCTGGCCGAGCCCAAGGGCTTCTGGAAGTACGCCGAGGGAATGGACACCCGTCGCACCTATGACTTCATGGGTGACAACGCACGGCGGTTCATGGGCCTGCCGATCGCCAATCCTGATCCGGCAGCCGTCAAGCCCCCAGCGCTGACCAGCACCTGACGCCGCTGCTGCGCCATCTCTGGCACACTCGACGGGTGGACCCTGTAGATTACGTGTCCCCCGAATGGGCACATTCGGCGCTGATACTGATCGATGTGCAGCACGACTTCGTCGACGGTGCCGCTGTCATCGACGGAACCGCTGAACGCCTCGCCGCGATGACCCGCATCGCCGCGGAATTCCGCGCCGCGAAACGACCCATCGTCCATGTGGTACGCCTCTACCAACCAGGTGGCTCCGATGTGGACAACGTCCGGCGTGCCGCAGTCGAAGCCGGGGCACGCATCGCCGCGCCCGACACCCACGGCGCACAGATCCAGTCGACGCTGCTGACACGACCGGTCGAACTCGACTGCCCCGCACTGTTATCCGGGCAGATGCAACCCGTCGGCACCAACGAGGTGATCCTCTACAAGCCGCGCTGGTCTGCTTTCTACCGCACCTCGTTGGATGCGCATCTGCAAGACCTCGGCGTCAGCACCGTGGTCGTGGCCGGCTGCAACCTACCCAACTGCCCGCGCGCCACCCTGTTCGACGCCTCCGAACGCGATTACCGGGCGGTGCTGATCACCGACGCGACCTCCCAGACCAACCCCCAACGCCTCGACGACCTCGCGTCGATCGGCGTCAATCTGCTCGACACCGACCAAGCCTGCCGCGAGGTTGCACAGACTCGAGTTTGAGGAGGCGTTCGCCGACGGCGCGTCCCTCATACCGACGGCTGGATCACCCGATCCCGTATCACGACGCCTTCTTTGGCGCCGAATAGTTCGGCTTGCCCAGGCCCAGCACATGCTGTGCGATCATGTTCCGGAACACCTCGAGCGTGCCGCCGTAGATGCCGACCAAGGGTGCGAAGCGGTAGACGTACTCGCTCCGGTCATCGGCTCCCCCGTCGGCCCCGATCGGCAGTGCCGCTACTGAGCCGGCGATATCCATCAGATCCGGGGCGATGTCACGCATGGTCTGTGCCAGCGCCACCCGGCCGAAGATGCTGGGCGACGACAGCGACGCCTCCAAGCGGGCGACGCTGCGCCCCAACCGATATGCCACCGATCCATCGTCCACAGCAGCGCGCCCGCCGGCATCCGGAGTACCGACCAGCGCGGCCACATTGTCCGCGGCCTCGGCCATGAATCCGGCCTGATGCATCATGATCGCGACGTCGGCCAGGCCGTCGTCGGCGGCCGCGACCGCACCGTGCTCCGCGTCGAGCGGTTCACGGACCACCGTCCAGCCGCCGTTGACGTCACCGAGTCGATACTTGTCGTCGACCCGGACATCGGAGTAGTAGACGATGTTGGTGCGGTCGCCGTCGACGGTGCGGATGCCCTGGATCTCGATGCCCTCCGAATCCAGCGGCACCAGGAACATGGTGAGGCTCTTGTGTTTCGGCGCGTCCGGATCGGTGTTGGTGATCAGGAAGACGTACTGGCAGTTGTGTGCCCCGGTGGTGAACATCTTGGAACCGTTGATAACCCATTGGTCACCGTCACGGACCGCGCGGGTCTTGCAGGTCGCCACATCAGAGCCACCTTCGGGTTCGGTGTAGCCCAGGCACAACCGCACGGTGCCGTCGAACACCCCGCGCAGCACGTCGTCTCGGATTTCCGGGGAGGCGAACTTCGCGACCGACCGCGCCACCATCGAGGTGGTCCCCCACGTCACCCAGGGCACCTCGGCCCGGCGCTTCTCCAGCTCCCAGATCCGCCTGCGCACTCGGGAGAAGCCGCCGTCGGCCTCGGTCTTCCATTCCTTCTCCAGATAACCGGCGGCGCCCAGGGCCAGGTGCGCGCCCTCGTGAAAGTTGTCGCCGGTTTCGCGGTCGTGGCGGATGACGTCCTCGGTCACGACACTCGACAGGAACTCGCGCACTTCGGTGCGGAACGCCTCGTCCTCCGCGGACAGTTCGACTGTTGAGAAATCCACGCTTGTTCCCCTAAACCTTTGTGACTTCCCGGCTCTCGCGAGCCGCGACAATCTGAGCAATGCGGACCGCGGTGGCACCCGGGTCACCACCGGCGAGTGCCCAGCCGCGGGCCCGCACCAGGTACGCAGTGGCCGCCGCCTCGGCGGACACCCCGAGTCCACCTTGAACGTGTACCGCCATGGTGGCGGCCTTGGCGGCCTCCTCGGCCATGAAGACGAACGCAGCGGGAGCCAGTTCCGGCCGCTCGTCGGGCTCGTTGTCGAGGAACCATGCCGCCCGACGCGCCAGGCCCCGCCCGCTCTGGACGGTGATGGCGATGTTGGCCAGTGGGTGGGAGATGCCTTGCAGCGTCCCGATCGGTACACCGAGGGTGTAGCGGGACTTGGCGAACTCGGCGGCGATCGTCATGGTCTCCTCGACCAGACCCACCAGCGCTGCCGCGGTCAGCAGACGCCATTCGTCCAATGCCCGTTGATATTCCGCCAGGGCGTCGGAACCGCCGGCCAGCACCACCCGAGTGTCTGCGGCCGCGGGGTCCACCCAGGCCATCGGCAGCTTGCCGATGTTGTCGACGCGGGCCGGCCGCGTGGAGAATTCCAGCTTCACGACGTCCTGTCCATCGCGGACGATGACGTGATCGGCGATCGACCCGAGGGGGATCAGCCGGGCGCCGGTCGGTGCGACCTGCTGCGGATCAAACCCGACGATCTGCGTGCCCTGCACGATCTCTTCGGACTCGCACGCGCCCAACCTGGCCAGCAGCCGCGCCGCCACGACATGGTCTATCCATGGCACGGGCGCCACCGAGCGGCCGAGCTCCTCGGCCACCAAGGTCAGATCAACCAGTGTTGCCCCGTCACCGCCCACGGATTCCGGGAGTGCCATCGTGGTGGCACCCATGGCGCACAACCGTTCCCACAGACTCTTGTCGAAACCCGACGGCTCGGCCGCACGCACCGTCTCGATGTCGGAGTGCGTCTTGAAGAACTGCCGGTACGCGGTCTGCAGGTCGATGTGGTCCTCGGTCAGGCTGTAATCCAGCCTGCGCAGTTCGTAGCGGTCCATCAGCTCTCCATCTCCTTATTGCTCCTCGCGTGCGCGGTGTCCTCGCCGAAGAAGAACTCCGCGGCATTGTTGTAGAGGTAGTTGTCCAGCACATCAGGCGGCAGGTCGAGGGCCAGCGCCTCGGGCACGACGCGCTGCATCCGCAGCACCGGGAAATCCGAGGCGAAGATGACCTTTCCCTTCCCACGGGTCCGCATGAAGTGCAACAGGCTCTCCGGCAGCCGCTTCGGCGACCACGCCGACGTCATCAACCGCAGGTTCTGGTATTTGATCAGCATCCGGATCGCGATGTCCCACCACGGATCTGCGCCGTGGATCATGCACAGCTTCAACTCCGGGAACCGCACGCAGACGCGGTCGAGGTGGATGGGGTTCTGCACCTCACCCGGAATCGGCGGGCCGGGAATGCCCGTGTTGACGCAGAGCGGCAGTTCCATCTCGGCACATTTGGTGTACAGCGGGTAGTACACCGCGTCGCTCGGGGGGTACTGGCCGTCTCCCCAGAAGCTGGGCCCGACAACGGTATAGGCGACCGGGAGGTCGGCCACGACGGCTGCGAGTTCACGCAGCGACGGGATGGGGCGCAACAGGTTGACCCCACCCATCGCGAGCGCGAAGCGGTCGGGGTGCGCCTCGACGAACTTGCGCGCCGTCACCGACGGTTTGGCCAGGGAATCCATCAGGATCGCCTTCCGCACACCGTGGGTGTCCATCTCGTCGAGCATCTCCGACAGGTCGATGGGGTCATACATCGACTTCGGACCCTTGAAGTAGTCGTCGCGCACCTTCTTCATGAAGGTGGGCTGATTCTCGGTCTCGCCGAAGTGCACGTTGGCCAGACAGTCGATCACTCGGTTCTCTGTGCGTGTCATGCCTTGATCTCCGCCTGTTCCGAGGCCAGGCTCTTCGCCCAGCGATAGTCGGCCTTGCCGTTGCCGAGTCTGCGAATCTCCTCGACGAACAACACATCCTTGGGAAGTTTGAACCGGGCCAGCCGGGTCGCGCAGTGCTCCCGGAGGGCGGCCGCGTCGACCGGACCGCGGGTCGACACGAGCGCGACAACTTCTTCACCCCACCGCTCACTGGGTCGACCGACGGCGAGCGCATCCACCACCTGAGGATGTGCACGCAGGACTTCTTCGATCTCCTCGACGAACACCTTCTCGCCACCGGTGTTGACCACCAACGAGTCCCGCCCCAACAGGCGCAGGGTGCCGTCGGCGTCGAGCGAGGCGCGGTCACCCGAGACCACCACCCGTTCGCCGGCCACCTCGGGGAAGGTTTTCGCCGTCGCCGCTTCGTCGTTGAAGTACCCGAGCGGGATTCGGCCGTTGCGCGCCACCCAGCCCACCTCGGCGTCGCCGGGATCGAGGAAGCGGGAGTAATCGTCGGCGAGCACCAGCCCACCGGCCCGCAGCTGGAAGGTTTCGGCGGTCGGGGTCTCGCGCTGGGTGTGGCCGAATCCCATGTTGCCGGTCTCCGAAGAGCCGAATCCGTTGATGATGGTGATCTGCGGGAGGTGTTCCAGCAGCGCGCGTTGATGTTTCGGGTTGGTGGCCGCGCCACCGGTGCCGATCGCGAACATCGACGACAGGTCGTACGAATGCCGGCCGAGCTCCTCGACGATCGGTGCGGCGTAGGCGTCGCCGACCATGGTCATCAGCCCGATCCTCTCCCGCTGGGCGGTTTCGAGCACCGTGCGCGGATCGAAGCGGGGCTTGGTGTCGTGCAGCACCACGGTCTGGCCGGACAGGAGACCGGAGAACGCGGTCCACATCCCGGCGGCATGCATCAGCGGCGACACCGCGAACCACGGCGGGCCGGCATTGGCCACCTTGTCGTGGATCTCGCTCACCTGGTCGTGGTCGGCGCCGTTCATCGATGACACGTAGATGTCGCCCTGACGCCACATCACGCCTTTGGGACGGCCGGTCGTTCCGCCCGTACAGACCATCAGCAGGTCGTCGGGTGACGCCGAGCCTGAGCGCTCCGTATCACCCTGGGCGAGTGCGTCTTCCAGCGACACCGCGCCCGGCAACTCGGTACCGTCACCGTCGTCGACGGAGATCAACACCTCGACTGTGCCTTCTCCGAGGACATCGTTGAACCTGGCCCCCAGTGATCGGTGGTAGATCACCGCGCGGGGCTTCAAATAGGCCAGCAGGTCGGCCACCTCGCCGGGCGAGTAGTAGTAGTTCACGTTCACCGGGACCGTCCGGGCCTTGAGGCAACCGATCACCATCTCGGGGTACCGGTCGTTGTGCATCACGAGCGCGACCACGTCCTGACCGCATTCCCACCGGTTCAGGTCCTGACGCTCCCGGTGCGCACCCAGCCCGCGCGAGGCCAGGAAGTTGGCCAGCCGGCGGGTCAGTTCGGCCCCCTGCGCGAAGGTGGTGCGGCGGGTGCCGCACACCGTCATCTCCCGGTCGGGTACCGCCTCGGCGATCGCATCGACGACGGCGCCGATCGTCCACTCGGCCATGCCGGCGACTACGCCGGTACCGTGAGGTGCCGGGCACCAGGGGCGGTCCGGTTCACGTCGCCGAGCAGGGTTAGTGCGTTGTCGCGCATGACCATCCGGGTGTCCTCGAGGCTGAACTCGGGGAACTGCGGGATGTCGGCGGTGAACGTGGTCGGATCCGCGAGCCCCTCGCCGTGGGGCCAGTCGGAGCCGAACAGGATCTTGTCGACGCCGATGGTGTCGGCGAGCAGCTTCACGTCGTCCTCGTAGTACGGCGCGATCCAGACGTTGTTGCGCAGCTGCTCGACCGGGTCCTCCTTGAAGTGATACGGCGCGTTGTTGGCGGCCTTCTTGAGCCGCTTGATCAGCCGGTAGACGAAGTAGGAGCCGTTCTCGATGCTCACGACCCTGAGCTTGGGATGCCGGGTGAACACCTGGTGCACGATCATCGATGCCATGGTGTCGTGGATGGCGCGGTCGTCCATGATCACCATGTCGAGCGGATCACGCTTGCCGAACCCCTTGAACACCCCGCTACCGCCCCATAACGCCGGGACCGCCATGTACCCGGAGTCAGACAGATGGAAGACGACCGGGACGCCGGCCTCGGCCAGGCGCGCCCACACCGGGTCGTGCAGCGGGTCACCGAGCGAGCGGGGCCTGACCGCACCCGGTACCGGCGCCGGCCGCACACAGACGAGCTTGGCGCCACGGCTCAGCACGAATTCGACTTCCTCGACAGCCTTTTCGGGATCGGCCAGCGAGATGATGGGCGCCGACACGAAGCGGCCGTCGGGCCGGTCGAATCCCCAGTCCTCGTCGAGCCAGAGGTTGAAGGCGTGCACCGAGGCCATGGTGGCCTCGATGTCGTGCTTGAGCCCTTCCTCCACACCGCAGGCGAAGGTCGGCAGCATGAACACGGTTTCCAGACTCTGGCGGTCCAGCACTTTCACCCGGGCATCGCGATTCTGGTACTCGGGATGGTCAGCGAGACGGTCGACCTTCATCAGCGACGCGGGGTCCACCCCTTCGGGGATCTCGCCACGGAACAGCAGGTCCAGGCAGCCCGGTTCGATGATCGGATCGAAGGTGGGATTGGGGATGAAGTGGTTGACCGTCCCACCGAACATCGCCAGCGTACGTTTGCCGTCTTGCACCATCTGCACACCACGGCTCCGGAACTCCTTGGGCAGGTGCCTGGTGAACGCATCGATCGGCTCGTAGTAATGGTTGTCGACGTCGACGGCGAGGTACGGAAGCCGTTCGGGAGCGTCGGTCATGTCATCAACCTTCTTTCAGGGGCGGGAAGTTGGGGGGCCGTTTTTCGAAGAATGCGGTGATGCCCTCGACGAGATCGGGGCGGACCATGGACTCGTGCATGAGTTTTTCGGCGCGGTCGCTGACGTCGGCGACGTTGTCATTGGCATCGCCGTAGAGCTGGCCCTTGATCACCGCCATTGAAGCCGGCGAGCAGTTGCGGGCCAGATCCTCGGCGTACTCCATGGCGCGGGTCAGCAGATCCTCAGGCGCGACAACCTCTTTCACCAACCCGAGCGCGAGAGCCTCCTCGGCTAAGAATGTCCGGCCGGACAACAGCAGGTCCGCAGAGGCTCCCCAGCCGGCCAGTCGAGGCAGGATCCAGGTAATGCCGTACTCGCCGATCAGGCCGCGGCGCGGGAAGGCGGTGGCGAATTTCGCGCCGGCCGCCGCGAATCGGACATCGCACATCAGCGCGTGGGTGAGGCCGATGCCGACGCACGCCCCATTGATGGCGGCGACGACCGGCGTGCGCAGCTCGGTGAGAAAGTGCGGGTGGCGTTCGCCGACGATCTTGCTGACATCGGTGTCTTCGTTGATGCTGGCACCCAGATCTTGCATGGCACCCATGTAGGCGCCGGCGCAGAACCCGCGTCCGCTTCCGGTCAGCACGATCGCCCGGACCGCCGGATCGGCTTCGGCGCGATCGAAACCCGCGTAGACGCCGGCGGAGATGTCCGCACCCCAGGAGTTCAGCCGATCGGGACGGTTGAGGGTGATCACCGCAACCCCTCCGTCGGTGACCTCGTAGAGGACCGCCTCGGTTCCCACACTGTCAGCGACCGTCATGCGCCGCTACCTCCCGATGCCACACCAGCCGTTCAGACATACATACTGTATACCTATCGGTAGTGCATTCCGCAAGCCTGGCGCTGCCGCTTCGACCTGCATAAAGGCGGTTCAGGCGTCGATCAAACCGAGCTTTCGATAGGCGGTCTCGATCTGGGTCTTCGCAGCATCCGGCAGCATTGCCTGGGGTGGACGGGAATGCGGGTAGTCGCCGATGGGCAGGCCCAGCACCGAGGCCGCGTACTTGAACGCGTCGGCCCAGTGGGTGAAATAGTCGGCCCGGCCCGGGTAACAGGTGAACCAGGACCCCATGTCGAGGCTGAACTGGTCCAACCCGGACTCACGGCCGAAGTCCATCGCCTCGATGAGCCGGTCGGCGTACACCAGATCCCAGTACTCGGTGAAGATGCGGCGTTGCGGGGTCTCATAGAGGTACCCGGCCGTGCCCAACTGGGCCGGGCAGACGATGCCCTCCCGGAGCCAGCCGGCCCGGTACACCGTGGTGTCGCATTCCCAGACCGCCAGATACGGCGCCAGCTCATGCAGTCGGCGACTCGCCGCCGGCCGGAACGCACCCTCCTTGGTGGCGCACACGGCCGGGATGACCTCGGCGATCCGGGCGCTTTCGTCGGGTGTCAGCACGTACCCCGAGGACGGTGAGTTGAACATCCCCAGCGCGATATCCGTGCGATCGGCGATGTATCGAAAGAAGCGCAGAACGCCCTCTCCGGCGTGCGCCTCCATCATCGGTGTCTGGATGTAGACGATGTCGGCGCCCGCCTGCTGGGCATGCAGCGTGAGCTCAAGACAGTCCTTGGCCGACGTCGCCGCGGTGCAGGCCTGAACCACGACATCCGGGTTGGCCCGGCGTCCCTCCTGGATCGCCACCTCGAGCAGCTGCTTGCGCTCGGCCAGGGTCAGCGCCCAGAACTCGGCCAAACCGCTGGTACACCAAAGCATCTGGTGACCGAGATCGCCGGCGCAGTAGCGCACCAGGTGCCGGTAGGCATCCCAGTCGATGTCGTCGCCGTCGGTTCCGCAGAACGGGGTATAGAGTGAGTCACCGATTCCGCGCAGTGCACCGCGCGCCCAGTCCCGCGCTTCGGCTGCCGTCGCCATATCGTGCTCCTCCAGGCTCAGATGTAGTCGCTACCGCCGTCGACGTTGATATTCGCACCAGTCATGTACGAGTTGCGCTTGGATGCGAGAAATGCTGCGACAGGCCCGATTTCGCTGGGAAGTCCGGCACGGGGCAGGTGGGCGGGATGCCCGAAATGCTCGTCGATGGCGGCCATCAACGCATACGGGTCGTCGCCGTCGACACCCACCGTGCCGGCCCAGCCCCGCAGCGACTCCGACGAGATGCTGCCCGGGGAAACCACATTGACCATGATCTCGTCCTTGGCCAGCAACAACGACAGGTTCTTGGACACGCTGTTGACGGCAGCCTTGGCCGCGGTATAGGCCGGCAGCCGGGTGCTCTGCCGCTGGGTGGAGTGGGCCGAGAAGTTGACGATGCGCGCCCATTCGGCGTTGCGCAGCAACGGCAACGCCGTACGCACGCAGCGCACCATACCCATCAGGCCGGCGTCGAACGCTTCCTGCCACTGGTCGTCGGTCAACTCCTCGAAGTTGCCCGCGGCCCCCGGGCCGACCGTGTTGATCAGCGCGTTGATCTCACCCCAACGCTCGCCCACGTCGGCGAAGGCCCGCTCGACCTGGGAGCTGTCCGAGGTATCGGCGACGATCGCCACCGCCTCCGGCGATCCCAGGCGGGCCAGCTCCGTTGCGGCAGCGTCGAGTACGTCGCGGGACCGCCCGACGATCGCGATCCGCGCACCGTCCTCGGCCAGACATCGGGCCGTCGCGAAGCCCATCCCTCGGCCACCGCCCACGACGACGGTGGCCGCACCTGCGAATCCGAGATCCATGGACCCGTCAGGAACCGGTCCAATTGGGTGCGCGCTTCTCGGCGAAGGCGATCGCACCCTCCTTGGCGTCGTTGGAGGAGAAGACCGGTCCGAGCAGTTCGCCCTGCTTCTTCCACATCTCGTCGGCCGACCACTCCGCCGACGACGCGATGATCTCCTTGGTCACGGCCACGGCCAGCGGGCCGTTGGCGGTGATCCGATCGGCAAGTTCGAGCGCACCGTCGAGCGCCTCACCTGGCTCGGTCAGCTTGTTGACGAAACCCCATGCGGCGGCTTCCTCGGCGGTGAAGCTGTCGCCGGTGAGCGCGAGTTCCATCGCCTTCTGGTACGGGATGCGCTGGTGCAGCCGCAGCAGGCCACCACCCCCGGCGACCAGACCACGCTTGACCTCGGGGATGCCGAACTTCGCGACCTTGGAGGCGACCACGAGGTCGGTCGCCAGGACCAGCTCGGTCCCACCGGCGAGCGCGAACCCTTCGACAGCTGCGATCAGCGGCTTGCGCGGCGGACGCTCGGTGAAACCCGCGCCGCGACCGGGAACGTAGGGCAGCTCCCCCGAAGCGAACGCCTTGAGGTCCATGCCGGCGCAGAAGTTCCCGCCCGCGCCGGTGAGGACGGCCACCGACAACTCGGGGGTGTCGTCGAGTTCGTCCATGGCATCGGCGAGCCCTTGGACCACCGCAAGATTGAACGCATTGCGCGCTTCCGGACGATTGATCGTGATGACGAGCGTCCGACCCCGACGCTCCCGCAGAACTACTTCCGACACCAATTGCCCCTTCGCTCACGAAGCCCAATAACCCGGAAAAGCCTACTATAGGGATTACAGTACAAAGGCGACACCCCGTCGGCCATGCCCGAGCGACGCGTCGGCGCCAACGGTGGAAGACACCCACGGAAGGGCTACCGGTAAGGTTGACAGCGACAAGACCCCGCGACACGCGCGCATAGGCGCAGTTCAGGTGGTGGCCGGCGGTAAATTCACCTGCGATTGACCCGCGGCACAGGGACGACTTGAGCAGATTCGATTTCGATGGAGGTGCCCGCAGTGGCAAAGCAACCGACCGCTGAGAAACGTCAACGTCGCGAACGCGGGTCCATCAATCCCGACGACATCATCAACGGCGCATTCGAACTCGCCGAGCAGGTGTCGATCGACAACCTCAGCATGCCGCTGCTGGGCAAACATCTGGGCGTCGGTGTCACGAGCATCTACTGGTACTTCCGCAAGAAGGACGACCTGCTCAATGCGATGACCGACCGCGCGCTGCGTGAGTTCGTCGTCGCCACCCCCTACGTGGAGGCCAAGGACTGGCGCGAGTCACTGGCCAACCACGCCAGGACCATGCGAAAAGCCTTCATGGGTAACCCCATTCTGTGTGATCTCATTCTCATTCGCTCGGCGCTGAGCCCGCGCGCCGCCCGCCTGGGCGTGCAGGAGATGGAGACCGCGATCTCCGGACTCGTCGAGGCCGGACTGTCCGTCGAGGACGCCTTCGACACGTATTCGGCCGTGTCGGTACACGTCCGCGGGTCAGTTGTGCTGCACCGCCTCTACGAGAAGAACCGGGCCAACGACAACGCGCCCGGCGACTACGAAGAGACCATGGTCATCGACCCCGAGGTGACCCCGCTGCTGGCACAGGTCACCAGCGAGGGGCACCGCATCGGGGCGGCCGACGAGAAGAACTTCGAGTACGGCCTGGAGTGCATCCTCGACCACGCCGCGCAGCGGATCGAGGCGAACGCCGGTAAACCGGCCAAGAAGGCACCTGCCCGCCGCAAGGCCGCGGCCAGCTGACTCCGCGTCCCTGGCGCATCCTTCTCGGATGTTCGCGCCGGGGACGCAGGGCCACCTGCTTTAGACCTCGATGACCAGCCCGCCACCCTGACCGCCGCCGGCGCACATCGCGGCCACGCCGATACCGCCACCACGGCGCTGCAGTTCGTAGATCAGGGTGGTGACCATGCGGGCACCGGAGGCCGAGATCGGGTGACCGAGGCTGCAGCCGCTGCCGGAGAAGTTCACCAGCTCCTCGTCGATGCCGTACTTGCGCACCGCGGCGATCGGCACCGAGGCGAACGCCTCGTTGATCTCCCACAGCGCCACATCCGAGGCCTTGAGCCCGGCCCGGTCCAGGACCTTGCCGATCACCTCGACGCCGCCGAGGCCGGTGTCACGAGCGGCGACACCGACCGCGCCCCACGCCCTGACCTTGGCCATCACGTTGAGGTTTTCCGCGGCCGCATAGTCGTCGCCGACCAGCGCCACAGCAGCGGCAGCGTCGTTGGTGCCGCTGCTGTTGCCCGCGGTGATGGAGAATCCTTCGATCTCCGGGTGCAGGACCTTGAGTTCGGCGAGCTTCTCGGCGGTGGTGCCGCGGCGCGGGTGCTCGTCGACGCTGAACTCGATGACCGAGCCGTCGGGCTGGTTCACCTTCAACGGCACGATCTCGTCGAGGAACTTACCCGCGTCGATCGCGGCGATGGCCCGCTGATGCGACCGCGCTGCCCAGGCGTCCATGTCCTCGCGGGTGATCCCGGCGGCCTGTGCGGTGTTCCAGCCGACCGTGATCGACATGTCGCGCATCGGCGCATCAGGGGTCTCCACGTGCGTCGGGGTCATCCACGGCTCGATGAACTCGATCTCGGGCCCGAATCCCGGAACCCGCCACTTCATCAACGGCGACGAGGACAGCGACTGCACACCGCCGGCGACCAGGACCCGCTCCATGCCGGAGCCGATCTGGGCCGACGCGTTCCCGATCGCGGTGAGCGATCCGGCGCAGTGCCGGTTGACGGCCTGGCCGGGCACGGACTGCCAGCCCAGTGCGTCGGCTGCGTAGCGCGCGATGTCGCCGCCACCGTAGTTGGATTCGGCGAAGATCAGATCATCGATGGCCTCCGGGGCGATTCCGGCGCGACGCACGACCTCGGGCAGGACGGTGGTGATCAGGGTTTCCGGCGGGGTGTTGACCAGGGTCCCCTTGAAGGAACGGCCGATCGCTGTGCGGGCAGCGCCCACGATGACGGGTGTTGGCATGGTTCCACCTTTACGCTATGTCGTGTTTCTGTAACGGTATCAGGACGGGTTTCTACTGCGGTTCGGGGACGTGGAAATGTTCGTCGCGCAGCCGGAACGCTTCCTTCGTGCCATGCTGCGCGCGGGTCTTGACGAAGTTGAACTCACCCGGCGAGAACTGCAGGTTGGTGCCGTAGGCGTGGAAGATGTAGCTGGCCACCTCCTCGCCCTGGTAGGCCTGACTCTGCTCGACGAGCCGGAACGCCTCCTTGGCGATCACGACCCCGTCGGCCGGCATCTTGGCCGCCTTGGCCGCCCAGTACTGCGCCCGAGCCGTCAGCTGATCGGCATCGCACGTGTCGGTGAAGACGCCGAGGTGCTCGATGGAACCGGCCTCGACGATGTCCCCGGTGAGCAGCATCCGCCGGGCCAGCACCGGGCCGAGGCGGTGGAAGAACATGTGCAGGCTGCCCAGAGCCGGACCGAGGAACCGGGTGGCCGGCATCCCGATCTTGGTATCGCGGGCGATCACCGAGATGTCGGTCATCAACGCCATCTCGAATCCACCGCCCAGTGCGTAACCGCCGATCTCGCCCACGGTGACCTTGGGGAAGCCCATGAAGTTGTGGTAGAAGCCAAAAGACTTGCGGTCCACAGTGAGTCGGCGTCGCTGGCTCGGCCGCGACTTGCGTGAGGCCTTCTCGGCCCCACTACCCTGCTCTTCGCGCGAGCGCTCATCGCGATCGCCGTACCAGCCGTAAGCATTGTTCATGTCGGCGCCGGTGCTGAACACGCCCTCGGCACCGCGCAACAGAACCACGGTCAGATCGTCGTCGTCGGCCACGATGTCGAGGTAACGCGCGATCTCGTCGCGCATCGCGGCGTCATAGGAGTTGCGCTGCTTGGGATTGTTCAGCGTGATGGTGGCGATGCGGTGGTCCGCATCGACCTCGAAGAGCACCCGGTCATCTGTCATGCGAAATCAGCCTCGCTTCAATGGTTTTGTCATTGTCGGCGGCCAGCGTGGTGCGCCGCGCCGCGGTGAGATGGTCGGCCGCGAGCTTGGTCGCCCGGGCCGTATTGCCGTCGGCGATCGCGTCCACCAGCCGCTGGTGGTCCCGCAGCGCGGCCCGCATGGTCGGGACCGACATGCCCGCCTCGCCTTCGCCTGTCCACACCCCGGATTCGTGCGTGGACCAGATCAGCTCCAGCGAGCCGATCAGCAAGATCATCGGCTCGTTGCCGCATCGCGAGACCAGGGCTTCGTGGAACCGGCGGGCGTTGGGCACGTACTGCGAGGTGTCGTCGAACTGCCCTGCCTGACGGTCGATCTCGGCCTGCAGGTACGGCACCACCTCGGTGGCGCGGTCCTCCCGTGCGGCGCACATTCCCGCGCAGATCGGCTCAAGGTGCAGCAGTGCCTCGCTCACGTCGGCCGGCGTGGCGGCCCGCGCCTGCAGCACCATGCCGATCATGTGGGCGGTGCGGTCTGCCGACGGCATCTGCACCACCGCTCCCCCGACATTTCCGCGGCGGACCGAGATCAACCCGTCGGTCTCCAGGAGGTGAATGGCCTCGCGCAACGCCGGTGGACTGACCCCGAACTCCTGGAACAGGCTCTCCTGGGTGGGCAGGATGTCGCCCTCCCTCAGGCGGCCCGACAGGATGTCGTCGCGCAGTTTGGACGCGACGATCTCGGCAACCCGAGGCTGCCGGATGCGCCTCGCGCGTCCTTCCATCAGCGACCTTTCCTTGCTAACTTGTACAAGATAGTAACCGCATTGCCTACTGTATGGGCAACTGTATGGATTGGGAAAGGCTGGAATCCAGGTGAGTGACGGTTCGGTGACCACGTCCCGCGCGGACTCCACCCTGCGCATCACCCTCGACCGCCCGTCGCGGCGTAACTCGTTGAACCATCAGATGATCGACGAGCTGGTCGGCATCTTGTCGGCGGCCGCCTACGACGATTCCCTGCGAGCCATCGCCATCACCGGGGCCGGTGACGACTTCTGCACCGGGGCCGACTGGGTCGCCACCAACGATTCAGGTCAGCGGCCCCGCACCGGCGACCTGGTCCGGCGGATCCCGCACACCGCGCACCGCGTCATCGAACTGGTCGCCACCATCCAGCTGCCGGTGGTGTGTGCGGTGCGGGGCTGGGCCGTCGGGCTGGGCTGCAACCTGGCACTGGCCGCCGACTTCACCATCGCCGACACCGGTGCCACCTTCTGGGAACCGTTCATGAGCCGCGGGTTCACCCCCGATTCCGGCGCGACCTGGCTGTTGCCCCGGCTGGCCGGGGTGGCCCGGGCCAAGCGCATGCTGCTGCTCGGCGAGCAGGTCACCGGGTCCCAGGCTACCGACTGGGGGTTGATCCACGATGCGGTTGCCGCCAACCAGTTGGATACGGCAGTGGACTCCTTATTGGCGCGGCTGACCGCCGGACCGACCGTCGCAATCGGGCTGGCCAAGCAGGCCATCGCCTACGGCCAGCACGCAACGCTCTCGCAATCACTCAACCAGGAGCTGTCCAACCTGGAACTCTCCTGCCGCACCAGCGATTTCAAAGAGGGCCTGGCCGCGTTCCGGGACCGCCGCGACCCGGATTTCCAAGGCCGATAAGACAATAAGAGGACAGATGACTGCGTTTGCTACGTACGACACCATCAAGTACGAGGTGGACGGCCACAAGGCCACCATCACCTTGAATCGGCCCGACGCGCTCAATGCGCTGTCGCCGCACATGATCACCGAGTTACGGGCCGCCTACGACGAAGCCGAGAACGACGACAACGTCTGGCTGATGATCGTCACCGCCACCGGCCGCGCATTCTGCACAGGTGCCGATGTCAAGGAGATCCCCGGCGACGGAAAGGTTGTCAACGAGCGGCCCTACCTGTCCACCTACGAACAGTGGGAGGCACCGCAGGAGGGCACCCCGCCGTTCCGCAGCATGGCCAAACCCGTCGTGGTGGCGATCAACGGAATCTGCTGCGGCGCCGGACTGGATTGGGTCACCACCGGCGACATCGTCATCGCCTCGGACAAGGCGACGTTCTTCGACCCCCATGTGAGCATCGGCCTGGTCGCCGCCCGCGAGATGGTGCGCCTGGCCAGGGCCCTGCCGCGGTCGGTGGCGTTGCGAATGGCGTTGATGGGCAAGCACGAACGCATGACGGTCGAGCGCGCCTACGAACTCGGACTGGTCACCGAGATCGTCGAGCACGACAAGCTGCTGGAACGTGCCCACGAGATCGCCGACACGGTCTGCCTCAACGCCCCGCTGGCGGTCCGGGGAACCCGGCTGGCCATTCACAAGACCCTGGATCTGCCGTTGCACGAGGGCGAGATCCTGGCCGAGACGTTCCGCGAGCGCGTCGTCCGGACCGAGGATGCGCTGGAGGGACCCCGGGCGTTCGTGGAGAAGCGCAAGCCCAACTGGCAGGCACGGTAGTGGACACGATTCTCCTCGACTTCGACCACGGATCACGGGTCGCCACGGTCACGCTGAACCGACCCGAAGCGCTGAACTCGTTCAACCGAGCCATGTGCAATGAGATGCGCGACGCCTGGCATGCCATCAAAGATGACGAAGGCATCAATGCCGTGGTGTTGCGGGCGGCGGGCGACCGCGCGTTCAGTGCCGGGCTGGACGTGAAGTCCAGCTACGGGCAGCCCGAGATCGTCTGGAACCACGAGGATCCCGGCGAACTGCTGAGCCCGAAGTGGCAGAAGATGTGGAAACCGGTGGTCTGCGCGGTGCAAGGCATGTGCACGGCCGGCGCGCTGTATTTCGTCAACGAAGCCGACGTCGTGATCTGCTCGCAGGAGGCCACGTTCTTCGATTCCCACGTCAGTGCCGGTCTGGTGTCGGCGCTGGAGCCCATCGGCCTGATGCGGCGGGTCGGGCTCGGCGATACCTTGCGAATGGCGCTGATGGGCAACGACGAACGCGTCGGCGCCGAGACCGCGCTGCGCATCGGACTGGTCACCGAGGTGGTGGCCAGGGACCAGTTGTGGGACCGCGCGAACCAGATCGCCACCACCATCGCCGCGAAACCGCCGACCGCCACGCAGGGAACCGTCAAGGCGATCTGGGAGTCCCTGGACAAGCCCTACCGTGCCGCCATGGACCAGGGCCTCATCTACACCCGGCTGGGCAACCCGATCGCCAAGGCCGAGCTGGCCGAGCGTCCCCTGCCCAAGACAGAACCCCGGATCCGCTGATGGCCCATCCCCTTTCGCAACGCATCGACGACGTCCTCGACCTGGATCCGGCCGCGAACGCCATCCAGTACGACGGCAAGTGGCACACCTGGGGCCAGGTTGCGACGCTGGCGCGGCGCATCGGTGAGGTGTCTTCCGGCACGCGGGTCGGCATCATGCTGCGCAATCAACCCGCACATGTGGCGGCGCTGCTCGGGGTGCTGGCCGCAGGCGGAACCGTCGTCGTGATCAACCCGTCCCGCGGTGACGAGCGCACCCGCGCCGACATCGAAGCCCTCGGACTGCCGGTACTCATCGGCCTGGCCGAGGACATCGCCGCACTGACCACCCCCTGCCCTGCGACCACAACGGTGACAATCCGCGATCTCGACACCGAACCCGAGGTCAGCCCCGCCCAGCGCCCCTCCCAAGATGTGGGGTGTCCGGGTGTGGCGGTCTGGATGCTGACCAGCGGAACCACCGGCCCGCCCAAGCGGGTGGACCTCACCTACGACATGCTGGCCCGCAGCGTCATCGGCCGGGACCCCGGAAATACCCCGGCCCCAACCGGACTGCGGCGCGGCGTGGCGATCGTCAACTCGCCACTGGTGCACGTCGGTGGCGTGTACCGGGTGCTGCTGTGCATCGCCGAAGCCCGATCATTCGTGCTGCTGGCCAAATTCGACCTCACCCGTTGGGCCGACGCCGTACGGGAGCACCAACCGCGGGCGGTGTCACTGGTCCCGGCCGCGCTCCGTATGGTGCTGCACTCCGACCTGACCCGCGACGACCTCGCCAGCGTCCGTGCGGTCACCTCTGGCACCGCGCCCTTGTCCGCCGATGACGCCGACGCGTTCACCGAGAAGTTCGGTATCCCGGTGTTGACCTCGTATGCCGCGACCGAGTTCGGCGGCGGGGTGGCAGGCTGGACGCTGGCAGATCACCAGAAGTACTGGAAAGCCAAGCGCGGCAGCGTTGGCCGGGCCAACCCCGGAGCCCGGCTGCGGGTGGTCGACGACGAAGGCAACCCGGTGGAGCCCGACGAGAAGGGCTTGCTGGAGGTCAAACCGGCACAGTTCGATGCCGATGCGGACTGGCTGCGCACCACCGACCTGGCCCGTATCGATGCCGACGGATTCGTCTGGATCCTCGGCCGCGCCGATCAGGCCATCATCCGCGGCGGGTTCAAGGTGATGCCCGACGATGTCCGCACCGCCCTGGAGAGCCACCCCGCGGTACGCGGTGCGGCCGTGATCGGCATATCCGATGACCGGCTCGGCGAGACACCGGTGGCGATGGTCGAACTGCACGGCAGCGCCACCGTCGACAGCCTGCTCGAGTACCTGGGCGGCCGACTGGCCCGCTACGAGATCCCCACCGACATCGCCATCGTCGAGACGATTCCCCGAACTCCGTCGGGGAAGGCAGATCTCGGCGCCGTACGGGACCATTTCGCCTCGCGTGTCTGACACCGTTGCGGAACTGCTGCGCGGGTGTGCCGATCGCCCGCTGCTGGTCTGCGATGACGAGCGGATCAGCTACGCCGAGGCACAGCGCCGCTCCGCCCAGGTGGCCGGCGGCCTGCTCGCGCTCGGCGCGGGGAAGGGCACGCACGTCGGGCTGCTCTATCCCAACAGTGTCGATTTCGTGGTCGGGATGCTCGCGGCCGCCCGCATCGGTGCGGTGGTGGTGCCGTACTCCACATTCCTCACCACGATTGAGTTGCATACCCAGCTGCGCGCCAGCGATACCGCGATCCTGCTGTCGGCACGCAGTTTCCGCAATCACGACTACACGCAACGCCTCGCGGGTATCGACGCACCGTGCCTGCGGCAGGTGTTGTTCGATCTGCCGCACACGAACGTCCCGACCCTGGCCGAATTCGAAGACGACGTGGACGGGTCCGATCCATTGGCGATCATCTACACCTCAGGATCCACCGGCTCTCCCAAAGGCGTGGTCCACACCCACGCCTCACTGATCGGACATCAGAGGAGCCTCAACGAGATCCGCGGCCTCACGGCGGTCGACCGGCTGTTCTGCAACTCGCCGTTCTTCTGGATCGGCGGGTTCGCCTTCGGGCTGCTGGCCACGATCACCGCAGGGGGCACCCTGATCTGTTCGAACGCGACCGACGCGGGAGCCACCCTTGACCTGCTGGAGGCCGAGAACCCCACCATCACCAATGGATTCGTCGCCGGCATCAGCCATCTGAGCAGCCATCCCAGCTACCCGAACCGTCGTTTCTCGGCAACGCGAGGCAACCTCTACCCCGTCATGGCGGCCGATTGCCGCCCCGCCGATCCGGAGCTACGGCACAACATGCTGGGGATGACCGAGACCGGCAGTGTGGTGCTGGTCGATGGCGACGACGGCGACCAACCCGAGCATCGTCGCGGCAGCTACGGCCGGCCCGCACCTGGATTCGAGACGAAGGTGCTCGACTCCGGCGAATTGTGCGTTCGCGGGCCATACCTCATGCAGGGCTACTACGGACGCAACCGCGAAGACTGCTTCGACGCCGACGGCTGGTTTCACACCGGCGATCTGGTACGCGTCGACGACGACGGCTACTTCTACTTCCTCGGCCGCGAGGGCGCGATGATCAAAACCGCCGGCGCAAACGTCACCCCCGGCGAAGTCGAGAAGGCACTGGCGGCAATGGGACTCACCGCGCACGTCCTCGGCCTGCCCGATACGGCTCGCGGACAGATCGTCGCGGCGGTGATCGTCACCGACGACCCCGTCGACATCGGCGCGGTGCGCAGCGAGCTGCGCGCCACACTGTCGGCCTACAAGGTCCCTCGGGTGTTCGCGGTATGCGGTACCGGCGACGTGCCGACACTCTCCAGCGGAAAGCTCGACCTACCCGCACTGGCGAGGCTGTTCAGTGCCTGATCGAGAAGCTGACACCATCGACGCGCTGGTGCGCACGCACACCCTGTCGGCGAAGGCCTCACAGTTCGCGGTGACCGACCCTGACGCTCGTCTCACCTACGCCGAACTGGACACGAGTACAGCCGAACTGGCCTCCGGATTCATCGCGATGGGCATCGCCAAAGGGTCTCGGGTCGGGCTCATCATGCCCAACGGGGTGGACTGGGTGCGGATCGCGATCGCACTGATGCGGATCGGCGCCGTCCTCGTACCGCTGAGCACCCTGCTGCGCCCGGGCGAACTGACCGCGCAGTTGCGCATGGCGTCGGTGCAATTCCTCGTCACGGTCGAGGAATTCCGTGGCCATCGCTATCCGGTGGACCGGATTGAGGTGCCCACGCTGCGCGCAACGTGGACCGCAGGGGAAGCACTGGGATTCAGCGGAACTCGTGGCACGGCTGACGAGCTGGCAACCTGCGTGCGCGAAAGCGACCCGATGGTCATCATGTTCACCTCGGGCAGCAGCGGACCACCGAAGGGGACCGTTCATTCGCACAGGAACGCCCTGGGCGCGGTGCGCTCTGGGCTCCAGGCGCGGTGCATCACAGGCGACACCCGGCTGTACCTGCCGATGCCGTTCTTCTGGGTGGGCGGTTTCGGCGCAGGCATCCTCTCTGCCCTGGTCGCCGGGGCCACCCTGGTGACCGAACCGGTCCCCCACCCCGAATCCACGCTCGAACTGCTTCAGCGCGAACAGGTCATGCTGTTCCGGGGCTGGCCCGAGCAGGCCGAGGCGCTGGCCCGCCACGCCGGCGCCGCGGACCTGAGCTCATTGCGGCCCGGAAGCCTGGAAGCATTGTTGCCGGACGGGATGCGGTCACGGCCCGGGGCGCGGGCGTCATTGTTGGGAATGACCGAATCATTCGGCCCGTACTGCGGATTCAGCGCCGACGCCGACATGCCGGAATCGGCCTGGGGCAGCTGCGGCCGACCGTTCGACGGAATGGACGTGCGCATCGTCGACGTCGATACCGGCGTTGCGCTGCCCCGCGGGGAAGCCGGGGTAATCCAGATCCGGGGCCCGCACGTGATGCGTGGAATCTGCCGGCGCAGCCGAGAGCAGGTGTTCACCGCCGACGGCTACTACCCGACCGGCGATCTCGGGTACCTGGACGCCGATGGGTTCCTGTTCTACCGCGGCAGATCCGACGACATGTTCAAGGTCCGTGGCGCCACGGTGTATCCGAGTGAGGTGGCGCGAGCGCTGCGGTCCGTTCCTGGGGTCCGCGCAGCACATGTGGTGAACGTTCCCGACGGCCGGGCCAACCGGGTCGGTGCGGCTGTGGTGGGCGATGGGCTGACGGTCGAAGCACTGCGCTCGGCCACCCACGAAATCATCAGCTCGTTCAAGGTGCCCACGCTGTGGCTGCTCCTCGAGGAGGAGGATGCCGTCCCCCGTGGGGGCACCGGGAAAGTCGACAACGCCGCATTGCGGGCCATGCTGGAAGGGTGCTGACCGTTGACCACCAACATCTTCGAACTGTTCGAGCTGATCGGCTATCGGGACGCCCCCGGCTCCGACGACGAGGCCGTGGTCGAGCTTCCCGTGGCTCCACATGTGGTCAACACCAACGGCGGTCTGCAGGGTGGTCTTCTTGCCACCCTGGTCGACACCGCGGCAGGCAAGCTCGCCATGCGCCAGTTGCCACCGGGCCACAGCGTGGTGACCTCGGACCTCAACCTGCGCTACCTAAGGCCGGTGACCGACGGCGCCGCACGGGCCGTGGCCCGCATCGTGCACGCCGGTAAGCGATCCATGGTGATCCAGGTCGACATCTTCACGGTCCCGGACGATGACCTGGCCGTCGTGGCCACCGTCAGCTTTGCGAAGATCCAGGCCAAGGAGGCAACGTCGTGAAGCTCGGACTGTCCACACCCATCGTCATGCAGCACCCCGGTGAGTTCTCGCCGTGGGAGGCCGACGCCGGCCCCGACGAGCTGGCTTTGATCGCCGAGGCGGCTGACGGCTTGGGGTTTCACCACCTCACATGTGCCGAGCACACCGGAATACCCGCCTCCGCCGCCGCGGTGCGCGGGACGGTGTACTGGGACCCGCTGGCCACCTTGTCGTTCCTGGCGGCCCGGACCAGACGCATCCGGTTGGCCACCGCTGTGGTGGTGCTGCCCTATCACCACCCGGTGGCACTGGCGAAGAGCTATGGAACCCTCGACCGGCTCAGCGGCGGACGAGTGATCCTCGGCGTCGGCGTCGGATCACTGACCGAGGAATTCGAACTGCTCGGCGCCCAGTGGGAGGATCGCGGGAGCGCGGCCGACCGCGACATCGCCCGCCTGCGGGCCGCGTGGGGGCAGCGCGAGGTCGACGGTTTCGTCATCGAACCGCACGCCACCAGTACGGATCTCGAGGTCTGGGTGGGTGGGCGCACCAAACGCTCACTGCGGCGTGCCGTCGAATTGGGCACCGGCTGGGTACCTTTCGGCCTTTCGCCCGACATTATCGCCGAGTTTCTCGCACCACATCAGCTGCCCGCGGATTTCGATGTCGTCCTCTCCCCCGGGGTGGCACTGGACCCGCTGGGCGACCCGGATTCCGCACGAGGCCGTCTGGGCCGGTTGCGCGACGCCGGGGCCACGATCGCCAACTGCACGGTGCAGGCGCGAAGCGCCGAACACTTCTGCGATCAACTCGCGGCGCTTCATGCGATCGGCGAGACGATCTGATTCACACGATCTGGTTCGTCCGCATTTGGGCGATCTGCCCGGCGTCATAACCGATCTCGGCGAGCACCTCGTCGGTGTGCTCACCCAACAGCGGAGCCCGTCGGCGGATCGTTCCCGGCGTCGCCGACATCCGGAACGGCGTCTCGATGATCGGCACATCGCGCGACGCACCTGGGAACGGGACGCGCCGCAGGTAGCCCATGGCCTGCACATGCGGGTCGTCGAGCACATCCTGCGTGGAATGCAGCGGAGCGGCAGGCATTTTCGCCTTATCCAACAGCTCCAGCAGTTCAGCCTTGGTCTTGTCTGCACACCATTCGGCCATGATGTCGTTGAGGATGTCGCCATTGGCCCAGCGGACGTCGTCGTTGGCGAAACGTGGATCGTCGAACAGTTCTTCGCGACCCACCAGCCGGCACCAGCGTTTGAACATCGGCTGTCCGGCAACCTGCAGCAGGACCCACTGGTCGTCGGCGGTGCGATAGAGATCGCACGGCGCGACCGACGCACCTTTGTTGCCCATCCGCGGCTTGTCGACCTGCAGCAGTTCACGCTCGATCAGGAAGGCGTTCGACAACATCAGCGCGGTGGGCAGCAGGGCACCCTCGACGTGCTGTCCCTCCCCGGTCTTGTCGCGGTGATACAGCGCCATCATGACGCCGATCGCGAGCGTGAGCGCGGTCCCGAAATCCGCGTACGGCACCACCGTTCGGATCGGTTGGTCCGGCAGCCCCTGCCGGTAGACCGCCCCGGACATCACCTGTCCGGCGCCGTCGAAGCCGATCTTCTCGCTGTACGGACCGCCCTCGCCGTAGGCCGTTGCACTGGCCAGGATGATGTCGGGCTTGACCGCCTTGAGTGTCTCGTAATCCAGCCCGCTGGCCCGCATCCCGGCCGCGGGCATGTTGGCGATCACGATGTCGGCCTGCGCCACCAGCCTGCGGGTGATCTCCGCGCCCTCGGCGGTGGTGGAGTCCAGCGTCAGCGAGCGCTTGTTGCGGTTGCACTGCAGGAAGGTGCCGCCCTCACCGCCCTCGGTGACGGCCTGCACCCAACGGTCTTCCCCGCCTTCGCGTTTCTCCACCCGCAGCACGTCCGCGCCCATGTCTGCCAGGATCGCGCTGCACCAGGGGGCCGCGATGAACCGGCCGTAATCGAGCACCCGTATCCCGTCGAGGACACCTGGCATTACCCACCCACTTCTCTCGGCGAGCAGACACAAAACTGCCCATTTACATGCCCAAATGGGCAGCTTTGTGTCTGCTCGCGGGTCAACTGGCTACTCCAACACACCCAGCCGGTCGAGGTGCTCGGTCAGCGGTTTGGACGCGGCACACAGATGCTCGGCCATGGCGTCGCGGGCCGCATCCCCGTCGCGCGCCTTGAGCGCGGCCAGGATCCGGCGGTGGTCGTGGGTGGATTGCTCGGGCCAGCCCTCCACCGTCGGGTACACCGATTCCAGTGCGTACCGGGTGATCTGGGACATCAGCTGGGCCAGCTTCGGCGATTCGGCCGCCCGGTTGACGCCGCGGTGGAACGCATGGTTGAGCCGTACCGCCGCCTCATGATCGTCCTGCGCATAGGCGTCCTCCAGCTCCCGCTGGATCCGGGCGAGCTCACCGAGTTGACCGTCCGTGATCTGGCCGGCCGCCCGGGACGCCAGCTGCCCGCCGATGTGCGCCTGCACGCCCGCCACGTCGTCGATGTCGCGCCGCGTGACCGGCAGCACCAGGAACCCGCGCCGGGGCTGCTGGGTCAGCAGCCCCTCGGTGCGCAGGCCGAACAACGCCTCGCGCACCGGCGTCACGCTGATCCCCAGCTCGGCCGCCAGTTGCTCGAGCCGGATGTAATTGCCTGCCGGATAGGTGCCGTCGAAGATCCGGCGCCGGATCAGTCGCGCCACATCTTCGGCCAGCTGTGGCCGAGAAGCGAAATCGGGTATGGACACGGTTCAGACCCGATAGTCGGACAGCAGTCGCTTGCTGATGATGTTCTTCTGGATCTCGCTGGTGCCCTCACCGATCAGCAGGAACGGTGCATCGCGCATCAGCCGCTCGATCTCGTACTCCTTGGAATAGCCGTAGCCGCCGTGAATCCGGAAGCTCTGCTGGGTGACCTCCGAACAGAACTCGCTGGCCAGATACTTGGCCATGCCGGCGGCCACGTCGTTGCGCTCGCCGGAGTCCTTGAGCCGGGCGGCATTGACCATCATCAGGTGGGCGGCCTCGACCTTCGTTGCCATCTCGGCCAATTGGAAGGCCACGGCCTGATGCTCGGCGATCGGCTTGCCGAACGTCTCCCGCTGCTGGGCATAACGAACCGCCAGCTCGAAGGCGCGGACTCCCACACCGCAAGCCCGGGCCGAGACGTTCACGCGACCGACCTCGACCCCGTCCATCATCTGGAAGAAGCCCTGCCCTGTGACACCGCCGAGGACGTCGTCGGCGCCCGCGCGGTAGCCGTCGAAGATCAACTCGGTGGTGTCGATGCCCTTGTAGCCCAGCTTGTCGAGCTTGCCCGGAATGGTCAGACCGGGAACGACTTCGCCGAAGCCGGTGGGCTTTTCGACCAGGAACGCTGTCAGGTTGCGGTGGGGCTTGTCGGCGCCCTCATCGGTGCGCACCAGCGCGGCAACCAGGGTCGAACTGCCGCCGTTGGTCAGCCACATCTTCTGGCCGTCGATCGTGTACGTGCCGTCGTCGTTCTTCTTGGCGCGGGTGCGGATCGCGGCCACATCGGAGCCCAGCTCGGGCTCGGACATCGAGAACGCTCCTCGCGTCTCACCAGTCGCCATGCGCGGCAGGAACTTCTGCTTCTGGGCGTCGGTACCGTGCTGGCGGATCATGTACGCGACGATGAAGTGGGTGTTGATCACCCCGGACACGCTCATCCAGCCGCGGGCCAGCTCCTCGACGCACAGGGCGTAGGTGAGCAGCGACTCGCCGAGCCCGCCGTACTCCTCGGGGATCATGAGCCCGAACAGGCCCATGTCCTTCATCTGGTCGACGATGGCCTGCGGGTAGGTGTCGGAGTGTTCCAGCTCCTGGGCGGTCGGAATGACCTCCTTGTCTACGAATTGCCTTACCGTCGAGACGATCTCGGTCTGGAACTCCGTGAGCCCCAAGGTTTGCGCGAGTCTGGTCATGGGGTCACCCTTTCGAACACAGCCGCCAGCCCCTGGCCGCCGCCGATGCACATGGTCTCCAGTCCGTAGCGGGCCTGACGCCGATCGAGTTCCCGCGCCAGCGTGGCCAGCATCCGCCCGCCGGTCGCCCCGACCGGATGCCCCAGCGAGATACCGGATCCCCGGACATTGGTGCGCTCGAAGTCGGCCTCGCCGAACTTCCACTCCTTCGTCACCGCCAGCGCCTGCGCGGCGAACGCCTCGTTGAGCTCGATCAGGTCGATGTCGCTGAGCTGCAGGTCGGCCTTGGCCAGGGCCACCTCGGTAGCCGGAACCGGGCCGATGCCCATGACGTTGGGGGCGACACCCGCCGAACCCCACGACACCATCCGCACCAGCGGCCGCAGGCCCAGCTCGGCGGCCTTCTCGCCGGTGGTGACGATGCACATGGACGCGGCATCGTTCTGACCGCTGGAGTTGCCCGCGGTCACGGTGGATTCCGGGTCCTGCTTGACCAGAACAGGTTTCAACTGGGCCAGGGCTTCGACCGTGGTGTCGGCACGCGGGTGCTCGTCGGTGTCGACCGTGGTCTCACCTTTGCGGGAGCGGACCGTCACGGGAATGATCTCCTCGGCCAGAACCCCGGACTCCTGGGCCGCCACGGCGTTTCGATGCGAGCGCACCGCAAGTTCGTCCTGCTCGGCGCGGGTGATGCCGTACTCGCGGCGCAGGTTCTCGGCGGTCTCCAGCATTCCGCCCGGCACGGGATAGAACTGCCCGCCGGCAGTCGTGCGTCCCCGCGCGAGTCCGTCGTGAATCTGTACACCGCTTCGGGCTCCACCCCAACGCATGTCGGTCGAGTAGAACGCGACGTTGCTCATGCTCTCGGCACCGCCGGCCACAACCAGATCGTTGTCGCCACTGCGCACCTGCAGGCAAGCCTGGATCACGGCCTGCAGCCCGGAACCGCATCGGCGGTCGACCTGCATGCCGGGAACGGTCACCGGCAGTCCGGCGTCGAGCGCCACCACGCGGCCGATGGCCGGGGCCTCACTGTTGGGATAGCAGTGCCCCAGAATCATGTCCTGCACCTGCTCCGGTGCCACACCCGTGCGCTCCAACAGGCCCTTGAGAGCGACGACACCGAGTTCGACGGCCGTCAGCGACGCAAACATGCCGCCATAGCGGCCGATCGGGGTGCGGACCGGTTCGCAGATGACCGCCTCGCGGGTAGTCATACGTGCCGACCGCCGGTCACCTCGAGCACGGTGCCGGTCATGTACGACGACAGGTCGCTGGCCAGGAAAAGCGCGACCTTGGCCACCTCGTCGGGTTCGCCGGCGCGGCCCATCGGGATCTCGGCGAGCTTCTGATCCCAAATCCGTTGCGGCATGGCCTCGGTCATCGCCGAGCGGATCAGCCCCGGCTGGATGGCGTTGACGCGCACACCGAGGTGCGCGAGCTCCTTGGCCGACGCCTTGGTCATGCCGACGATGCCGGCCTTGGCCGCCGAATAGTTGGTCTGGCCGACCAGGCCGACCTTGCCCGAGATCGAGGACATGTTCACGATCGCGCCGCGCTGGTTCTCCCGCATGATCGCCGCGGCCGACTTGGTGCCGTTCCAGGTGCCCTTCAGGTGCACCGCGATGACCTGGTCGAACTGCTCCTCGGTCATCTTGCGCAGCGTGGCGTCACGCGTGATGCCCGCGTTGTTGACCATGATGTCCAGGCCGCCGAACCGCTCGACCGCGGCCTGCACGAGGGCCTCGACCTCGGCGGACGAGGTCACATCACAACGCACCGCGGTCGCCACCTCGGGCCCGCCGAGTTCCTGGGCGGCCGCCTCGGTGGCTTCCAGGTTGACGTCGCCGAGCACCACCCGGGCGCCCTCATCGATGAAACGTCTCGCGATGGCCAGGCCCAGACCCTGGGCACCGCCTGTCACCACTGCAGTCTGACCGGTCAGCAACGACACCTGATCACCTAACTTTCGATCCCGGGGGCTCTGTCTGAGCCAGATCATATTTCATATACGATATTGGAGATTCATCACCCCCGCGGATCTCGCGCGACGAAATGGAGCTCCCCTGTGACCACCACCGCGGCCACTGCCGAAGTCAGCGACGAGGACTTCCAGGAGATCCTGGCGCAGACCCGCAGCTTCATCCGCTCCGCCGTGGTGCCCCGCGAGAACGAGATCCTGGCCACCGATCAGGTGCCCGACGATCTGCGCGAGCAGGCCAAGAACATGGGGTTGTTCGGTTACGCGATCCCCCAGCAGTGGGGTGGCCTCGGGCTCAACCTGGCCCAAGATGTCGAACTGGCAATGGAATTCGGCTACACCTCGCTGGCCCTGCGGTCGATGTTCGGCACCAACAACGGCATCGCCGGGCAGGTGCTGGTGGGGTTCGGTACCGACGAGCAGAAAACCCGGTGGCTGGAGGGCATCGCCTCCGGCGACGTCGTCGCCTCGTTCGCCCTGACCGAGCCCGGCGCCGGATCCAACCCGGCGGGCCTGCGCACCAAGGCCGTTCGCATCGGCGGGCAGGAGCGCACCGACCGGGGAATCGACACCGGGGACGACTGGGTGATCAACGGCCAGAAGCGGTTCATCACGAACGCACCGACCGCGAACCTGTTCGTCGTGTTCGCCCGCACCCGTCCCGCCGATGCCGACGGCCCCGGCATCGCCGTGTTCCTCGTGCCCGCCGACGCCGCCGGTGTCGAAGTGGGCGCCAAGGACGCCAAGATGGGTCAGGAGGGCGCCTGGACCGCTGACGTCAACTTCACCGATGTGCGGGTGCCGAACAGTGCACTCGTCGGCGGCAGTGAGGACGTCGGCTACCGCGCCGCCATGACCTCCCTGGCGCGCGGCCGGGTCCACATCGCGGCACTCGCCGTGGGATCCGCTCAACGCGCGCTCGATGAATCAGTCGCCTACGCCGCCGCGGCGACCCAGGGCGGCCAACCGATCGGCAGCTTCCAGTTGGTGCAGGCGATGATCGCCGACCAGCAGACCGGGGTGATGGCCGGCCGGGCTTTGGTCCGCGACGCCGCGGCCAAGTGGGTGTCCGGCGAGGATCGCCGCATCGCCCCCTCGGCGGCCAAACTGTTCTGCACCGAAATGGCAGGCAACGTAGCCGATCTCGCGGTTCAGATCCATGGCGGCACCGGCTACATGCGCGAGGTCCCGGTCGAACGCATCTACCGCGAGGTCCGGCTGCTGCGCCTCTACGAGGGGACCAGCGAGATCCAGCGACTCATCATCGGCGGCGGGCTGGTCAAGGCCGCCCAGCGCCAGCACTGAATCCACCCACCGAATCAACAGACCGACCAAGGAGAATCCATGACCGAGCGGCTCGCCGGAAAGGTCGCCTTCATCACCGGAGCTGCCCGTGGGCAGGGCCGCGCGCACGCGGTCCGGATGGCCAAAGAGGGCGCCGACATCATCGCCGTCGACATCGCCGGTCCGCTGCCCCCGAGCGTGCCCTACGACTCGGCCACCCCCGAGGATCTGACCGAAACCGTGCGCCTCGTCGAGGCCACCGGCAAGCGCATCATCGCCACCGCCGCCGACACCCGCGACCACGACGCGCTGCGGGAAATCGTCGGCAAGGGCGTCGCCGAGTTCGGCAGGCTCGACATCATCGTGGCCAATGCGGGCATCACCGTTCCCGAACCCTGGAACGAGACCACCCCCGAGTCGTTCCGCGACGTCATGGACATCAACGTCACAGGAACCTGGAACACCGTCATGGCCGGTGCCCAGCACATCATCGACGGCGGCCGCGGCGGGTCGATCATCCTGATCAGCTCGGCCGCCGGCATCAAGATGCAGCCGTTCATGGTGCACTACACCGCCAGCAAGCACGCCGTCGCCGGCATGGCCCGGGCCTTCGCCGCCGAGTTGGGCAAGCACAAGATCCGGGTGAACAGCCTGCATCCGGGTGCGGTCAACACCCCGATGGGCACCGGCGACATGCTGGCCGCGCTCAACCGGGCCAACGACACCAACCCCGGTCTCATGCAGATGGTGACGCCGTTCCTGCCCGATTACATCGCCGAACCCGAAGACATCGCTGATGCCGCGATCTGGCTGGCGAGCGACGAATCACGGTATGTCACCGCCAGCCGGGTGGCCGTCGATCTGGGCTCCACCCAGTTCTAGGCCGGCATGTCCAGCCCAGTATCCACGGACTTCGCCGACGGCCTGGCCACCGGGCTGGGGGCCTACGGTGACCGGCCGTTCATCGAGTTCGCCCGAAAATGGTATTCGGGCAACGAGATCACACAGTTCATCGAGCAGGTCTCGGTCGCGCTGCGCGAAGCTGGCGTTGAGCCCGACGAGCCGGTCGGCATCGTCGTGCGCAACCGGGTGGCCCACGCCGCGGTCATCCTCGGGTTCGTCGCGTCGCGCCGCCCGGTGGTGATGATCTACTCGTACCAGTCCGCCACCGCGATCGCGCGCGACACCGAAAGCCTGGGGCTGCCGGCGATCCTCGCCGATATCGACGACTGGACACCGGAACTCAACGGCGCGGTGCGCGCGGCCGGATCGGCCGGTATCTCGTTGTCCGGTGAGCGGCTCGGGGTCGGCGTGATCGCGGCGCGACAACCCGGCAGCCGACACGACCGCGCCCTGGAACAGTCCGGCCTGCATATCCTGACCAGCGGCACCACCGGCCCACCCAAGCGAATCCCGGTCGCCACCAAGGTGCTCGCCCACACCGTGCTGAGCATGACGATCGGTGCGGGCACCGAAGTGGTCGGTCCCGACGCTCCACCCGCGCTGGTCTACTGGCCGTTCGGGAGCATCGGCGTCTGCCAGCTGCTGGCCGCACCGTGCTCGGGCAAGCGCATGGTGCTGCTGGAGAAGTTCAGCGTCCCCGAGTGGGTCCAGGCGATCAAGACCTACCGGATCACCCGGGCGGGCGTGCAGCCCGCGATCCTCCGGATGCTGCTGCAGGCCGACGTTCCTCCCGAGGATCTGGCGTCGCTGGAGGGACTGTCGGGCGGCTCCGGACCGTTGGAGCCGGAACTGCGGGCGGAGTTCGAGAGTCGCTACGGCATACCACTGCTATGGGCCTACGGGGCAACCGAATTCGCCGGATCGGTGTGCAGCTGGACACCCGAGTTGTACCGCCGGTACGGCGCGGACAAGCCCGACAGCGTCGGGCGTACGCTGCCCGGCGTACGCGTCCGCATCGTCGACCCCGACACCGCCGCCGAGGTTCCGGCGGGCCGTATCGGATTGCTCGAGGCCCGGGTCGAGGTCATCGGACCGGATTGGGTGCGCACCACCGATCTGGCCTCCATCGACGAGGACGGGTTCGTCACCCTGCACGGCCGCGGCGACGGCGCGATCAACCGCGGCGGCTTCAAGATCCTCCCGGAAACGGTTCGGCGGGTTCTGATCTCACATCCCAGCGTGCTCGACGCCTGCGTCGTGGGCGTTCCCGACGCTCGCCTCGGCGCGGTTCCGTTCGCCGCGGTCGAGCTGCGGCGCGATGCCGTCACGCCCACCGAAGCCGAGTTGAAAGACCTGGTGCGCGAGGCGCTACCGAGCCATCATGTGCCGGTGGCGGTGGCGGTGGTCGACGCACTCCCCCGCAACGCCGCCCTCAAGGTGCGGCCGGGAGACGTTGCGGCGCTGTACCGCCCGTAGCTACTCCGCGCGAGCAGACGCATATGTACCCGAATAGTCGGCGTGTCGGGTACATATGTGTCTGCTCGCCGGATTGAGTCAGGCCGTGCCCAACGTCCGGGCCAGGAACTTCACCTGGTCCTCGGCGGCGGTGTCGAACCAGTCATGGCCCGGCCACACGTCGAAGTGATCGCACGGGTAGTGGTGGACCTGAGCCCTGGCCTGTACGGCCGTCTTCATCACCGAGTTGGCCGGCACGAACCGGTCGAAGTCGGCGATCTGGATCAGCACAGGGCATTTCAGCGCCTTGGCCGCGGCGCCGGTACGGATCTGCACCAGCTCCATCCCGATCGCCGAATCGACCTCGTTGCGCCACGTCGGCCCGGCGATGGCGTGATAGCTGTCGTATGCACCGTCGAGGGCCAGCGCACCGGCCTCCCCCGGCTTGGCCGCCAACGGCATCAACGTCGGCGCCCGGCCCGCCGCCACGGCCACCCGGCTCTTCACCCCCGCCAGTGTCCAGCGCAGTGCCGATGCGACGTCGCGGTGTGCCACGGCCGCGCGACTGGCGGCCAGCCCACTCGTCAGCGGGGTCATCCCGATCACCGCGGCCACATCAGCGCACTGCGCGGCCACCCGAAGGACGTGACTACCCGAGAAGGACGATCCCCACAGCACCACCCGGCTGCGATCCACCCCAGGGAGTTGTTGGGCGGCAGCGATGGCCGCACCGTAGTCCGCCATCTGACGCTCAACCGAAACGCTCTGCCGCGGTTGCCCATCGGAGGCGCCGAAGCCGCGGTAGTCGAAGGCCACCACGTCCAGCCCGGCCGCGCTGAACCGCTCCGCGAACGGCTGCAGACCGGAGTCCTTGGTTCCGCCGAACCCGTGTGCCATCACCACCACCGGACGTCCCGGCGCCCCGGTGAGCCCATCACCTGCCGCGGCGAAATGCCAGGCGCTGCACCGCTCACCGGCAGAATGGAACGCGAGCTCGGTGTAGGTCATGCGGTCACTCCGGCCGTCGCGCCGACGTGGCCGGCCGCCCGTTTTGCCCCGGCGGGCAATTCGCGAGTGCGGATGTCGTGCTCGTAGTAGAAGTAGTCAACCTGCTGGGTGTGCCGCGGCCGGTCGGTGCAATGTCCACCGTGCAGCTGCTGGTCGGCATCGATCACCCGCTCCATTTCGGCCACCGGCGGCAGGGCGTAGCGCCCGACCGCGTAGGCCGCCAACAGTCTGGACTGGCATTCCACGAACGGGAACAGTGTCGGAATCGCCTGTGCGAAACCCATGAACACCAGATCGTCCATGCCGGGCTTGAACATCCGCTTGTAGAGCCGGATGTGGTTGTCGGGGGCATTGACGACATCGCGGTCGAAGAACGGGAAGGTGATGTTGTAGCCCGTCGCGTAGACGATCACATCGAAGTCGTCACTGGTCCCGTCCTCGAAATGTACGGTGGCACCGTCCAGGCGGGACACGTTGGGCTTCGGGATCACATCACCCGATCCCAGCCGCAACGGCAACTCCACCGACTGCGTCGGGTGAGCCTCGAAGAGCTTGTGATTCGGCGCGGGCAAACCGTACATCGTGGGATCGGTGCCGAGCATCGGGCCGATCAGCTGGACCAACTTGCGCTGCCAGGACAACGGCACGTACGGATTGGTGCGGAAGTATTTGTCACCCGGTTGTCCCGCAATGTATTTCGGCACGATCCAGGCGCTCGAGCGGGTGGACAGCGTCACCGTGTTCTGCAGCGACTTGGATGACAGCTCCACGGTGATGTCTGCGGCGCTGTTTCCGATACCCACCACCAGGATCCGCTTGCCGGTCAGCTCGAGCGGTTCCTTCGGGTCGATGTAGTGGTGCGAATGGATCTCCTCACCGGTGAACGTCCCGGGAAACTCCGGCAGCCGGGGGTCCCAGTGATGACCGTTGGCAACGACGAGCAGATCGAACTCGCGCCGGGCGCCGGCCTGATCCTCGATCTCCCAACCGCCACCGTCGATCCGGGCCGCGTGCGCGACGCCGTTGTTGAACTCGATGTTCTCCAACAGCCCGAAGGCGTTCGCATAGGCATCCAGGTAGGACTTGATGTCGGAGTGGTGCGGGAACGACGGGAAGTGTTCCGGGATCGGGAAGTCCTTGAACGACAACCGATGCTTGCTGGTGTCGATGTGCAGGGAGCGGTATGCGCTGCTGTGCCCGTTCGGATTGCCGAAGGCCCAGTTCCCACCGATACGGTCCGACGTCTCGAACGTCGTGTACGGCACCCGGTAGTCCTTGAGCATCTTCCCGGCGGTGAGCCCGCTGATGCCCGCGCCGATGATCGCGGTCCGCGGCAGTGAACGCTGCAACACAGTGCTCCTTCACGTTGTGATGCAGAACACTAACAGCGGAGTTTGACGGACGTCAATGAAATCTGACAAGTGTCAGAACGCCGCGAGCAGTCCCCCGGACGGGAGACTGCTCGTCGGAAAATGCGCCGGAAACCGGCCTGAGATCAGCCGATGAAGCGGACGATCGACTCGGCGACCGCGGCGGGCTTGTCCGAGCCCTCGATCTCGACGGTGACGGTCATGGTCGCCTGCACCGCTCCGTCGAGCTGGGCGACATCGGCGATCGCCGCGCTTGCCCGCACCTTGGAACCGACCCGCACCGGCGTGATGAACCGAACCTTGTTGTAGCCGTAGTTGATCGCCATCGCGATGTTGTCGACTCGGTACAGCTGATGGGTGAAATGCGGCAACAGTGACAGCGTCAGCAGACCGTGCGCGATGGTCCCGCCGAAGGGGCCACCGGCCGCCTTCTCGGGGTCAACGTGGATCCACTGATGGTCGTCGGTGGCGTCGGCGAACAGATTCACCCGTTCCTGGGTGATCTCCAGCCACTCGGTGGGGCCCAGCTCGCTGCCCTTCGCGGCCACGAACTCGTCAAGACCATTGAAGATTTTCACGCTCACTCCTCTCGAACCGTGGTCAGAAGACTACGGTCTGATTCCCGAACCGGATCACGCGGTCCTCACAGTGCCACAGCACTGCACGCGACAGCACCAGCCGTTCGACATCCGCACCCAGGCGCACCAGGTCACCGACCGAGTGGCGGTGGTCCACGCGGACCACGTCCTGCTCGATGATCGGGCCTTCGTCGAGGTCGCCGGTCACGTAATGCGCTGTCGCGCCGACCAACTTGACCCCGCGTTCCTTGGCCCTGCGGTACGGCGCCGCGCCGATGAACGCCGGCAGGAACGAATGATGGATGTTGATCAACGGGCAGCCCACGGCGTCGAGGAATTCAGGAGTCAGGATCTGCATGTACCGGGCCAGCACCACCAGATCGACGTTGCCCCGCAACAACTCCAGGAGCCGTTGCTCAGCCTCGGCCCGGTTCTCCCGGGTCGCGGGAACGTAGAGGAACGGAACACCGAACGCGCGCACCTGCTCGGCAAGGTCGGGATGGTTCGAGATGACCATGACCACGGACATGTCGAGTTCGCCGCGCCGGTTGCGCCACAACAGATCCAGCAGGCAATGGTCTTCACGGGATGCCATCAGCGCCACCCGCTTGGGTTTGGAGGCCTCCGTCAGGCGGAAGTCCATCTCGAACGGTTCGGCCACCTGCCGCCGGAAATCGCGCTCGAGTTCGTCGCGCACCGCGGCCAGCCCCGGTAGGTGGAAGATCGTGCGCTGGATGAAGGTGCCGCCGGACTGCTCGGTGGAGTGCTGATCCAGCGACACGATGTTCGCGCCGGCGCCGGTGAGAAAGCCGCTGATCGCAGCAACCAGGCCGGGCCGGTCCGCGCAACGCAGCAGCAGCCTGCCGACATCCTGAGCCGGCAGGGCGGTTGCTTTCGGGTACTCCTCTGTCATCACCGAACAGAATCTCATCCGGTCCGCCCGGCCGACACACAACCCTCCGACGCATCACCGATCCGAAAGCGCCGGGCCGACGCGAAGCCGGGCGCCATTCACCGTCGCGTGCTATCGGCGATGGGCTGGCTGAGCACCGCCACAGCAAAAGGTTTCCCACACCCCCGGCCACCGCCCATTCGACATCGACGTCAATTCATGATTTTTGCCATATCCGTGTTCAACCCACTTATACGGCATGAATAGCGATTGCATAATTTGCCAAAATTGCATGTACCCGTGAGTAAATCGGGGACGTCGGCACGGAATTCACCACCCGCCTGGACAAGATTTCTCCGCTCGCTGGAATTCCCATACGGAGCGGCGCGATACTCATGACACGTATTCGCACAACCGCGTTACACGCCAAAATCAGCCGTCCCAATCGGAGGGCACGGCTGACCGACGAAATGGATTCCAGATGACCGCTCCCCAACTCGATCCCGCCGGCAACCGCTCCGTGACATTGGACGAAAGCCCAAGCTGGTGGGACCCCGACAGCGAGTGCACGATCGTGGTGGCTCGACCGGACGCAGAGCGTGAACTGTGGACCGAGTACGTCCGTGGGGCACAGTCCAACTACCGCAAACACGGGGTGGAGCGAGCGTTGGATCCGAAAACCCTACGGACCGGCGAGGATACGGCGCTGTTCTGCGTCGGCATCAACAGCGCCGGCGACGTCGTCGGCGGTCTGCGGGCCAAGGGCCCGCACCAGAGCGTCGAGGACAGCCACGCAATCGTGGAATGGGGCGGACAGCCCGCGCTCGACTCGGTACGCAAGATGATCGCCGACCGTCTGCCGTTCGGAGTGGTCGAAATGAAGACCGCATGGGTGTGCGACGACCCAGAGCAGAGCCGCGCACTCACCGATACGCTGGCACGTATGCCGCTGCACGCCATGACACTGTTGGACATTCAGTTTGCCATGGCCACCGCGGCAGCCTATGTACTCAAACGCTGGCTGTCGTCGGGTGGGGTGCTGGCGTCGAAAATCCCGGCGACGCCCTATCCGGACGAGCGATACCAGACGAAGATGATGTGGTGGGATAGCAGAACATTCGCCAACCACGCTGACGCGGGACAGCTCTCGCGATACTTCGCAGAGGCCCAGCGAATCGGCCCTCACCCCCGCGCCGACGGCTTCGACACCCATACCCGGACCGCGGCGGGAGGATGATCCCCGAGATGATGTCCGAAAACGCCCAGGAACCCCCCTACACAAGCATTGAGAATTCCGAATTGAACGAACTCAACGAGCCCGACCAATATCGAGTCATCTTCATCGAAGACGGCGGATATTCAGTGAACACCGTCGACCAGATGCGCCGCGACCCGCGCATCACCGTCATCGATGAATGTCGCGAACAGCAGGCCGCACTACGCACGCTTGTCCCTGCGGTCGACCGGGAAATGCTCGACGAACCGACGCGGTGGGCGTACTACCCGTGGCGTCGGTGCCTGGTCCACATCCTGGGCCCAGCCGCGTTCAATCGGCTGCGCCTGGATCGCAACCGCAACCTCATCACCGCCGATGAACAGCGACGACTGTCCAGCCTGAGGATCGGTGTCATCGGCCTCAGCGTCGGACACGCCATCGCCTACAACCTGGCCACCGAGGGACTGTGCGGCGAGATCCGCCTCACCGATTTCGACGAACTCGAGTTGGCGAACCTCAACCGGGTCCCCGGCACCGTATTCGACCTGGGCTTGAACAAGGCCGTGGTGGCCGCACGCCGGATCGCCGAGATCGATCCGTACATCAAGGTGCGGATCGACCGCGACGGTGCGGTGCCCGAGTCCATCGACCAGTTCCTGAACGGGCTCGACGTCGTCGTCGAGGAATGCGATTCACTGGACGCGAAAGTGCTTGTCCGCGAGGCTGCCCGGGCCCGACGGCTGCCGGTGCTGATGACCACGGGCGACCGCGGGCTGCTCGATGTCGAGCGGTTCGACCTGGAACCCGCGCGGCCGATCCTGCACGGTCTGCTCGGCGACATCGCCGCGCGGGATCTGGCCGGGCTCAGCAGCAAGGACAAGGTGCCCCACGTGCTGCGCATTCTCGACGCGCCCCAGCTTTCGCCCCGGATGGCGGCCTCGCTGGTCGAGGTCGGCAAGACGCTGAGCACCTGGCCCCAACTCGCCGCCGAGGTCGTACTCGGGGCCACCGTCGTCGCCAATGCCGTGCGGCGCATCGGTCTGGGTGAGCCGATGCCGTCGGGCCGGGTTCGCGTCGACATCGCCGACGCGCTCGACCGCATCGGCGACCCGCTGGTCATCGGGTCTGCACCCCGACCCACACCCGCGCCCGTACCGGCGGACGCCCGGGCCGAAGCGGGCGGCTTGGCAGACATCCTCACCGACGCGGCGACGCGCGCACCCTCGGGCGGCAATGTCCAACCGTGGCACATCGAGGCGAGCGACGACCGGATCAACCTCCGGTTGGCCACGAAGTACACCTCGGCGATGGATGTCGGGTACCGGGGCAGCGCGGTGGCGCTGGGGGCTGCCGCGTTCAACGCTCGGGTGGCCGCGGCCGCACACGGCCTGACCGGGCACGTGCAGTGGTCCCGTGGTGACGAGGGCACACCCTTGTACGGGATCGCGGAGTTCTCCCCCGGCAACGCACCTGAGTTGGCTGAGCTCTATGAACCGATGCTGGCCCGGGAGACCAACCGGCTCCGGGGCACGTCGGCGCCGATCGCCACCGACGTGCTCGACGGCCTGCGGGCCGCCGCTCGCAACGAGGGTGCCGAACTGACGGTCCTCGACGACCCGGCCGAGATCGAGACCGCCGCACGCCTGCTCGCCGAGGCGGACCGGATCCGCTATCTCACCCCGACTCTGCACCGGGAGATGATGTCGGAGCTCCGCTGGCCCGGCGATCCAGATCCCGATACCGGCATCGACGTGACGACGCTCGGGTTGGACCCGGGCGACATGGTGGTACTCGACATCCTGCGCCGGCCGGAGGTGATGGCGAAGTTGTCGGACTGGGACGCCGGCTCGGCGCTCGGCGACGACACCTACGAACGGGTCACCTCGAGCTCCGCTCTGGCAGTCGTCTCGGTTCGGGGCCGCCGGCTGACCGACTACGCCCTGGCGGGATCGGCGGTCGAGGCCGTCTGGGTCGGTGCACAGCGCCGCGGGCTGGCTGTTCAGCCCGTGTCACCGGCGTTTCTCTATGCCCACGATGACCAGGACCGCAGTGCACTCTCGCCTGGTCACGCCGAGGCGCTGCACGACCTGCAGTACGCTTTTCGCAGGTTGACCAGGACCGAGCGCGACGAATCACAGGCGTTGGTGCTCAGGTTGTCCTACGCGCCGCGTCCGACCGTACGCAGCCGGCGCAGAGCCCACACGGGCTCGACGCCGCAGTACGGCTGAGTCACGTGCCGAGCTACACGCGGAGGTATCTGGTGCCAGGCAGCCTCGAACTGCTCGTCACATCGGTTGCCACGCAACTGATGGCGGTCGACGCCGCGACGTCGGTCACGGTGAGTCAGCAGGTGCTGGCCGAGCTGGTCTCGTTCTTCGACGTCGACGTGAGCTTCCTGCGTCACAACGATCACGAGACGCACGCGACCCGGCTGGTGGCCGAGTGGCCGCCGCGCCCATCGGACACCCTGACCGACCCGATCGCGGTCATCCACTTCGCCGATGCCGACCCGGTGTTCGCGATGGCCGAGCACCTCAAGGAACCGGCGGTGTTCCGCCCGGAGCCGGCCACCGACGACTACCAGCGCACGATCGAGGCGGGACGCCACATCGCCAGCACCTCGATGGCATGTGTGCCGTTGTTGTCCGGGGACGTCACCACCGGCGTCCTGGGGTTCGTCAAGTTCGGCGATCGTGAGTGGCTACCCGCCGAACTCAACGCACTCAAGGCGATCGCCTCGCTGTTCGCCCAGGTGCAGGCCCGCATCGAGGCCGAGGACCGGTTGCGATACCTCGCCGATCACGACCACCTCACCGGGCTGCACAACCGCAGGGCGCTCATGGCCCACCTGGAGGCCCGGCTGGCTCCGGGCCAGCCCGGCCCGGTCGTGGTGATGTTCTTCGACCTGGACCGGTTGAAGGCGATCAACGACTATCTGGGGCATACCGCCGGTGATGCCTTCATCAGCATCCTGGCCGAACGGTTGCAACGGGGCGACGACTCACCCAAACTCATCGCGCGACTCGGCGGCGACGAATTCGTCGTGGTCCCCGCGGCCTCGATGACGGCCGAGGCGGCCACGGCATTGGCCTACCGACTCCAGTCGGTTCTGCGGGAACGGGTGACCATCGAAGGCGAGATGCTCACCCGTACCGTCAGCATCGGCCTGGCCCAAGGCATTCCGGGCCGCGACTCCACCTCCGACCTGCTCAACCGGGCCGACCACGCGGTACTGACCGCGAAGAACTCCGGGGGCAACCGGGTCGCGGTGTTCTCCGATGAGATGGCGATGGAGATCGACTTCCGCAACGACATCGAGCTACACCTGCAGAGCGTGATCGAGAGCGGCGCACTGGTGCTGCACTATCTACCCGAGATCGACATGCGGACCGGCGAGGTGCTGGCCGCCGAGGCCCTGGTCCGCTGGCAGCACCCGACCCGCGGCCTGCTGTCCCCCGACTCCTTCATCGGCGTGGCCGAATCCATAAACCTGGCAGGAGAACTGGGCCGCTGGGTGCTGCGCAACGCATGTGCCGAGTTCGCCCGCTGGCGGGCCAACGGCGTCGGCCGCAACATCGTGCTGCGGATCAACGTGTCCCCGGTGCAGTTGGTGACCGACGGATTCGTCGCGTCGGTGGCTGGGGTCATGAAGGAGTTCCGCCTCCCACGCGGGTCGGTGTGCCTGGAGATCACCGAGAGCATCGTGGTGCAGGACATCGAAACCACTCGCTCGACGTTGACGGGATTGCACAAGGTGGGCGTGCAGGTGGCCATCGACGACTTCGGTACCGGCTACAGCGCGCTGTCACTGTTGAAATCGCTCCCGGTGGACACCCTCAAGATCGACCGCAGCTTTGTCGCGGGACTCGGATCGGACCCGGGCGACCTGCCGATCGTGCGCGCGGTGATCGCCCTGGCCGGCGCCTTCGGCCTACAGCTGGTGGCCGAAGGGGTGGAGACCGAACGGGCAGCGCTGACGCTGCTGCGACACGGCTGCTACCGCGCCCAGGGCTTCTTGCTGTCCAAGCCGATCCTCGGCCACGAGATGGCCGCGTTGCTGGCCAAAGGGCGGGTACCGGTGCACTTCTCAGCCGCGCCGCGCACGTGATCGGTACGACTCACGCGGTGAGTCGTGCACACCTCCCGATCGGCAGTAGTCCGATCGTCCGGTGTCGGGCTCGTGGGCCAGCAGTTCCACGCGACCGAATCTGCTGGCGCTGTAACCGACCAGGCCCACCTGCAAGGTTTTACCGGGCTCGATGAGCTGACCGGTCACCGAGCCGGCACCGCGGGGTTCGGTCGACAGGGCCACGCCGTGGCGGGCCCGCAGTGCCAGCGGACCGTCGGCGGTGTCGAACACCGCCCCGAGGACCTCGCCCTCCTCGAACACGATCCGTCGCAACGTGCTGTTGTCCAGGGTGTGGATCTGGCGGTCGAGTGCCTGCGCCGACAGCCAGTCACCGACCACCGATGCGGCGCCGGACTCACTCTCAGCTTCCAGCGTCCCGAGCACCTTGACCTGGATCTCCTCGCCGGTGCGGGTCTTCATCGAGGTCGTGCCTCGATCCGTCAACCGGGTGTAGAGCACGCCGTACGGAGACGTCAGGCAGCATCGCGCCCAGTCCTGCAGCCGGGCGCCGTAGAACGGAGCGATCCGGCCGCGTCCGGTGACCGGGGTCCAGTCGGTGACCGCCCGAACCGTCAGAGCGGTGTCGTATTCGGCGTCGTCGACCGGCTTCAAGTCCGCCGACAGCTCGTCGAGGTAGTCGCGGGTCTCGGGATCCTGGATGCCCGCACCCAGCCACGGTGTCTCCACACCCGGCGTCACCGATTGAAGGTTGCCCGCAGCCGCTGGGCGGACGATATGCACATCGAGCCCGGCATCCGCTGCCGCGACAGCCGCGGCCAACGCCCCGAAGCCCGAGCCACAGCAAACGACGTCGACTTCGTCATCCCACATCGGCTAGCGACACTCCGACTGAACCACAGGGCGCATCATCAAGATCGAATCACTTTGGTAGGCACCAGGAATTGAGGTCGCCATGGCCCGCACCGGGATTCGAGGGGGATTGCCGGTGCAGGCCATGACAACGCTTCCAGGATAGCCCTTGGCTACTGCCGACCGCCAAATGGTGGCGTTCGCCACTGCGCCCGCGGCCGTGGCGTGCACCACCGCCGGGCGGGCAACCCGCGACGAACCAAGAGTTATCACGCTAAGCACGATACATACCTTTAGAATGTTATGCACGTACGGTGAAGACTTTGAGTCTGCTGGTGGCGACGGCGAGATCAGACAAGACCGCCGGCCGATCAGAGTCAGGAAGGCCCCGAGGTGACTGAGCAGCTCGACCGGCGAGCGGAGCTGACCCGCCTCCAGATCTTGCAGGCGGCCGCGCGGCAGTTCGCCCACACGCCGTACAGCCTGGTCAGCCTCGACGACATCCTGGCCGACGCCACCGTCACGAAGGGTGCGCTGTACTTCCACTTCCGGTCCAAGCACGCACTGGCGGTCTCGATCGTCGAGCACCGCACCACGCGGGCCAACAAGGCCGTCGAGGACGTCCTGGCCCGCAACCTGTCGGGAGCGGAGACGTTGATCGACCTCTCCTGCCTGGTGGCAGCCGAAGACATCGGCGACCCGATGGCCCGGGCAGCCCTGAACCTGGTCGAATCCATCGGCCGGACCGACGGCCTGGGGCCGCGGGTGCTCGAAGAATGGGTGCAGGGTTTCGCCGGAATCGCCAAACGTGCCATCGGTGAAGGTGACTTCACCGCCGACAGCGACCCGGAAGCGATCGCCCGGTTGTTGGTGTCCATCTACCTGGGCGTGCGCCAGACGAGTGACCTCGACGATCCACCGCGGTTCCTCACCGAGCTCGAGCACAGCTGGCGGCTGGCGCTCCCCGGGTTCGTCGAACCGGAGCGGCTCGCCTACCTCAAGCAGTTCATCCGGCGCCGCACCGCGGTTGGCGTCAGGAAGGTAATCCCCCTGCGCCCCCACTCACCGGACAGCGCACCCAACGCAGCTGTCAGGCGAGCCTGACATGGCACGCCAGGCTCGATCCGAGCTGACCCGGCAGAAGATCATCACCGCGGCCGTCGACCTGTTCAGCGAGCGCGGCTATCCGGCGACCGGGCTCGGCGACATCATCGCACGGGCCGAGATGACCAAGGGCGCGCTCTACTACCACTTCGACTCGAAGGAATCACTGGCCGAGGCGATCATCAGCGACGGTGGCACGGCGATGCTGACCACGTTCCGCGCCATCGCCGAATCCTCATCGCCGGCTTTGGAAAACACCATCCACGGACTGTTCGTGGTGGCCGATTTCGCCCGTTCGGACAAGGTCGCGCAGATCGGTATGCAACTACTGCGGACGTTCAGCGGCATCAACGCCGCCGCCACCCAGGTGTACACGAGCTGGCTCGATGAGCTCAGAACGCAGTTGATCCAGGCGGCCGAGGAGGGCGACCTACGGGACAGCCTCGACATCGCCGGTGCCGCCGAGGTGATCCTCGGATCCATGCTGGGCGCCGAGGCCCTCTCGCGCGCCAACGCCACGGGCACCGACTTACGCGAACGGGTCGCCCACACGTGGGATCTGCTGCTCCCCGCGATCGTCAGCAGGGAGTCGCTGGATTACTTCCGTGAATTCCTGGCCCGCGAATCGCTGCGCCGAACGCAGGCCGCGGGCTAGCCCCTACAACTCTTCGGACCACAACCGCTCGGTGAGGTCCTGGAACGTCGCCAGCGCCACCGGGTCGTCGCCGCGCAGCAGCGCCGATTTGCTCATCCGCGCCCGCACGATGGAACCGTCGCGGTGGACGAGGTCGACCAGCAGACCGGCATGGGCTCGCATCACCGAGACCGCCGACTCGTCGGCCGGCAGCGAATGGAACATCTCAGCAAACTGCATGCTTTTGACCGCATCGGTGTCGCGGCCGACCATCTCACCGAACGCACTGTTGGCGAAGAGGATCGTTCCGTCCTCGGCGATTGCCAACACCGGCACCGGGAACCGCTCCAGCACCACCAGCGCAGGAATGTTCTGCAGCAGTGTCATCGGCGATTGCGGCTCCTGACCGCTCTGGCGACGCTCCACGAGTCGATTATCGCGCGCGGCCCCGGTCAGGTGCCACCACCGCACAGCAACGTGCGGTGAGGACTCGCCCCGGTGGAGCCGACGCACACACGGCCGGGGTGGCCTGCGCCACTTGACTAACTAGGTTTACTCTGTGGAGCGACACCAGTAGACAGGGGCAGGCATGGACCTGAAGTGGTCGACGAGCGACCAGGAATTCCGCGACGAGGTTCGCGACTTTCTCGCCAAGAATCTGACTCCCGAGATCCGGCGTGCGGGCCAGCTGATGACCAGCGTGTATGCCGATCACGACGCCAGCATGGCCTGGCAGAAGATCCTCCACGAGCGCGGCTGGGCGGCCCCGGCCTGGCCGGTGGAACACGGCGGCTGCGACTGGAGCCTCACGCAGCACTACATCTTCAGTCGCGAGTCGACCCTGGCCGGCGCCCCGTCACTGTCGCCCATGGGCATCCGCATGGTGGCCCACGCGATCATCAAGTTCGGTACGCAGGCACAGAAGGACTACTTCCTTCCCGGCATCCTGACCGGCGAGGTGTTCTTCTGCCAGGGCTACTCCGAGCCTGAGGCCGGGTCGGACCTGGCCGCGCTGTCGATGGCAGCGGTGTCCGACGGGGACGACCTGGTGTGCACCGGCAGCAAGATCTGGACCACCCACGCCCAGGAAGCCAACTGGATGTTCGCGCTGGTGCGCACCACCCGTGGCGCCAAGAAGCAGCAGGGCATCACCTTCGTGCTGATCGACATGACCTCCCCCGGCATCGAAATCCGCCCGCTGGTAATGACGTCCGGCGAAGAGGTCCAGAATCAGGTCTTCTTCGACGAGGTCCGGGTACCGAAGTCAAACGTGATCGGCACGATCGACGACGGCTGGACCGTGGCCAAATATCTGCTGGAATTCGAGCGTGGTGGCGGCGCCAACGCACCGGCCCTGCAGGTACTCGGCGAAGAGATTGCCACGGCGGCAACAGAACAGCCCGGACCGGCCGGTGGCCGGCTGATCGACGACCCGGCCTTCAGCCGCAGGCTCGCCGATGCCCGAATCCGCACCGATGTGCTGGAAATCCTGGAGTACCAGGTGCTGGCCGCGGTGGCCGAGGGCGGCCATCCGGGCACGGCGTCGTCGATGCTCAAGATCCTGAGCACCGAACTGAGCCAGACCCTGACCGAACTGTCCATGGAGGCCGCGGGCCCGCTCGCCCGCGCCTACCAGCCGCACGCCACCTTCCCGGGCGGCCCGGTGGCCGAATACGAACCGCCCGCCGACGGCTATCACAGCGGAGCGCCGTGGCAGGCGGTCGCCCCACTGCGCTATTTCAACGACCGGGCCGGCTCGATCTACGCCGGTAGCAACGAAATTCAGCGAAACATCCTCGCCAAGGCAGAACTGGGGCTCTAGATGGACTTCAACCTGACCACCGAACAGGAACTGCTGCGCGACGGGCTGACCAAGTTCCTGGCCAGCCGCTACGACCTGGCATCGAGCCGCGCCGCGGCCAAGACCGGCCCCGGCTGGCAGCCCGAGATCTGGCGCGGCTTCGCCGACGAACTGGGAATCCTTGGCGCCACCCTGCCCGAGGAGGCCGGTGGCATCGGTGGCGGGCCGGTCGAAACCATGGTCATCGCCGAGGCTTTGGGCCACGCCCTGGTGATCGAGCCGTTCGTGGACACCGTGGTGGTTGCCGGCGGCCTGCTGCACCGGTCCGGCGACGCGGCCGCCGCTGCCCTGCTGGAGGACATCGTGGCGGGTTCGGCGATCGTCGCCTTGGCGGCCACCGAGCCGACCTCCGGGGACAACTGGCGCGACGTATCCACCTCCGCGCGCCGAGACGGCGACGAGTGGGTACTCAACGGCTCCAAGGTGTTGGCCGTCGACGCACCGCTGGCCACCCACCTGCTGGTGACCGCACGTACCTCGGGGGAACGCGCCGGCACCGACGGGATATCCCTGTTCCTGGTCGACATCGCCTCGCTGACAACGGGATTCACCGCGCACCCGTACCGCACAGTGGACGACCGCAGGGCGTCGGACCTGACGTTCTCCGACGTCCGGTTGCCGGCCGGGGCGTTGTTGGGGACCGAGGGTCAGGCCTGGCCGTCGCTGGAGCTGGCCCGTGACGAGGGGGCCGCGGCGGTATGCGCCGAGGCCGTGGGCGGAATGCGCAAGGTGCTGGCCGATACGGTCGAGTACTGCAAACAGCGCCAGCAGTTCGGCCTGCCCATCGGTAGCTTCCAGGCCTTGCAACACCGGATGGTGGATATGCACATGGAGGTCGAACAGGCTTCGGCCGCGGTCTATCTCGCCGTACTGAACCTCGATGCCGAGCCCACGCAACGGGCAAAGGCGGTGTCGGCGGCCAAGGCCACCGTCGGTCGGGCCGCGCGCTTCGTCGGGCAGAACTCCGTGCAGTTGCACGGCGGCATGGGCATGACGGAGGAACTGGCGATCGGTCACTACTTCAAGCGGCTCACCGCGGTGCAGTACGAGTTCGGATCAACCGATTACCACGTCGCCCGCTACGCGGAGCTGACCCGGGTCTGAGGGGCCGCGGCTCATTTGGTGTTGATGAGGCGGGCGACTCCGCGCATCACCGCCCGGGTGGCCTGATGCCGCACCTGATCCAGCGGTGAGGGCGCCGGAGCCGACGGCGCGGTGCCGAGCCGCGGGAACAGCGCCAGCGCGTTGTCGCGGTTGATCGCCTGGCGGGCAGCGGTATCGAGCCCGTCGTACGTGTCCAGGCCCGCGGCGAACAGCTGACTCGCGGGCAGCGGGGCGAACGGCCAATCGGAACCGAACGTGATGTGGCCCGGCTTGGCGAACGCGAGCAGGGTGGGTAGCGCCGCAGCACTCGACGACAACGCGGTGTCGAAGTAGAAACTGGCGAAGTCGTCGAGGGTGTCGGCCGGGCTGCGGCCGGTGTCGCCCATGATGGCGACCGCCATGCGGTGCGAGGCGTACGGAACAAACCCGCCGGCGTGGCTCAGGATGAACTTGATGTTCGGGTACTTGCGCCGTATCCCGTTGCGTACCAGCAGATAGGCCGCCCGAGTGGTGTCGAGCAGGAAGTCGGCGGCGAACGGCACCACGCCGGGCACCGTGGGCCCCGGCAACTCGGCAGGATGGATGAACACCACGGTAGACCGGGCGTCGAGCGCAGCCCACAACTCGTCCTGTCCCCCTTGCCCGAGATATGTCCCGCCGTTGTTGGCCAGCAGTACGACTCCATCGGCACCGAGTGTGTCGAGCGCGCGGATGGCCTCTGTTGTGGCGGCTTCGACGTGCGGCATGGGAAGCGTGGCGAAGAAACCGAACCGATCCGACTGCGAGGCGAACACCTCGGCTGCGTAGTCGTTGAGATCGATGGCCAGCGCCGTAGCGTCGGACGCGTTCGGCAGAAAGGTGCTACCCGGCGTCGACACCGACAGAATCGCGGTGGCAACGTCGAGTTCCGCCATGGTCCGCAACGAGGCCTCCGGGCTCCAGTCAGGCATCGCCCGTCCGCCCGCCTCGTCGATCCCCGCCTTCTGCAACGCCTTTCGGTAGGCGGGCGGAATCATATGGTGATGAGTATCGATTCGGTTCATGAGCTTCCTCCCTGGCTGTCGGCGATACCGGCACCGGCCAGCGCTACGACGCTGTCCTCGCGCCACAGCACGGAGCGGGCGCCGGTCCTGAACTGGGCGAGCTTGTCGATGATCGTCTGTCCTTCCGGGGTGTGGCCCCAGATGCTGATGCCCTGGTGGGTGGTGGGCTCCCAGGTCGTCTCGTCGACGACCAGCGGGTTCCACCCCACCTCCCATTCAAACCCGGATGGGGTCATCGCGTAATAGGACAGTTCCCGGTCGTTGGTGTGCTGCCCGACTCCCAACGCCATCCCGAAACCGAGTTCCTTGATCCGCTGGTAGGACGTGGTCATGTCGTCGAGGTCGGCGACCTGGATGTTGAGGTGCTGGACGCGGGTGCGGATCGGGTTGACGGGCAGGCGGTTCACCGAGGCGATGGCCACCGAGTGGTGGCGCTGATTGACCCGCAGGAACCGGATCTTGATCTTGACGCCGCTGATGGTCTCGTCGATGAAATCGGACAGTCGGGCATCGAACACGGTGTTGTAGTAGCCCCGCATCTGCTGCGGCTTCTTCGTGGTGATCGCGACGTGCCCGATTCCGCAGTCGCCGGTCACGAACCCGCCGCGTGCGGTCATCCGCAGTGGGGTGACGGCGGGACGGGCGCGGGTGAAGATCTCCTGCGTCAGGCCGTTGGGGCCGGGGAACCGTACGAGCCGCTCGACCCCTCGCAGGGCAGCCTCCTCTGCGCTTCCCTCACTGACCGGCACACCGTGCCGCACGACACGTCCGACGATGTCGTCGAACGTGTCGTGATCGTCGAGCTGCCATCCGAGCGCCGTGACGTCCTCGGCCGGTCCGCGCTGCAGCAGGAAGCGACATTGGTGGTCGTCGAGCCGGAACCGAAGGACATCGGGCAATGCGTCGTCAACGTGCAGGCCGACGCCGTCGCGGCCGAAACGCCGCCAATCACCGAACTTCTCGGTTTCGATGACGACGTAGCCGAGACGGACATTGCCGAATACGCTAGGCATGAGCGAGCTTCGAGTTCTGGCCGAGGAACTCGGTGACGAGCCCGTTGAAGAACTCGGAGCGCTCCCACTGCATCCAGTGGCCCGTGTGCGAGGTCATCACCAATTCGGCGTTCGGCATGGCGTTGAGCAGCATCGGGCCGCCGGCCGGCCGGTTCACCTTGTCGTCACGGCCCCACAAGATCAGCGTGGGCGTCCGCAGGTTCTTGAGCCGGCTGTCGCGGGTGAGGTCCATGCGCCACAGCGTGCGCAAGGCCTTCGGTCCCGACGGCCGGGTCAACGGTGGATCGGCGACCACCGCGGGATCGATGGACGCTCGGTACCGCAGGTCGATCAGTTCCTCGGGCACCGAACTGCCGTCGTACACCAGGTAATTGCGGATGAAGGTGGCCAGCTTCTCGCGGCTCGGGCCGTCGCCGGTGTAGTAGGCCAGCAGGCTGCCCAGGCCCGCGGTAGGCAATGCGCGCGTGGTGCCGATGCCGCCGGGGCCCATGAGCACCAGCTTGCCGACGCGGTGCGGGGTGTCCAGCGCCAACCGCAATGCTGCCGCGCCGCCGTATGAGTTGCCGATCAGATGTGCTGTCGCGATGCCCAGTTCGTCGAGCAGACCACGGATCATGTCGGCGAGGAACCCGAACGGATCGGCCTTGTCGATCCCCTTGGCCGAGCGCCCATATCCGGGCATATCCGGCACGATGACCCGGAAATGCGCGGCGAGAGCGTCGATGTTGCGGCCGTAGTTGGACACCCCAGAGGCACCGGGACCGCCCCCGTGCAGCATCACCACCGCTGGTCCGGTGCCGGCTTCGGCGTAGAAGATGGCCCGGCCCGCGACTGTCACGGTGTGTTCGGTAAGTGATGTGGTGGTCATGTGTGAGCTCCAGTTCTGGTCGGCGCCAGCTCGTAGCCGGCCGGCGGTGCGGGTAACCGCTGCCCGGTTTCAGCTGCGGCGTAGATGAATCCGTCAGGGCGCAGCACCACGGCTGCGGCCTTCTTTCCTCGCAGCCAGGCGATGAGCGTGCCGTCGATGTCGCGGATCGCTCCGGTCCCGGACTTGTCTCGAGGGCCACCCAGCGCGATCGCGGGCACGCCCAGGTCAGTCCAGGCCTGCACGCCCGCCGGGGCGACTCCGGTGTGCAGCACCGTCCATCGCCCGGCCACGATGTCGTCCAAGCGGACCGTCGCGCCCGCGTCGTCGATGACCCACGGCTGTGGGATCTGCCAGCCGGCCGCGTCATTTCCGGGACGGGTGAAGAACCCCTCGTCGTAGCGCGCATCCGGGATCCAATAGAGCTTCTGACCGCCACGCAGCACCCCGGGCAGCTTGGTCAGCGCCCGGAGGGTGTGATTGCGGACGGCGGCGATCACCCGGTTTCGCTCGGTGATCACGCGGCCGACGAGACAGGCGCGGCGGGTGACTTCGACGACGTGTGGTTTGCGTTCTGCCTCATAGGAATCCAGGAGGGCATCGGGCGCCCGGCCGGCCAGCACCGCGGCGAGCTTCCAGCACAGGTTGGCCGCATCGCGCACGCCGGCCGACATGCCCTGGCCGATCCACGGCGGCATGGCGTGCGCAGCGTCGCCGGCCAGGAAGATCCGGCCCACCCGCCAGCGGTCGGCAACCCGGACATGGTGGCTGTAGACCACGGCCCGAAGAATCTCGACATTCTCGCGAGTTATGCCCTGATCCTCCAGCACCTTCCAGATCTCGGCCTCGCTGACCAGTTTCTGCTCGTCCTCACCGGCCCGGGCCGGGTACTCCCAGCGGTGGTGCCCCAGCGGTGTCGGGCAGTCGACGGTGGGACGGTCCGGATTGCAGTGGAATCGGAGCCGGTCGTGGGCATCCCACTCGGATAGCACCTTGGTGTCGATGACGACCCATCGTTCGGCGTAGGTGTTGCCCGAGTACCCGATGCCCAATTGCCCACGCGTCGGGGATGATCCGCCGTCGGCGGCGATGACATAGGAAGCCCGCACCCTCTTGAACGTGTCGGTGCGAAGGTCCGCGAGCATCAGTTCGACGTGATCCGATTTGGCCAGCACGCGCAGGCACTCGTGTTCGAGCAGCACCTCGACGGTGTCGAAGCGCTCAACCCCCTCGCGTAGGACATGGTCGACCGCGGGCTGGTAGATGAACTGCTGCGGCGGGTGGCCCGAACCTCGCGCGACGATCGTCGTCTCGATGAAAGGCACGCCATCGGCGTCGACGAACGCCGCGGGCCGGTCGGGCAGCATGTCCTGCTGCAGTCGGTCCGCCAGGCCGACCGACTGCCAGATGCGCAGCACCTCTTCATCGGTACTGATCGCCCGGGCCCTGCCGTACACGTCTGGATCACGCTCGATGACAAGCACTTTCAATCCCTGTCGGCCCAACAGGTTGGCCGCGGTGGCGCCGGTGGGTCCATAGCCGATCACCGCCACGTCGTAGAGGTCTGCAGTCACGGTGGCCTCTCTCGTCATCGAGGGTTGTCCTGTAGTGATCGCTACGGTAATGTAGCGATCACTACAGAGTCAAGAAGGAAGATGACGGGAGTCCCAGATGCCCGCTGATGAGCAGCCCAAGCCGCGCCGTCGCCGCCTCGATGGCGAGCAGTCGCGGGAACGGATCCTCGACGCCGCCACCGAGATCGCCGCCGAGCGTGGGTATGAAGGCACCAGCATCGCGTTGGTCAGCAAGAAGTGCGGGTTACCGGCCAGCTCGATCTACTGGCATTTCAAGGACAAGGACGACCTGATCGCGGCGGTGATCGAGCGCAGCTTCGGGACCTGGCTGGCGGCATGGCAGGTGCCGACCGACGGGACCGCCGAGGAGCGAGCCACCTCATTCGGCGCAAACGTCGCCAAAGCGTTGGTCGAATCCCCCGACTTCATCCGACTCGGGCTCATGCTCGCCCTGGAGCGCCGCCCCGTCGAGCCACGTGCCCGGGCCATGTTCCTGCAAGCGCGCGCCCAGGCGTACGCCCAACTCGTCGACACAATCCTCGACTGGGCGCCGGACCTGAGCGACGCCCAGGTCCACCACCTGGCCACCTACACGATCGCCGGCGCCGACGGTCTGTTCATCGCCAAGGAGATCGGCGGCGATTCGGTGGATCTGATTGCTCTGTTCGAGTTGCACGCACGCAACGTGATCGAGGCGGCCCGTCGGCTGGCCAACGACCGGAGCGACCGATGATCCGCTATCCGGTCGCCATCGTCGGCTCGGGCAACATCGGCACGGACCTGATGATCAAGATCCTGCGCAGCGACGGGCCGCTGGCCCTCGTCGCGATGGCCGGCATCGACCCGCAGTCCGACGGTCTGGCGCGCGCCACCCGCCTCGGGGTGCCCACCACAGCCGACGGCGTCGACGGACTGCTCGCGATGCCCGAATTCGGCGACGTCAAACTGGTTTTCGACGCCACCTCAGCGGGCGCTCATCGCGCCAACTGGGCCCGGCTGGCCGATCACGGAGTCCGGATGATCGATCTCACCCCGGCCGCCATCGGCCCCTACTGCGTGCCGGTGGTGAACATCGAGGAGCATCTCGACGCGCCCAATCTCAACATGGTGACCTGCGGCGGGCAGGCCACGGTGCCGATCGTGGCCGCCGTCGCGCAATCAGGCATCGTGTCCTACGCCGAGATCATCTCGTCCATCTCGTCGCGGTCGGCGGGTCCAGGAACTCGCGCCAACATCGACGAGTTCACCGAAACCACCTCTGCCGCACTGCGCATCGTCGGCGGCGCGCAGCGGAGCAAGGCGGTGATGATTCTCAACCCGGCCGATCCGCCCGTCCTGATGCGCAACACCGTGTACTGCCTCGTCGACGGTGACGCCGATCGGCACACCATCGAGAACGACGTCGCGACCATGGCCGACAGGGTCAGCAGTTACGTGCCCGGATACCGGCTCAAACAGCGGGTCCAGTTCGAGACATTCAGTGCCGCACGGCCTCTGTACATCCCGGAAACCGGAAAGTTCAGCGGGACCCGGGTGACCGTGATGCTCGAAGTCACCGGCGCCGCGCACTACCTGCCCGCCTATGCAGGCAATCTCGACATCATGACCTCGGCCGCCAAAGCCACCGCCGAACGCATCGCCGCCTCCGAAAGTGCCATCACACAATCATGATTCAAGACTTGTACATCAGCGACGTCACGCTGCGTGATGGCATGCACGCAGTGCGCCACCAGTACAACCTCGACCAGGTGACCACCATCGCGGCCGCACTTGACGCCGCCGGAGTGGATTCCATCGAGGTCGCCCACGGCGACGGTCTCGGAGGATCGAGCTGCATCTATGGCTTCGGGGCGCACACCGACCTGGAGTGGATCGAAGCGGTCGCCACGGTCGTACGCAACGCCCGGGTCGCGACGCTGTTGTTGCCCGGGATCGGCAGCGTGCACAACCTCAAGGACGCCCACCGCGCCGGCGCCTCCGTCGTGCGCGTCGCCACCCACTGCACCGAAGCCGACATCTCGGCCCAGCACATCGCTGCCGCACGGGACCTCGGTATGGACACCGTCGGCTTCCTGATGATGAGCCACATGGCCACGCCTGCGAGGCTCGCCGATCAGGCCGTACTCATGGAGAGCTACGGAGCCACATGTGTTTACGTCGTCGACTCCGGTGGCGCCATGACCATGCGCGACGTCGCCGACCGGGTCGATGCGCTCCGCGAAGCCCTGTCCCCCACCACCGAGATCGGCATTCACGCTCATCACAATCTGTCGCTGGGCGTGGCCAATTCGATCGTTGCGGTCGAGCACGGCGCCAACCGGATCGACGCGTCGCTGACCGGCATGGGCGCCGGAGCCGGCAACGCACCGCTTGAGGTGTTCGTCGCGGCCGCCGACAAACTGGGCTGGCGGCACGCCTGCGACCTGCATGCTCTCGAAGACGCTGCCGACGACATCGTGCGCCCCCTACAGGACCGGCCGGTCCGGGTGGACCGCGAAACGCTCACGCTCGGATACGCCGGGGTGTACTCGAGCTTTCTGCGCCACGCCGAGGCCGCTGCCGAGCGCTACGGCGTCGACGCACGCTCGCTGCTCGAAGAGGCCGGTCGCCGCGGCATGGTCGGTGGCCAGGAGGACATGCTCGTCGACATCGCGCTCGATCTGACCGCGTCATAAGGCGGTTCGGGGCACCGGTGTCGCGCGATCCGTAGTCTGGATCGGGTGAGTGTGCGGGGCTGGCTGCTGCTGGGCGCCATGAGCATCATCTGGGGTATCCCGTACCTGCTGATCAAAATCGCAGTCGAGGGCGTCTCGGTACCCGTCCTGGTCCTGGCCCGCACCGCGGTCGGCGCAGCTGTGCTGTTGCCGCTGGTGATGTCGCGCGCCGCATGGGCGCCGGTGCTGCGGCATTGGCGGCCCGTGCTGGCGTTCGCGTTCTTCGAGATCATCGCGGCGTGGTACCTGCTATCGGACGCCGAACGTCACCTGAGCAGCTCGTTGACGGGACTGCTGATCGCCACCGCCCCGATCATCGCCGCGGTTCTCGACCGGCTCACCGGCGGAGAACGGCTGAGCGCCAGGCGAATCACGGGACTTGGGGTCGGTCTGGCCGGTGTGGCGGTGCTCGCCGGTCCCGGACTGGCCGGCGGGCACGGCTGGCCGATCGCCGAAGTGCTGTTGGTGGCAACCTGTTACGCCATCGCTCCGCTGATCGCCGCTCGTTATCTGGGTGACGTCCCCACCCTTCCGCTGACCGCGGCGTGTCTGACGGTCGCGGCACTGATCTACACCACACCGGCACTGCTGACCTGGCCCGATCAGATGCCATCGCGGCGCGTGCTCATCGCGCTGGCCGCGCTCGCCGTGATCTGCACCGCGCTGGCATTCGTGGTGTTCTTCGCGCTGATCCGCGAAGTCGGGGGCGCGCGGGCGCTGGTGTTCACCTACATCAACCCGGCCGTTGCGCTGGCCGCCGGCGTCGTCGTGCTCGGCGAGCCGCTGACCGTGTACAACGTCGCCGGGCTGGCACTGATCCTCGCCGGATCGGTCCTGGCGACCCGCACACCCCGCGACCCCGATCCGCAGGTAGAGGCCGAAGTCAGCCGCGCAGGCCCGCGCTGAGCATTTCCTCGATGGACACGAACTTCACCCTCGGCCGCGCCGCCTGCACGCCGCGGTCACGTTCGGCGGCGTCGATCGCGCGCCACCCCGGCCAGCCGACCGGCTCGGCTCCCCGGGCGGCCAACAGCGCATCGAGCGACTCGACGTCCTTGACGTCACGGGTCAACAGGCCGGCATCGAAATCCGCCCACAACTGGGCCACGGTCTGCTCGGCGCACAGCCGGTTCGTACCGATCACCCCACGCGGTCCGCGCTTGATCCAACCGGTCACGTAGGTGCCGGGCACGACACGGCCCGAGTCGTTGGGCACAGTGCCGGAGACCTCGTCGTAGGGCAGCCCAGAGACGGGCAGGCCGCGATAGCCGATCGACCGCAGGATCAGCGACGTCTCGATCACCTCGGTGCCACCGGCCTCGCTGCTGACCTCCAACCCTGCGGCACGGTCGGTGCCGTGGATGGCGATCGGGGTTGTGCCGAAGCGGAACACCACGCGCTTGTGTCCGGGAGTGGGGCTGCGTTGCGCGTATTCGCGCGCGATGGCGAGCTTGAACGAGGTCTCGACGTCCTCGTGTTCGTCATCGGCAGGTAGGTCCTGCGGATCCACGATGACGTCGACACCGTCGAGATGCCCCAACGCCAGTAACTCCCCCGCCGAGAACGCGGCGTGCCCGATGTCACGACGCGCCAGGATCACCACTTCCCGGATTGCGCTGTCGGCCAACGCATCCAGGGTGTGCTGGGCGATATCGGTGGCCGCCAGCGCGGCCCTGTCCATCAACAGCACCCGGGCGACGTCGAGGGCGACGTTGCCGTTGCCGACGATGACGGCCCGCTCGCCCGACAGGTCGAACTGGTGCGCGGCGTGGTCGGGATGCCCGTTGTACCAACCGACGAACTCGGCCGCCGCATGGTGGCCCAGGAGATCCTCGCCGTCGATTCCCAGTTGCCTGCTGGTGGCCGCGCCCACCGCGTAGATCACCGCGTGGTGATGGGCCAGCAGCTCATCGTGGTTGACGGTGCGACCGACCTCGACGTTGAAATGGCTGGCGAACCGCGGGTTCATGAACGCCCGCTCGAAGATGTCGACCACCGACTTGGTGTGCTGGTGATCAGGGGCCACGCCCGCCCGGATCAGACCGAACGGCGTGGGCAGCCGCTCGAACAGGTTGATCTCCACGCCGTCGACATCGATCAGCTCGGCGGCGGCATAGCAGGCGGCAGGCCCGGATCCGACGATGGCCACCCGTAGTGCACCCGCCTCGACCCGCGCCCGGGACGCCGGCGCAGGTGCGGTCACCGGCTGGAGCGGATGACGCTCGAAATAGGCGGCATTGAGGTCCTTGAACCGCTGCAGTTCGCCGGGCAGGTCCTCTTCGTAGTGGATCGCGCCGACCGGGCACTCCTCGAAGCACGCTCCGCAGTCGATGCACGACTCCGGATCGATGTACAGCATCTCGGCCGACGCGGAATCCAGCCCGCCCTCAGCCGGGCGGATGCAGTCCACCGGGCACACCGGGACACAGCTGGCGTCCTTGCAACAGTTCTGCGTGATCACGTAAGCCATCGGACCTCCCCTTTCGGATCTGGCCAGATCCTACTGGACACCTGTCCGGTTTATCGATTCGAAAGTCTCGTCCACCCGCTTGCCGCCGGTCGAACTGCACGAAGAACAGAACTAAAAATGTGTATATCCAGGCAGTTTCATTGAGCGATTGCCAATCGCGCCGCGGATCTATACCTTGGACACATGTCCAGGCCAGTGGTGGCTACGGTCACTCGCCTACACGACGCACAGTGTCGGCGCATCCGCACGCAGCGTCGTGTGTTCGGTGCGGCGACACAGCTTCTCGATACAGATGACGACGTCTCGGTCCCGGCGCTGGCAGCACGCGCGAAGATGGCACCCGCGGCGCTCTACGCACACTTCCCGTCCATCGAGGTGGTCTTCGCCGAGCTCTACCTGGACCGCGTGGTTCAGCTGCCGCTCGACATCGATCCCGCGGCCAGTGCGACCAGCCGAGTCGTCGAGCAGCTCACGGCACTCACGCTGTTGATGGCCGATGAGCCCCGCTTGGCCCGCGCCTGCACCCAGGCGCTGGTGAGTACCGACGACGACATGGTCGACGACGTCCGCTCACGGATCGCCGCCGAGGTCACCCGCCGGATCTCGACGGCCCTGGGTGCAGGGGCATGGCCGGAGGTGCTCGCCACTTTGGAATCGGTGTTCTGGGGCGCACTGCTGCAGGCCCAAACGGGCGCGATGAGTTACCGGCAGATGGCCCGTCAGCTCGAGACGATGGTCTCGCTGATCGTCCCCGGAGACTGACGGCCACCCATTCCGGCTCAGGCCATCGCGGCCAACCAGCCCCGGTACTCGGTGATGTCACGGCCGTGAGCGGGAGCGATGTGGTCACAACCGAATCCGGTGATCCAGCGGCCGTCGTCGAGCTCCACCTTCCCGAGCATCATCGGCGCGGGTAACTCGGCCAGGAACTCCCCCAGCGCGGCCGGGGACAACAGCCACCGCTCACCCACGATGGGCGCCCCGCCTTCGCCGACGCGGGTCAGGCCCGGCTTGGGCGGAACGGTGTCGAGCGCATACAGGCGGTAGTGCGGCGCGGTGGTGATCGGGCCCGCCCAGCGCGCGCCCCGCCCGGTGAGCTGATGCTCCAACGGCTGCCCGCGCAGATGCGCACCGAACACCGCGAGTTCGGTCAGCGGCGCGCCGCCCGACTCCGGCCAGGTCTCGACCGACGGAACGTCGAGGAACCGGGCTGCCAGATCGGCGATGACGCCATCGTGGAATCCCGGTGCCAGCAGGGTGATTCCGAACTGCGCACCGTCGGACACCACCCCCGCGGGAATCGCGATGGCGCACATGTCGAACAGGTTGCAGAAGTTGGTGTACCGGCCCATCCGGGAGTTCACCGCGACCGGGTCGGCCGCGACGTCGTCGATGCGCGGATGCTCGGGAGCCGTCGGGACCATGAGTGCGTGACAACCGGCGAGCTGGGCCAGCGCCTTACCGCGGAGTTCCTCGACCCGCCACCGGTCCCGCAGCAGGTCCGCCGCCGAATACGTTCCCGCCGCGGTGATGATGGCCGCCACGGTCGGGTCCAGCCTCGCATCGGGACCGGCTGCGCTGACGAACTCCCCTACCGCATCCCACCTTTCAGCGACCAGCGCGCCGCTGTAGAGAAGGCCGGCCGCGGCGAAGAAGTCATCCATGGGAATCGGGACCGTGTCGAATCCGGCGTCATTCGCCTGCCGCACGGCAGCGCCGAACGCGGCCTGCCATTCATCATCGAGCCCGGCCAGTGTGTCCGGTATCGCGATTCGGGGAGTCACCGGCGCGGCGAAAGGGACGTCGGCCGGCCACTGACGGTGCGGCGCACCTGCACTCATCACGGCAATCGCCGACTGGGCAGTGACCAGGTCAGCGGCGAAGATCGTCACACAGTCATAGCTCGCACACGCCGGGACCACACCCTCGGTGGAGACGAGGCCGACCGTGGCTTTGATTCCGACGATGCCCTGAAGTCCGGCCGGAACGCGACCCGACCCCGCGGTGTCGGTGCCGATGGCGATGTCGGCGAAGCCGAGCGCGACGGCCACCGCCGAACCCGAACTCGACCCTCCGGAGATGTAGTCCGGTCGGCGGGAATCCCGCACGGCGCCATAGGGACTGCGTGTCCCCACCAATCCGGTGGCGAACTGGTCGAGGTTGGTCTTCCCGATGACGACAGCACCGGCGGCCTTGAGAGCGGTCACCGCCGGTGCGTCGGCATCGGGAATATAACGGAAATCCGGGCACGCCGCAGTGGTCGGTATCCCGGCCACGTCGACGTTGTCCTTGACGGCGAGCAGTAACCCGGCCAGCGGGCCGTCACCGGCAAGCGCGGCGCGGTGTTCGTCCTCCACCTCGGCCTGCGGGCGCAGGTGGATGAACACCTCGTCGCGTCCGCTCTCGGCGATGGTGCGGTAGATCTCGGCAATGCGGGTCACGCAGACTCCTTTCGTGCGAATTCTCCTGCCGCCGCCCAACGCTCGCGCTCCTCACCCCGGGCGGCTTCCATCGCCGCGCGGGTAGCCGCGATGTCCTCGGCATTGGCGGCCAGGAACTGCTCATGCTCGGCCAGTGAGAACGTTCCGTCGGTGATCTCGACCTGGCCGCGTCCGGCGGCCATGTCGGCACGCAGGTCCAACAGCTCCTCGGCGGACACCGGATACCACTGGATGCGGTCGAAAAACCGCAACAGCCATGGGTGTTCGGGTTCGAAGCCCTGGGCCACCAGTGGGTGCCGGTGGTTCCAGATCTGGGTGGTGCGGCCAACGAACTGGTATCCGCCCGGCCCCTCCATCCCGTAGATGCACAGGTAGGCCCCACCGATACCGACCGCGTTCTCCGGGGTCCAGGTCCGCGCCGGGTTGTACTTGGTCGTCACCAGACGGTGACGCGGATCCAGCGGGGTGGCGACCGGGGCTCCCAGGTAGACATCTCCCAGACCGAGCACCAGATACTCAGCGTCATAGACGATTCGGTGCACGTCGTCGACCGAGGCCAGGCCGTTCATCCGGCGGATGAACTCGATGTTCCACGGGCACCACGGCGCGTCGGCGCGCACGCCGTGCATGTAGCGTTCGATCGCTTCCCGGGTCGACGGGTCATCCCAGCTCAGCGGCAACCGCACGGTGCGACTGGGCACCACGAGGTCCTGCGCGGCGGGCAATGACGCTTCGAGCTCGGTGAGCAACGGCACCAGCTTGGCCTGCGGGAGCCGGGCCGGGTCCACCTTGACCTGCAGCGAACGGATCCCGGGTGTGAGGTCGATCAGCCCGTCCGGCCGGTGTTGTTCCAGCGCGTGGTGCAGCGCATGGGCGCGGGCCCGCAGCGCCAGGTCCAGTCGCATATCGCCGTACTCGACCAGGACGTTGTCGTCCCCGATCCGGCGGTAGGTGACTGTCGTGGTGCCATCGGATGAGGTTGTGCCGGCGATGATTCCGTCGTCCTCGTCACCGCCGGCCGAGAACACCGCGGGGATCGAGGCGCGTCGCTCGGGGCCGACAGTGGCCGGCGCGGGTGCCGCCGACGCCTGGACCGGGACGAACCGGATGGTGGCGCCCGGAGCGAGTTGACCCAGTTTCCAGCGGTCGGCGGCGGTGACGGTGACGGGGCAGACGAAACCACCCAGGCTCGGGCCGTCCGGGCCGAGCAGGATCGGGGTGTCCCCGGTGAAGTCGAGCGATCCAGGGGAATAGGCGTTGTCATGGATGTTCGACGGGTGCAGCCCGGCCTCTCCGCCGTCGGGGCGGGCCCACTCCGGCTTCGGCCCGATCAACCGGACACCGGTGCGGTCGGAGTTGAAGTGCACCTGGTAGTCGTGGTTGAGCAGCGTGTCGATGTCGTTGCGCGTGAAGAACTCCGGTGCGGAGTGCGGGCCGACGGTCACCGCGATGTACCAGTGGGTGCTGATGGCCGGCTGTTCCTCGAACAGGATGCGGCGCCGTGTTCCACCGGCCGCGTCGAGGGTTTCCAGCTTGTCCCCCACGGCCAATGCCCGGCCCTCGTGGCCGCCGAACCGGCCGAGAGTGAATGTCGATGCACTGCCCAGGTATTCGTCGGATTGCAACCCGCCCGCCAGCGCGATGTAGATCCGCAGGCCCGGGCCGTCGACCATTCCCACGTCCAGGACCTGACCGGCCTTGACCAGGACGGGAACCCACTGCGCGACCCGCGTTCCGTCGACGGTCACCGGTGCGGGCGCACCGGTGACGCATACCCAGGTGTCGGTGTCGAACCGCAGCGCCGGTCCGCCCATCGTGGCCTCGAGACCGGGCGCGCCCTCCGGATTGCCGACCGCGATATTGGCCAGCCGGAAGGACACGTCGTCCATCGGTCCCGAGGGCGGCACCCCGATCTGCCAGTACCCGGTCCGCCCCGGCCAGTCCTGGATCGTCGTGGCCATGCCGGGCCGGATCACCTCTATCGCGGTCATGTCGGCTCCTCGCGCAAGTGCTCGTCAGTCATGGGCGCGTCACGACCATCCGCACGGCTGTGGGGTCGAATCCGTTGCACGGGTTGTTGATCTGCGGGCAGTTCGACACCAGCACCAGGGTGTCGATCTCGGCTCGCAGCGACACGGTCTTGCCCGGAGCGGACAGGCCGTCGACGATGCCCAGCGCGCCGTCGGGGTCCACCGGGACGTTCATGAAGAAGTTGATGTTGCTGACGATGTCGGCCTTGGTCAGCCCCCACCGCGCACCCTCGCCGATGAAGTTCTCCACACAGGCGTGCTGATGCTTGGTGTGGTGCCCGTAGCGCAGGGTGTTCGATTCCTGCGAGCAGGCCCCGCCGAGGGTGTCGTGGTTACCGACCTCGTCGTCGACGATGGTCAGCATCGGTGCCCCGTCGCTGTCGCGCAGCACCGATCCCGTGGTCAGGAAGATGTTGCCCTGAGCCGCGATCGTGGCCGGCGCGCTGTACCGCACGCCGTGATCGGCCGCCCCGTAGAACAACGTGTCCACGGCCTGGTTGCCGTGCAGGTCGACGATGGTGAGCACGTCCCCCGCCCGCACGATCTTCGACCACGGGGCGCGGGGCGCGACGATTTCATCGACAACGGTGTGGGCAGCGGTGACAGTCATCGGGCACTCCAGACATCGTCGGAATTCAGGTAGGCGCGTTGGTATTCGGGATCGCGCTCACTGACCGTGGCGCCGATCTCTGCCAGGTCACCGGGCGCTGACCAGGCCAGCACCTCGAGCGAGCCGACGGTGAACTTCGGCGCCGGATCCAGTGGGTGGGCGGTATTGGCGACCGCCACGATCAGCGGCAGATGGGTGATCAGTTCGACGGCGGTGCCGGCTCCGGCCGACCCGGTGGACACCAGCGTGCCGTCGGCGTCCACCCGAACGCCGTGGAAGAACGACAGGCTCGGCGCCACGTCGCGACGGGTCAGCCCGTTCTTGAGGGCGGCTAGCGCGAGCAGTTCCCGCCCGGCGGGGCTGGACGACTCCACCTCGCCCGCACCGTATTTGGCCGCGTTGCCGGTCAGGGTCGTGGTGCCGCACAGGGCGTCGTGGTGGCCCGAGGTGTCGGACACCAGGGTGGCCAGCACCCGTCCCTGGTCGCTCAGCAGCGGGTGCCCTGCCGAAAGATAGGCCTGCCAGGGCACTTTCACGGTGTCGGCGACGTTGAGCCGCTCCCAGGGGGCGTCTGCCCGCCACAGCAGCAGGTGGGCGCACGCGGTGCCATCCAGATCGCGCAACCGCAGCCGGGTGCCGCGGGCCAGCACCTTGTTGGTGTAGCGGCCGCCGGGAACTGTTTCCGCCCATGTCAGTCGCTCGGCCGCAACGCCTTGTGGCGGGGTGGGCCAGCTCGATGCCGGCACGACCGGCATGGAGTCGGTGAGGGTGCCTGCCTGGGCCCGGGCGTGGTCGCGGGCGCCGGTGGTTGTGGCGGTGGTCATCGGTCAGGCTCCGATCGTGACGGGTTTGGGGTGGGTCTTGCCGCGCGGGAAGCACAGTGCGCCGAGGACGACAGCGGCCGCGATGCTCAGGGGTCCGGCCCATTGCAGGATCGGCAATTCGCCGGTGGGGTTGAAGATCTCGGCACGCGGCCATCCCAGGTTGACGATCATCACCGTGCCGTAGAGCACGGCCAGGACGTTCACGACGACACCGAACTTGCCTAAGGAGAACAGCGGCAGGCCTTCGGCATCGACCTGGTTGCGTTGGGCGGGCCAGCCTTTGAGCCGGCGATACAGCAGCGGCGCGGTCACCAGCAGGTAAGCGAGGTAGATCAAGATGATGCAGACGCTGGCCAGGGTCGCGAAGATGGCCGAGTTGCCGACGTTGACCAGCAGCACCCCGATGCACAGCAGGCCGATGAGCACCGAAGGCCAGATCGGCGTGCCGGTGCGGCTGTTGACCCGGGACAGGATCGATGAGGCCGGCAGCCGCCCGTCGCGGGCCATCGAGAACATCAGCCGGGAGGCCGCCGTCTGGATTGCCAAGGTGCAGATCGTGATCGCGATGCAGACGTCGATCAGCAGCACCGTGCCCCACGGTGAGGACAGCACGGTGTCGAGTACGTACGGCAGACCTTCGGTGGCCAGGCGTCCGTCGGTCAGGCTGGGGGCGGCCATCAGAGCGCCCAGGATCATCAGTCCGCCGCCGAGTGCCGAGACCGACAGCGCCAGCCGGATGGTGCGGGGCGCGACACGACGCGGGTTGCGGGTCTCCTCTGCGAGTTCACCCGCCGAGCCGAAACCGACCATGACGTAGGCCGCCATCAATCCCGACATGATCCAGGCCCAGACGTAGCCGGGTTGGCCGCCGGCGTGACCGGTGTCGAACACCACCTGTGGGCCACGTTGGGCATGGGTGAAGAACACTCCGATGACCGCGATGACACCGACGATCTCGCAGATCACCCCGGCGCTGTTGACACGTGACATCCATTTGACGCCAAGGCAATTGATCGTGGTGGTGAGCACCAGCAGGACCGTGCCCAGCAGCACCGCGTTGGCCGCCCCACTCGGGGAGGTCAGGGCCGGGTCCTCCCCGATCACCTGGAACCCGGACCAGATCGACGGCAGCACCACCTGCAGCGCGATCGCCGCGGCCGAGGCGGTGACGATCTGGGCCAGAATCATGAACCAGCCGCCGAACCAGCCGATCACCTCGCCGCCCATCCGCCGGGACCATTGGTAGATGGCCCCCGAGATCGGATAGCGCGCGGCCAACTCGGCGAAGCACAGCGCGACGAGGAACTGGCCGAGGAACACCGCGGGCCAGGTCCAGAAGAAGGCGGGCCCGCCGAAACCGAACCCGAGGCCGAACAGCTGGAAGATCGTGGTCAGAATGGACACGAACGAGAAGCCGGCGGCGAAGGATTCGAACTTGCCGAGCCGACGGTGCAACTGCTGGTCATAGCCAAACTCGGCCAGGTCGTCATGGTCGCCAGAACTGTCGGACACATCACGTCCCGCCGCGGTAGCGCTGCTGGTCATAGGCGTTTTCTCTCAGGCTCGGGGGCGATGCCGCCAGCTCCTTAACTGTCACTTGATAGATAAGCGTCTTGGCGTGTCCGAGCTGTCACCCGCGTGTTTCGTTCATGTAGCCAGCGGTAAGCATTGGGTTGCCGAATCCTCACCGGACCCTTCGCCTGTCACAATCGCCGACATGGCTGTGGCTCCGCTGGACGACGCTCACCGGCGCATCGCGTCGGCGGCCGGCGAGAGCGACCTGGTGGCGGCCGCTGCGGCAGCCCACGATGCGGTGAAGACCGTGATCGACACCCGCGTCGGTGCCGCCTCCGTCGCCGAGGCGTGGTCGGCCGTGGCCCGCGCCGCGCTGTCGACCGCCGCGCGGCTGGTGGCCCCCGACATCGACTGGTACGCCTCGGGCAGCGTCGGCCGCGGGGATGCCCTGCCCGGATCGGACCTGGAAACGCTGGTGGTCCGCGGCCCCGATGTCACCACGGAGTCGGCCCTGCACCAGGCCGCGCACGTCCACGATCTGCTCGCCTGTTGCGGATTCCGCGCCGACGACAACGGTGCGGTCGCCTCCCGGGTGCGGTTCAACCGCACGGCCCAGGACTGGGCGGTCGGCATCGGCCGATGGGCCGGCGACCCCACGGCCGATCGGGGTGTGGTGATGATCGGTCTGCTGGCCGACGCCGTTCCCGTCGGTGACGGACCCGATATCCGCGACCAGGCCGGTATCGCAGCCCGGGCGCAGCCGGCCGCGCTGGCGGCGATGCTGCAGGACTCCACCTTCGCCCGCGCCTACGTCCCGTCCCGGCTGCGCATACTGACGTCCAGTGACAGCCGCATCGACATCAAGCTCGCAGCCGTCGACCCGGTAGTCCGCATCGCGCGCTGGGCCGCGCTCAGTTGCGGATCCGACGCGCTGACCACCGCCGACCGGATCGCCGCGGCGGCCGGCACCCGCTACCTCGACGCCGACGACGCCCGGGCGCTCGCGAAATGTCACGCCATCGGGTCCAGCATCCGCTGGCGAGTGCGGGCCGCGCGTTGGCCGGCTGCCGGCGGCGACTCGGCCGGTTTCCCAGAGCGGGTCGAATTGTCAGAACTCTCACCGCAGGACCGCACCGCCCTGCGCAGCATCGGCCGCGAACTCACGGGGGTCCGGCGCAAACTCGACTACCTGGCGTCGACCTCGACGTTTTCGACGTGGTGACCGAGCCCGACGAGGCTGAGCGTCATGCCCTGGCCCAGACCGTTGCCGCCGAACGACTGGAGGGCTGGCGGCCCACGCCGGACCAGATCGACTCCCTGACTGCTCTGCTCTGCGGCGCCGAGACCTTCGGCGAGTACCTCGGACGGCATCTCCCCACCGCTGCCCCACCGCTGCGCCGACGAGTGTTCGCCCGTCGCCGCCCGTATTTCATCCCGGGAACATCAGTGCTGCGCAACAACTTCGGCGTGCAGGACGCCACGGTGCTCGCGCAGCTGGAATTCGTGGCGACCGCCGGCAGAATCCTGCAAGTACACCTCCGGGCCCAGGACACGGATCTGAACATCCGGTCGCTGCATCAGCACGTGTTCGGGGATGTCTACGCCTGGGCAGGCGAACCGCGCATCGTCGAACTCCGCAAGGGTGACAGCTCCTTCGGCCTGTGCGCTCGCATTCCACATGCCCTGGAGGCACTGCACGTCGAGATCGGCAGGCTCGCCGACGAGGGCCGCGAGATCGACGACGGCACGCTTTCCTACCGGCTGGCCCGAATCTATGCCGACTACAACCAGACCCATCCGTTCCGCGAAGGCAACGGGCGCACCGGGACTCTGCTGCTGCACCTGCTCGCCGACCGGGCCGGGCGCCGGTTACGCCTCGACGGAATGTCCCGTTCCGAGTGGGTCAGTGCGTCCCGTGATTCGATGCCGTTCCGGCGCGACGGGCGCGCCGACCCGCGACCGTTCCTGGCCGTGCTGCGCGGGCGGCTGCGGCCACAGAGGATATTGGACGCCGATGTCTGATGACCTTCCCCCGCACGGCCTGGCGATCAGCGCCGATGAGGCCGACCAGCTTTGGGACCCATGGACGCCGGCCGAGGTAGCCCGCCGGCTGGCCGGTGTCGATGCTCCGTGGTGTGTGGCCGCAGGTTGGGCGATCGATCTGTACCTGGGCGATCCGCCGCGCCCACATGCCGACATCGAGATTGCCGTCCCCCGCCGGGACTTTCCGCAGATCGCCAGTGCACTCGTCGGATTCGATTGGGACGTGGCAGGCGGTGGCCGGTTGTGGCCCTACTCCGACGTGTGCGATCACCCCGCCCTGCACCAAACCTGGTGCCGCGACCCGACCACCGGGCGGTATCACCTCGATGTCTTCCGCGAGCCGCACAGCGGGGATCAATGGCAGTGCCGGCGCGATCCGTCGATCACGTTGCCCTACCAGGAACTGATCGGCTTCCGCCACGGAATCCCCTACCTGGTCCCGGAAGTCGCGCTGCTGTTCAAGGCGCACCGCACCGCAGCCAAAGACGAGCAGGACTTCCGCCGCGCAGCACCACGACTGACGAGTACGGGGCAAACACGGCTCCTGAGCTGGCTGACCCGGCTTTACCCCGGCCACCCCTGGTTGGCGCAATTACGGACTCAGGGATTCGGATCCGTCAGGTAGCGCTGCACGGTCGGCCCCATCCAGGCGACCAGGCCCTCGAGACCGGCCGACGCCAGCGGTGCTGATTGCCCCGGCCACCATGACGGTCTTCATTCCCGGCCTGATCATCTGGATGACCGGCGTGAAAGCACCCGACCTCAGCACCTCGACGGGCCTGCTCCTCGCCCTCGCAGGCGCCGGCCTGATCGCGCTCGGGCTGTGGTTCCTGATCTGGACGGTCGTGCTGTTCGACCGCGTCGGCGACGGCACACTGGCCATCGGTTCTCCGATCAACCTCGTGCTCCGCGGGCCGTATCGACACGTCCGGAATCCGATGATGACCGCGGTGTTCTGCATCCAGCTCGGCACGGCCGTCGCCACGGCCTCACCCTGGCTGTTCGCCTGGTTCGCCCTGTTCTGCACCGTCGTCGTCATCGCGATCCCGACGATCGAGGAACCCCCACCTCGTCAGGCGGTTCGGTGCGCAATACGGGGCATACCGCCGTCACGTGCCCCGCTGGATTCCGCGGGTGACGCCGTGGATCCCGGCCTGACGCCCACGCGGAGCCACGGGTTTCGCATCACCCTGCGTCGATCTCTTCAGGCAGGTCAGACTGGGTTGGACACTCGCAGCGGCATTCGCCCGGGATTACCGGGGTGTGAGCTCGCGTTGTCGCCAGAGACCGCGACTGAAAGTGAGAACCGTCGATGGGCACCCCACTGCACCTCGCCGTCGCACTCGATGGCACCGGCTGGCACCCGGCATCCTGGCGCGAGCCGCTGGCCCGCGCGGGCGAAACGCTCTCGCCGCGGTACTGGACCGACCTGGTCAGGCAGGCCGAAGGCGGCCTGCTGGACTTCGTCACGATCGAGGACGGACTCACCCTGCAGTCCGATCACCCGTTCCGCCCCGATGACCGCACCGACCAGGTGCGCGGCCGTCTCGACGCGGTGCTCATCGCCGCGCGCGTCGCGCCTCGCACCCGACACATCGGGTTGGTGCCCACCGTCGTCACCACCCACACCGAGCCGTTCCATGCGTCCAAGGCCATCGCGACACTCGACTACGTGAGCACCGGTCGCGCCGGGGTCCGGGTCCAGGTGTCCTCTCGCCGGGATGCCGCAGCACACTTCGGCCGCCGCGCACTGCCCGAGGATCGTTCCGCGCTGACCACCGAATTGTTCGGCGAGGCCGCAGATTACGTGGAAGTGCTGCGTCGCTTGTGGGACAGCTGGGAGGACGACGCTGAGATCCGCGATGTGGCCAGTGGCAGGTTCGTCGACCGAAACAAACTGCACTACATCGATTTCGAGGGCGCGTCGTTCTCGGTGAAGGGGCCGTCGATCACCCCGCGGCCGCCGCAGGGGCAACCGATCGTGGCCGCACTCGGCCACGTCGACCCCGCCTACCAGCTCATCGCGGGCAGCACCGACGTCGGGTTCGTCACCCCGCACAGCGCCGGCGAGGTCACTGCCCTGGTCGACACCATCGCCGCGCTCCGCCCCACGCAGGCTCCGCCGGTTCGGGTATTCGCCGACCTGGTGGTCTTCCTCGACGACACGACCGATGCGGCGCGGGCCCGACGCGACCGCCTCGACGGGCTGGCCGGCACCGAATACCGCAGCGACGCCGAGATTTTTGTCGGAACCCCGAGCGAGTTGGCCGACCTGTTGCAGGCCTGGCACACCGCCGGCGCCACCGGCTTCCGGCTGCGCCCGGCGTCCCTGCCGCACGACCTGCAGCAGATCACCGATGCACTGGTCCCCGACCTGCAACGCCGCGGCTTGTTCCGCGAGGCTTACGAAGCCTCCACGCTGCGTGGCCTGCTCGGCCTCACCCGCCCCGCCAACCGCAACACGACCGTCTGACACGGACCAGGAAACGCCCATGAGCAAGCCCGTCAAGCAGATTCATCTGGCCGCACATTTCCCGGGGGTCAACAACACCACGGTGTGGAGCGACCCCGAATCCGGCAGCCACATCGAATTCGATTCCTTCGTCCGGTTCGCGCAGACCGCTGAACGCGGCAAGTTCGACTTCCTGTTCCTGGCCGAAGGATTGCGGCTGCGCGAACAAGGCGGCCAGATCTACGACCTCGACGTCGTCGGGCGCCCGGACACGTTCACGGTGCTGGCCGCGCTGGCCGCGGTGACCGATCGGCTCGGTCTGACCGGCACGATCAACTCGACGTTCAACGAACCCTATGAAGTGGCACGGCAATTCGCCTCGCTGGACCACCTGTCCGACGGCAGGGCCGCCTGGAACGTCGTCACCTCCTGGGATGCCTTCACAGGCGAGAACTTCCGCCGCGGCGGCTTCCTTCCCGAAAACCAGCGCTACGAACGGGCCGAGAGCTTCCTGGCCGCCACCCACACGCTGTTCGACTCCTGGCACGGTGACGAAGTCGTCGCCGACAAGGACTGGGGCGTGTTTCTGTCTGACCCGGCTGCCGGTGAGTTCGCCTACCGCGACGATCATTTCGATATCAGCGGACGATTCAACGTCCCCCGCAGCCCGCAGGGGCGTCCGGTGATCTTCCAGGCCGGCGACTCCGATCACGGGCGCGAGTTCGCCGCGGCGGCCGCCGATGCCATCTTCTCGCGATACGGGACGCTGGAGGAGGGTCAGAAGTTCTATGCCGACGTCAAGGGTCGTCTGGCCAAATACGGTCGCCGTCACGACCAGTTGCTGATTCTTCCCGCAGCCACCTTCGTCCTCGGGGACACCGACGACGAGGCTGCCGACCTGGCCCACGAAGTGCGGCTGGCCCAGGTGTCCCCCGCCACCGCGATCAAATTCCTCGAACAGCTGTGGAACCGCGACCTTTCCGATCACGATCCGGATGGTCCGTTGCCCACGGTCGACCCGGTGGTCGGTGAGAACACCATCGCCAAGGGCAGGGCCAGTGTGCGGATGCACCGCGACCCGATCGCGGTCGCCAACGAATGGCGCGCCAAGGCCGAGGCACACAACCTGACCACCCGCGAGCTCATCGTCGAGGTGACCGGGCGGCAGAACTTCGTCGGCTCGGCCGCCACGATCGCCGCATCCATCGACCATCTGGTGCAATCCGACGCCAGCGACGGCTTCATCCTGGTCCCCCACGTCACCCCGGGCGGGCTCGACCCGTTCGTCGACCGCGTCGTCCCACTGCTGCAGGAGCGCGGTGTGTTCCGCACCGACTACGAGGGGACGACTCTGCGCGAGCATCTGGGGCTGGCTCTGCCAGAGCTCCCGGGACACGGGGAGCACACGGCCGCAACGGGATAGCGGCTACTCGTCCGCCTCGTCGGGTTCGGTGCGGTCCTTATACTCCCAGCTCGCGCCCGCGGTCAGCGTGCCGGGCTCCAACTCGGTGCGCCCGGCGTCGCGCACGTGCACCGTCTGCGCCAGGATCTCGTCGGGCTTGCCACCGATCACGATGACCGGATGCTCGTACTCGATGCCATAGAGCTTGAGCGCCGCATGTACGGCGTGCGCCGCGGCCTTGCCGCGCGACATCTTGGCGTTCGAGTTGACCCTGATGACCAGCCGACGTTCCGGTCCGGCGTCTTCGGCGTCCATGGCATCAGACTAAAGCTTGATCCAGAACTTGTCGTACCCCTCTGCGATGATGGTGTCATGTCTTCCACCGCAGCCACTTTCGACGCTGAGGTGAGCCCGGCGCAGCGTCTGGAGGTGCTGTTCGAGGAGTTGCCAGAGCTGACCGGTCAACGCAACGCGATCGACGGACGCATCGTCGAGATCGTCGCCGAACTGGACCGCGACGAACTGTGCGGCGCCACCGGCGCCCGCTCGATCGCCGCGCTGGTGGCCTGGAAGACCGGTGTGACGCCCCACAACGCCGACACCGTCGTCGCAGTCGCACGTCGACTCGACGAGTTCCCCCGCTGCGCCGAAGGCATGCGCGCGGGTCGGCTGTCACTGGATCAGGTCGGTGTCATCGCCGAGAAGGCTGCCGACGGATCCGATGAGCACTATGCGGAACTTGCCGCGGTGGCGACGGTTACTCAGCTGCGCACGGCGGTCAAACTCGAGCCACGTCCCCAACCCGACGCACAGCCCGAGCCCGAACCCGAACACTCGATCACCAAAACCGTCGAAGACGGGTACACGACCTACCGGATCCGGTTGCCGCGGATCGAGGCGGCGAAGTTCGATGCCGCCATGCAGTCGCATCACGATGCGCAGATCGCGGACTGGAAACGCGATCACGACGCGGATGATGGTCAGGCGCCGCCGTTCCCCAACTGTGTGGATGCGTTCATGGGTGTGGTGGAGGCAAGTTGGGATGCCGAGGCGGCGCGCCGTCCGCATGGGCAGCACACCACGGTGGTCGTGCACGTCGACCTCGGCAATGACGGCCACAAGCCGGTCGCCGCACTGCATCTGGGTCCGCTGCTGACCGACGACGAACGACGTGAGCTGCTGTGCGACGCCACGTACGAAGCCTGGTTTGAACGCCACGGGCAGGTGATCGGCGCCGGGCGCACCACCCGGCAGATCAGCCGCCGGCTGCGCCGGGTCCTGGAGCACCGCGACCGCTGCTGTGCGGTGCCCGGCTGCGGGGCCACCCGCGGTCTGCACGCCCACCACATCGTGCACTGGGAAGATGGCGGGCCGACCGACCTGGACAACCTGGTGCTGGTCTGCCCGTATCACCACCGGTTGCATCACCGCAACGGCATCACGATCACCGGGCCCGCGAACCGGCTGGTGGTCACCGACAGCGCCGGCCGACAGTCACACGGCGGATCACTGGCCCGCCCTCCGACCACACCCCCACCCGATGTCCCACCCTGTCCCGGACCGACCGGGGAACGCGCCCACTGGTGGTGGTACCAACCCTTCCAACCCCAGCCACCACCGGCAACCAATTAGCCGCGCGACCGCCACGCGTCACGGTTCGTCGGAGACCACTTCCCTGAGGAACTCCCCGCCGTGGATGGCGGCCAGCAGAGAACTCTCCGAACTGCGCGTAGCGGTGAAGAGCAGCTCGTCGCCCGCCTCGAGCACATCATCGGGCTTGGGCAGCCTGACCTTGTTGCCGCGAACGACTGTCACCAACGCGGTGTCCGCCGGCAGGTCCAACCGGTCCACCCGCTGCCCGACCACCGGGTTGTCTTGCGGAAGAGTGAGTTTCGTCAGTTCCACCCGTCCCCCGCGCAGCATCATCAGTCGCACCAGGTGCCCGACGTCGATTGCACCTTCGACACCGGCCACTAGGGAGCCCGGCGTCGACACCGCGACATCGATGCCCCAGTCCTGGCCGAACAACCATTGGTTGCGGATGTCGTTGATGCGGGCCACCACCCGCGGCACCCCGAACTCCGACTTGGCCAGCAACCCGACCACGAGATTGGACTTGTCGTCACCGGTGGCCGCGATCAGCACGTCGCAGGTTTCTATCCCGGCCTCCTCCATCGCCGAGAGTTCGCAGGCGTCGGCCAGCAACCAGTCGGCGCCCGGTACCGTGTGGGGCTCATACCGGCGGTGCAGCTGCTCGATGAGCAAGACCTTGTGGCCGTTCTCGAGCAACTCACGCGCAACGGAACGACCCACATTGCCCGCCCCGGCAACCACTACTCGCATATTCCGTTCCGCCACTCAACCATTTTCGCCTATTCGCACGGCACACTCACGGCCCTTCGTCCTGATTAACTGATTCCCGATGAGCCTGAACCAGCTGTACCTGACCTTGCTCACCGGCGGCATCGTGCTGCTGGCGAGCATCATCGGCACGCGCGTCGCGACCCGGATCGGGTTCCCCAGCCTGCTGTTCTTCCTGCTGGTCGGCATGGTGCTGGGCGTCGACGGGATCGGGCTGGAGTTCAACAACGTCGAACTTGCCCGCAACGTGTGCACCACGGCGCTGGCGATCGTGCTCGTCGAAGGTGGTTTGACCACACGCTTCTCCGATATCCGCGGCGTCCTGGCACCCGCGTCGGCGCTGGCCACCGTCGGCGTGGTGGTCAGCACTCTCATCACCGCCGTCGGTGCGCACCTGCTGCTGGGCATGGACTGGCAACTCGCGCTGCTGCTCGGGGCGATCGTCGCCTCCACCGACGCGGCCGCCGTGTTCTCGGTGCTGCGAATCCTGCCGCTGCCCCGCCGGCTGGCCGGCCTGCTGGAGGCCGAATCCGGTTTCAACGACGCGCCCGCGGTCATCCTCGTGCTGATGTTCAGCGTGGTGCCGTTCGTGTTCCACCCCGAAGGCGCCATCACCGATCTGCTCTACGAACTGGTCACCGGTTCGCTGCTGGGCTTGGGCGTGGGGTTCGCCGGGGCGTTCGCCTTGCGCCGGATCGCGCTGCCCGCCTCGGGTCTCTATCCGATCGCCACGTTCGGGCTCGGTTTCATTGCGTTCGCCGCCGCAGGCAGTGCCCACGCGAGCGGATTCATCGCCGCGTATCTGTCGGCAGTGGTCCTGGCAAACTCGGGCCTGCCGCACAAGTCAGCCACCCGTTCCTTCGCCGAGGGGGTGGGCTGGCTGGCACAGATCGGTCTGTTCGTACTCCTCGGGTTGCTGGTTAACCCGCACGATCTGCCCGGCGACATCATCCCGGCGATCGTCATCGGGCTGGTGCTGCTGCTGATCGCCCGGCCGGTGTCAGTGGTGCTGTCGCTGGCCGGATTCCGGATCCCGCTGCGCGAACAACTCTTTCTGTCCTGGGCCGGGCTGCGCGGTGCGGTGCCGATCGTGCTCGCCACCTTCCCGATCGTCGCCGGTGTGCCCGACAGCTACCGGCTGCTCAACATCGTGTTCGTCCTCGTCGTGATCTTCACCCTGATACAGGCGCCCAGCATCCGATTCGTGGCGAACGCGCTGGGCCTGATCACCCGCGACATCACCCGTGAGATCCAGGTCGAGGCCGCGCCGCTGGATGTGCTCGACGCCGAGCTGCTGACCATGACCGTGCAACCCCATTCGAGGCTGCACAACGTGACGATCCTCGAACTGCGCCTGCCTGATCCGGCGGTGATCACGCTGATCATCCGCAACGGCCGCACGTTCGTCCCGCTACCGGACACGCGCATCGCCGTCGGCGACGAACTGCTCATCGTCACCACGAGCAAGATGCGGCACGCGGCCGAGGCACGGATGCGCGCTGTGAGCCGGCGAGGCAAGCTCGCCTACTGGTTCGACGAATACGGGCTCGAGGACTGAGCGTTGCCAGCGCCCCGTTTGCCCCACTGTCAGACGGGTATACCGCGCGGCATGGCAAGTACGTCGAGCAATCCCTTTGCGGTGCTGTTCGACGTCGACGGAACCCTCGTCGACTCGAACTACCTCCACGTGCACGCCTGGGCCCAGGCGTTCCGCGAGGAGAACATCGACGTGGAGTCCTGGCGGATACATCGCAGTATCGGCATGGACGGCAGCACCCTGGTGAGGACCCTGTCCGAGGACGCCAGTGATGCTGTGCAGCAACGGCTCAAGGACCGTCACAGCAGTCTCTACACGGACAGCGCAGATCTGATCGTGCGCCTCCCGGGCGCACGAGAACTGCTGCACCATCTCGCTGAGAACGGGGTCCGGGTGGTCCTCGCCAGTTCCGCGCCGGAAGACGAACTCGCCATCACCCGAGAGGTTCTCGACAGCGACGACGCCATCGCGGCGGCAACGTCGTCGAAGGACGTGGACACCGCCAAGCCCGACCCTGGCATCGTCAAGATGGCCCTCGAACGCGCCGGCGTATCCGCCGGTCAGGCGGTCTTCGTCGGCGACGCGGTGTGGGACGGTAAAGCCGCGACTCGCGCCGGCGTGCCGTTCATCGGCGTACGTTGCGGCGGCGTCGCCGACTGTGAACTCGAAAAGGCCGGTGCGCAGGGAATTTTCGACGATCCGCGTGACCTGCTCCAGCACCTGGACAGCTCTGTCGTCGGCGCTCGAATCAGCGAGGTTGTCCACCCGGCAAAGTGAACGCAGCGGGCGTGTCGACTTGACCACGGACATCGAACGTGTGTTCTAATGTCTGCGACCGCCAGCCCGCCCAGCGCAAGCGATGCTTAGAAGGAGTTCACCGTGACAATGACTGTAGACACTCAGGCGCCAGAAACGTTGACCACCGACTCCGACACCCCCGACACATTGACCTCCCCGACCGGGAGCACGCCCGAGACCGACGCGCCCGCCTCCGAAGCGCCCGCCGACGACAAGCCCAGGAAAGCCCCGGCCAAAAAGGCAGCGGGCAAGCGGTCCAAGACAATCGAGCTGACCCTCACCGTGACCGGTACGGCCGACGGCGAGTGGCACGCCGAACTCAAGCAGGGCACCACCTATCTCGCCCGCAACCTCGCGGTCGCGGCCGCCGCGGTCTCCCGCGCCGCCAAGGAACTTCACGATGACCTCGCCACCCCGATCGACGAGATCATCGAGGAAGCACGCTCCCAGCAGGCCGCCAGAGTCGCCGCACTGGAAGCCGAACTCGAAGCGGCCCGCAAGGTCTTGTCCGACTTGAAGTGAGGCGGTCAAGCGAAGTCGGTCCGGTACGCTCACCGCGACGAGCGCGATAAGGCATCGCGCGTCGCCGTTTCAGCTACGGTCAGCGGTATGGGTGAAGGCCAAGAGTTGCCCCCGATCCCGGCCGACTTCGAGCAGTTCACCCCCCGCACCGCACGCGCACTGGTCCGCGGGGGCTACCGCCGACTCGGCGAGGTTCAGTCGGCCAGTGACGCCGAACTCCTGGCGTTACGCAACTTCGGGTATCTCAGCCTCGCCGAAGTGCGGGCTGTGTAGATGTCGGCGGCCTCGGGATGAAGAGCGCCGCCGACCGCGCTGACGATCAGGTGGCAACCGTCCGCGACGACCCAGCCGGACGGGTTGCCCTGATGGCCGCACTCTACGAGGGCTCTCCAAACCGACGGGGCGACCACCTGCCCTACCGTCGCGCGGCCTTGGCGTTCATGGGCTGGCAGATCCGCCGCGGTCTGCTCAATCCCACCCGGTCAGCCGACGAGATCCCGCCCGGAAGCCCGTGGTGGCGCGCGGTCAACGAGCGACTGCTTCACGACACCGCCGAATCAAGAGCAGTTCTTGAGGGGCACAGGAACGAGGCTTCCTCGCCCAGCGCACAGCTGTGCATCGAATTCGCCCGGCGCCCAACGGTTCACAACTGGTATCGGGCCCACAACGCCGCTGTGGTCGCCGCCTATCTCGACCACGAACAGCTGGCGGCGCGCGAGAACCCGATCGAGCGGTTCTTCATCAACCTGGTGCTGGTGCGGGTGTTGTTCGCTCACGCACTCGTCGCAGCGCCTCGTCTCGCGCTCGGCTGGTGCGCCCCGCTGGCCCCCTTGCTCGGCGACCCTCGTCTGGGCATGACCGGCATCTTCCTGTCCCTCTCGCGAGTTCTGCCCGACACGTACCCGCTCGGAGGGAAGCTCTCGGACTACGTTGACGACGAACACAGCTTCGGCCACGTCCTCGACATCGGGCTGATCCGCCCACGCATCGAGGCACTGTTCGCGTGGTCCGCCGATGAGCTCGGAGAGTCACGCGTTCCGGCGCTACTCGTCGACGGCGTGCCCGCCTATTCAGGGATCGACAACGCTGCCGTCTGGAACCTGTCGCCGCATGTCCCGGCGCGCCTCATCCGGCGCTTGATACCCGTTTCGTGATCGGGGCCGTGCGAAAGCTCTTGTCCGACTTGGAGCGAGGCGTTTCTGTCGAATCAGATGCCGGCCTCCGCCGCAGCGGGCTTTTCGCCTACAGAACTACGGAGCAGGCCAGCACCTTTCGTCATGGCGCGGGTGCGAGCGTGTCCGGACACAGCTCATGTTGGGCGGCGTCCACCATTTGAGGATTTGCCCAACCGATCAATTCAAAGGACATCAGGACATTTTCCGGGGTCGCACCGTCGTAGTGCAGCTTGTCGCAGATGGTGCGACCGAGCGCCAGCAACGACGTCGACGGCAAGAGTTGGGGCCCGAGCGCCCCGAGATAACTCTGCTCATCAGCTTGAGCATTTCCTGATGCTCCAATCGCGAACGACGCGAAACTTGCTGCTATGACGATCGATAGCGTCATCCGGCGACTGACCGCTTGGCTTTTCACGAGCGGAACGGTACCGGTCCAATTGGATTTATCTGTGGCTTTTCAACTAATCATCTGACTGAATCGTCAATTTTTTTGACGGATCGACGGCAGCCGTTGCGCCCGAGGGCAGCGAGCCCGTGTCGTTTCCAGTTCTCCGCTGGCAGTTCCATTTGTACATTGGCAAAAGTTGGCAATTGCCGGAACTCGCTGGAACGTTGGTGCCCAAAGGCCTGGTCGGTCCATGGACGCGGGATGCGGCGAGGTCGGCGGGCGGGGTTGTCGATAGAAGCCGAACGAGCCCGGCCTGCGTTGAGTGTGGCACTGCGATTGGGCTTGCTACTACCCATTCACATTCGGATTGCGGTTGGTCGCCGCTTCCCTCGGCGCTCTGCCGAAGGCGTGTCTCATTTCTTGGAAACGAGACAGGGCCGGCTAGGCCGAGGTAGGCAGAACTGTCGACTGGGGGCGCTGCCGCTGTGCGCGTCAGGCGTAACCGACCCAGCCGCGGAAGGTGAGGGCGGCGTAGAACAGCGCTACGTCGTTGAAGCCGGCCTCATGCAGGATGGCCTCGTCCTGGTCGGGGGTGAGGATCGGCACCCGTTCCTCGACGGCGTGTCGGGCGTTTTCGGCATCGGCGCGAGCCAGGCCAGCGGTGACGCAAAACTCAACGTGCCGCCGCATCCACCGGTCGCGGCTGACTTCTGGGACGCTGTAATGCGCGACGACTAAAGGCGAACCGGGACGCAGCCGCCGGTGGATCTCGGATATGGTGCGCAGGCGTTCTTCTTTGTCGAGGAAATGCATTGTCAGCACACTGACCGCCCCGTCGTAGAGCGCATCGGCGGGGACGTCGTCAATGACACCGTTAATGAGGTGTACTCGACCAAGATTTGAGCCAACCGTGCATTTGGCTAGGTCGAGCATCTCCTCTGACGGGTCGACACCGTCTATCGTCCATCCAGGGTGGGTGTCGGCGAGCATTGCCAGTTCTTTGCCACCGCCTGCGCCGACGACCAAAACTCGCGCGACGCGTGGTGCGTTTTCCGCCAGGAGCACCGCCGCCATCTGATGCAGAGCGTCATATCCAGGAACTCGTCGTGGTGGCTCGTCCGCGTACCGCGCAACGAGTTCGGCGACGGCGACGGGAGGTTCGGCGGAGGACTGCGACATCATTCCTTCATCCTCCAGCGAGCGCTGGGGTACTGCCAAGAAACCTTGCCAATGAGGCAATCTCTGCTCTCAAGTGAACCGCACGCCACTTGTCTCCACGTCCAGGACGCGCTAGATGACTCACACGTCGGCGTATCCGAGTGCTTTGCGGACCTGACGGATGTGCTCGAGGCTCGGATCGGTCGGAGTGCCAGGGACTCTGATGTACCGGCCACCCGCAGCTCCGGCGACATCCACTTCACCGCCAAGAGCATTGGCGTTCAACGGCGTTCCGTCTCGGACGTAGGTCAGTCGGCCGACGACCGGCCCCGGCGCCTTGCGGCCTTGAGCCCGCCATGCCCGCATCGTTAGCGCACCCAGGTGATCGGGCCGCCACACGTCGACCAACGCGCTCATGTAGCCCATGAGGGCGGACTCATCGGTATCGTCGTCAACGTCGAACGCGATGTGGTTGTGCGACTGTGGCCGATCGATGAATCCCGCTCAGGCTTGTCGGCGCTGCCAATGTCCCCACGGCCCGTACTTCCCCGATTTCATCCGGGATGCGACTCAGCGAGCGCTGCAACCGGTCAACGGCTGACTCAAGAGAATCAGGACGGTTGCCCCAACCACCCAACCAAACAGCAAATCAAAAAACCCGCTCCGACCGAAGTCAGAGCGGGTTTTTCAAACGTGGAGCTAAGGGGATTCGAACCCCTGACCCCCACACTGCCAGTGTGGTGCGCTACCAACTGCGCCATAGCCCCGTTTGTCGTGCCCCACGAAGTTACACCACCGCTACCCCAGGTTCAAAATCGCTGGTCAGGGGACCTCTCCACCGGCCTCCGGACCGAGCGCGCGGGCCGGAGTGTGCTCTGCGGAGGGCCGTCCGCGGGTCTCCGGAGCGAAGATCCAGCCGACGGCGGCGATCAGCAGGATCACCCCACTGATCACGAAGGCCCACGAGAACGACAGGTACTGCGCGATCAGCCCGACCAGAAGCGAGCCGCCGACCGAACCAACGTCGGCCATCATCTGGAACGTCGCGACCGCGGTGCCGCCACGGGCCTTGTTGCCGATGATGTCGGCCACCGCGGCCTGCTGGGGCGCGGTGAAGATCCCGGTCGAGAAGCCCGCGATGTAGGCGCTCACGAGAAACAGCGTCAGCCCGTCGGTGAACCCGACCATCACGGTCGAGATCCCGGCCGCGGTGAGCCCGACGATCAGCAGCAGGCGCCGCCCCACCCGGTCGGAGAGGTAACCGCTGGGGATCACCGCGGACACGTTGCCGACCGCGAAGGTGGCCAGCGCCAGCCCTGCCATCCCGGGGCCGCGATGGAGCACGTCCACGATGAACAACGGCACCAAGGCAATTCGGAGCCCGAAGGCCGACCACCCGGTGGCGAAGTTCGACAACAGCGCCGCCCGGTAAGCGCGGTTGCGCAGCGCCGTGCGGACGGTCACCGTGGCACCTTCGTCCGGCGCGGGCGCGGCCAGCGACGAGTGCCGCAGGCTGATGAACACCACGGCGGCCGCCACCAACAGCGCGGCGCCGTAGATCACGAACGGGGCGCTCAGGCCGAGCCCCGCGGTGAGGCTGCCGAGTACCGGTCCGCCGACCGAGCCGATCAGGAATGCCGAGGAGAACATGCCGGCCACGCGGCCGCGGGCGTCCTCCGGGCTGACGCGGATCATCAGCCCCAGCGCCGAGACGAAGAACATCGTCGAGCCGACACCGCCCAGCGACCGGAACAGCAGCAGCTGCCAGTACGTCTGCGCGAACGCGCAGGCCCCGGTGGTTACGGCGACGATCAGCAGGCCCCACACGTAGATCCGGCGCTCCCCCAGCCGCTGGATCAGCACCCCGGTGGCCGGTGCGAAACAAAGCCTCATCAGCGCGAACGCGGTTATGACGAAGGTCGCGGCGCTGATGCTGACCCCGAAGTGGCGGGCGTAGGCCGGCAGTACCGGCGCCACCACGCCGTAGCCGAGCGCGATGACGGCGTTGGCGACGATCAGGACCCAGACTTCACCAGGCAGCTTCGACTTGGTGACGCTCTGACAGTCGTCCTCCGTAAGGCTCACCCAATGACTGTATTAACCACGTCCTTGGCGGCCTCCTGCACCTCCGCAAGATGGTCGGGGCCGAGGAAGGACTCGGCGTAGATCTTGTAGACGTCCTCGGTTCCCGACGGCCGTGCGGCGAACCAGGCGTTCTCCGTCGTGACCTTCAGCCCGCCCAGCGCCGCGCCGTTGCCCGGTGCGGACGTGAGCTTCGCGGTGATGGGCTCACCGGCCAGTTCGGTGGCGCTGACCTGCTCGGGCGACAGTTTGGCCAGCCGCGCCTTCTGGTCGCGGTCGGCCGGCGCGTCGATGCGCGCATACGTGGGCGACCCGTAGCGTTCGGCCAGTTCCGCATACCGCTGCGACGGTGTCGACCCGGTGATCGCCAGGATCTCCGAGGCCAGCAGCGCCAGGATGATGCCGTCCTTGTCGGTGGTCCACGTCGACCCGTCGGTGCGCAGAAACGAGGCCCCTGCGCTCTCCTCGCCGCCGAAGCCGATGCCGCCGCCGATCAGTCCGTCGACGAACCACTTGAAGCCGACCGGTACCTCGACCAGCTTGCGATCCAGCCCGGCCACCACGCGGTCGATGATCGAACTGCTCACCGCGGTCTTGCCCACCGCGGTGGCCGCAGGCCAGTTCGGCCGGTGGGTGTAGAGGTAGTCGATCGCCACGGCCAGATAGTGGTTGGGGTTCATCAGCCCGCTGTCCGGGGTGACGATGCCGTGCCGGTCCGAGTCGGCGTCGTTGCCGGTGGCGATCTGATAGGAGTCGCGGTTGGCGATGAGAGACGCCATGGCATTCGGTGAGCTGCAGTCCATCCGGATCTTGCCGTCGGTGTCCAGGGTCATGAACCGCCACGTCGCGTCCACCAGCGGGTTCACCACGGTCAGGTCCAGGTTGTACCGCTCGGCGATCGCGCCCCAGTAGTCCACGCTGGCCCCGCCGAGCGGGTCGGCACCGATGCGGATGCCCTCGGCCCGGATCGCGTGCAGGTCCACCACATTGGGCAGATCCGAGACGTAGGCGTCGAGGTAGTCGTGACGCTGCGCCGTCTGCAACGCCCGTGACAGCGGCATGCGTTTCACGTCCTTGAACCCGTCACGCAGGATCTCGTTGGCGCGCTTGGCGATCCACCCCGTCGCATCGGTGTCGGCGGGGCCGCCGTTGGGCGGGTTGTACTTGAAGCCGCCGTCGCGCGGCGGGTTGTGCGACGGGGTGACGACGATGCCGTCGGCCAGGTCGGTGTCGCGGCCGCTGTTGAAGGTCAGGATGGCGTGGCTGACCGCGGGCGTCGGGGTGTAGCGATCGGCCGAATCGATCATCGCCACAACATCGTTGGCGGCCAGCACCTCCAGTGCCGAGGCCCAGGCCGGTTCCGACAGGGCATGGGTGTCGCGGCCCAGGAACAGCGGGCCCGTGGTGCCCTGTGCCGCCCGGTACTCGACGATGGCCTGGGTGGTGGCCAGAATGTGGCCCTCGTTGAACGCGGTATCCAGACTGGAGCCGCGGTGCCCGGAGGTTCCGAACACCACCTGCTGCGCAATGTCATCGGGGTCGGGCCGCCGGGTGTAGTAGGCGGTCACCACCGCGGCGATGTCGATCAGATCCTCGGGTTGAGCCGGTTGTCCGGCGCGGGGATTGGCAGCCATGGACCCGATTGTGCTCCCGATCGGATGTCGGTGCCCGGCACTCAACACACCAGACGCCATACTTTTACTTCATGTTTGGCCATGACCCCCGAGAATTGGCCGCGGTCTTCGTCGGCGGCGCCTTGGGCACGCTGGCGCGCGCCGGCCTGGCGGTGCTCGCGGCACCTCAACCCGGCCATTGGCCGTGGCCCACGTTCATCGTGAACATCGTCGGCGCATTCATGCTGGGGTACTTCACCACGCGACTGCTGGAACGGCTGCCGGTGTCGAGTTACCGCCGGCCGCTGCTGGGTACCGGGGTGTGCGGCGGGCTGACCACGTTCTCCACGATGCAGGTCGAGACGGTCACGATGCTCGAGCACGGGAACTGGGCATTGGCCGCGGGCTACACCGCGGCCAGCATCGCCGCCGGGCTACTCGCGGTGGTGCTCGCCACCGCCCTGGTGCGCCGGGCCGCGGTGCGATGACCGCCGTCGTCTGGGCCGGAGTCCTGCTGCTGGGCGGCGTCGGAGCGGTCTGCCGGTTCCTCCTCGACCGCGCGGTGTCCGCCCGCCACACCCGGGGCTTCCCGTTCGGCACCCTTGCCGTCAACCTCAGCGGCGCGTTCCTGCTCGGCTTCCTGGGCGGCCTGGCCCTCGACCGGCACGCCGCGCTGTTGGCCGGCACCGCATTCGTCGGGTCCTACACGACGTTCTCGACCTGGATGCTGGAGACGCAACGCCTGGGTGAGGAACGCCGGATCTGGCCGGCGGTGGGAAACATCGTCGTCAGCGTGGTGCTCGGCCTGGCCGCGGCGTGGCTGGGCATGTTGCTGGGAGGCCGGCTGTGACCACTACCGATTACCTCAAGTTGACCGCCTACTTCGCCGAGCGACTGCGTCACGAGCACCGCTTCGTCGCCGACTCACTCCTGGATCTGTATGGCGGCAGCGACATCGCGATCAGCGTGATGCTGCGCGGGATCTCCAGCTTCGGTCCGCACCACCACCTGCGCACCGACGAGACACTGAGCGCCTCGGAGGATCCCCCGATCGCCATCGCAGCTGTCGATGCGGCCGAGAAGATCTCCGCGCTGGCCGAGCAGACGGTGCAGTTGGTTCCCCGCGGCCTGATCACCCTGGAACGGGCCCAGCTGATCCGCCGCCAGTCGCCGGCGCCGACAGTCACCGACGTCTGCAAGCTGACCGTCTACGTCGGCCGCCATCACCGGATCGGTGGAGTTCCGGCCTACCGTGCGGTGTGCGATCTGCTGTACCAGCGCGGCTTCGCGGGGGCCACCGTGTTCCTCGGAGTGGACGGCACCGCACACGGCCAGCGTCGACGCGCCGGGTTCTTCAGCCGCAACACCGAGGTACCGCTCATGATCATCGGGCTCGGCACCGGTGCCCAGGTGAACGCCGTGCTCGGTGAACTCACCGAACTCCTGGAGAATCCGTTGCTCACCGTCGAGCGCGCGCAGCTGTGCAAGCAGGGCGGTCAACTGCTGGCACGCCCGGCCGAACTGCCCGACACCGACCGCCAGGGCCGTCCGCTGTGGCAGAAACTGATGGTCCACACGTCCGAGACCGCACAACACGACGGGGTGCCCGTCCACCGGGCCATCGTCCGCAGACTGCTCCAGTCCGGCACCGCCGGCGGCGCCACCGTGCTGCGCGCGGTCTGGGGCTTCACCGGCGAGGGCAAGCCGCACGGGGACAAGCTGTTTCAGTTCGGACGGCACGTGCCGGTGACGACGATCGTGGTCGACACACCGCAGCGGATCGCCGCGTCGTTCGAGATCATCGACGAAATCACCCGTGAGCAGGGTGTGGTGAGCGCCGAACGGGTGCCTTCGGTGACGGTGACCGATGCGGGTCAGCTCTTCGGCGGGACCGGTCTGGCCCAGTTCTGAGGGTCGGCCGCGGCCGCGGCAAGCGCCGGCCGCCATTGTTAGGGTGAGGGAGATAGCGCCTAGGGTTCCGGTGCGCCAGTACACGGTGTGCGTCTGGTCCGAGCGGCGCCACCGTAGTCCCCGACGGAGTGCGGTCATCTGAACGGACAAAAGCCTGGAGGATCTCCGTCGGCGTGCCCCGCGCCGGCGAGAAGGTCCTGCGATGCTGACTCTCGTCCTGGTTTTCGTTCTCGCCTTGGGCGCCGGAGCACTCGGCGGCCTGGTCGGGACCGGATCGTCTCTGGTGCTGCTGCCGGTGCTGGTGCTTCTCTACGGACCGCGCGCAGCGGTCCCGATGATGGCGATCGCCGCGGTAATGGCCAATATCGGCCGAGTGGCCGCCTGGTGGCGACAGATCCGTTGGGGACCTGTATTCGCCTACGCGACGCCGGGCGCCCCGGCCGCAGTCCTCGGCGCGCACACCCTGCTGACGATCTCCCCGAAGATCGTCGATGGACTCTTGGGCGGGTTCTTCCTCGTGATGATTCCGGTCCGTCGAGCGATGGCGAAACGCGCATGGCGAGTGCGGTTGTGGCAGCTCGGTGTTGCGGGTGCAGTCGTGGGTTTCCTCACCGGCCTGGTCTTGTCGACAGGCCCGCTGAGCGTGCCGATGTTCACCGGCTACGGGCTCGGCGCGGGCGCCTTCCTCGGAACCGAAGCGGCCAGCGCTTTGCTGCTGTACACCGCGAAGCTGGCCACCTTTGGTCACGGCGGGGTGTTGACGACTGGTGTCATCGCCGGCGGTGTGGCGATTGGTACGGCGCTGATGATCGGCCCATTCCTGGTCCGCCGTATCGTGCAGCGACTGCAGCCGCAAACCTACGCACGCCTGATCGATCTGGTCCTGGTTGCCGCTGCCACTGGCATGTTCATCGCCGTCGGTTCGGTCTGAGCGGGTTCCTCGGCCGTCGACTTAGTTAGTGACCTCACAGCCAGGCTGGTAAGGCTAGCCTACCTTTCCTCCGCCGTGTACCGTGCCACCCCATGCAGTCGACAACACCCGAAGCGGTCAGCGCCGCCCTCACCGAGATCCTTCGCGACGACATGAACGTCGATGTCCGCCGGGTGACCAGGGAATCCCGACTGATCGACGACGTCGGCCTGGACTCGGTGGCATTCGCCGTCGGCATGGTGGCGATCGAGGACAAGCTCGGGGTTGCCCTCTCCGAAGAAGACCTGCTCAGCTGCGACACCGTCGGTGACCTCGAAGCGGCCATCCTGGCGAAAGTGCCTGCCGCGCAGAGCAGCCAGTGAGCGTGCTGGCATCGGCGCTCGCCGCGTCGCTGACCACTACTGACGCCGACCTCGTGGTGTACGACCACGAGTCACGCACCTGGACCCGCCATCCCTGGGGCGAGGTGTACGCGCGCGCCGAGAACGTCGCCGAACAGATCGGCCAGGATGGTTCGACCGGTGTCGGTGTGGTCGGTGAGCCCACCGTGGAGGGCATCGCGACGGCCGTCGGCGCCCTCCTGGCCGGCGCGGCACTGTCCGTTCTGCCCGGCCCGATCCGGGGTGCGGACGCGGACACGTGGGCGCAGTCCACGTTGAAGCGATTCTCCGACATCGGCGTCGGCACGGTGTTCAGCCACGGCCCCTACCTGGATCAGCTGCGCACAGCCGAGACCTCGCTGAGGATCCACGACGACGCCGTCGTCGCCCACGCTCGACGCTCCACAACGCTGGCGCTGGGAACCGGCCAGTTCGCGGTCCTGCAGGGCACTGCCGGCTCGACCGGCACCCCTCGTACCGCACAGCTGACACCATCGGCGGTGCTCGCCAATCTTCGTGGACTCAGCGAGCGGATCAGCCTGTCGCACAGCGATATCGGGTGCTCGTGGCTGCCGCTGTACCACGACATGGGCCTGACCTTCCTACTGGCCGGAGCGGTCAACGGCATCGAGGTGTGGCAGGCCCCGACCATGGCATTCGCGGCCTCGCCGTTCAGCTGGGTGCGGTGGCTCACCGAGAGCCGCGCCACCCTGACCGCCGCGCCGAACATGGCCTACGGCCTGATCGGCAAGTACTCTAAGCGCCTGACCGATCTGGACCTGTCGGCCGTGCGGTTCGCGCTCAACGGCGGCGAGCCGGTCGACTGCGAGGCGACGAGCCGGTTCGGCACCGAGCTCTCCCGATTCGGCTTCAACCCCGGAGCCCTCTCACCGTCGTACGGGATGGCCGAATCATCCTGTGCGGTCACGGTTCCCGTTCCGGGTCTGGGTGTGGTTCTCGACGAGATCACCGTCGCGACGGACGCCGGGAGCAACCGGCAGCAACTCGCGGTCCTCGGTGACGCCATCGGTGGGATGGAAGTGCGCCTGCGGCCCAGCGAGGACAACGCGGGCATCGTCGACCGCGAGGTGGGTGAGGTCGAGATCCGCGGCACCTCGATGATGTCGGGCTACCTCGGCCAGACCCCGTTGAACCCCGACGACTGGTTCGCCACCGGCGATCTCGGCTATTTCGTCGACGGCGGACTGGTGGTCTGCGGGCGCACCAAGGAACTCATCACGGTGGCCGGGCGCAACATCTTCCCCACCGAGATCGAGCGGGTTGCCGCTCAGGTCAAGGGTGTTCGCGAAGGCGCCGTTGTGGCCGTGGGTGCCGGCGAGAACTCCGTCCGCTCCGGCCTGGTGATCGCCGCCGAGTTCCGGGGCCCCGACGAGGCCGGGGCCCGCAGCCAGGTCATCCAGCAGGTGGCATCCGAGTGCGGCATCGTGCCCGCCGACGTGGTGTTCCTGACGCCGGGGTCACTCCCCCGCACCTCCTCGGGCAAGCTGCGCCGCCTGGAGGTCAAACGACAATTGGAGACAGCGAAGTCATGACCGCGCTCACGCCGACGCCGGCCACCACCACTCTCGACGAGTACCGCGATCTGCTGGATCGGGTGTTCGATGACCAGGTCAAGACGTGGACGGCCGAAGCCGAAGAGACCGAGAGCTTTCCGCGCCAACTCATCGAACACCTCGGCCGCAACGGGGTGTTCAGCGAGAAGTGGGGCGACGGACAACAACCCGACGTGGCCAAGCTGATCGAACTGGCCTCCGCTCTGGGCCGGACCGGCTCCTCGGGCATCGGTGTGGGTGTCAGCCTGCACGACTCGGCCATCGCCCTGCTGCGCCGCTTCGGCAAATCCGACCACCTGCGCACCATCTGCGAACAGGCCATCCACGGCGAAGCCGTGCTGTGCATCGCGGCCTCCGAGGAATCCGGCGGTTCGGACCTGCAGATCGTGGAGACCGAAGTCCGCACGGCCCGTGACGGATTCGAGATCAAGGGCATCAAGAAGTTCGTCTCCCTGTCGACGATCGCCGACCACATCATGGTGGTGGCCCGCAACGTCGACCACGATCCGACCAGCAGGCACGGCAACGTCGTCGTCATCGCGGTGCCCACCTCACAGGTCGAGATCCAGACGCCGTATCGCAAGGTCGGCAACGGACCCCTGGCCACGGCTGCGGTGCACATCGACACGTGGGTGCCCGCAGATCATCTGGTGGCCCGGGCCGGCACCGGGCTGGCGGCGATCTCGTGGGGCTTGGCCCACGAACGCATGTCGATCGCCGGACAGGTCGCCGCAGGATCACAACGGATCCTCGGGATCACGTTGGCGCGCATGATGAAACGCCGGCAGTTCGGCCACACCCTCTACGAGCACCAGGCGTTGCGCATGCGGATCGCTGATCTGCAGGCCCGCGTCGATCTGCTGCGTTACGCCCTGGCCGGGGCGGCTGCACAGGGCAAGCTCGACCTCCGGGCCGCCGCCGCCTTCAAGGTGACCGCAGCACGGCTGGGCGAAGAGGTCGCATCCGAGTGCATGCACATCTTCGGCGGCTCCGGCTATCTCGTGGACGAGACGCCGCTGGGCAAGTGGTGGCGCGACATGAAGCTGGCCCGCGTCGGTGGCGGCACTGATGAGGTGCTGTGGGAGCTGGTGGCCGCGGCCATGAAGCCCGACTACGACGGCTACGCCGAGTTCGCCGGAGCCTGAACCGGTTCGTCAGTTACCCGGCGGCGCCGAGAGCGTCGTCGGGTGTGCGCGGCAGCGCGTAGAGGGCCATCTTCCGGTTGGACATCTGGTGCTCGCCCAGGAATTCGCATCCCGCCCATTCGCATACCCGGCGGGCGCCGTTGTTGCGATGGTCCGGATCGAACATGACCCTCCGGCAGTTCGGTTCGAGCTCGAACACGTTGGCCACGATGCGCGGCAACAGGATCGGGCCCATCCCGCGGTTGACGAATCTCAGATCGGCGATCGCCGCGTGCATGCCGATGTCGTACGGATCGGCGGCATACCGGGGTGCGATGGAATCCTTGGCCGCCCGGTACAACTCGATGTACCCGACGGGCTTGCCACGGAAGCTCGCGATGAACGGCCGTGAGTATTCACCGTCGAGCTGTGCCTGCAGGTATCGGCTCCAGCGGTCCGGCGCCCAGTCGTACTCCCAGGCCTCCACCAGGTGCGGGCGGTTCATCCATTCCGACACCAGTTCGGCGTCGGCACCGGCGTCGGCTACCCGGATGTCGTACGGCTCGGCCAGGATCGGGGTCGGCGGGGCGTCGACTACGCGCACCTCATCAGTGATGTCGGTCAGCTCGCGCTTGAGCACGGGGGCGCCCGGCAAGTCGGTATCGATATCGCTCATTTGAGCGCCGAGCCTACCGTAGCGACTGAGGGTAGGTTTACCTTCCTCCCCACCTCCGAATTCAGGTCAGCAGCTTGGCCAGGACGGTCAGGTGGCTCAGGTCGAGTTCGCGGGTGGCGGTCACCAAGGTGACCGGGCCGTCGCTGACCAGCGCCCGCAACTCATCGAGGCCCGCGGCCTCCTCACCGGACTGCAGCTCCTGGATGTAGCGCGCGGCGAACTCGCCATAGCGCTCCGGCTTGTGGTCGTACCAGTGACGCAACTCCGTCGACGGGGCAACCGCCCGCAGCCAGTGCCCCACCCGCGGGTCGGTCTTCTTCAGGCCCCTGGGCCACAGTCGGTCGACCAGGACCCGCTGCCCCTCATCGGGTTCGGGTTCCGTATACACCCGCGCCAACCGCACACGGTTCTTCTCGGCCATGACATGCCATGGTAGGAGGCATGAGCCTCGATCGGGTGGCAGATCTGCGGCGCTGGGAAGACTCCGGCGCACACTGGTGCGTCCTCACCCGCACCGTCCACAGCCTCACGATCGCGTTGCTGCGATGCGATGGCGGCGAGGAAGTGGACCGGTTCACCTCCACCGATCCGCGACTCCTCGATTTCGTGGGTGCCCGCACCTCCAGTGAGGACCCCGAACGCCCCGTCTGATCAACTGGCCGGCCCGAAACGCGCCAGCCGGGCCAGGTGGTCGCGGTCCTCCACACCGAGTTTGGCGAACATGCGGTACAGGTGCCCGTCGACGGTGCGCACCGACAGGCACAACTCGCCGGCGATCTGGCGGTTGCTCATCCCGATACCGACAAGATTGGCGATCTCCCACTCCCGCTCGGTGAGCGGCAGCGGGTCTCCGGCGCTGCACATGGCCGGGGTCAGCGCGCCACTCTGGCCCGACAGCCACAGTGCCCGCGCGGCCGATTCCAATTCACCGCCGCGGCAACCGGCCCGGGCATACTCTCTGGCCGCGTGGGCAGCTGTATCGGCGGCCAACCCCAGCGCACCGATCACCTCGAACCGGTCCGTGGCCGCGACGAGTTGACCGGGGTCCTGGCGGGCCAGGCCGCGGCTGTGCGCGGCGATGGCCTCGGCCAGCCGGCCACCCTGGCGGCGCGCCAGTTGCTGGATCCTGCGGTGACCCGAGGTTTCCCCGAATCGCAACGCTGTGTGCAGGGCCGTGAGCTCCACCGTGTCCATACCGCCCGCCTTGGCGCACTGCGCCGCCCGGGCAACGTGATCGACGGCCGATCTCGTGTCACCGATCGCTGCCGCCGTCCAGGCCCTGGCCAAGTCCAGCTCTGGCCGGAACACCTCGAGCGGCCCGGCTGCCGCAGCCTCGGCCCGGAGCAGAGCGGCGCCCGCGGCGGAGCCGTTGCCACGCATCCCCTCGACTTGGGCCAGCCATGCGGCGACCACCATCAGCCACCCCGGCGGGAGGACCTGCGGGGTGGCCCACAACGCGGCCTGCAGGGCTTCGGCCGCCGACGGCAGGCAACCGCGGGCCAACGCCACCCTCCCGCTCAGCGCGGTAACAATGGCCTCGGCCTGCGGAGAACCGGCCGCCGGCACGGCGTAGCGGTCACAGACCCGCTGTGCCCGCTCGAGCTCCCCTTCGGCCACGGCGGCCGATACCTGCGCGAAAGCCAGCCAGTAGCGCTGCGGCCCCGACTCGCAATCCTCGGCGGCCAACTCACCTGCCTGCGCCACCTCGGCAACCTCGTCCGAACGGCCCGACAAGGCCAGCGCACTCGAGGTGGCCAGTGCCGCCCATACGTTCGCCGTCGACCCGTTGGCCGTCGACAACGCCGCGGCGCCCAGAGTTTCGGTGCCCAGCGCGATCGCACCGGCGAGCTCACCGGCGAAGAACGCGAAAACCGCTTCCATCGCCACGACCAGGTTCAACGTCTGCGGGCAGTGCACCTGTTGCCGCACCACGGCGAGCACCGACCGCGCCGCGTCAGGGCGGGCACACCCGAAGAACAGGTTGGATGCCCGCAGGCAGCCCCACCGCGCCAGCATCGGTTCGTCCTCAGTCGGTGGTACCGACCGGGCCAACAACTCCTCGGCCTGCTCGCCGCGTCCCTGCCAGCTCATCGCGTCGGCCAGCACGATCGCCGCTCGTACCCCGGCACCGTGATCCAGTGCGTATCGCGCCAGCTCTTCTCCCAGCGCCAGGTTGGACATGGTGACCGCACTTGCCGCGGCGTCGGCGATGGCTCCCGGATCCGTCGGACCGTTGCCTCCCGCCATGAATCGCGCCAGCTGTATGCGTCCCCGGACGTCAGGGAGCCGGCCGCTGTGCGGCGACTGCAGGTGCGCCTCCAGCAGCGAGGCCAACAGCGTATTGATCTGCCGGGAACGAGTTTTCGAGCACCGGCTGCGGGCCACTTCACCGATGATGGGGTGCCCCGGCTGCACGAGGGTGCAGGCCGCGTCGTTGAGCACCTGGATCGCTCCCCTGCGTTCGACCCGGGCGATCGCGTCGAGGTCGCAGGCTCCCGCCAACACGTCCCAGTCGAGCACCTCGGCGGTGGAGACCACCTCCACCACATCGCGTTCGTCCGGCGTCAGGGTGTCGAACCGGGAATTGATCAGTGCGTGCAGATCGGCACTGGCCCGCAGCTGCCCGCGCAGCCGCCAGCGGCCCTGTTCGCAGACCAGCACCGCATCGCCCAGGGCCGCGTTGAGCGCACCCCGCAGGTAGAGCGGGCTTCCCGAGGAAAACCGGTGCAGTTCTGCGACGGTGCGCTCGTCGACCTCGCCGCCCAACACCGCCGCGGCCAACTCAGCGGTCTGCGCCCGGGTGAAGGGTTCGAGGTCCAGCCGCAGCAGCAGCTGTTCCTTCCACAGGGCCGTCACCGCATCGGATGTGGCAGCGCCGTTCCCGATGGTGACGATCAGCCTCGGCGAGCCGTGCACCGCCAGTTGCTGGACCAACAGCGCCGACAACGGGTCGAGGTGCTGCGCGTCATCGACCACGATGACCAGGTCGGGATCGGAGGCCAACATCTCGTGTGCGACGGCGAGCATCACCGTAGGGTCATGCGCGTCGGCGAGGGTGAGCGCGTGGCGAAATGCCCCGAGCGGCACCGCCTGCCCGGTCTCGGTACCCAGCACGAACCGGACGGGGCAACCGTCTGCCTCCAGACCCTCGGCCAGTACCCGCGCCAGCGCCGATTTCCCGACTCCGGCCTTACCGGCGATGACCACCCCGCGAGCGCCGCCCCGCAGCGCCTGCGCGGCCTCGCGCAGCTCGACATCCCGTGCGACAAATGGCCAGTCCGACAAGAACGACCCCCAGATGCTCTGCGGCGTTACCCCGGTGACGGTACGCCGGTGCAAGAATTTGTAACGGCTAATCAACGCCCCCGCAACGCGAATGTTTGCCTCAGAAAACACTTCTCGGGCGAACAGCGCGCGACGAGCGGGCTACACCGCCGGTTCCAGCTCCCACACGCCCCGGCGCATCACCGCCGCGACGGTCAGATCCGCACCCAGCGCCACGAGATCGGCTGCGGCCCCGGCGATCAGGCCCTCACCGGGAAGACCCATCGCCCGCGCCGGGTTCAGGGAGGCCTGACGAACGACGAGCAGCAGCGCCTCGTCGCGGGGCAGTCCGCAATGGGTGACCGCGAACCGGACCACCCGGTCCATGGTCGCGGTGCTCCCCGCGATGGTGTCGGTGCCCCCGACGAAAGCGACCCCGTCCACCACGTCGACCTGCACCGGGCCCAGGTGATACCGCCCGTCGGACATGCCGGTGGCTGCCATCGCGTCGGTGATCAGCGAGACGCGATCCGGGCCGACGGAGCGCGTGACATGCCGGTAGATGGCCGGATCGATGTGGACCCCGTCGGTGATGAGTTCGACGGTGACGGAGGGATCTTCGAGCAGCGCGATCACCGGACCCGGTTCGCGCCGGTCGATCGGGCGCATGGCGTTGAACAGATGCGTGCCGACCGTGGCACCGGCCGCGATAGCCGCGCGGGTCTGTTCGTAGGTCGCCTCGGTATGACCCACGGCCACCACCACACCGGCGTCGACGAACTGCCGGATCGCCGCGAGCGCGCCGCTACGTTCGGGCGCGATCGTCACCATCCGGATCGTCCCCTCGGCGGCGGTGAGCACCCGGTCGATCTCTGCCGGATCCGGGTCGCGCATGAGCGCGGGTTGATGGGCCCCGCACCGCACCGTCGACAGCCACGGGCCTTCGAGGTGGATTCCGTCCATGCGCCCGGCCCGGACGTCCTCGGCCCGCACCCTCACCTGATGCAGGAGATCGTCCGGGCTCGCGGTGACCAGCGAGGCGATCATTGCGGTGGTGCCGTGCCGACGGTGCAGCGCCACCGCGGCCGACGTGTCGGCCTCCGATGGGACCGAGAAACTGCCGCCGCCACCGCCGTGCGTATGGGTGTCGACGAAACCCGGCACCACGGTCACCGGGCCCAGATCACCATCGGCTGGCCGGTGCGGCGCACCGGCGCCGACGGCCGTCACGCGACCGCCCGACACGTCAATCCATCCCGGCCGCAACAGCTCTGCGCCCGTGATCAACGTGCCGGCGGTCAGCAGCATTCAGATGCCCTGCCAATCCGGTTTCGAGCGGTAGGTCTCACGGTAGTAGCCGATGAGTTGAAGCCGCTGTGCCGCAGCTTCATCGAGCAGGACTGTGACATGCGGGTGATGCTGCAGGATGGTCGCCGGCCACATGGCGCTCACGGCGCCCTCGACCAGATGGTGCACCGCTTCGGCCTTACTGCGGCCGAGCGCCACCAGGATCACGTGCCGGGCCGCCATGATGGTGGCCAGCCCCTGGGTCAGGCAGTGCGTCGGCACCGCGTCCAGATCGCTTCCGAAGAACCTGGCGTTGTCGAGGCGGGTCTGCTGCGTCAGTGTCTTGATGCGGGTGCGCGACGCCAGCGAGGACCCGGGCTCGTTGAAGCCGATGTGTCCATCGGTGCCGATGCCGAGGATCTGAAGATCGACTCCGCCCGCGCCGCGGATGGCATCCTCGTATGCCGCACACGCCGCCGGGATGTCGGTCGCCAGGCCGTCCGGGCCCAGCACCGCACCCGGGGCGAAGTCGACGCGCGAGACGAAAACGGTGTCGATCACGTTGCGGTAGCGCTCGGGATGGTCGGCGGGCAGGCCGACGTACTCGTCGAGGGTGAAGCCGCGGGCTTGCCGGAACGAGATCTGCCCGGCGGTACACCGCGCGGCGAGTTCGTCGTAGATCGCCAGCGGCGACGAGCCGGTGGCAAGGCCCAGAACCGCGTCCGGTTTACGGTCCAGCAGCGCGCCGACCGTATCGGCGGCCACGCCGCCGATCTTCGCGGCATCGGCGAGGATGATGACTTCCATCTACTTGTTCGCCGTGAAAAGTTCTGCACCCGAATCGATGTCGGCTCCTGCGGCCACCGGCCGGGCCACCGTCACATTGCCGGGCTCACGCTCGTCCATGACCACAACGGGGACAATCGGATTCAGGCCTTTCGCCTCGACGGCCGGCACGTCGTAGGTGATCACCACCTGGCCTGCGGTGACCTCATCACCCTGACTCACATGTGTGGTGAAGCCTGCTCCGTTCAGTGCGACGGTGTCCAGCCCGAGGTGGACCAGGACGCCGACATTGTCGGCGGTCATGATCACGTAGGCGTGCGGCATCAGTTTCAACAACTTGCCGCTGACCGGGGCAATCGCGTCGATCACGCCGCGCGGTGGGTCCACCGCGGCGCCGTACCCCACCATGCCGGCCGAGAACACGGGGTCAGGAACGTCCTGGAGTGCTACTGCGCGCCCCGCGACCGGGGCGAGTACTCGCGTGCTGCTCACGTGTGGGGCTCCTTTGCGGCGCGGGGGCTCGTGCCACAAACAATACGAGCGCGGCCGGAAGACGGCCTCGAGTTTACGGGTTCTCGTCTAAGCTTCCGCTCAGCTTCGCGGCGGGTCGCGCTGGGTGGCCAGGAGGGCGATAAGGCGATGAGCGATACGACGAAATCTGAAGTTGCACAGGTGAAATCCGGTCTGCGTATACCCGCGTTCGCACAACTGCAGCGACTCGGCAAGAGCCTCATGCTGCCGATCGCCGTGCTGCCCGCCGCCGGCATCCTGCTGCGGCTGGGCCAACCCGACCTGCTGGGCCGGATCGACTCCCCCGTCATCGGCCCCTTCTTCAAGGCGATGAGCGCCGCAGGCGACGCGCTGTTCACCAACCTGCCCCTGCTGTTCGCGGTCGGTGTCGCGATCGGCTTCGCCCGCAAGGCCGACGGCTCGACGGCGCTGGCAGCGGTGGTCGGCTACCTGGTGATGGCGGCGGTCTTCAAGACCATGTCCCCCATCGTGCTGGCCGGCGAGGTGGACAAGGCCGGCGATCAAGCCCAGATCAACTACAGCGTGTTCGCCGGAATCGTAGTGGGTCTGGTCACGGCATGGTTGTTCGACCGTTACCACACCATCCAATTACCGTCCTATCTCGGCTTTTTCGGGGGACGGCGGTTCGTGCCGATCGTGGTATCCCTGGCGAGCTTGTTCATCGCCTTCCTGATGAGCTACTTCTATCCGATCTTCGACGCGGGACTGACCGGGCTCGGCCGGTTCATCGGCGGCAGCGGCGCGCTGGGGGCATTCGTCTACGGATTCGCCAACCGCATGCTGATTCCCCTGGGCCTGCACCACATCCCGAACTCTTACGTGTGGTTCATCTACGGCGATTATCAGAACGCGGACGGCACGGTGGTCACCGGTGAGCTCACCCGGTTCGCGGCGGGCGACCCGACCGCGGGCATCCTCACCTCGGGGTTCTACCCGGTGTTGATGTTCGGCCTGCCCGCCGCGGCGCTGGCGATGATCCTCGCCGCGAACAAGAAGCAACGCAAAGTTGCGGTCGGCATCCTCTCGGCGGCCGCCCTCACCGCGTTCCTGACCGGCGTGACCGAACCGCTCGAGTTCGCGTTCATGTTCGTGGCGTTCCCTCTCTACGTCATCCATGCGGTCCTGACCGGGCTGTCCCTGGCGATCGCCTACCTGCTCGACATCCACCTGGGCTTCTCGTTCTCGGCCGGACTCCTGGACCTGTTGTTGTATGGCGGGGCGCCCGCGGCGAAGAACATCTGGCTGCTGATCGTGATGGGAGCGGTGTTCTCGGTCGTCTACTTCGTGTTGTTCTACGTCGCGATCAAGAGGTGGAACATGCTCACACCCGGCCGTGAGCCCGAGACGGAGTTCGAGGCCGAGGAACGGGCCAACCTCGGTGAGGGCGCCGATTCCACCAACACGGTGACGGCTGGCGGCACCGGCACGTTGACCGCACCCGCGCGCGCGGACACTCAGGCCGAACAGATCATCGCGGCGTTCGGCGGCCGGGAGAACCTCGTCAATGTCGATGCCTGCATCACCCGGCTCCGCATGGAGGTGGCCGACAAGAGCAAGGTCGACCAGGACCGGCTGAAGGCCCTCGGCGCCGCAGGCGTCATCGAGGTCGGCAACAGCGTTCAGGCGGTGTTCGGCACCAGTTCCGAGGCCCTGAAAAACGCCATCGTGGACAGTTTGTAACCCTTGACGAGCCTCACACCGACAGCAGCCGCTGGAAGAAATCGCGATAGCGCGTCAGTGCCACACGGAGATCCTCGGTGGATGCCTCCTCGCCTCGAGACCATTGCGCCTCAAGCCTGGACCGGGTGTCGGCGAAACTCGCGGTGAGCTCCTCGACGACTTCTGCCACAAGGTTGTCCGCTTTCTGCACGCATTCTTTCGGGTCGTCGACGAACGCCGCCTGAACGTCGTTCCAGCGCGAGTGCAATCCCGACCGATGCTCGCCGGCGAACAACATCGTGTTGTCCTCGCTCGACGGCTCGGCCTCGGTGGCTTCCGGCGAGACAGTCGTTTGTTCTTCGTGGGTCGTCATGCTCGCGCCTCCTTGGGCGAATCCGTACCGGCTTCGTTCGTGCCGGCCTCACGCTGGGCCGGGGTGGCGCGTTCGGGCTGGGCCACATGTTCGGCGGCGCGGCTGTCAGGCCCGGCCTGCGTTTCAGGCTCAGCCCCGACCAATCGCTCGAAGAGCGCGCGGTAGTGAACCAGCGCCTCACGCTGCGCCTCGGTGCCGATCTCGCCCTGCTCCTGCGCGAGGTGCAGGATGTGCGCCGCCCGGTAGTGCTCGACCACCTTGGGGTGATCCACCGACAGATCTGCAGCACGCTGCTCGAAATCGTCTACCGGATAACCCCGTTCGCGCATCACCTCGGTCACCAGACGATCGGCGTCACCGACCGATTTCGAGGGGTTGTCGACGAACCCGGCCTGGGTGACGCCCCATGCCTCGACGTAGCGAACCCGCGACTCCGGCGCCAGCTCTTTGATGTCCAACTTGTTGTGCTTGCGTTCGCGCGCAAGTAGTTCACGCTCCGCAGCACGCTGATCACCGGCTGTTTCGACGGTGCGCTCATACTCCGGCCCGAACTGATCCTTGAGCCGCTCGCTGCGCTTCTGACGCATCATCGATGCGGCCACGACCACTGCGAGCAGCACGATCACCACGGCGACCACGACGATGACGATCCAACTCCATGTAGGCATTTCAAGACCTCCTGCGGCCAGGAGTACCCACGCACCGTCGACAGAAACGTCAATTCCCGAATGCGCCCGACGGTCAGCGGCAATACGACCTGGTGGCGTAGTCCAGCGCCTGCCGATACAGCGGATCAAGATTTCGCGCCGTGGCCACGCCATCGACGGCGCCCGCCAGGTCGGCCGGGCACGACGGCGAGTGAAGGGTCGGCCACTGGTCGGCGATCTCGTTCACCATCGCGTGGTTGAGCGCGTCGATGGCAGTTCTCGACGCCGCCAGATCCGGGGCAGCTGCGGGAGCGGTCACCGGATCCAGCTTCCATCGCGCGAACAGGCCGTACTCCACGGCGACGGTCGCGTCGATCTGATCCCGGAACACCTGGCCGACGTAGGCCGGGTCGATATGCCGGCTGTGGGCCTCGGCCGTGGTGGCGTCGATGACCTGTTGTTCGCGTCGCGGATCCTCGATCGGTCCACCGTTGCGAAACTTGTTGGCGGCCACAGGGTCTGCGGTCTGCAGGCGCTGCGCCGCGGCGTCGACCAGCGGCACTAGCGGGCTGGGGTCCTGTGCGCGGGCGAGCGGAGTGCCGCATAGCACCGCCAGGGTCAGCACGCCGGCCGTTGCGAATCGGGCCGGCATCACAGCTGGGAGAAGCAGGCGTCGGCGGATTCGTCGTTGGGGATGGATGCGTTCTGGCTGGAGAACTTGCCCACCACGCCGGTGTCGGTAACCGAGACGCTGTCGGCGTGGATCCCGAGCGGGTAGGCGTCGTTCAGCTTCGTCATGAGACCGTCGAGCGCTGCCTGCACGGTGTCTCTCTCGAACGGACCGCTGACGTCGGTGATCTGCAGGTTCAGGTGTCCGTCGTTCACCAACGGCTTTGCCGTCACCTTGGTGTCCCCCACCGCCTCGATGGTGATGGTTCCCGCCGACGGGTCGGTGCTGACATCGGTGACCAGGGAGCCGACGCCGGGCAGGTTCTCGGCCACCGTGTCCTTGATACCGGCCGACGTCCAGCTCAGCGTGGCGCTCAACGATCCGATGGTGCCCTTGGAATCCTCGGTGCCCTGCAAGCGGATGTCGGACAGCGCCACGTCTGCGGTCATGCCCTTGGCGGCCTGCACCTGCTTGCCGCCGGTTTCCACCGAGATGTTGGTGTAGTGGCCGGTGATGTGCTGCCACAGGAACGGCGGTTTCACCCCGAACGAGACGGTGGCACTGTCCTCCACCACACATTCGGTGACCGCGACGAGCACCGAGCCCGCTTTGTGCCGGGCGTAAAGTTCGGCGCCGGTCAGTCCGATCACCATGAGTGCGACGACGATGACGGCGGCGAGGACGATCGCCAGCGGGCTGCGCCATCGTGACGACGGCTTGGCCGGCTCAGGCCCGGGCCGATTGGGCTCGACCGGGGGACGGTTCTGCACGATTCTCTCGGTCGCGGCCTCCGGGGGCCTGAACTTCTCGGTCGCGGCCTCCCGCGGCTGATAGCGGGCCCGGATCTGTTCCGTCGGCGCCTCGGGCCGTCCTGGTCGGGGCAGCCGCCGGGTGGCCGGGTCGGGCGGCGGCACAGGGCCGCGACCTTGTATATCTCGCCGGCCGGGCTCACCGGGGCGTTGCGGCGGTGTCGGCACCCCCGCAATTCTGCCCCATCACCCACGCGGTCAGCCGGGTGGCGCGCCTGTGGGTTCGCTTCTCATTCCCGCTCGCCCGCCAGTTCCGGCGCTACCGCATCGGGCCGTTGCTGCTGGTCAGCAGGGTTCGCGGTAGCGGCCGCGGCGATCGACAATCCAGCGATGAGCACGCAGATCACCGCGTAGGCGAGGCTACCGATCGGATCACCGTTGGAGGTGACACCGTCGACGGCGCCGAAGTAGGCCGGCAGGGCCGTCAGCCACAGGACCGTCATGACGGCCAGATACACCGCGGCGTAGCCCAGGATGAGCGGGTTCGAATAGCGCACGGTTGCCGGGTCGCGGTCCTTGCGCAGGCTCGACCACTGGCTGAACAGCACCGGAATCGCCACCACGGTGAGCACCACGAGTTCGGCGGCATAGACCACCCCGCCTACCGCGGTGCTCCCCGAGATCGTCGCGGCGAGCGTGGCGGGCAGGGGCAGCACCGCCGTCCCGATCGATGCCAGCACGCCGACCACGACGGTGCGCCCCAGGATCTGCAAGCCGGTGAACGTCTTGCCGTCCTGGACGTGGCGGCCGACGAACAGCTGCACGCAGAAGGCCAACGACATCGGCCAGAGGGCCGCGAACACGACCACGCTTGGCAGCGGCACCGAATCGAAGAACGGCTGGTTCATCGGATGGTCCAGGGTCCACTCCCACCACCGCAGCTGCGGCCCGATGTGGTCGAAGATCTCGTAGAACGCGTGGTGGACGAACCCGACACAGATCGCGCCGACCAGCACACCGCGCCGGCGGAAGACCCCGAGGATCCGGACGATCTCGTAGGCCACCGTCGCCATCATCGGGTAGATCGCCACGATGTAGAGCGGCAGCCGGCCCCACAGGAAGTCGACGGTGAACACGTTGTGCGCGAACATCGTGTCGACGTGGTCGGCGATCCCGAACGCGCCCGGAAAATACAGCGGCGGTTCGATGATCAGCAGATAGGCGATGGCGCCGAACCACAGCACCAGGTTGGTCGGATCGTTGTGACGGCGCAGCCGCACGATGGCGTACACCAAGGCCAGGACCGCGCCGACGATCACGGTGATCTCCAGCACCGGCAGCGTCCAGTTCTCCAGCCCGAACGGGCTGCGGAACTCGACCAGCCCTCCGGCGGTGTCACATGAAAAGCCCAGGCGCTCAGCCAAACCCGAGAAGGTCGGGGCACACAGATCAGACATCGGCGGTGGTCGCTTTCTGCTCTGCGGCGTCACCTGCGGTGTACCACAGCGTCACGTCGTAGCCGTCCTGGTAGCGCTGGAACCACTCGTCGGCCAGCACTGGCAGCTTCTCGTGGGCCGGATCGTGACCCGGAACCTGGCTGCGGACGACGCCCGCAAGGGCAGTCAGCATCTCGCGCACCGGCAGATGGGCGAACGCATTCGCGACCGGCCCGTCATACGGGGTCTTGGTGAACGGAAGCTTTTGCAGCAGAGCCTTTTTCCGTGCCTGCATACCGAACATCGACATCGCGTCGATCTGTCGTTCTTCCAGCGGAACATGTTTGTTGAAGCCCTCGGTGGCGATCTTGAGCACGGCCCACACATGCTTGAAGATCGACGGGGCCACCCGCATGCGGTACCACGGGTCGTCCACCACCGCGTCGTAGATGATCAATGCCGAACTGCGGTGCTCGACCTCTTCGACGAAGTGCCACAGGAACAGTGACGCCACACGATCGTCCCCCGGAGCGAACAGCGTGTCGTCATGATCGAGCATCAATTTGAAGACCGGCGTGAACGTCGCCTCCAGATCGGCGGTGTAGGCCAGCCGGTACTTCAGCGGCGTCTCGGCGGTGAGGTCGTCGAAAGCCTTGATCACCTCGTCGAGGGTTTCCTTGAGGGCCGGGTAGGTCTTGATCAGCCCCTTGGCGTGCTGGCGGTGGGCCATCGAGTGCTGACCCTCCTGCCGCACGAAGGCCTGGGCCTCCTCGGCCACCTCCGGATCGGTGATGAACGGCATGGCCTCGGTGATCATGTGGCCGATCATCTTCTCGAACGCGATGGCCAGGAACGACACCGCGTTGGCCATCGACGAGAACGCCGGGTTGGTCTCGTTCCACAGGAACGGGACGCGGTGGTCCGCGAACGCGAACCTCATCTTCCGCACGATCAGATCCGTCATCGGTGCCACCTCGCCTTGTCTTGAGACTCTCGAACCGCGACTGCCTGCTGATCGAAAGTAATCATACAAACAACGCGTGGTTTGTATGATTACTACACGCGGATACGGCCCGTCAACGATGGGTGGCGATATCCTGCAGGGATGTTGCCTGCCAGGAATCCAGACCGTGGCGCGTAGGCGGGGGTGGGACGGGCGGCCACCCGGAAGCGACGAGGAAGCCTCGGAACGCATCGTGGCCGCGGCGGTGCGGTTGATCGCCGAGACCGGCACCAGCATCAGCATCGCCGATGTCGCGGCATCGCTCGGTGTCATCCGCCAGACCGTGTACCGCTACTTCCCCACGGCCGAGGCCCTGATGCACGCGGCGGCCATCGCCACGGTCGACGGGTTTCTCGACCGGCTCGCCGAGAGCGTGCGCGGCATCACCGATCCCGCCGAGGCGATGACCGAAGGCGTCATGTTCACCTTGGCGGAGGTCGCCCGGATACCGCACCTGCGCATCATGCTGTCGGGGCCCCAGGCCGCAGCCAGCTCGGTCAACGTGGCCTCCGACGAAGGCCAGGCGTTCGGTATGCGGATGATCACGCGCTTCGACGTCGACTGGGAGAAGTACGGGTACGACGAATCATCGCTGCGTGACCTGGTGGAGTTCACCCTGCGCACGATGCTGTCGTTCTTCGTCGCACCGAACGATCCCACCCGCAGCCCCGAGGAGCTGCGGCGCTTCGTCAGACGCTGGCTGGGCGGGTCGATTCTGGCGCAGCCCGCCGATGGTTCACGATGACGTCGCCGAACACCGCGGGGATCAACCGGTTGAAGATGTCGGCGCGCTCCCACTGCAGGAAGTGACCCGCACCCGGAATCACCAACGGCCCAATGCGATTGAGAAACGCGCGCTCGGTGCGGGGGACGAAATCCTCGCCGACCACATGATCGTCGGGTCCGTACAGCACCAACGTGGGCACCTCGACCGCATCCATCAACGGGATGTCGGACATCGCGCGGCCGTAGGCCAGTTGGTAGGACGCCCAGCCCGCCTGTAGCCGTGCCTCGTCGGCGAACGGCTCGGTCATGAAATCCACGTCGGGCTGGGTGAACGCGTAGGCCGAGCCCCATAACCGATTGGTGTACATCGCCGCCACCCACTGCCTGCGCGCCTCGGGTGTGGTCAGCATCGCGGCGAGCTCGTCGGGGAAGGCGCCCTGCATCCACCGGTAATCGCCGGTCGGGTCGGCCGCGCCGCCGATCGATCCCGGATGCCGCGTGCCGATCCCCGAGTAGTCGACGGCCATGGGCGGCACGGTGTTGAAAACACAGAAACGCGTGACGAATCCGGGAAACCGGTGAATCAGGTCGGTGCTGACCACAGCCCCGACATCGCTCGCGGCGATCAGGCACGACTCGTGCCCCAGCTCGTCGTGCACCAGCGCATACAGATCGCGGGAGTACGTGACGATGTCGTGCCGGTCGTCGGGCGGGATCGAGCTGTCACCCATACCGCGCAGATCCGGGACGATGACCTCGAAGCCGGCCGCGGCCAGGGCCTCGATGTTGCGCCACCAGATCCGCTTGGTCTCGGGATAGCCGTGCACCAGCAGAAGGGGCACACCGCCGATGCCCTCGCGGACAAATGCCAGCGAAACCTCTTCGGCGACAACGGCAGTGTGGATGGTGAAAGCGTCAGCGGCCGGCGCCGGAGGTTGCGCCGGGCGCTGACGCGGATCGTAACGAAAATCCGCCATGGCGAAAGACCCTACGGATCAGCGGATCCCGCGCACCAGCCGGCCCGGGCGGGCACCGGTGTCGACGCCATGCCGACGGGTCACCGTGCCGCTCACGATCGTCGCCTCGTAACCACTCGCGCCCTGCACCAACCGCTTTCCGCCGGCGGGCAGGTCATACGCCATCCTCGGCGCGTGCAAGGTCAGCGCGTCCAGGTCGATGACGTTGACGTCGGCTTTCTTGCCCACACTGATGACGCCGCGGTCCGACATCCCGTAGAGCTGCGCGGTGTCGTGCGACTGCTTGCGGATCACGTACTCCAGCGGCAGCTTCTCGCCGCGATGACGGTCGCGCGCCCAGTGCGTCAGCAGGAACGTCGGGTACGAGGCGTCGCAGATCATGCTGCAGTGCGCGCCGCCGTCGGACAGGCCCAGCACGCCGGCCGGGTGGGTGAGCATCTCCCGGATCGCATCGTGGTTGCCGTCGGAGTAGTTGAACATCGGGTACATCAGCATGGCGCCCGCGTTGGCCTCGAGCATCAGGTCGTACATCGCGGCCAGCGGGTCCAGGCCACGCTGCTTGGCGATCGCCGCAACGGTGCGTTCCTCGGTCGGTTCGTAGTCCGGCGGTTCTCCGATGTGGTACAGGCGATTTGCCGCGTTCTGCGCCAACATGAACATGCCGTCGAACAGCTTGCCGGGGTCGATCGGCAGGTCTTCCTCGGCCAGGATCGCCGCGCGCACCTTCGGATCCGCGAGGCGCTCGGCCAGCTCCTCACGCGTGCATTCGGCCTGCAGGCGCCGGTAGGTCGGGCGGTGGGTGAAGGCGTGGTGACCGGGAAAGCCCAGCAGCATGCCGAACGGCCGCGCCGCCACCTGCGGGAACAACCGGCTACCGGCCTTGTGCGCCGCCGCCGACAGATCGAGCTGCTCGCGCCACAGGTTGGGGTCGGCGTCGACCTGGATCAGGGCGAAGCTGAGCGCGCAGTCGATCTCCTCGCCGAGGCGGCGCATCCATTCGAGTTCCTTCTTGGGTGCGACGATGTCTTCGCCGGCGGCGCCCTGCGGGGCCAGCTCGAACACCGCCGCCCCACCGGCCGCGGTGGCCCGGCCCAGGGCGAACAACTCGTCCTCGGCGGCGAAGGTGCCGGGCACCGGCTCGCCGTCCATGGCGGTGTGCGCGATGGTGCGCGACGACGAAAAGCCAAGCGCCCCTGCCTCGATGGCCTCTTGCACCAGCTTCGCCATCGCCTTGATGTCATCGGGGTTCGCCGGCTCGTTGCGGGCGCCACGCTCCCCCATGGCGTAGGCCCGGATGGCGCCGTGGGCGATCTGGGTACCCATGTCGACCGCCAGTTCGCGCTGTCCGATGACGTCCAGGTATTCGCCGAAGGTTTCCCAGCCCCAGGTGATGCCCTCGGTCAGGGCCGTGCCGGGGATGTCCTCGACACCCTCCATCAGGGAGATCAGCCACTCCTCCTGACCGGGCCGGACCGGTGCGAAACCGACACCGCAGTTGCCCGCCACCACGGTGGTGACGCCGTGGTTGCTGGACGGCTCGAGCACGGCGTCCCAGGAGACCTGGCCGTCGTAGTGGGTGTGAATGTCGACGAAGCCGGGGGCCACGATCTTGCCTGTGGCGTCGATGGTTTCGGCTGCGTCGCCGCCCAGGGCAGGGTCGTTGGCGCCGCGCCGGTGCACCTCGACGATCTTGCCGTCCTTGATCGCGACATCGGCGGTGAACCGGTCCGCACCGGTCCCGTCGACGACGGTGCCGCCGGTGATTTTGAGATCGAACACGTTTTTGCTCCCTTGAGGCGTTCAGGCCGCTACGGTGGCAATGTAACACCGTTACATTGCCACCGTCCCGAGTTTGTCCTTCTCAATGGGAGGCACCTCCATGGCCCTGACTTCCACGCACACCGACAACCCACGACGGGTGGACGCGATCGGCGATCCACCGGCGCGCCCCACCCTGGTGCCTGCCGAACGCTACGTCTCACCGGCGTTCGCCCAACTCGAGGTGGAGCGCATGTGGCCGCGGGTCTGGCAGGCAGCGTGCACGGTCGATCACGTGGCCGAGGCGGGCGACTACTTCGAATACCGTTGCGGCCCCTACTCGGTGCTGATCGTCCGCGGGGACGACGGTGAATTGCGCGCCTTCCAGAACGCCTGCCGCCATCGCGGCAACGCCCTGTGCACCGGCGTCGGTTCCTCGCTGCGGGAACTGAAATGCGGCTACCACGGCTGGACCTGGGACCTGGCCGGGGCGCTCAAACGAATCCCGAACCGCAAGGGGTTCGGGTCGGTGCACATGTCGGAGTTTCCGCTGGCTCCGGTGCGGGTCGACACCTGGGAACGGCTGGTCTTCGTCAACCTCGACCCCGCCGCGATGCCCCTGGCCGACTACCTGGAGGCGGTCCCCGGCGACATCGCCTGGTGCGGCCTCGGCGACTTCCGTTGCTACGCAACGATGACCATCGACGTCGACGCCAACTGGAAGACAATCGCCGACGGCTACAGCGAGACCTATCACGTCCAGACCCTGCATCCCGAACTGCACCGGTGCATGGACGACGTGTACGCCCCACAGAAGATCTGGGGCCACACCGGCAAATCCGAATCCCTCTACGGAGTTCCCAGCCCGCGACTCGCCGGATCGCTGAGCGACGAAGAAGTGTGGGACGCCTACGTGTACACACAGGGTGCCCTGATGGGTCTCGCCGAAGGCACGCCCTTCCCCCGAGACCGGCGGTCGCCCGGCCAGACGGTGGCCGACGTGATCGCCACGCAGATCAAGGAATTCGCGGCCGAGCGCGGCGTCGACATCGGCTGGGCCAGTACCGACCAGGTGATGTGCCTGCACCAGTACAACATCTTCCCCAACCTGACCCTGCTGGCCAGCGCCGACCATCTGACGGTGATGACGTCGCTGCCCGGGCCCGACCCCGACCGAGGGCAGCTCGTGATGACGCTGATGACCCGCATGCCGGCGCAGGCACCGCGGGTCAGGCCGACGGACGTCCGGATGGGCGCCGACGAAGCTCATCCCGGAGTGGTGATGAGCCAGGACATCGCCGTACTGACCGGCCTGCAGCGCGGTTTGCACCAGCCGGGCTTCACCCACCTGGTGCTGTCGGCCGAGGAGCGGAGAATCATCAACATGCACCGCAATCTCGAGCGCTACCTCGACCTGCCCGGGCCCGAACGCATCTCCGAGGCGGAAGCCGGCGGATGAGCCCGAAGGCAAAGGCGATCGACGCCGACGTCATCCTCGACGCGGCAGCCGGCCTCATTGAATCCGATGGGGTGGAGGCATTCTCGATGCGCGGGCTCGCCGAGCGGATCGGCGTGGCCGTCACCTCGATCTACTGGCACGTCGGCGGCCGTGACGCGCTCTTCGACAGCCTGGTCGACCGCCTGGTCGCCGAGATGGCCGGGCTGCCCATGGAGGGCGACACTCCGGTGAATCGGATTGCCGCGCTTGCCCGCAACCAGCGCAGCCTGCTGATCCGCCGCCAACACCTGCTGGCGATCGCCCACGAGCGGGATCGGACACCGACGTTGTTCCTGCCAGTCCAGCAGAAACTCGCCGCCGAGCTGGCCGAGGCCGGCCTCACCGGGACCCGCGCCGCACTGGTGCTGCGGGCCGTGCAGGTGCACGTGACCGCCTCTGCGGTGATGCTGTTCTCGGCCGTGCGGGGCCCGCGGCACCAGGAGGAGGACCCGTCGCTGTGGACCGCGGATTGGCCGGATCAGGCGCTCGTCGCGGCCCTGCAGTCCCCCACCGATTACGACGCGGTATTCGAATACGGCCTCGAGGCGATGTTGGCGCCGCTGTCACCTGGGCGACAGACCAACGGACGGGTCAGGGCAACACGGTCTTCATCAGCATGACGTTGTAGGCCGACCACAGCGACAGGTTGTAGTACAGCTCCTTGCCCGTCGACCACGGGTGCAGATACGGCGCGTAGATGCCGCCGGGGATCTGTGACGACGGCGCGATCAACTGTTCCGGGCTCCACGGCCCCTGGGGTGCAGGCGCTGTCCGCATCACCACATCGTTGGCACCGTTGCCGTACAGCACGAGGTACTGCTTGAGATAGGTGTTGTACTGGGCGGACATCTCACTGACGGGGCCAGGGATCACCGGTGTCGCCGCCGCCGGATTGCCCGGCACCCAGGCATTGTTGTCGGCGTTGAAATACTCGTATTTCGTGAGGTCCGGGATGAAGGCCGGGGACACCCGCGCGATATAGGCCGACCCGCCGCGCCCGTTCGGTGTGCCGAACGTGTAGATGTACGGATCACCGGGGCCGGGCTTGAGGAATGCGCCCATCTGGAAGTTCTCGTTGCCGCCACCGGGCGGACGGATGGTCCCTGGGTAGACACCCCAGTTCTCGCCGTTGTCCGGCGACATCGCGATCGCCGAGAAGTTGGTCGACCAAGCTCCGGGGCTGTCCCAGTTCCGGATCGACATGAAGTTCAGATACTGGTTGCGCCCGACGGCGATACCCGCGGTCGGGATGATCCCCGTCTCCTCCGGTGCCCGGCCGATGCTGTTGATGATCTGCTTGGAAATGCCCTGGCGCCACACCGGAGAACCCGAGTATTTGTTGGCGACCACACCGTCGGGCACAGCAACGGTCTGCGACAGCGAGCCGTCCTGGCTGCGGAACAGCGCGTTGTATCGCCACTGCTTACCGGGAATGCCGCAGTATCCGTTGGTGTCACCGAAGGCCATCAACACCTGACGGTTCACCGGATCCCCGTTGTCCCACATGATTCCGAGGTCGGTGCCGGTGATGGCGAAGCGCTTGATCGTCTGGTTGGGACTGTCGGGTCCGGTCACCCACCCGACGATCGATGTGCCGGGAGGCGCCCCTGGCGCCGGTTGCGCCGCGGGAGCCGGCGCGGGCTGAGCCGCCGCCGGGGCCGGCGCCGGTTGTGCCGCGTTCGGGACAGGCTGGGCGCCGCCGGGATTGGGTGCCGGGACGACCGCCGCCTTCTGCCTGACCTGCCCGGAGTTCGGCATCAGCGCCTTGAGCAGGGCCAGCGGCAACTGCCCGAGCTTGGGCAGCGGGGCCCGGTCGTTGGCCCCGGCGGGCATGTGCCCGATCGGCCGGTTGAGCGGGGCGAGCCTGGACGGCTTGGGGATCTGGAAGGCCTGGTTCGGGAGGGGTTGCGCGGCCGCAGCAGCGCCTTCACAGGGTTCAGCCGATGCCGAGGGCGCTACGCCGACGGCGACGACGAGTCCGATTGCGGCCGCCGCTGCCATCGTCGAAGCACCTCGAGGACGTCGCGACATGTCACACCTTCCCAATGCAGGGACGTCGACATGACGTCACAGTTGGCTGATGTGACGTTAGTGATCAATGTTGCCGATGTGACCGGTGATGTACCGATAGGTATCGTCCCGTGACCGTGTCGCAACCAGACCCGGCGTGTCGCCTTTCCCCGCCTCACCACGGTGACCTGGTACGGCCGGCTACGTTCCGCTCACCGTGATTCCCGCCGGCCTCGTCACGCCGATCCGCCGCGAAAGGCGTTGGCACCTGCACGGTTCACACGGAACTCTCAGCTGTTCATCGCCGTTCGCCCCGCCGGGCCTTGCCATCGTGGTTACGGTGGGAAGTGGTGGGACTATCGAAACGAGCGAGAGGGATCACCATGGCCGGAACATTCGATCCGAAAAAGGGCGGCAAGTTCGAGCCGACGACCAAGGCCAAGCCGCCGCCACCTCCGCGACCCGGGGGCAACAAGAAGTAGTTAGACGAAACTGCCCATGTGCGAGAGTTTTCGACTCGCACATGGGCAGTTTCGTTTACCTGTCAGCTACAGACCCGCACCAGCCGGAACGGCCCGGTGGCACAGACCGACGGCGGACCATAGCCGCCGTCGGTCCAGAGTCAGCGGAAGCGGGTGTTTCCGGCTTCCACCAATTAAGTTAGATCTGCTTATTAAGTCAGGGCTGTGCGGAAGCTTTGTATGTCTGCCGGCGCTGGAGCTCAGCCAGCCGCCGCTTCGACGCCGCCGACTGGATGACCTGCGGCCACCAGAACCACCGGCCGAGCAGCGCCGCGATCGCCGGGGTCATGAACGACCGCACGATGAGAGTGTCGAACAGCAGACCGAGTGCGATGGTGGTGCCGACCTGTGCCATGACCTTGAGATCGCTGAATGCGAACGACGCCATGGTGAAGGCGAACACCAGGCCCGCCGAGGTCACCACCGAGCCGGTTCCCGCCATCGCCCGGATGATGCCGGTCTTCAGGCCACCGGACAGTTCTTCCTTGAACCGCGACACCAACAGCAGGTTGTAGTCGGAACCGACCGCCAGCAGCAGGATGACCGACATCGCCAGCACCATCCAGTGCAGTTCCAGCCCGAGAAGGTGCTGCCACACGAGCACGGACAATCCGAACGACGCGCCGAGGGACAGCAGCACCGTACCGACGATCACCGCCGCCGCCACCACACTGCGCGTGATGAGCAGCATGATGATGAAAATCAGTGATACCGCGGCGATTCCGGCGATCAGCAGGTCGTAGAAAGATCCGTCCTTCATGTCTTTGTACGTGGCCGCGGTGCCGGCCAGATAGATCTTGGAACCTTCCAGCGGCGTGCCCTTGAGCGCCTCCTTGGCCGCCAACTTGATCGGGTCCACATGGTTGACGCCCTCCGGCGTCGCGGGATCGCCCTCGTGGCTGATGATGAACCGCACCGACTTTCCGTCGGGAGAGATGAAGTTCTTCATGCCACGCTTGAAGTCCTTGTTGTCGAAGGCTTCCGGCGGAAGATAGAACGTGTCGTCATTGCGGGCCTCATCGAAGGCCTTGCCCATGGCCGTCGAATTCTCCTGCATCGCGGCCATCTGATCCTGCTGACCGGCCTGCGTGGCCCGCTGCGTCAGCATCATCGTCTTCATGGACTTCATGGATTCGATCTGCTCGGGCATCAGCGCGACCAACTGCGGCATCAACGTGTCCAGCCGCTCCAGCTCGGGCACCAACTCCTGAACGTCATCGGTCAGGGCGTCGATGCCGTCGAGGGTGTCGAAGATCGACCGGATCGACCAGCACAGCGGGATGTCGGAGCAGTGCGGCTCCCAATAGAGGTAATTGCGCAGCGGACGCAGCCAATCGTCGAAATCGCCGATGTTGTCGCGCAATTCGGCGATATCGAGGGTCATCACCTTGGTCTTGGCCACCATCGAATGCGTGATGTCGGCCATCTGCTGGGTCAGCCGCGACATCTGCTCCATCGTGTCGATGGACTTCTGCATCTCATCGGCCTGAACCAGCATGTCGTCCATGCGGTCCTGCTGGTACTTCCGGTTCATCGTGTTGGTCGTGCCCTGCCGGCTGAGCAGGAACGGGATCGAGGTGTGCTCGATCGGGCGGCCGTTGGGCCGGGTGATCGCCTGTACCCGGGAGATGCCGGGCACCCGGACGATCCCCTTGGCGATCTTATCGATGACCAGGAAGTCAGCCGGGTTTCGCAGGTCGTGGTCGGCCTCGACCATCAACAGTTCGGGGTTCATCCGGGCGGCGCTGAAATGCCTTTCGGCCGCGGCATATCCGACATTCGCAGGCAGGTCGGAGGGCAGGTATTTGCGGGCGTCGTAATTGGTCTTGTAACCCGGCAGCGTGAGCAGGCCGACCAGCGCCAGGCCCAACGTCGCGGCCAGGATCGGGCCGGGCCACCGCACCACGGCGATGCCGACGCGACGCCAGCCGCGCGACCGGATGCTGCGCTTGGGCTCGAAACGCCCGAACCGGCTGCCGATCACGATGACCGCCGGGCCCATCGTCAGCGCGGCGACGACCGCGACGAACGTACCCACAGCACACGGCACACCCATGGTCTGGAAATACGGCAGGCGCGTGAAGCTGAGACACAACATGGCACCGGCAATGGTCATGCCGGAACCCAGGACCACATGAGAGGTGCCGCGGAACATCGTGTAGTACGCGGTTTCTCGGTCTTCGCCGGCGCCGCGCGCCTCTTGATAGCGACCGATCGCGAAGATCGCGTAGTCGGTGCCGGCCGCGATGACCATCAAGGTCAGGAGGTTCACCGCGAAGGTCGACAGCCCGATGATGTCGGTGTGGGCCAGGAACGCCACGATGCCGCGGGCAGCGCCGAGCTCCATGAACACCATGACGAGCACCAGGATCATGGTGGCGACAGACCTGAAGACGAGCACGAGCATCACGGCGATCACCACGAGCGTGATGGTGGTGACCTTGGCGATGCTCTTGTCACCGGCGTGGTGCTGGTCGTTGATCAGCGGCGCGCCGCCGGTCACGTACACCTTGACCCCGGGCGGAGGCGACGACTGGTTGACGATCTCCCGCACCGCGGCCACCGACTCGTTGGCCAGGGTCTCGCCCTGGTTGCCGCGCAGATAGACCTGGACGTAGGCCGACTTGCCATCGTTGCTCTGCGCACCCGAGGCCGTCAGCGGGTCGCCCCAGAAGTCGGCGACGTGTTGCACGTGGGCGGTGTCGGCCTCGAGCTTGTCGACGACGCCGTCGTAGTAGTGGTGCGCGTCGTCGCCGAGCGGCTGCTCGCCCTCCAGCACCACCATGGCGTTGCTGTCGGAATCGAACTCCTGGAAATCGGCGCCGATCTTGCGCATCGCGATCATCGCCGGGGCGTCGTTGGCGCTCAGCCCGACGGTGTGCTCCTCACCGACCTTCTCCAGCGACGGGACGAGCGCATTCGTCAGGACGGTCAGAGCGATCCAGCCGAGCACGATGGGTACCGCCAGCACACGGATGGCCCGGGCGATGCCCGACCTGTCCTGCGTGCCGCTGCTGTGGCTACTCATCGCGTGTGCTCCGGGGTGCGATCTTCCGCGCGTTCGCGTGATGCCGTGGTCTGCACACAACCCGCCCCTTCGATCAGGCCACTGTCGCCCGGGTGGGACAGGTCGCAAGCGATACACATTCGCAAACGCGCGTAATATACCTAGCCTGTCAAAGTGTCGGTGTCAATAATCACTTTGCACGTCTACTGACAGCAATTTCACAGCTGGGGCGCGGCTGTCGTCGCGCGCTGCCTCACCCGCTCCCAAGGCCAGGTCATCAGCGCCCACACGATCAGGACGATCGTGACCTCAGTCAGCAGATACACCGGCCACGGACCCAGAACGTCCAGCAGCGACGCGGTGGGAGGTTTCCGGTTGAGATAGCCGTAGTTGGCTCCCGTGATCGTGTTGAAGGCGAGAGTGAATGCCGCCCATCCCAGGGTCGCGATGACGGCGAAGCGGTAGTCGCGCCACCGCGGTCGCATACCTCTCCCCCACGTCAGATAGACGGCAGCCAACACGACCAGCACATGAAGCGTGAAGAAGGTGACGAAGAGGTGGTGGGGGAAGTCCGGAGCGCCCTCCTTCGGCGTGCCGATGTCAGGTGTGATCAATGCCTGCGAGCTCAGGACGAGGCCCCAGTAATAGGTGAGGACGAAGGCCCAATGCCGTTGTGACCACAAGGCATAGGCCGCCGCGAGTTCCGCGAGATCACACAGCTGCAGCGGCACCGAGGTGTCGATGGTGGGATCGACCAGCTTGTAGGCCAAGGCGACGACGAATGCCACGACGAGCAGGACCGCCAGGACACGGCTCAGGATTCGGGCCTGCGATTCGGTCTGCCTGCGGCCGATCATCACCAGAAGCACGGCGCCCGTTGCGAACACCGCCAGCACGACCCAGTGCGACGGGCCGTACGCCGAAAACTCGCGCTGCGCAGAGAACAATTCGATCAACTCCCCCGTCTCGTCACACGCAGGAACCGTTATCCATGATCGCAGGCAAGTGGGGAAACTTCATTAACCTGCCTCAGGACACGATCGAATCGCCCTATACTCCTGCCGAACCTTGCGGTTGGCGGGAGTCGAGAATGGTCAGGCGCGCGGCGGCAACGGCTTTGGGGCAATACGCCCAGGGCGCAGCTTTTCGCGGGCTGCTGCTGCAATTCGCCCTGCGGATTCTGTTGGTGGCGTTCATCTTCTTCGCGTTGTTCCTGCAACCGCCCGAAACCTACCGCTGGCCCTACGGACTGATCTGGATCGGCTACATAGCGGCGATCGCCTGTTGGGGCCTCTGGGCGATGCGGCCGGCCAATCATGCCGGGATCGAGGCCCGGCGTTCAGTTGCGCTGCTCATGTTGTTCGCGGATGTCGCTGTGGTGTCGATACTTTCGGTGGAATCGGGTCTCAGCTCACCGAACACCTGGACCTCCGATGTGCTCCACTACGGACTGTTTCTGATCCCACTGATCGCCGCGGCTCAGCTTGATCCCTTCGTGAGTGCGGTGATCGCCGTCCCCACCGTCGCCGCATACGTCGTCGTGCTGTGGGTAGACCAGGCCGCCAACGGCGACGAGCCGTGGGGTTCGATTCTCACCACGACGGGAGTGTTGTTCGGGTTGGCCGCGGGGTCGGTCACGCTGTCGTGGATCCAGCAATCGAAAGAGCGGACGATCGCCCGGCTGGCCCAGGAACGAAGTCGACTGCTCGAGGAGATCGTCACCCTCGAAAAGCGCGAGAGGCAAACCCTGTCCGAAAGACTGCACGATGGGGCACTGCAGTATGTCCTGGCGTCACGCCGGGAGATGGAAGAGGTTCGCGAAGGATCCGCCGAATCGATGGACCGCGTCGATCTGGCGCTCGGCGAGTGCTCCCGACTGCTTCGCGACGTGGTCCGTGAACTGCACCCCGAGGTGCTGGCCCGAGCCGGGCTCAGGGCCGCCATCACCTCACTGGCTGACGGCATCGCGGCCCGGACCAACCTGGCCGTCCACGTGGAATTCGACGATTGGCCCGATGATCTGCGAACCGACGCCGATCACCTGCTCTACAGCGCGGCGCGAGAGTTCTCGACGAATGCGATCAAGCACGCCAAGGCCGACAACCTGACGTTCACCCTGCAGCGGTCCGAAGGGCGAGCCACGTTGTGCGTCGCGGACGACGGCGTTGGCATCCAACCGGAGCGCCTCGCGCTGAGCGTCGAAACCGGTCACATCGGCTTCGCGTCGATTCGCGCCAAGGTGTTGGCGCTTGGTGGCGTGCTGGACGTCCACGATGCCCGCGGCACCGAGATCGCGATCTCCCTACCGTCGCAGACAGCGGTCTGAAACCGCTCAGACCCATCCGATTCCGGTGGGCGGCGCGGCAGGCGCGGGTGTCGACGGACCGGAGACCGGCGGCTGCTGCCCGTATCCGGGTGTCTCGGGGCTGGACCCCGGTTGCGGACCGTGCAGCGAGCTGTTGGGGTCGTACCCCGGCGCAGACCCGTAGCCCGGGTACTGGCTGTAGCCCGGCGTTTCCGGGCCGTACCCGTAATCCGGCAGCGCCGGGCCGTACCCCGGCACCGTCTGACTCGAGCCGGCCAGCAGCTTGGATGCGGCGAAAGCCGCCGCCTGGGTGGTGTACACGGGGACGTAGCCCTCGGTGTGTCCACTCCATTCGTTGCCCTGGCCCTCATGACAGATCGGATCCATGGGGTTGCACAGGTCGATCGCCTTGGACCCATACAGTGCGCTCTGGGTTGATATCGATTGCTTGGTGCGGGTACCCACGTCGCCGAAAGTAGTGATGGCCGCGACGTTGTCCGCGTACTGAGCCGGGAGCGAATCGCCCCAGGTGATGCCACCGAGCGGGTTGCCGGCCACGATGTTGATCACGCTCGCACCCTGCGAGTAGCCACCGAGCACGATCTTGGTGTCGGGGCAGGAGGACAGCGTGGACTTGATGTGGGAAATCGCGTCTTTGGCGCCGTCACCACCGTGCAGCTGCAGCTTGCTGGCCTTGTAGTTCACCCCATAAGAGGTGATGTTCATGCCGACGGCCTGCTTGCGCAGCGAATCGACGAAGGCATCGCCGACCCGGCCCATACCGGCCGGCTCATCCGTGCCCCGTGCGAAGACCACCTCCGCATCGGCGCAGTCGGCGGCAGCCGCTGTCGGCGGTGCGGAGAGTCCTACGAGTGGGATACCAGAGGTGAGAAGTGCAGCAGCGCCAAGCCCGACCCAGCGACCACCTGACCGCGCACTGCCCGCCTGAGGGCTGTGAATGCGGCGAGAGAACATTCCTCAACCTAACCCGTATCCAGGAAGAATGAACATCCTTGCCTGACGGACCGCGGGAGATTCCACCGCCACGACATGGTGACGGAAAAGAAAACAGGTCAGGGATTAGATCCCTGACCTGCATCTTTCCGGTGGAGCTGCCGGGAATTGAACCCGGGTCCTACGGCACTTCCTCGAGGCTTCTCCGTGCGCAGTTCGCTTTGCCTCTACTCGGATCTCTCAGTCACGCGAACAAGCCGAGATGACGATCCCAGTCGCTGTTTGATGTCCCCACAGGTCCCGCGACCGAACCCGTGGGTGGGTCCCTCTAGCTGATGCCAGGGTCCGGGCCGAGGGCGCTCCCGGTCTGACAGACACGCAGTCGCTTAGGCAGCGAGTGCGTAGTCGCGCTGATTGGAATCGGCGCTTAATTGGTTGCAACGACGCTTACGGTGGTCTCTTGCCTGCACCGGCACGCTTCCCTTGATTCGATGCGCGAAGTCGAAACCGATCAGCCCCTCGCATCCCTGCCGAATCTCGGCAGGACAGTCAATGGTACGCCAGACTCAACGGCGAACGCCAAGCCATTATTCCGAGGTGTTTTCGTGTCGCTCACGCCCGCTAGCGGTCGTCGGCTGCGGCGCTGAGGTGGTCGAGGAGGTCGTCGCCGGAATCGAATTCGATGACCTCGATATCGTCGTCCTTGTCGTCCACGCTGACGCCGTCGACGTCGAAATCCGGATCGAGCTGCACGCGGACCCAGCTGTCAGGGAACTGCTTCGGCGCGCCGAACGACAGCAGGAACGCGTCGTGAAAGACAACGGTTGACGCGAGCACCAGGTCGTCGCGCAGGTCGGTGGTCTCGTGGACGGGCTGATCGCCGACCGCCTCCTCGATCTCCTCCGCGATCGAGTCGATGGTCCGAGCCCATTGCTCGGGGGTGATCGCGAGCAGTCGCTCAATACGACCGAGGAGCACAGCGGCATCCGGATCGGGGCGGTCGTCGAGTTCGGGGTCGACGTTCACGTTGACATCGATCCCGATCGCGGGCATCCGAGCAGTGCCATGAACGAATCCGTCGTCGGCCACTGGCACCGCGAGCAGACCGCTCCGGACAATCTCGTCCCGCAACAGATCGATCGGACCCATCAGTTCCATACTTCCGACGACGACACCCCAAGGCCGCGACGAGCGACCGTCCGAGTACGCCATTGACGGCGTGTCGGCGTACAGACACGGTCGCTCGCGGTGCTCAGGACATGCCCTTGGCCCGGCGGCCCAACTCGCGGGTGATCTCCCGGTCGGCGTCGCGCTTGGCCAGGTCCTGACGTTTGTCGTGGGCCTGTTTGCCGCGGGCCAGCGCCAACTCGACCTTGACCTTGCCGTCGGAGAAGTACATCGACAACGGCACCAGCGTGAGGTTGCCGTCGCGGATCTTGCCGATCAGGTTGTCGATCTCCCTGCGGTGCAACAGCAGCTTGCGGTTGCGCCGCGGCGCGTGGTTGGTCCAGGTGCCGTGGTGGTACTCGGCGATGTGCACGTTGCGCAGCCAGATCTCGCCGTCGTCGACGGTGGCGAACGCGTCGGCCAGTGAGGCCTGACCTTCGCGCAGGCTCTTGACCTCGGTGCCCATCAACGCGATACCCGCCTCATAGGTATCGAGAATCATGTAGTTGTGCCGCGCCTTGCGATTGCTGGCCACAATCTGCTTATTGCCGGCGGGGCTGGACTTCTTGGTCGCCACTAGTTCACGACTACCTTCGTATGTAGAGCCGCAGCGTCACATACGCGGTGATGCCGGACATCGCCAGGCCGAGGAACAGCATCCACGGTGCGCTGAAGTAGAGCACGTCAGCGTAGTCGACCCGGGCAATCAAATTCGACTGATAAAACTGGTCGAGCGCCTTCTCCAGGAACACCGCTCGCACCACGATCAGCCCGACGATCGCGATCACCACACCGATCAGGGCCGCGATCATCGCCTCCACGAGGAACGGCAACTGGGTGTACCAGCGGGTCGCGCCGACCAGTCGCATGATGCCGATCTCGGTGCGCCGCGTGTACGCGGCCACCTGAACCATGTTGGCGATCAGCAGCACCGCACCCACCGCCTGCACCAGCGCCACCGCGAATGCGACGCTGCTGAGACCGTCGAGCACCGCGAACAAGCGGTCGATCAGGTCCTTCTGGTTGAGCACGTTGAGCACACCGGGCTGCCCCTGCATCGCCTTGTCGAACGCCTCGTGCTGCTCGGGGTCGTTGAGCTTGACGATGAACGACGCCGGGAACGCGTCCTTGCCCGCGACATCCTTGTACTGCGGGAACTTCTTGATCGCGTCGTCGTAGGCCTGCTCGCGGTTGAGGAAGCTCAGCGAGCGCACGTCGTCGCGGTCGTCGATCATGCGGTACAGCGACTTGCACGCTTCTTCGTCGCAGTTGGGATCGTTGGCCGAGATGTCGTCGGTCAGGAACACCTGGCTCTCGACGCGGTCCAGGTAGATGTCGCGGGACTGGTCGGCCAGCCGCACCACCAGCAGACCGCCACCGAACAACCCGATCGAGATCGCGGTGGTCAGGATCATCGCCACCGTCATCGTGACGTTGCGACGAAGCCCGGTCAGAACTTCATTGACAAGAAAGCCGAAGCGCACTTAGCGATCCATTCCGTAGACGCCGCGCTGCTCATCACGGATCAGCCGGCCGAGTTCGAGTTCGACGACCCGCTGACGCATGGAGTCGACGATGTGATGGTCGTGGGTGGCCATCAGCACCGTGGTTCCGGTGCGGTTGATCCGCTCCAGCAGATCCATGATGTCCTTGCTGGTCTCGGGATCCAAGTTTCCGGTGGGCTCGTCGGCGATCAGGACCAGCGGGCGGTTGACGAAGGCCCGCGCGATGGCGACACGCTGCTGCTCGCCACCGGACAGTTCGCTCGGCAGCCGGTTGGCCTTGCCGGACAGACCGACCATCTCCAGCACGTCCGGGACCACCCGGTTGATCACCTCGCCGCGCTTGCCGATCACCTCAAGGGCGAACGCCACGTTCTCGAACACGGTCTTCTGCTGTAGCAGCCGGAAGTCCTGGAACACGCAGCCGATGACCTGGCGCAGGTTCGGCACGTGCCGGCCGGCGAGCTTGTTGACGTGGAACTTGGACACCCGGATGTCACCGGTGGTGGGCGTCTCGGCTGCCAGCAGCAGCCGCATGAACGTCGACTTGCCCGAACCCGACGGGCCGATCAGGAAGACGAACTCACCCTTGTCGATTTTCAACGAGACGTCGTCGAGCGCTGGGCGCGCCGAAGACTTGTAGTGCTTCGTCACGTGGTCGAGGGTGATCATCACGGCACGCCAGTGTAGCGGGGCGAAAGCATCGGGCAGGTCAGGCTATCGCGGCAATGTCGGTGCCACCGGCTCCAGGCCGGGTTGCTGCTGCTCGACCGTGGGACTCGGCGCCGGCCCCGGGAACACCGGCAACGTGATGGGCGGAAGCAGTCCGGGACCGTCCGGATCGATCACCGTCGTCCGCGGAGCACCCGGCGGCGGCGTCGTGGTCGGGCTCGTCGGCGCACCGGGAATGGTGGTCTCGGTGGTCTCCGGCGTCTCGGTCGGCGTCGTGGTCGTCGGGATCGTGGTCTCGGTGGTCTCCGGCGTCTCGGTCGGCGTCGTGGTGCGGGGCGCCTGCACCTTGGTGCGCGGCACCCAGGTGTAGTCGGGATCGGGCACGAATCCGGGCGGCACCACCTGGGTGTCGGGCGACTTCGGTGCGGGCTGCTGGGGCCGGTACTCCTGCTGCACCCACGACAGCGCGATGAACACGATGATCAGCACCACCGTGGACGTGCGGATCCGGCCGACGCGGCTGTGCCAGAGCTTGGTGATGGCATCGGTCACCCGGGTGAAGTCGAATTTCACTTCTTCGGCTCCTCGGCCGGAGGCATCGCGACCTTCTCGGTGACAGCGGGCTGATTCATGAAGTCCCCCGCTGCGGCGACCGACGCGTCCGACGACGTCACCACGCCGGCTCGACGCAGCGCTCGCACCACCCGTACCCGCAACCGTCGGCCCACGTCGAACTGTTTGCCCGGCAGGGTCCGCGCGACCATCCGCAGGTTCACGGTGTCGAGTCCGATGCTCTCCACGCCCATCAGTTGGGGCTTGTCGAGCAGCAGCTTGGACAGCTCGCCGTCGTCGGCCGCCTTCTCGGCGACGTCATTGAGCACGTCGTTGACCAGGTTGAGGTCGACGCTCACCGGGACCGGGATGTCGACGACCGCGCGTGCCCAGTCCTTGGACAGGTTCAGCGCCTTGACGATCTGGCCGTTGGGCACGGTGTACATCTCGCCCTCGGATGACCGCAGCTTGGTGACGCGCAGCGTGACGTCCTCGACCGTGCCCTCCGCCTCGTTGGCGGCAGCGATCGTCAGCCTGACGAGGTCACCGAAGCCGTACTGCTTCTCGGTGATGATGAAGAAACCCGCGAGCAGGTCCTGCACGATGCGCTGCGCACCGAAACCGAGCGCGGCACCGAGCACGGCGGCCGGGGCGACCAGGGAGGCGACCGGCACCTGGAGGGCATCGGTGACCTCGACGAGCACGATGATGAAAAGGACTGCGACCGACACCCACGAGATCACCGAGGCAACGGCCTGCCGGTGCTTGGCGCTCTCCGAGCGCACCAGCGCGTCGCTTTCCTGATACTCGGCGTCGATCCGGCGCACGACGCGTTGCGCGGCCCAGTTGATGAAGCGCGCGGCGAGCAGGCCGCCGATCAGCAGCAGGGCGATGTGCAGCCCGGTGGTCAGGATCCACACGCCGATCTCGCCGTGCCAGAAATCGTGCCAGCGCTCGGCGAGGGGAAGGGCTAGCACCGTATTAGTCGTCGTCATCTTTTCTGTTGCGCCATCTGATCCCTGCTTCCAGGAATCCGTCGATGTCTCCGTCCAGCACCGTGGCCGGGTTTCCGACCTCGTACTCGGTGCGCAGATCCTTCACCATCTGATAGGGGTGCAGAACATAGGACCGCATCTGGTTACCCCACGAGCTGCCACCGTCGCCCTTGAGCGCATCCATCTCGGCGCGCTCTTCCAATCGCTTGCGCTCCAGCAGCCGTGCCTGCAGCACGCGCATGGCCGCGACCTTGTTCTGCAGCTGGGACTTCTCGTTCTGACAGGTCACCACGATACCGGTGGGGATGTGGGTGAGCCGGACAGCGGAGTCGGTGGTGTTCACCGACTGCCCGCCGGGACCGCTGGAGCGGTACACGTCGACGCGCAGATCCCCTTCGGGAATGTCGATGTGGTCGGTGGTTTCCACGACGGGGAGCACCTCGACGTCGGCGAACGACGTCTGGCGCCGGCTCTGGTTGTCGAACGGGCTGATCCGGACCAGCCGGTGGGTGCCCTGCTCGACCGAGAGGGTGCCGTAGGCGAACGGGGCGTGCACGGCGAAGGTCGCGCTCTTGATCCCGGCTTCCTCGGCGTAGGAGGTGTCGAACACCTCGACCGGGTAGTCGTGCTTCTCCGCCCATCGGATGTACATCCGCATCAGCATCTCGGCCCAGTCCGCGGCGTCGACGCCACCGGCGCCGGAGCGGATCGTCACGACGGCCTCGCGCTCGTCGTACTCACCCGAGAGCAGGGTGCGGACCTCGAGGGTCTCGATCTCCTCGCGAAGCTTGGCGAGTTCGGCGTCGGCCTCGGCGACCGCATCGTCACCTTCTGCTCCGGCTTCTTCAAAAGCCAGTTCGAACAGCACCGGCAGGTCGTCGACGCGCTGACGCAGGTCCTGCACCCGGCGCATCTCACTCTGCGCATGCGAGAGCTCACTGGTGACTTTCTGCGCCCGCGACTGGTCGTCCCAGAGGTTCGGGTCGGAGGCCTGCTGCTCGAGCATGTCGATCCGCTGGCGCAGGCCATCGATGTCGAGCACCCGCTCCACGGTCGTCAGGGTGGTGTCGAGTGCGGCTACGGCTGCTTGGCGGTCTGGATCCACGAATGTTCAGGGTACCCGGCGGCATTTCGGCGGCAGTTCTCTCCGACTGGCGGCACCGCCGACGATCTGTGTTTAGCATCGGGTGGTACCCGTCACAGCACGCAGTTGAGTCGGGCTGTGATGGCTTTTCCGCTCGTAAGAAGGCAGGGTATGCGCCCATATCATGTAGCGATCGTCGGCTCCGGCCCCTCGGGTTTCTTTGCTGCCGCATCGTTGCTCAAGTTCGCCGATTTGCCCGACTCCGATCGCGATGTGCGAGTCGACATGCTCGAAATGCTGCCGACCCCGTGGGGGTTGGTGCGTTCGGGCGTGGCGCCCGACCACCCCAAGATCAAGTCGATCAGCGCGCAGTTCGACAAGACCGCGGCCGATCCCCGGTTCCGGTTCTTCGGCAACATCAAGGTCGGCGAGCACATCACTCCGGCCGAACTGGCACAGCGCTATGACTCGGTGGTCTATGCCATCGGTGCGCAATCCGACCGGGCGCTACACATCCCCGGAGAGGAGTTGCCCGGCAGCGTCGCCGCGGTGGACTTCGTCGGCTGGTACAACGCTCATCCCCATTTCGACGGCATGGCACCCGATCTGGCGGGCGGACGCGCGGTGGTGGTCGGCAACGGCAACGTCGCCCTGGACGTGGCCCGCATCCTGGTCAGCGACCCACAGGCCCTGGCCAACACCGACATCGCCGACCACGCGCTGGCCTCGCTGGACACCCGTGGGGTGGAAGAGGTCGTCGTGATCGGGCGCCGCGGACCGTTGCAGGCGACGTTCACGACGCTGGAACTCCGCGAACTCGGTGACCTTGAGGGGCTGGGCGACGTCGACGTCATCCTCGACCCGGCCGATTTCGACGACATCACCGACGAAGACCTCGAGGCGGCGGGCAAGACCGTCAAGCAGAACATCAGGGTGCTGCGCAAGTACGTCGACGAACAGCCACGAGAAGCCAAGCGGCGCATCGTGTTCCGCTTCTGCACCTCCCCCATCGAATTGCGCGGCGAGGATCGTGTCGAGTCGATTGTGCTGGGCCGCAACGAACTTGTCCGTGACGCGGACGGCCGCATGGTGGCCAAGGACACCGGCGAGCGCGAAGAGCTACCCGTCCAACTGGTGGTGCGGGCGGTCGGTTACCGCGGCGTGCCCACACCGGGGCTGCCGTTCGACGAACGCTCCGGCACCATTCCGCACACCGGCGGACGCATCGACGGCAGCAGCAACGAATACGTGGTCGGCTGGATCAAGCGGGGACCGTCCGGCGTGATCGGCAGCAACAAGAAGGACTCCCAGGACACCGTCGACACCCTGCTGGAAGATCTTCGGGCCGGCGGAGTCGGCGAGCGCGGCTCCGAGTACGGCCGCGAACTGGCCGAATGGCTGCTGGAACACCAGCCCGCCCTGGTCACCGGCGAGCACTGGCAGCTGATCGACGCGCATGAGCGCGCCGCAGGCGAATCGGTGGGCCGCCCCCGGGTGAAGCTGGCGAGCGTGGCCGAGCTGCTCCGGGTCGCACACGCCTGATCAGGCCGGCGGCGGTCCGCCCGGCGGGGGCTCCGCGGGCGCGAAGGCCCACTTGTCCGGGTTGCTCGGTGAGTAGACGACCGGGAACAGGGTTCCCATGGCCGGCCAGTTGTTCACGTCGACGGCCATCCGCTGATACACGACGTGCTCGTTGACCGTCGGTCCGGTGATGACGCCGGTGATGGTGACGTACTGCTCCCCCGTCGCCTCCGGACGCGGGCTCACCCCGGTCACGAGCAAGGTGCCGTGCGCCAGTTCACCGCGAATTCCCCGGCGCCGCATGATCCGTGGCGCCAGTAACAGCACCAGAGCACCCACGAGCAACAGGAGTATGCCGAATTCCCACACGAGGCCATGGTAGGACTGCAGCCATGAGTTCCGTCGCAGATGACATGGCATTGGCCCTCGAACTGGCCGACCAGGCCGACGCACTGACCATGGATCGCTTCGGCGCCCTGGATCTGCATATCGAGACCAAACCCGATCTGACCCCGGTCACCGACGCCGACCGTGGCGCCGAGGAAGCACTGCGCGCCGCACTGGCGGCGGCCCGCCCGAACGACACGGTGTTCGGCGAAGAGTTCGGTGGCACAACGACATTGACCGGCCGCCAGTGGGTGATCGACCCGATCGACGGAACCAAGAACTTCGTCCGCGGTGTCCCGGTGTGGTGCACGCTGATCGCACTGCTCGATGACGGCGTCCCGACCATCGGAGTGGTCAGCGCGCCGGCGCTCGCCCGGCGGTGGTGGGCCGGGCTCGGTCAGGGCGCGTTCGGCGCGTTCGCCGGGGCGACCCGCAAGTTGTCGGTGTCCGGGGTCACGGACCTCGCGTCGGCAAGCCTGTCGTACTCGGACCTGACGACGGGTTGGGAGCACCGTCGGGACCGGTTCGTCGAACTCACCGACGCGGTGTGGCGGGTACGCGCCTACGGCGACTTCTGGTCGTACTGCATGGTCGCCGAGGGCGCGGTCGACATCGCCTGCGAGCCCGAGGTGAAACTGTGGGACATCGCCCCGCTCGACATCCTCATCCGTGAGGCCGGCGGCACCTTCACCAGCATCGACGGCGCCCCGGGCCCGCACGGGGGCAGTGCGCTGGCCACCAACGGGCCGCTCCACGCCGCCGTGCTGGACCGGCTCGCAGGCAACTGAGCTCACGGCTGGATGACGATCCGGCCACGTACACCGCCTTTGGCGAGCGTCCGGTGGGCATCAGCCGCCTGATCCAACGGCAGCACGGAATGCACCCGAGCAGGCAGCTGCCCGGACACCGTACGGGCCAGGAGGTCGGCAAGCCGGGTGCCATCTGGGTGTGCCACCACGGCCGCGACGGCGATGCCGCGTTCGGTCGGCAGTTCGGAACTCGGCTGCACCCCGACGAACCGCCCGCCGTCGCGGACCAGCGCGAGCGCCGCCTGCTGCATCGCACCGGCGTCCGCGACCGCGTCCCACCCCCGCTCGGCGTCGGCGGTGAATTCCGCTCCGAGGCTGCGGACGAACTCCTCGTCATGATCTCGGGCCAGACCGGTCACTTCCCAGCCGCGCTCCTGGGCGAGCACGACGAGGTAACCCCCGACCGCGCCGGCGGCACCGGTGATCAAGAGGCGGCGACTGTCGGCGGGCGCGTCGCCGAGCAGATCGAGGATCTGCGTTGCGGTCAATCCGTTGAGCGGCACCGTCGATGCGGCGATCGAGCCCAGCCCGTCGGGCACGACAGCAACGTCTGCGGCGGACACCACCAAGCGCTCGGCGTAGGTGCCGTAGTCCCGGTCGAATCCCGCCACCACCCCGGCGACCCGTGTGCCCACGGCCAGACCCGCGCCAGGACCGGCAGACTCGACGGTGCCCGCGAAATCCCAGCCGAGCCCGGTCCAATTCGGCTGGTCCACCAGCCCGAGATCGTGGAAGACGCCGGCGACCACACCGAGGTCGACAGGGTTGACCGCCGCCGCGGCGACCTTTACCCGCACCTGGCCGGGACCTGGCTCGACCACCGGGACATCGACGATCTCGATCGAGTCCGGTCCGCCCGGAGTCCGGACAACCGCGGTACGAAACGTGGCAACAGACATGAAAATTCACTCCTTCTAGAACCTTGTGGCGAACTGCTCTCCTACTCCACGATGGATAGGTAACTCTCCAATGGGAAGTACGCACTCGGAAGTGCGTAACTCACCTCGGATCGAAAGGAGCAGACGTGCCGACGACAACCGCGGCCCAGAAGCGGGCGCGAGCAAAGTTGGAGTACGACGCCTTCCTGGCGAACTGCCCCAGCCGCCAACTGCTCGACCGGATCAGCGACAAATGGGTCGCGCTGATCCTGGCCGCCCTCGGCGGCGACGGTCCGCGCCCCGGGGGCGGCCACGCAGGCGAACCGCGTCCCATGCGCTACTCCGAGCTCGCCCGGCGCCTCGCCGGGGTCAGCCAGAAGATGCTCACCCAGACGCTTCGCTCCCTCGAACGTGACGGGTTGCTCACCCGGACAGTGACCCCGAGCGTGCCGGTCACGGTCACCTACGAGCTCACCGAACTGGGCTTTTCCCTGCACCAGCTGATGGTCGGGATCAAGTCGTGGGCCGAGGCACACATGGACGAAGTACGCCTCAACCGCGATCGGTACGACCGGATTTCGCCGGCGGAATCCTGATCCCAGATGGTGTGAAGTTGGTAACAGATGCCGTACCTTACTCCGGAGTAAGATACGGTCAGATGCGTCGCCACGACCAGCAGAGGCAGCTGACATGACCAACACCCTGCCGTCCAAGAACGGCACCCCCTCCCGTCCCTCCAGCTCCGGCCAGCAAAGCGCTGTCGGACTGCACAAGCACAAGCGGACAGCGACCGACATCGGGTTGGCGCTGATCACGCCCATCGTCGGCCAGGAATTTCTGGACCGTTACGGCCTGCGCGATCCGCTCAACCGCGGCCTGAAATACGGTGTGAAGCAGGTGTTTTCCGCCGCAGGCGCGGCCACCCGGCAGTTCCAGCGGGTCCAGGGCCTGGGCAAGGCACCGACCCGACTCAAGGCCAGCGGGGCCGACTACTTCGACCTGACCCCCGACGAAGATCAGCAGATGATCGTCGAGACGGTCAAAGAGTTCGCCGAGGAGATCCTGCGCCCCGCAGCGCACGACGCCGACGAAGCCGCGGCCTACCCCGCGGATCTCATCGCCAAGGCCGCTGAACTGGGCATCACCGCCGTGAACGTCCCCGAGGACTTCGACGGCATCGCCGAACACCGCAGCACCGTGACCAATGCGCTCGTCGCGGAAGCACTGGCCTACGGCGACATGGGCCTGGCCCTGCCGATCCTGGCGCCGGGTGGTGTCGCCGCGGCACTCACCCACTGGGGCAGCGCCGACCAGCAGGCCACCTACCTCAAGGAATTCGCCGGCGAGAACGTGCCGCAGGCCTGCGTGGCCATCGCCGAACCGCACGCGCTGTTCGACCCCACCGCGCTCAAGACCACCGCGGTTCGTACCCCCAGCGGGTACCGCCTGTCCGGCGTCAAGTCGCTGGTGCCCGCCGCCGCCGACGCCGAATTGTTCATCGTGGCAGCACAATTGAGCGGCAAGCCGGCATTGTTCATCGTCGAGGCCTCGTCACCGGGACTCACGGTCAAGGCCGATCCGAGCATGGGCATCCGTGCCGCCGCCCTCGGCCAGATCGAGCTCGACAACGTAGCGGTGCCCCTGGCCAACCGCCTCGGCGAAGACGGTGCCACCGACCAGGATTACAGCGAGGCGATCGCGTTGTCCCGGCTGGGCTGGGCCGCCCTGGCGGTCGGCACCTCGCACGCGGTGCTCGACTACGTCATCCCGTACATCAAGGAGCGCCAGGCATTCGGCGAGCCGATCGCCCACCGTCAGTCGGTGGCGTTCATGACGGCCAACATCGCCATCGAGCTCGACGGCCTGCGGCTGATCACCTGGCGCGGCGCCGCCCGCGCCGAGCAGGGTCTGCCGTTCGCCCGTGAGGCCGCACTCGCGCGCAAGCTCGGCACCGACAAGGGCATGCAGATCGGCCTGGACGGCGTGCAGCTGCTCGGCGGTCACGGTTACACCAAGGAGCACCCGGTCGAGCGCTGGTACCGCGATCTGCGGGCCATCGGCGTCGCCGAGGGTGTCGTCGTTATCTAGCCCGGTGTCATTACTCTTCCTGAGCTGAAAGACTAATCATGGCAATCAATCTGGAAATGCCCCGCAAGTTGCAGGCGGTCATCGAGAAGGGCCACCAGGGCGCCGCCGAGATGCTTCGCCCGATCTCGCGCAAATACGATCTGGCCGAGCACGCCTACCCCGTCGAGCTGGACACCCTGGCCACGCTCTTCGAAGGGATCTCGGAAGCCAAGACGATCTCGTTCGCCGGCGCCGAGGCGTTCCGCGACGACGCCAACACCAAGGGCGAGAAGGTCACCGTCAACGGCGCCAACATGTCCGCCCTGCTCAACGCCCTCGAAATCAGCTGGGGCGACGTCGCCCTGCTGCTGTCGGTGCCGCGTCAGGGCCTGGGCAACGCCGCCATCTCCTCGGTGGCCACCCCCGATCAGCTCGAGCGCCTGGGCAAGGACGTGTGGGCCGCGATGGCCATCACCGAGCCCGGATTCGGCTCCGACTCGGCGGCGGTGACCACCACCGCCGTGCTGGACGGCGACGAGTACGTGATCAACGGCGAGAAGATCTTCGTCACCGCGGGTTCACGGGCCACCCACATCGTGGTGTGGGCAACGCTCGACAAGTCGTTGGGCCGGGCCGCGATCAAGTCGTTCATCGTGCCGCGTGAGCACCCCGGCGTCACCGTCGAGCGCCTGGAGCACAAGCTGGGCATCAAGGCGTCCGACACCGCGGTGATCCGCTTCGAGAACGCCCGCATCCCCAAGGACAACCTGCTGGGCGATCCGGAGATCCACGTGGAGAAGGGTTTTGCGGGGGTCATGGAGACCTTCGACAACACCCGGCCGATCGTGGCGGCCATGGCGGTGGGCATCGCCCGGGCCGCGCTGGAGGACCTGCGCGCGATCCTCACCGATGCCGGCATCGAGATCTCGTATGACAAGCCGGCCCATGCGCAGAGCGCTGCCGCGGCGGAGTTCCTGCGGATGGAGGCCGACTGGGAGGCCGGTTACCTGTTGACAGTCCGCTCCGCATGGCAGGCCGACAACAGCATCCCCAACTCCAAGGAAGCCTCGATGGGTAAGGCCAAGGCCGCCCGGGTGGCCAGCGACATCACCCTCAAGGCCGTCGAGATGGCCGGTACCACCGGCTATTCCGAGCAGACCCTGCTGGAGAAGTGGGCCCGCGACTCCAAGATCCTCGACATCTTCGAAGGCACGCAGCAGATCCAGCAGCTGGTGGTCGCCCGTCGCCTGCTGGGACTGTCCTCGGCCGAGCTCAAGTAGCTCTTCAGCGCGAGCAGACGTAAAACTGCCCAAAACCGCCTGGTTTTGGGCAGTTTTGCGTCTGCTCGGCCAACTAAGGTGACTAGCGTTCCAGGCATGGAATCGTTTCAAGCACTGGTAGCGCGGCAGGACGGCGACGGCATCGTCGCGGCGGTCGAAACACTGCAGGAATCTGATCTGCCTGCCGGCGAGGTCACCATCCGGGTGCTGTACAGCAGCGTCAACTTCAAGGACGCGCTCGCGCTGACCCCCAAAGGCGGTGTGGTGCGCGACTATCCGATCGTCCCGGGCATCGACCTCACCGGTGAGGTGGTGAGCTCGGAGTCCCCGTACTTCGTGCCCGGCGATCTCGTGCTGGCCCACGGCTACCAGATCGGCACCGGCCATCACGGCGGCTACGCCGAATACGCGCGGCTGCCCGCCGATCAGGTCGTTGCACTGGGCGCACTGAGCCCCCGCGAGGGTGCGGCGATCGGCACGGCAGGATTCACCGCGGCGATGAGCGTTCTCGCTCTCGTCGGCCGCGGTATCAAGCCGCCGCACGGACCGATCGTGGTGACCGGTGCTACCGGCGGGGTCGGTTCGGTGAGCGTGGACCTGCTGGCTGCGGCGGGTTATCAGGTGGTGGCGTCGACCGGAAAGCCCGAGCAGGCCGATCACCTTCGCGCGCTGGGGGCATCCGAGGTGATCGGCCGCCTCCCGGCCGACCCCGACGCCAAGCCCCGTCCCCTCGGCCGGACCCGGTGGGCGGCGGCGGTGGACTGTGTCGGCGGTGCCACGCTGGCCGATGTGCTGAGCACCCTGGAGTACGGCGGGGCTGTGGCGGCCAGCGGGCTGACGGGCGGCGCGGCCCTGAACACCACGGTGATGCCGTTCATCCTGCGCGGGGTATCGCTGCTGGGCATCGATTCGGTGCAGCTACCCATCGAGCCGAGGCGCGAGTTGTGGGCACAGCTGGGCGGACCGCTCAAACCGCGTCACCTCGATGAGCTCACCCGTGAGGTCGACGTCAAGGATGTCGTCGAGGTGCTCGACGAGGTCCGTGCCGGCCGGTACTCCGGCCGCGCAGTGGTGAAGGTGGCCGGCGGGTTCTAGAACCGGGACGCCCCGCACACAAACGAAATCGCCCAGAACACCAAGTGTTCTGGGCGATTTCGTTATCGCGTGTTGTTCGGCTTAGCCGAGCACCCGCTGCAGGTCCGGAACCATGGCCTGCAGCTCCCGGGCCCAGTAGGCCCAGTTGTGCGTGCCGTTGTCCGGGAAGTTGAACACACCGTTGGTGCCACCTGCGGCGATGTAGTTGTCCTGGAAGGTGCGGTTGGTCTTGATGGTCAGGCCTTCGAGGAAGGTGGCAGGCAGGTCGCCACCGCCCAGCTCGTTGGGCTGTCCGTTACCGCAGTAGATCCAGAGGCGGGTGTTGTTGGCGACGAGCGTCGGGATCTGCAACATCGGATCGTTGCGCTTCCACGCGCTGTTCGGGTCTTCCGTCGGACCCCACATGTCGTTGGCCTTGAAGCCACCGGCGTCACCCATGGAGATGTTGATCAGGAACGGCCACCAGCCCTCGGAGGGGTTGAGGAAGCCCGACATCGATCCGGCGTAGATGAACCGGTCCGGGTGGTAGGTCGCGAGGATCAGCGAGGCCGAGCCGGCCATCGACAGACCGATTGCGGCGTTGCCGTTGGCTGCGACGTCGCGATTGGCGGCCAGCCATGCCGGCAGCTCGTTGGTCAGGAAGGTCTCCCACTTGTAGGTGACGCAGCCGGCCTTACCGCACGCCGGCGAGTACCAGTCGGTGTAGAAGCTGGACTGACCACCGACCGGCATGACCACCGACAGACCGCTGTTCAGGAACATCTCGAACGCGTTGGTGTTGATGTCCCAGCCGTTGAAGTCGTCCTGGGCGCGCAGGCCGTCGAGCAGGTACACCGCGTGCGAACCCGGCCCACCGCTCTGGAACTGAATCTTGATGTCACGGCCCATCGACGGCGACGGGACCATCAGGTACTCCACCGGCAGGCCCGGCCGGGAGAATGCCCCCGCGGTCGCCGATCCGCCGGTAACGCCGATCAAGCCAGGCAGCATCAGCGCTGCCACAGCCGCCACCGTCATGCGGCGGGCCCAATGGCCACGAATCTTGTCAATGAAGGTCATACTGCGAATCCATCCGTCTTCCGGTCATTACGCGATTTGCGCGATCAGCGATCAGCATCGCCAAGCGACACCGCAGCGACGGAGTCACTGCACTGTCACGCCCGCTCGCCTGAGCCGGTGCCTCTGAAGAGCGGACCGAAGAATTCAGTTGTTGCGCCATGAGTAAATCACGGGCTCACGACGAGGGAAAACCCGCCGCGCGCCGCCGAACTGCATATCTACGGATTCAAAAAAGTGAATTCGGCTTTATCTATCACTCGTGCACGGTTGATCTACCTGGGAAAACGCCGTGAACCCCTGGTCCGCACCCGGCGCACTCGAACAACACCGATGCCTTTCCGTTCACAACTGGTGTCCGGAGGGTTATCCGATCGTCGCCAACCGGTTTTCGAAATGCCCGCCCGGAGCCCTCCCACGGCCCCGAAACCGGACCATACTAAAAAGTATGGTAGCTTTCGGGCCATGATCTCGCCCCCCACCACCGACTGCGTCATCAGCCCCGAATTCGTCGCACGACTGGCCGACCGCGCCGCTGAAGCCGAGGAGTTGCGCCGGCTTCCCGATGCCACGGTCACCGACCTTGTCGAGTCCGGTTTCACCGAACTCCTGGTGCCCGCCCGTTTCGGCGGCCGGCAGGCCGATTTCCCGGCGATCCTGGATCCCGTGCGCCGGATGGCGCACGGCTGCACGTCGAGCGCCTGGACCATCGGCTTCCTGGCTCTGCACAACTGGATGCTGGCGCTGTTCGGCGAGCAGGCCCAGGAGGAGGCATTCGCGAGCCGCCCGTTCCTCGCCCCCGCCCCACTCGCGCCGACCGGGCGCGGGCTGCCGGTCGACGGTGGCATCCGCCTGACCGGTAGGTGGTCCTGGGCCACCGGCCTCATGCACGGGAACTGGATCATCGTCGCCGCACTGTGCGGACCCGACGACGCGCTGTACCCGGCGCTGGCGCTGCTGCCGATCAGCGATGTGACCGTGGCCGACGTGTGGCACACCGATGGCATGCGGGCCACCGGCTCCAACGACGCCACCGCCACCGATGTCTTCGTGCCGGCGCACCGACTGGTGAAAGTGCTCGACATCTACTCCGGCACGGCCCCGGGCGCCGGATTGCACGACAGCACCACCTACCGGTGGCCGATGGTGCCCGCCCTGGCCCTGCTGGCGGCGATGCCCGCCCTGGGCAGCGTCGAGCGGGTCACCGAGATCTACGCGCAGCGCCTCGGCGAACGCGTGCTGCCCTACGAGGGCGTCACACAGAAGGACAAGCCGATCGCGCAGGCCCATCTGGCCGGGGCACAGGTGCGGGTGCGCGCGTTGCGCGCCCTGCTGGCCGACACCGTCGGCGAGATCGAGGCCATCGTGGCGTCGGGCGACGCGGTGGACAAGCCGGTGCGCGCACAGGCCCGGCTGTCGGCCGCGCACATCGTCAGCGAGTCCAGGGCGGTGATCGCCGACCTTCTTGGCGCAGGGGGTGCGAGCATCCATTTCCTGTCCAGCCCACTGCAGCGGTTCAAGCGCGATGTCGACGTCCTGTCGGGCCACGTGGTGTTCGACTACGACACCAGTCGCGAGTTGGCCGGGGCACTGGCCCTGGGGATGAAGATCCCCCGTACGTCCATGATCTGACTGAGTTGATCTGACCGAAGGGATCTGATGCGGACTCTGTGGATCGAGGCCAGCCCGAAAGGGGACGACGCGCTGTCCTCACAATTGGCACAGGCCTATCTTGATGCCGCGCACGGGGCCGGCGAGGTGGAACGGTTCTCGGTGTGGGACGACGATGTGCTGCGGTTCGGCCGGGACGCGGCGATCGCGAAGTTCGCGCAACTGTTCGGCGAACCGATCACCGAGGATCAGCAGGCGGTCTGGCAGCAGGTGCTCGGGGAGATCGAGCGGGTGCGCGGCTTCGACCGCCTGGTGGTGTCCTCCCCCATGTGGAACTGGCATGTGCCGCATGCGCTCAAAGCGTGGATCGACGTCATCGTGCAACCGGTGGCCAGCTTCACCCTCAACGAGCGTGGCGAACACGTCGGTACCCTCGGCGAGGGAAAACCGTTGCAGCTCATCCTCACCCGCAGCAGCGCCTACGACGGGCGCCACCCCGAGCTGCAGGATTTCCACAAGCCGTATCTGGAGTACGTGTTCGGGATGTTGGGCTACCGCGTCGACACCCTTGTCGTGGAGCCCACCACGCGGTGGACAGCTGCCGAACGGGAACAGATGCGCGCGGAGGCCGTCGAGCTGGCCCGGGAAGTCGCCCGCACCACCGGGGCCTGACCGGCGCTCAGGTCTGGGCCGGAGTACACGCCAAGGCCTCGGTGATCGCCTCACAGAACGCGGGCAGATCGCCGGGAGCGCGGCTGGTGATCAGGTTGCCGTCGATGCAGACCTGCCGATCCACCACGGTGGCACCGGCGTTGCCGAGATCCGTACGGATACTCGGATAGCCGGTCAGCGTGCGGCCGCGCACCACGTCCGCCTCCACCAGGGTCCACGGACCGTGACAGATCGCCGCGACGGGCTTGCCCGACCGGACGAAATCGCGGACGAAGGCCACCGCGGTCTTGTCGATCCTCAACTTGTCCGGGTTCACGGTCCCTCCCGGCAGGATCAGCGCGTCGAACTGATCGACCTTCGCCTCGGCTACCGTGCGGTCCACCGAAAAGGTGCCCGCGGGTTCGAGATCGTGATCACGGGCCTGGATTTCGCCGGCCCGCAGCGACAGCAGCTCGACGTGGCCACCCTCGTTCTCGACGGCCGCGCGCGGTTGCTCGAGTTCAATGCGCTCCACACCGTCGGCGGCAAGGATGCCGACCCTGCGACCTTCCAATTCCTTTCTCATGACAGTCCTTTCGTTGACACCGACGGGCAGCAGTGAGCCTGGGCGCCCACGCGAGGGCTACCCCGGGAAGCCGAGCCCGAAACGCGGAAGTTCAGTCCTTCACCCCCTTGTCACCGGCCGTAACAAAAAGTAAAGTCACTTTCAGTTTTAGGCCCGCACCCTTCAGGAGTCGAGCATGGAATCCTTCGTCCACCTGCGTAAAGGCAAGACCCCGAAACGGGTGCATGCCGACCTCGACGGCCTCAAGGACGACGAACTCGGTCGCGGCGGTTTTGTCGGCCGTACCGCCAACATGTACCGGCGCAACGACCCCACCGCCTACCGCTCGGTCGGCCCGCTGCGCCCCACCGACGTGCTGTCCAGTGAGCTCAAGCCCAGCGACGCCACCGACGCCCAGGGCGGCCCGCTGCTCATGTTCTCCAACACCGACTGCCAGGTCCTGCTGAGCCGGCGCACCGAGGAGATGCCGTTCTTCGTCCGTTACGTCGACGGCGACCTGCTGTTGTTCGTACACAAGGGATCGGGCCTGCTGGAGACCGAGTTCGGCCCACTGCGCTACCGCGAGGGCGACTGGGTCTACATCCCGAAGGCCTGCACGTTCCGCCAGGTGCCCGAAACCGAGAGCACCTGGCTCATGATCCAGGCCACCGACGATTTCCGGGTCCCGCCAGCGGGCACCCTGGGCCGCCACTTCCCCTTCGACCCGGCGCAGGTGACCATTCCCGAACCGCAGCCCATCGACGACGGCGTCGGGCCGCATACCGACGGCGAGTACGAGGTCCGGTTGATCCACTCAGAGATTGACGGGGCGGGCTCCACATCTTTGTTCTACCAACACAATCCCCTCGACGTGGAAGGCTGGCGGGGCGACAACTTCCCGTTCACCTTCAATATCGAGGACTACACCGTCATCACGTCCGAGAGCGTGCACCTGCCACCGACCGTGCACCTCTTCATGCAGGCCACCGGTGTGTACGTGATGAACTTCCTACCCAAGCCCGCCGAGAGCGTGCCGGGCACCGAGCGCACACCGTGGTATCACCGCAACGTCGACTACGACGAGATCGCGTTCTTCCACAGCGGTTCGCTCTACGGCATCCCGATGCCGCCCGGCCTGGTCTCCCATGCGCCGCAGGGTGTTCACCACGGGGCCCCCGAGAAGGCTCGGGAACGGGCCCGCCGCAAGTTCGACGACTACGACCGGGTCGACTGGTCGGTGATCGCCATCGACACCCGTCGCCGTCTCATCCCGTCCGCCGAAATCCTCGCCAACGATCTGGGGCAGCACTAGAGATGACAACTGTTGAAGCACCTGTGAAGCACGAGTACGACCGCATCCCGTATCTGGTTGCCTACCAGAACAACTCGTCGGTGCGCGACGTGTACGGCGGTGTCGCCGAGCTCGTGGTGCTGGAGAGCTACCTGCTGCGGCCGAAATCGAAACCTTCCGATACGGTGCTGGTGTTCATGCACCCGATCGGCGGCGGCGCGTACCTGCCGATGATCAATGCCCTGGCCCGCGCCGGACACCACGTCATCTACTGCAACAGCCGGTTCCGGGGCACCGACTCGGCACTGCTCATGGAGAAGGTGGTCGAGGATCTCGGCGAGTGCATCAAGGACGCCAAGAACCGGCTCGGCTACGACAAGGTGGTGCTGGCCGGGTGGAGCGGCGGTGGGTCGCTGTCGGTGTTCTACCAGCAGCAGGCGCAGAACCCCACCGTGACGGCGAGCCCGTCCGGTGACGGGCCCGACCTCACCAAGCTCGACCTGATCCCCGCCGACGGAATCATGTTGCTGGCCGCGCACATCAGCCGGCACGGCACCATGACCGAATGGATGGACGCGTCCATCCTCGACGAGAACGACCCGACCAAGCGGGACCCGGAACTCGATCTCTACAACCCGGACAATCCCAACCAGCCGCCCTACACCGCGGAGTTCCTGGAGCGCTACCACCAGGCCCAGATCGCCCGCAACCGGCGAATCACCAAGTGGGTCAAAGAGAAGCTGGCCGAGCTCAGGGCCGCCGGGCGGCCGGATGACGAGTTCGCGTTCGTCGTGCACGGCACCATGGCGGACCCGCGCTGGCTGGACCCCACTGTCGATCCCAACGATCGCAAGCCCGGAACCTGTTATCTGGGTGATCCCCAGGTGGTCAACATGAGCCCTGTCGGCCTGGCGCGATTCTGCACGCTGCGCAGCTGGCTGTCGCAGTGGAGCTACGACGACGCCAACGGTGACGCCGTCAAGGCCGGGCCGGATATCGCGGTCCCCGCCCTGGTGGTCGGCAACCTGGCCGATGACGCCTGCACGCCCAGTCACACCCGCCGGCTCTATGAAGCGATCGGCCACTCCGACAAGGAGATGCACGAGATCCCCGGCGCCAACCACTACTACTCGGGCCCGGATCAGCGCGGCACCCTGCGCCAGGCCGTCGCGATCTGCACGGATTGGCTGCACCGGCACGGATTCGGAGGGCAGGAGCGAAGCGACCGGGGATCAACACAGTCGCTGGATCCGGCATGACAACCGGAGCTTTGGACGGCATCAGGGTGATCGAGCTCGGCACCCTGATCTCCGGCCCGTTCGCCGGCAGGCTGCTCGGCGACATGGGCGCCGAGGTCATCAAGATCGAACTTCCGGCCACCCCGGATCCGCTGCGCACCTGGGGGCAGGCCGAACTCGACGGGCACCACTTCTTCTGGACCGTGCACGCCCGCAACAAGAAGGCCGTCACCCTGGACCTTCGCAAGGAAGTTGGCCGAGATTTATTTCTAGAGCTGGTCGAGCAGTCGGACATCATCGTGGAGAACTTCCGGCCCGGGACCCTGGAGAAGTGGAATCTGGGCTACGACGTTCTGCGCGAACGCAATAAGGGCATCATCCTGGTGCGGGTATCCGGATACGGACAGACCGGGCCGGACGCCGGCAAGGCCGGCTATGCCTCGGTGGCCGAGGCGTCGAGCGGGCTGCGGCACATGAACGGGTTCCCCGGCGGCCCCCCACCGCGGCTGGCCCTGTCGCTGGGCGACAGCCTGGCCGGCATGTTCGCCGCCCAGGGCGCCCTGGCCGCACTGTACCGGCGGACCGTCACCGGCGAGGGACAGATCGTCGACACCGCGCTGACCGAAAGTTGCCTGGCGATCCAGGAATCCACCATCCCCGACTACGACATCGGCGGGGTGGTACGCGGGCCGTCGGGCACGCGGCTGGAAGGTATCGCGCCGTCGAACATCTACCAGAGCGCCAACGGCAGCTGGGTGGTGATCGCCGCCAACCAGGACACCGTGTTCCGCCGGTTGTGCGCGGCGATGGGGACCCCGGAGCTGGCAACCGACGACCGGTTCTCCAATCACGTTGCCCGTGGCCGCAATCAGGACGAGCTGGACAAGATCATCGGCGATTGGGCCGGCAAGCGGCAGCCGGAGGAGATCATCGAAACCCTGTCGCAGGCCGGAGTGATCAGTGGGCCGATCAACACCGTGGCCGAGGTCGTGCGGGATCCGCAACTGCAAGCCCGTGGCATGATCGCCGACCACTTCGACGAGCGGATCGGACGGACCGTGAAAGGCCCGGGCGTGGTCCCGGTGCTCTCCGAGTCACCTGGCACGATCCGCAACGCCGGCTCGGCCCGGCCGGGCCAGCACAACGATGAGGTGTACGGCGACCTGCTCGGGCGCAGTGCACAAGACCTGGAAACCCTGCGTACAGAGGGGGTGCTGTGAGATGAACCTGCCGGCGAAGGTCGATCTCCGCGAGGTGTGCCTGCGGGACGGCCTGCAGATCGAGACGCCGATTCCGTTGTCCGCCAAGGTTGCGATCCTGGAAGCCATCGTCGCCACGGGGGTGCGGGAGGTGGAGGCCACGGCATTCGTCTCCCCCTCGAAGGTGCCGGCACTGGCCGACGCGGCCGAACTCGCCGAAGAACTGCACAGGTTTCCCGAGGTGGAATTCTCGGCACTGGTGGCCAGCCCCAACGGCGCCAAACGCGCCATCGGTGCCGGCCTGCGTTCCATCGAGTACGTGGTGTCCGCTTCGGATGCTCACTCCCATGCCAATGTGGGACGCACCTCGGCCGAGGCCACGGCACAGATCGCCGACATCGTGGCCATCGCGGGTGACAGCGACACCTCGGTGGAGCTGATCATCGCCACCGCGTGGGACTGCCCGTTCGACGGCCCGACCGATCCGCAGCGGGTGCTCGACATCGCCTCGGCTGCCGTCGGTTTCGGTGTGAACCGGATTGCGATCGCCGATACCATCGGCACCACCACCCCGCGCCGGGTCAGTGCGTTGGTCGCGAAGGTCCGCCCGCTGATCGGTGACCTGCCGCTGGGCGCACACTTCCACAACACCCGCGGAGCGGGACTGGCCAGTGCCTACGCGGCCGTCCAGTCCGGCGTCACCCGCCTGGACGCGTCGGTCGGCGGGTTGGGCGGCTGCCCGTTCGCGCCGGGTGCCAGTGGCAACATCGCCACCGAAGACCTGGTCTACATGTTGCGCGACAGCGATATCGCCGTCGATGTCGAACTGACCGCAGCCATCGACGCGGCCCGTATCGCCCAGGACGCCGTGGGTCATGAGCTTCCCAGCGCACTGCTGCGGGCCGGCGACCGGATCTTGGGCTGAGGCATCGATGACCGCCGCCGAGCTGGGCACCAAGGGCCGCCAGACGCGGTCTGCCATTGAGTTGGCCGCGCGGAAACTGTTCGCCGAGCGAGGCTTTCACGGCACCACCTTGTCCGACATCACCTCGGCCGCGGGCAAGAGCCCGGCGGTGTTCTATCGGTATTTCACCGACAAGGAGGATCTACTGGCAGCGCTGGCCGAATCGTTCCTGCACGACGTCGTGGAACCATCCGGACTGAATCTGCACCTGCCGGACTCCCCCGACGACACCGACTTCTTCACCACGGTGGTCACCGGCTACTGGAACATCTTCAAGCAGAACATCGGCATCATGATCGCGGTCGCCCAGCTGGCGGCCACCCAGCAGCGATTCGCCGACGTGCAGAACAAGTTCCGGCGGTTCGGCATCGACATCGTCATCGCGTCGGTGCGCCACGCGCAGGAGCAGGGCCACGCTCAAGGACTGCAGCCGGAACACGTGGGCGCAGCCATCGCCTTGTTGTTCGAGAACTTCACCACGGTCTTCGTCGGCCAGTCCGGTCTCGGCATCGAGATCGGCGATGCCGACGCCATCGCCACCTTGTCCACCATCTGGAAGAGAACCTTGTACGGCTTCTGACCCGAGAAAGAGAGATCATCGTGGATTTCGCTTTGCCCGAACATCTTTCGACTGTTCTCACCGAGATGGACGAGTTCATCGAGGCCGAGATCAAGCCGCTTGAGCGTGAACACATGCAGTACTTCGACCAGCGTCGCGAATATGCCCGCACCGACTGGGAGAACGGCGGAGTGCCCGCCCGGGCCTGGGAAGATCTGCTCGACGAGATGCGTCGACGTGCCGATGCCGCCGGTTGGCTGCGGTACGGCCTGCCCGCCCGGTTCGGCGGGCGTGACGGCAGCAACCTGGACATGGCCGTCATCCGGGAACACCTGGCGCACAAGGGCCTCGGCCTGCACAACGACCTGCAGGACGAGTCCTCGATCGTGGGCAACTTCCCCCAGGTGGTCATGATGGACCGGTTCGGCACCGAGGCGCAGAAGTCCGAATGGGTCGAGGCGATGCTCACCGGCAAGCGTTCGATGGCGTTCGGTTTGACCGAGCCCGACCACGGTTCGGATGCCACCTGGCTGGAGACCACCGCGATACCTGACGGGGATGGCTGGATCATCAACGGTCGCAAGCGGTGGAACACCGGAGTACATCGCGCCACCCATGATCTGATCTTCGCCCGGACCTCCGGCGAACCCGGGCAGGCCCGTGGCATCAGCGCATTCCTGGTGCCCACCGACTCGCCGGGCTTCACCGTCCCGTTCTACTGGTGGACGTTCAACATGCCCACCGATCACGGCGAGGTCGAGTTGAACAACGTGCGGGTGCCCGCCGATGCGGTGCTCGGCGAGATCGACCGCGGCCTGGAGGTCGGGCAGACGTTCTTGCACGAGAACCGGATTCGTCAGGCGGCGAGCAGCCTGGGTGCGGCCCAGTTCTGTATCGACCGCGCGGTGGACTACGCCAACCGGCGCATGGTTTTCGGCAAGCCGCTGGCGGTGAACCAGGCCGTGCAGTGGCCGTTGGTGGAACTGCAGACCGAGGCGCAGATGGTCAGGCTGCTTGTCCGTTACGCCGCAACGCAGTTGGACCAGAACCACCACATGGAGGTGTCCGACAAGGTGTCGATGGCCAACTACCGCGCCAACCGCCTGGTGTGCGAAGCCGCCGATCGGGCCATGCAGGTGCACGGTGGCATCGGCTACAGCCGTCACGAACCGTTCGAGCACATCTACCGCCACCATCGTCGCTACCGCATCACCGAAGGTGCCGAGGAAATCCAGATGCGTCGGGTGGCGCAGCGACTGTTCGGGTTCGGCAAGGCCAAGCGGTGAGCGAGGCCGCCCTCCTCGTTCCGCGGCTGGTCGATGTCCTCACCCCGGTGCTGGGCGACGAACTGGTGGTGGAGAACCTGCGCGAGCTGACCGGCGGAGCCAGCCGCACCACCTGGTCCTTCGACGCCGTCACGGACTCGGCTCGGCGTCCACTGATCCTGCGCACCGGCGCGCCCGACGAGATACATGCCGGGATGGAACTGGAGGCCGGCGCCCAACAGGCGGCGGCTCTGGCCGGGGCGCCGGTCCCCCACGTTCTGGTCGCCGACAATTCCGTTGCCGCGCTGGGTGATCCCTTCCTGATCTGTGACTTCATCGGTGGCGAGACCATCGTGCGGCGCATCCAACGCAAGCTCGACGATGCCGGCCGGGCCCGGCTGCTCACCCAGTGCGCACAGGCGCTGGCCGCCATCCACCGAGCCGAGCCGCCCGCGCTATCCGGTCTCGCCGAGCAGGACCAGCTGTCCCAGTGGCGCGAACAGCTCGATGAGATGGGTGATACCACGGCCACTTTCGAGTGGGCGTTTCGCTGGCTGGCCGCCAACCGGCCGCCCGCTTCGCCACCGCGGCTGGTGCACGGCGACTTCCGGATGGGCAATGTCATCGTCGACGACTCGGGCCTGGCCGCGGTGCTGGACTGGGAGTTGGTGCACCTCGGCGAGGTGTACGAGGACCTGACCTGGTTCTGCATCCGGGCCTGGCGGTTCGGGGCCCCGGCCGCCCTCGGCGCGGGCGGACTGGGCAGCATCGAGAGCTTTCTGAACGCCTATGAGGAAGCCGGCGGCGCCACCCTCGACAGGTCCGCGATCCGATGGTGGCTCGTGCTCGCCACGCTGCGCTGGGGCGTCATCTGCCGCTATCAGGCCGAACGTCACCTGAGCGGGCAGACCCGGTCGGTGGAGCTGGCGACGATCGGCCGTCGGGTCTGCGAGACCGAGTGGGACCTGTTGGGTCTGCTGGACGGGAGCAGCTGGTGAGCAACCTGTACGGACGGCCGACGGCGGCCGAGCTCGTCGCCGCCGTCGCCGAATTCCTCGACACCGAGGTGCGCGACAGCGAGACGGTCGCGGCTCCGGTGAAATTTCAGGCCAGGGTCGCGGCGAACGCGCTACGCATGGTCGAACGCGAACTGCTGGCCACCGACACCCCTGGGGCCGCCACCGCCTCGTTCACGGCCCTGGCTGATCTCGGGTTCACCGATGAGGCCGGGCTGGCCGCGGCGATCCGGGCCGGTGAACTCGACGACCGAGCCGACGACGTCACCGCCTGCCTGCGCACCCTGGTACGTCAACGGCTTGCCGCCGCGCATCCGGGCTACGACGAGCAGTGAACCCGTCAGAGCCTGCGGATCCGGGCCAGCCACGCCGGCTCGTCCACCCGGGCTCCGACCTGCTCGCCCAGCGCCTCCGCATGAGCCGCGCCGACCACGCCACGGTACGTCGTGGTGTCCAGGGCCTCCAGTTCCCAGCCCTCGGCGAAGGCCTGGCGGATCACCTCGGCACTGACCTGCGGCCCGAATCCACGGCCCGCGTCGGACAGTGCCAGCACGTGCACCGACGCACCGGGCCGGGCCGCTCGGTGCAGGCTGGCCACATAGCGGGGCCGGTCGGCATCGTCGAAGACGTGGAACAGCGCACTGTCGACGATGGTGTCGTAACGCGGGCCCGGCGACTCGCCCAGGCGGGTCGCGTCGGCGACGGCGAAATTCGCGTCGACACCCCGCTGCGCGGCGTTCTCACGGGCCTGGGCGACGGCATGTTCGGAGAAGTCGATTCCGAGCACGTCATAGCCGAGCCGGGTCAGCAGCATGGTGTGTTCGCCGGCGCCGCAGCCGACATCGAGCACCTTGCCGCCCAGGCGGCCCGTGCGTTCCAACTCGACGATGGCCGGTTGCGGTTCGCCGATGACCCACGGCGCGGAACGGGACTCGTAGGCTTCGTCGAACAGCGAATGTGCGGGCGTGGAGTTCATGATTCGAGTCTGAAACCTGAATAGCCATTGAGGTCAAGCCCTACCGAGGAGCCGATGATGTCCCCTGCCGAAGTCGCAGTCGTCGACGACGTTGCGCACCGACTGTTCGCTGCGATCGAGCGCGGCGACAAGGCGGGCGTGGCCCAGCTGTGGGCTGACGACGTCGCGGTATGGCATACCGGCGACCCGAAGGACAACGACCGGACCCGCGCGCTGAAGGTCATCGACTGGTTCATCAACGCCACCCGCGAGCGCCGCTATGAGGTGCTGGACCGGCAGTTCTTCGACGGCGGACTCGTCCAGCAACATGTCCTGCACGCCGGCGCCCGTGATGGCACATTGATCACACTGCGGGTGTGCATCGTGATCAGAGTGGGTACCGACGGTCTGATCCATCGCATCGACGAGTATTTCGATCCGAAGGACATCGCGCCCCTGTTCACCTGAACGTTGACCTGAACCGAACCGACGAAAATGGAGGTGTCATGGCCACGACCAGCGACATCCTGACCGCAAGCGCCGGAAACTGGACGCTGATTCCGGACCGGTCCACAGTGACGTTCCGGAACAAGACGCTGTGGGGCCTGGCAACGGTCACCGGGAAGTTCACCGAGTTCACCGGTGAAGGATCCGCCGGCGCCGGGGTGAACGGCCGGGTGGTGATCGCAGCGGCATCGGTCCGCACCGGGATCGGTAAGCGGGACGACCATCTGCGCTCGGCCGATTTCTTCGATGTCGAGGCGCACCCCGATATCACCGTGCAGGTGACAGGTTTGGAGCCGTCCGACGACAGCGTGCGGTTGACGACGGTCCTGACGGTTCGCGGAGTGTCGAAACCCGTCGAATTGCCGGTCGACGTGGAGGCCCTCGACGACGGAGCGCTGCGATTGTCAGGCCGGTGTGAGGTTCAGCGAGACGACTTCGGCGTGTCGGGAGACCTGCTCGGGATGGTCGGTCCGACGACGGTCCTGTCGGGTGAACTTGTGTTCACCCGAGTCTGATGCCCCGCAACAGAATTCGCTGAGTTGTCCGGCCTACGACGCCCTGCGCAGTAGCATCGGCGTCATGGCCGGCCCCGCGCCGCTGCACATCCTGGTGTACAGCGACAACCCGCGCACCCGCGAACAGGTACGTCTCGCACTGGGCAAACGGGTGCATCCGGAACTGCCCGAACTGGAATACGTGGAGATCGCCACCGCGCCGATGGTGGTCTCGCGGATGGACGCCGGGGGTATCGACCTGGCCATCCTCGACGGTGAAGCCACCCCCGCCGGGGGCATGGGAGTGGCCAAACAGCTCAAGGACGAGGTCACGAAGTGCCCGCCGATCCTGGTGCTCACCGGGCGGCCCGACGATGCCTGGCTGGCTAGCTGGTCACAGGCCGAGGCGGCTGTGCCACACCCGATCGACCCGATCCGGCTGGGCGATGCGGTGGTGTCACTGTTGCGCACCCCAGTCCAGTAACTTCTCCGCGAATTGCCCTGTTGCCGTTGATTGTTCGCGGCATGGCTGTGGCCGCAGCGACACGCTGCCCCGATATGAAACGATACTAACCAAAATGTGTGGCACAGGCCGCAAACCTCGCTAGGCTGTGGGTTAGCTCACATCGACAGCCCAGCGAGGGAGCGATAAGTGGCATGAATTTATATACGCCCATCCTGGTTCTCGGAGCGATCGCGGCCGTGTTCGCCGTGGGTTCCGTGGGGATCGCGCTCGTGATCGGCCCGCGCCGTTACAACCGGTCCAAACTCGAGGCCTACGAATGCGGGATCGAGCCGATGCAGCCCGGAGCCGCCGGCGTGACCGGCCAGCGCATGCCGATCCGGTACTACCTCACCGCGATGTTGTTCATCGTGTTCGACATCGAGATCGTCTTCCTCTACCCGTGGGCTGTGGCGTTCGACAGTCTGGGTTTGTTCGCGCTGGTGGAGATGCTGCTGTTCATGCTCACGGTGTTCGTGGCGTACGCCTATGTCTGGCGGCGAGGGGGCCTGAATTGGGACTAGAGGAACGTCTACCGGGTGGAATCCTGCTGTCGACGGTGGAGGCAGTCGCAGGCTACGTGCGTAAGGGGTCGTTGTGGCCCGCCACGTTCGGCCTGGCCTGCTGCGCCATCGAGATGATGTCGACGGCCGGACCACGCTTCGACATCGCCCGGTTCGGCATGGAACGATTCTCCGCGACGCCGCGACAGGCCGATCTCATGATCGTGGCGGGCCGGGTGAGCCAGAAGATGGCGCCGGTGCTGCGACAGATCTACGACCAGATGGCCGAGCCGAAATGGGTGCTGGCCATGGGGGTTTGCGCCTCCTCGGGCGGGATGTTCAACAACTATGCGGTGGTCCAGGGCGTCGATCACGTGGTTCCCGTGGACATCTACCTACCCGGCTGCCCACCGCGGCCGGAGATGCTGCTGCACGCAATCCTGAAGCTGCACGACAAGATTCAGCAGATGCCGCTCGGGGTGAACCGCGAGGAGGCCATCCGGGAAGCCGAACAGGCCGCACTGGCCGTCACACCCACCATCGAACTCAAGGGCCTGCTGCGGTGAGCACGGTCAACGGGAGCGGCGAGGGCACCGACGCGGGTACCGATCAGGGCCCCGAGGTGATCGGGACGCGCCGCGGCATGTTCGGCGCCACGGGCACGGGCGACACGTCGGGATACGGCCGGTTGGTGCGTTCGGTGGCTTTGCCCGGCAGCTCCCCTCGGCCCTACGGCGGGTATTTCGATGAAGTGGTCGACCGGGTCGCCGAACTCCTCGGCGAAGAACGCTATGCGGTCTCGATCGAGCGCGTGGTGGTTCATCGAGATGAGCTGACTCTGGAGATCAGCCGGGTCCAGCTACCCGCCGTGGCCAGCGTCCTTCGCGACGATCCCCAATTGCGGTTCGAGCTGTGCCTCGGTGTGAGCGGAGTCCACTACCCCGACGACACCGACCGCGAACTCCATGCGGTCTACCCGCTGATGTCGATCACCCACAACCGCCGGGTCCGGCTGGAAGTCGCGGCGCCCGACGGGGATCCGCACATTCCGTCGCTGTATTCGGTCTATCCCACCACTGACTGGCACGAGCGCGAGACCTACGACTTCTTCGGCATCGTGTTCGACGGGCATCCGGCGTTGACCCGGATCGAGATGCCCGACGACTGGGTCGGCCATCCCCAGCGCAAGGACTATCCGCTGGGCGGTATTCCCGTCGAGTACCACGGCGCGCAGATTCCGCCGCCCGATCAGCGGAGGTCCTACAACTGATGAGCACCGAATCCCCCGTCGTGGTGGTCGGCGGACAGGACTGGGACGACGTGGTGGCCGCGGCCCGCGAGCACGCCGGCGAACGCATCGTGGTCAACATGGGTCCCCAGCATCCATCGACCCACGGGGTGCTGCGGTTGATCCTGGAGATCGAGGGCGAGATCATCACCGAAGCCCGTTGCGGCATCGGATATCTGCACACCGGCATCGAGAAGAACCTGGAATACCGCAACTGGACGCAGGGCGTCACCTTCGTCACCCGGATGGACTATCTCTCGCCGTTCTTCAACGAAACGGCGTACTGCCTGGGTGTGGAGAAGCTGCTGGACATCACCGACGACATTCCGCCGCGGGCCACCGTCGTGCGGGTGATGCTCATGGAGCTCAACCGGATCTCCTCACATCTGGTGGCGCTGGCCACTGGCGGTATGGAGTTGGGTGCGATGTCGGCCATGTTCTATGGGTTCCGGGAACGCGAAGAGATCCTGCAGGTCTTCGAGTTGATCACCGGCCTGCGTATGAACCATGCCTACATCAGGCCGGGCGGGCTGGCCGCCGACCTGCCCGACGACGCGGTCAGCCAGGTCCGGGCACTAATCGACGCGATGCCGAAACGCTTGCAGGACTTGGAGGATCTGCTCAACGAGAACTACATCTGGAAGGCGCGCACCGTCGGTGTCGGATATCTGGATCTGACCGGGTGCATCGCGCTCGGGATCACCGGCCCGGTACTGCGCTCCACCGGGCTCCCCCACGATCTGCGTCGCGCACAACCGTATTGCGGTTACGAGGACTACGAATTCGACGTCATCACCGATGACCGCTGCGACTCCTACGGCAGGTACATCATCCGGGTCAAGGAGATGCGCGAGTCGTTGAAGATCGTCGGGCAGTGCCTGGACAAGCTGGAAAAGCTCGGCCCTGGCCCTGTGATGATCACCGACAAGAAGCTGGCCTGGCCGGCCGATCTCAAGCTCGGCCCCGACGGGCTGGGCAACTCCCCCGAGCACATCGCCAAGATCATGGGCCGCTCCATGGAGGGGCTGATCCATCACTTCAAGCTCGTCACCGAGGGCATCCGGGTACCGGCCGGGCAGGTGTACGTCGCGGTGGAGTCCCCGCGCGGGGAGCTCGGGGTGCACATGGTGTCCGACGGTGGCACCCGGCCCTACCGCGTGCACTACCGCGACCCCTCGTTCACGAATCTGCAAGCTGTGGCGGCGATGTGCGAAGGCGGCATGGTGGCCGATGCCATTGCGGCGGTGGCGTCGATCGATCCGGTCATGGGCGGAGTTGACCGCTGATGAGCGCTTGCGCGAAGAGGAAACCGGGCAGGAGCGCTTGCGCGAAGAGGAGATGGCACGGATGAGCGCTTGCGCGAAGAGGAGACAGCACGGATGAGCGACGTATTCATTCAACTGGGGCAACGCCCCGATGAAGCGGGCCCGCCGATCAACGGGCCCGCCGCGTATCCGGAAGAGGTGACGGTCCGGCTCACTGCCGACGCCGAGCAGATCACCGCCCGCTATCCCGACGCCCGCTCGGCACTGTTGCCGCTGCTGCATCTGGTGCAGGCCGAGGACGGTTGCCTCACCCCCGCCGGAATCGGTTTCTGCGCAGGGCTGTTGGGACTGACCGATGCCGAGGTCACAGCGGTGGCCACGTTCTACTCGATGTACCGGCGCACCCCTACCGGCGACTATCTCGTCGGCGTGTGTACCAACACGTTGTGCGCGATCATGGGCGGCGACGCGATCCTGGACGCACTGCAGGACCATCTGGACATCCACGCCGGGGAAACGACTGCGGACGGCCGGGTCACCCTCGAACACATCGAGTGCAATGCGGCATGCGACTACGCCCCGGTGGTGATGGTGAACTGGGAGTTCTACGACAACCAGACTCCGTCGTCGGCACGGGATCTGGTGGACGGCCTACGCGGCGGGACACCCCCGGCACCGACCCGCGGGGCACCGCTGTGCACCTTCCGGGAAACGGCTCGCACCTTGGCCGGCCTGACCAATCCGCATGTGCCGGGCGGCGCCCCCGGGACGGCCACCCTGGCCGGCCTGCGCGAGGCCCGGAAACGCGGAATGTCCACTCCTGAGGCAGGTCCGATCGCATGACCGCGCTGACCCCGGTACTCAGCCGATTCTGGGACGAACCAGAACCGTGGACGTTGGACACCTACCGCCGCCACGACGGTTACCGCGGGCTGGAGCGGGCCCTGGCGATGGGGCCGGACGACGTGATCGCGCTGGTCAAGGACTCCGGGCTGCGTGGACGCGGCGGCGCCGGTTTCCCGACCGGGACCAAGTGGTCGTTCATCCCGCAGGGTGAAGACGGGGCGGGCGCCAAACCGCATTACCTCGTGGTCAACGCCGACGAGTCCGAACCCGGTACGTGCAAGGACATTCCGCTGCTGCTGACCACTCCGCACTTCCTGGTCGAGGGCGTGATCATCGCGGCCTACGCGATCCGGGCCCGCCATGCGTTCATCTACGTACGCGGTGAGGTGGTGCCCGTGCTACGGCGCCTGCAGGCAGCCGTCGACGAAGCGTATGCGGCCGGATATCTCGGAAACAACATCCTGGGCTCGGGCGTCGATCTGGAACTGACGGTGCATGCCGGGGCGGGCGCCTACATCTGCGGCGAGGAGACCGCACTTCTGGATTCCCTGGAGGGCCGGCGCGGACAGCCGCGGCTACGCCCACCGTTTCCCGCCGTCGCCGGCCTCTACGCGTGCCCGACCGTCGTCAACAATGTCGAGTCCATCGCCAGCGTCCCGCCCATCCTCGTCAACGGTGTGGATTGGTTCCGGTCGATGGGATCGGAGAAATCGCCTGGCTTCACGTTGTATTCGCTGTCGGGTCACGTCAACCGGCCCGGCCAGTACGAAGCGCCGCTCGGGATCACGCTGCGCGAACTGCTCGACTACGCCGGCGGGGTCCGGTCTGGCCATTCTCTGAAGTTCTGGACCCCGGGCGGCTCGTCGACACCGCTGCTGACCGCCGAACACATCGACGTGCCACTGGATTACGAGGGCATGGCCTCCGTCGGGTCCATGCTCGGTACCAAAGCGCTGCAGATCTTCGACGAGACCACCTGTGTGGTGCGGGCCGTACGGCGGTGGACGCAGTTCTACGCCCACGAGTCCTGCGGGAAGTGCACACCCTGCCGCGAGGGCACCTACTGGCTGGCCCAGATCTATGCCCGGCTGGAAACCGGTGCGGGTAGCCGGGCTGACATCGACAAGCTGCTCGACATCGCCGACGGCATCTTCGGAAAGTCGTTCTGCGCACTGGGAGACGGTGCGGCCAGCCCGATCATGTCCTCGATCCAGCATTTCCGTGACGAGTACCTGGCGCACCTGGACGGGGGCTGCCCGTTCGATCCGCACGCCTCGACATTGATGGCGACCGAAGGAGCGGGTGCGTAGATGACTCTCACCGCAGGAAAGGGGGCCGCAAATGACATTGGCTGAGCCGACCAAGGACACCCCGCCGGTGGAGATGGTGTCGCTGACCATCGACGGTGAACAGATCAGTGTCCCCAAGGGCACGTTGGTGATCCGCGCCGCCGAACTGATGGGCGTCCAAATCCCCCGGTTCTGCGACCATCCGCTTCTGGATCCGGTCGGCGCCTGCCGGCAGTGCCTCGTCGAGGTCGAGGGCCAGCGCAAACCGATGGCCTCGTGCACCACCACGGTCAGCCCGGACATGGTGGTGCACACCCAGTACAGCTCCGAAGCGGCCGACAAGGCACAGCGCGGCGTGATGGAGCTGCTGCTGATCAACCATCCACTGGATTGCCCCGTCTGCGACAAGGGCGGCGAATGTCCGCTACAGAACCAGGCGATGTCCAACGGGCGCCCGGAAACCCGGTTCGAGGACGTCAAACGGACCTACCCGAAGCCCATCAACATCTCCGCGCAGGTACTGCTGGACCGCGAACGGTGCGTGCTGTGCGCGCGCTGCACCCGGTTCTCGGCGCAGATCGCCGGAGACCCGTTCATCGAGCTGCTGGAACGCGGTGCGCTGCAACAGGTCGGCATCGCCCCGGGCGAACCGTTGCAGTCGTACTTCTCCGGCAACACCGTGCAGATCTGCCCGGTCGGCGCCCTCACCGGGACGGCCTACCGGTTCCGTGCCCGGCCGTTCGACCTCGTCTCCAGCCCCAGTGTCTGTGAGCACTGCGCGTCGGGTTGCGCCCAGCGCACCGACCATCGACGCGGGAAAGTACTGCGCCGGTTGGCCGGCGACGATCCCGAGGTCAACGAGGAGTGGAACTGCGACAAGGGCCGATGGGCGTTCAGCTACGCGACGGTCGGCGACCGGATCACCACACCGTTGATCCGTGAGGACGGCGTATTGCGGCCGTCCTCGTGGTCGGAGGCGCTGACGGTGGCGGGGGCGGAACTGCTGGCCGCAGGCGCGAACACCGGTGTACTGGTGGGCGGACGCACCACGGTGCAGGATGCCTACGCCTACTCGAAGTTCGCTCGAATGGTGCTGGGCACCAACGACATCGACTTCCGTGCCCGGCCGCACTCCGCCGAGGAGGCAGATTTCCTCGCGGCACGCATCGCCGGACAGCCCATGACGCTGCGCTACGCCGAGCTGGAGAAGGCGCCGACGGTGCTGCTCGCCGGGCTGGAGCCCGAAGAGGAATCCCCGATCGTCTTCCTACGACTGCGCAAGGCCGCCCGCAAGAACGGCCAGCAGGTACTGGCGGTGGCACCGTTCGCCAGCCGTGGGCTGACCAAGATGGCGGGCACCCTGGTTCCGACCGTCCCCGGGACCGAAGCTGCCGCACTGGATGCGCTGGAGACCGACGAGCGGCTGCGACGCCCCGGCGCGGTGATCCTGGTCGGTGAGCGACTGGGCACCTCACCAGGTGCGCTGTCGGCCGCGCTTCGGCTCGCCTCGGCCACCGGCGCCCGGCTGGCCTGGATTCCCCGCCGGGCCGGCGAACGCGGCGCCCTGGAGGCCGGTGCCCTTCCGAACCTGCTGCCCGGCGGGCGCCCCGTCGACGACGCCGAGGCCCGGAACCAGACCGCCGCGGTGTGGAACTCATCCGACCTGCCCGACGCCGCGGGCCGCGACACCGGTGCCATGTTGGCCGCGGCCGCCGACGGACGGCTCTCGGCGCTCATCGTCGGTGGCGTCGAGGTCACCGACCTGCCCGACCCGGCCACGGCGCTGGCTGCGCTGCGCGCCACTCCGTTCGTGGTGAGCCTCGAACTGCGCGAGAGCGAGGTCACCGAACTGGCCGACGTGGTCTTCCCCGTGGCGCCGGTGGTGGAGAAGGGCGGCGCATACCTCAACTGGGAAGGCCGGATTCGTCCGTTCAATCCGGCACTGCAGACCAACGCGATCCCCGACCTGCGGGTGCTGCAATACCTGGCCGACGAGATCGGCGTCGACCTCGGCCTGACCGGACCCGAAGCCGCCGACGCCAAGGTGCACCAACGGCAGCCCGATAGGGCTCGCACTACCGAGGGCATCTGACTCGCAGATCTCACGGAACGACGCATGCACCGTCGTCTCGGTAATCCCATACATATTGATCATCCGGGGCGAACCCGGATGTCGATCCATCCATGCGCGAAGACGTTGAGGCTCAAGGGCTTCCCCACCGAAAACCACCGTCTCCAACTTCAACTGCCCACCCGGCCCAGGCTCCAGCGCATCAACAGCCTGCAGCGCATAGAACGCCGACGGCGTCTGGCTCAACATGGTCACCTGTTCGGCGATCAGCAACGCCAGCAGGTCTTCTGGCGCCCGCGTCACCACCTCAGGCACCACCACCAACCGACCACCAAACAGCAGCGCACCCCAGATCTCCCACACCGAATAGTCAAACGCCAACGAATGACACTGCGTCCAAACCTGACCCGACAAACCAAGCTCAGCATCAAGCGTGCCCAACAACCCCGTCACATTCCGATGAGTGATCGCCACACCCTTCGGCACACCCGTTGTCCCCGACGTATAAATCAAATACGCAACATCATCAGCCGCCGGCATCGGCAACCCTGCACCCTGCTCGGCGCCACGACCGACATCGTTGAGATCGATGACGTCCACATCGCACCCGGCGAAGCGGCTGACCAACTCCGTCGTCGTGACCGCCACGACCGGTTCGGCATCAGCAAGCATGAACTGAATCCGCGAATCAGGATGCATCGGATCGATCGGCACATACGCCGCCCCCGACTTCAACACCGCGACAATCGAAACGATCGCATCAGCGGAGCGGGGGAAGAGCACTGCCACTCGCTTGCCCGGGCCTGCGCCCATTCCAATCAACCAGTGGGCCAATTGATTCGATGCATGGTCAAGTTCGCGATAACTCATCGAGCGACCCTCGAACGTCACCGCCGACACCTCAGGCGCGCGAGCCACCTGCGCAGCGAACACCTCCAGAATCGACACCGACGAAGACGCCGACTCGGTCAAGGCCGCCCGATTACCCCACTCGAACAGAAGGTCGTGCTCATCCTCATCCAGAAAATCCATCGACGACAACCGCCGCGTCAGATCGGCGGTCACGACGATGCCTCCGCATCGTTGATCAACCGAACAACGCTCGCCCCGCGATAGACACCGGTGCGAAACTCCACCGTCCCTCCAATCCCCGCAGACTTACCGGCCCCACTCCGGTTCGCCCCCGCGCCCGTTACCTATCGGAGCCCTGGCTCTGCGCCAATCTGTCGCGCAGGCTCTTCGGCCTGATATCCGGCCAGTTCCGCTCTATGTAGTCCAGACACGCAGCGCGATCCGCTTCGCCGAACACCGCCTCCCAGCCGGCAGGTACGTCGGCGAAGGTCGGCCACAGACTGTGTTGCTCCTCGTCGTTGATCAAGACGAGAAAGCTGCCGTTGTCGACGTCGAACGGGTTGACGCTCACCTGGTCCTCCCCACCGCCGAGTCGACCAGCGAAAATCAACGATCAGGACGCCGGGCGGCTACATACCACTTGGCGTCCAAATATCCGTCTTGGCCGACTACAGCTATGGAATGTCTGGTTGCAGAGCGTCAGCATATCCACTTCGCTTTGGCAATGCGCAGAAATCGGCCATCCAGCAATATCCCGTTGCTGCCCTTCCGCACTTCAACGCCCCATTTGTCACGTGCGCAACTTTCGGGCAAATTCACACCGCCCTCATCCCGACTGAACCCGACTCGCGCGCCATGCGCAATTCAGCGATTCGCCATGCCGAACACCCCGGCCGTCGACCCGCCGGCGCGGGCGACACGACGATCGTTCGCAACCTGCACCGAAATGCTCCGCGAGGCTGCACCCCAGATGCAACCCCGATAGTCCTGAACTGCACCGAAATACAGGAATTCAGGGTTCTACGGGCGGCGGCAGTTCGTGGGACGCGCACGACAATGGTGTAGTTCAATCCAGCGAATCGGACTGGACGGCAGTGGAACCGCACACCCTGCGGCATGCCCGGTGGGGACGGGAAGTAGATAGCTCTTTCAATCGATTGGCAAACCTGACAAGGTACGTGTGCGCCATGCCCACGGCGTGCCTCCAGGCCGCATTGACGAATATCGAGTTAGCCAAAAGCGCCCACGGACCGGGCGGGGTACATCGTCTGCGTCAAAATTTGCGACTGCAAGAACTGGCAAATTTTCGATGTCACAGATTTCCAGCAATCTCACATCAAGACCGAATTCGGACCACGCGCAAAAGGCCGTTCATGGATTGGAGGCGTTTGGGGGCCCTGAGGGCAGCACGGCGGGTGAAGTAGGTCCGGTCCAAGCGCTCCGTGTATGGCTGACCCCTGAGCCGCCGACAGGTCGGTATTCTGCTCGGAGGTATCCAACGTAGGTCGATCTGTGGGATGGAATCACATGTCTGCACGCGTCGAGCAGCTGGAGTTTCAGGCTGAGGCACGCCAACTCCTGGAGCTGCTGGTCCACTCCGTCTACTCCGACAAGGACTCGTTTCTGCGGGAGCTCATCTCGAACGCGTCCGATGCATTGGACAAACTGCGCCTCGAGACGATGCGGAACAAGGACCTCACAGCCGACACCTCCGATCTCCACATCGACATCGAGGTGGCGCACGCGCCCCGGACACTTACCGTGCGCGACAACGGTATCGGGATGACGCACGACGAGGTCGTGGACCTGATCGGCACTCTCGCGAAGTCGGGAACCGCGCAGCTACGTCAGCAACTGCGGGAAGCCAAGAACTCGGCCGCCTCCGAGGAATTGATCGGGCAGTTCGGTGTCGGCTTCTACTCCACGTTCATGGTGGCCGACAGGGTTGAACTGCTCACCCGCAAAGCTGGTGAAAGCGGGGCCACCCGATGGGTATCGAGCGGCGACGGCACCTACACCATCGAGTCCGTTGACGACGCACCACAGGGCACGACTGTCACGCTCCATCTCAAGCCCGAAGACGTTGAGGATCAGCTTCACGACTACACCGCCCAGTGGAAGATCAGAGAGCTCGTCAAGAAGTACTCCGACTTCATCGCCTGGCCCATCCGAATGCAGGTCGAGCAACGGACGCCGGCCACCGAGGATGGCGGAGCGGACAACGTCTCGGTCGAGACCCAGACCCTGAACTCGATGAAAGCGTTGTGGGCCAAGCCCAAAGACGAGGTCTCCGAGCAGGAATACCACGAGTTCTACAAGCACATCGCCCATGCCTGGGACGATCCACTCACGGTCATCTCGATGAAAGGCGAGGGTACCTTCGAGTACCAGGCGTTGTTGTTCATCCCCTCGCACGCCCCGTTCGACCTGTTCACCCGGGACGCCGGCACCGGGGTTCAGCTCTACATCAGGCGCGTCTTCGTCATGGGCGATTGCGACGAACTGATGCCCAGATACTTGCGCTTCGTCAAGGGCGTCGTCGATGCACAAGGCATGTCGCTCAATGTCTCTCGGGAGATCCTTCAGCAGGATCGGCAGGTTACCGCCATCCGGCGCCGACTGACGAAGAAGATCCTGTCGACCATTGCAGACCTGCAATCAGGGAAGCCAGAGGACTACTCCACGTTCTGGACGCAGTTCGGCGCGGTTCTCAAAGAAGGCCTGATGTCGGACCCGGACAACCAGGACACGTTGCTACGGGTTTCGTCATTCTCGTCCACACAGAGCGACGACGAACTCACCACGCTCGCCGAATATGTCGAGCGCATGAAAGACGGTCAGGAACAGATCTTCTACGCCACCGGACCGTCGCGTGATCAACTTCTGAAATCCCCGCATCTGGAGGCTTTCCGGGCCAAGGGATACGAGGTGCTGTTGCTCACGGACCCGGTGGACGAAATATGGGTCGGATCGGTGCCGGAGTTCGACGGCAAGCCACTGCAATCGGTCGCCAAGGGTGAGGTCGACCTCGACTCCGATGCCGACAGGGCAGACCACGAGGCCGAGCGCGAGGCTGAGCAGCAGGAGTTCGCCGACCTGTTGGCCTGGCTGACGGAGACACTGGGCGATCACGTCTCGGAAGTGCGACTGTCCCATCGACTGACCGAGTCTCCGGCCTGCCTGATAACGCCCTCCTTCGGCATCACGCCCGCTCTGGCGCGCATGTACCGAGCGTCCGGGCAAGTGATTCCGACGGGCAAGCGGATACTCGAGCTCAACCCGAAGCACTCGCTCGTCACCGGCTTGAGAGAGGCCCACGCAGCCGAAGCGGACGTGCCAGAAGCGAACATGCACCGTCTGGCCGAGACTGCCGAACTGCTGTACGGCACGGCTCTTCTCGCCGAGGGCGAGGTGCCCGAGGACCCGGCCAAGTTCGCCGGGCTACTCGCCGACCGCTTGGCACGCACTGTGTAACTCGCGTCATCCCACCAGCTTCGGAGTGCGGTTTCGTCGCATTTGCGGGGTGAAACCGCAGTCAGACTCGTACCGTAGCGAAAATGAGCAACGTACTCGACCTGCTCGATCAGACCATGTTCGACTATGCGCAAGCGTCGGGATCGACAACCCGGCTGCAGTGCGTCTGGGTGTACAACCGTCCGGTCGACATCGACGGCCTGCGACAGTTCCACGCCCATCTTGAGCGTGGGCGGCTATCTCGCTGCATCGCCCATTCCCCACTGCCGTTCGGCCGCAGCCGCTGGGTGGCACCCGATAATTCGCCCGAGCTCGAGATCGCCGTGGCGGCCCGACCGCGTGAGGCCTTCGACGGCTGGCTCGACGAGCAGAGCAACAGCCCGCTGGACTGCGAGCACGGACCGGCATGGCACCTCGCGCTGCTCCCGTTCACCGACGGCGGCGCCGGCGTGAGCTTGACCATCGACCACTGCCTCATCGACGGCGTCGGGCTGTGGGAGGCGGTGGCGGATGCGGCGCTTGGACGCGACGACCCGATCGACTGGCCGGACGCCGCATCGCGCGGGCGGTGGCAAGCCCTGCGCGAGGATGCCCGCCAGACCGTGAGTGACATCCCCGCCATGAGCCGTGCCGTCATCGCCGCGATGAAGTTGGGCCGGTCCAGTCGCAACGGTGCCACTGCCGCCGCCCCGCCGGCCACCGATACACCTCCGCCGCCATCCGAAACCGACGAATCCCACAACCTCCCGACCGCCACGATCTTCGTCAATGCCGACGAGTGGGATGCCCGTGCGCGCTCACTCGGTGGGACCAGCAATACGCTGCTCGTGGGACTGGCGACACGCCTCGCCCAGCGAGCCGGGCGGGTGGCTACGGACGGTTCTGTGGTCGTAACACTGCCGGTCAACGAGCGCACCCCGGATGACACACGCGCCAACGCGATCAGCGGCGTGCTCGCCACCGTCAACACCGAATCTGCGACGACAGACCTGCGCGAGATCCGGGCCGCGGTAAAGCAAGCGCTGATTCGCCACCAGGAAAAACCCGATCCCGCGCAGGTGCTGAATGCTCTGGTTCCCCTGTTGTCCAAGCGGCTGCTCAAAGCGGCCCGCGGCGCGACCAGGGTGAGCGCGTTCAACCTCGTCGGTGCATCCAACGTCGGTGTGACCGATGCGGCCGCAAGCCGGCCAGATGGCACAGAGGCCGACTCCTTTGCCATCCGACTCCACCACCTCGGCGTAGACACACCGGCGATGCGGCAGTACGGCGGATTGCAGACTTTGCTATCGGGAACAGTGCAGGGAAGGGTTTTCGTTTCGCTGATTTCCTACCTCCCGGGCCGCATCAACTCGAAAGATGAACTGCACCAGGAGCTTTCGATCGCGTTGAGCGAGTACTCGCTCAACGGAACATTTCTTTGAGCCAAAAGAAAAGGCTTGATGCCATGAAATCGTCAGCCGCTCCGAACTCGCCAATGTAATCTTAGGCACGGCCGAATCATTGCGAGGCCCTTGGGAGGGTCCATGAAATCCATTCTCAAGATGCTGGTGTCGGGCTTCCTTCTAATGCTGGCCCTTTGGTTACTGCTGTTCGTACCGGCCGGCACGCTGAACTACTGGCAAGCGTGGCTGTTTTTCGCGGTGATCGCAGTCTCGTCGTGGATTTCGAGCCTCTATCTCCTGCGCAGGGCCCCTGCGGTACTCGAACGTCGCATACCGACTTCCGAACCTCGGCAGATACAGAAATTCTTATCTGCCGCCACACGCTTCTGCTGGTTTTCAATCGTAGTGGTCAGCGCCCTTGACCACCGATTTGGTTGGTCATCAGTCCCGACGGCCATCTGCGTGGCCGGATTTGTTCTGACCGTGATCGCAATCTGGGGAATAACGGTCGTCTTTGCGCAAAACAGCCATGCTGCCGTCACCGTCCGGGTGGAGGAAGACCAACCACTGATCTCGTCCGGCGTGTACGGAATGGTTCGGCACCCCATGTACACCTTCATCACGTTGATGTCCGTGGGCGCGCCTCTTGCGCTCGGGTCCTACTGGGGACTCGTTGCCGCCATCCCCACCCCACTGGTGTTCGCCTTGCGTATCCGCGACGAAGAAAAACTGCTCCGAGAAGAGTTGGCCGGTTACCAGCACTACATGCAAGAAGTCCCGCATCGCCTGGTGCCCGGCGTCTGGTGACGAAACCAGCCTGAGCGGTCCGTAGCGTCCGCCGGAGATGAACCCCGCCAGCTCACCTGAGTCGAGGCGGGCATTGGGTCAGATCACCGTGCGGGATGCCGCTCCGGGGCCCGCGAAAACCGCCAACGTGCACCGCCTCCCGCGTGGGATTCTGAATTTCCTGATCTTGAATTTCCTTCAACTGGTTTCCGTAGGAACTCAGCGATGACGCGGCCAGCATTTCGTAGTGAGTGCAGTCCACGGGATATTCGGTGAGGTCTCCCGAGACGTAAGGTCGCCAGCTTCGTTGCTGGTATCGGAACGCCATTCGAGCCAGCACTCCCGGGCGTCGCACTCTTATTCGCGGGATCTTTATCCTTCGCGCAGCAGAGAAGATGACCATATCGCCGTCGAAGATGTCGGGTTGATGTCCCAGAAGCAGAGACCAGTTCGCATTGAGACTTTGAGTCATGAAGTCGACCAGCTGATTGGGCGGCAACGCAAGCTCGCCCGATCCGTGTCGACGGAGTATTTCCTCTACGTCCCGATAGGAAAGGTGTCCCCACCGCCGAGGAATGTCAACACCCCTGGCCTTCAAGACATGTTTGAGGACATGACTCTGACCCCACGACAAATTCGATGAGACAACCCGCTTGATGTTGACCGTGGGATCCAAGAGAACCAGTTGTTGGACTTCACACCCACGGGCCTGCAACTCCACCGCCATCGCGTGGGCGACGACGCCGCCGAAGGACCATCCCAGGAGTTTGTAGGGACCCTCGGGATAGAAAGCTTGCAGACGGTCTGCGTAGTTGGCCGCCATATCGCGTATGGACTCGGCTTCGTTCTCGCCATCACGTGGGACTTGGTTGATCCCGATGATCGGCCCGTCCAGATGATCGCTCAAAGCCCGATACGACCAGCTCAACCCGTCCAGGGCGGTCCTCCCGCGCGATCACCGCGGCTTGCTGCACTCCGTCAACCTCAGCCAGAGCTGTTTGGATCTCGCCCAGCTCGATCCGGTAGCCACGGATCTTGACCTGCTCATCAGCACGACCGAGGTAATGCAACTGCCCATCAGAACCCCACGAAGCCAGATCCCCAGTCCGATACATCCGCGCACCGTTCCCACCGAACGGACACGCCACAAACCGCGTCGAGGTCAACCCGCCACGACGCCAATAACCACACCCCAACCCAGCACCGACCACATACAACTCACCCACCACACCCACCGGCACCGGCCGCAACGACCGATCCAGCACAAAGAAGTCGGCGGGATCCGGGGGCGCGTCCTGGTCGGCGTAGGCGGCTTCTTCGGGGGACGGCTCGGCGAGCAGATCGAGCTGGCTGCTGGCAGCGGAGGTTGCCCATTCGGCGGGATGCGGAATGTCGGTGTCGACCGTCGCCGCGTGCATGAGCAGTTCGATGCGGGTGGTGAGCAGACGGGCGTATTCGTCGGGGCGGAGGCCGCCTTCGGTTTCGGCGATCTCGCGCAGATGTTCACTGGCCGCTGCCAGCAGGTCTGCCGGCGGCCAGCCGGATGCGGTGACGGCGGCGATGAGCCCGGGCCACGCTGGGTCTGCGATGACGGTTTCGGCGAGCTCGGAGCCGAGTAGATGGTGCAGTTCTGGGGTCCAGTCAGGACGCAGGCGGGGGTTGGCGCGTTCCAGTGTCGGCGGGGCCAGGGTGCCTGACAGTCGCCACCACAGGGCCGCTGCGGGCAGTTCGTCGGGTAGCGGACCGTGGGCGGCCATCGCGGAGGCGAGCATTCCCGCGACGTCGGCGCCGGCCCGGGCCGCGTCGTCGATGTGGGCGGCCAGCCGCGGCCAGTAGGGGTCGTTGGGAATGTGCGGGTTGAGCATCGCGGCCATGGTGCGCCAGCGTGCGACGCTGTCTTGGCTGTGCAGGATCGCGGTGTCGACGCGGCTGTGCAGAAGTTTCTGGAAGGCTGCGGAGCGGTTCGCGTGTTGCTCGCGGCCGGTGATGCGCGTGTCGGCGGGATCGACATCGTGGGCGGCGCGGAACACGGCGATTTCGGCCATTAACTGGGGTTGTCCGTTGAGCAGTGGCCGCGCCCAGGACGGCGTGGTGGCCGGGGTCCACTCGCGTGCGGTATCGCGGATTTGGTCGGCCAGTTCGGTCACGAGTCGCGCTCGGCCGCCGAGGTATTCGGCCCATTGCGGGTTGTGTTGGACGGCAGTCGGGATGGCCGGCAGCCAGCGCAGCGGTCCGACATTGGCGGCTGCGGAGCCTTCGGGGGTGGGCAGGCGCCAGTCGAGCACTGCGGCGACGTCGGCGGTATCACCTAGCGGCTTGGCCGCTGCGTGCTGCAGTGCGGCGACGGGGTCGTGTCCGTCGAGGGCGAGCAGGGCTAGGTTGCGCCGCAGGACGGGCCAGGCTTCAGCGTCGGTGATGTCACCGACGATGGCGGTGGCGGCCTGGTCGATGCGGGCCATGGTGGCCGGCCCGGCGAGAACTTCGGCGGCCGCGGTGAGGGCGTCGGCATACATGCTTGCCGCGCCGTGGAGCCGGCCGAACGGGTCGAGTTCGGCTTGCGCTGCGGTGGTGGCCGAGACCTGGCGGCCGTCGCGGCGAAGGATCGTCGAGAGGATGTCGACGGCGGTCGGGGGGTGGGTGGCTTTGGGCGCGAGGATGCGGTGCGGGTCAGCTTCGGATGTCGAGAAATAGAAGTGGTTTTCGTCGCGGGCTCGGGTGCCGGCGACGTAGAGCTGCTGGCGGGTCAGGTGATCGGTGGCGACGATATGGCAGGTGCCTTTGATCTTCTGGGTGCCTGCGGTGAGGCCCTGGGCGGCGTTGATGGTGGATGCGTAGCCGAGGGTGGTGTTGGCCGTGACGTAGTCGGCGGGAAGCCGTATCGTCTTGGCCCGCTGATCGGCGCCCAGGCGCGCGACGGTGATCGATCCGTCGCGGTGTACGGAGCGAATTTCGTAGCGGTGGCCGTTCTTGATCCAGGCGCCGTTGGGCAGTCGCAGCCAGCGTGCGTTCTTGCGGGTAATGATCCAGTCCCCGGCCGATGCGGTCAGCCCGTCGGCCAGCGTGACGGTCCGTGAGGTCTTGGCGTTGGCATTGCGCAACCGGTCGAGTCGGGCGCGTTCGTTGAGTTCGGCGACCAGATCGTTGGTGGGCGCCAACAGGACGCTGCGGTGTCCGGCTTTGATGTCGTCGGCCCACGCTTGGTAGGCCATGTCGGCGGCTGTTTGGTCGGCTCCGACGTGAACGCGGCCGTGGTCGATGTAGTAGGCGATGCCGGCGGGATCGCCGTCGCGGATGGCCAAGCTGGCCGCGCTCTGGGCGGGGTCGCGGAAGCGCACCACTGTGGAGAGCGTGAGGGTTTCGGGGCGGGTGGACAGGTCGGTGATGACGCCGCCGGCTGAGATCGACGCCAGCTGTTGATCGTCGCCGACGAGGCGCACGCTGGCACCTCGTGCGAGCGCGTGGGTGATCATTTCGTCGAGGTCGAAGGTGGAGGCCATACCCGCTTCGTCGACGATTAACAGGGTGTCGGGACCGATGGTGTTGAACCACTTGAGTGCCGGGTCGTTGGCCGCTACGGGGTGATCGGTGGGGGCGGCAAGTTGAACGAATTTGGCCATGGTGTCGGTGGTGATGTGGGCGTCTTCGGCCAAGACTTCGGCAGCCGCCGCGGTTGGCGCCAGGCCGATGACGTTGCCGCCGCTGTTGATCCACGCGGCAGCGAGAACGGACATGGCGGTGGTTTTTCCGGTGCCGGCGGGGGCAAGTGCCAGTTGGAGCCGGGCCCCGGACGTGGCCATGCCGCGCACCAATGCTTGCTGGGCTTCGTTGAGCTGCAAGCCGCTTTGGGCGTGCTGTTCGAGCATCGCCAAACCGATGCTGGTGTCGTCTGCGACACGGCCGCCACACTGTTCGGCCGCTGCCAGGATGCGGCGTTCGGCGGCCCGGATGGCTTCGCTGGTGTAGCGGGTCGAATCGTGGCGGGTATAGACCGAGACGCCATCGCGGCGGCGCAGCACCGTGGGCTCGTTCATCTCGGTGTCGGCGTGGGTGGTGATGGTGATGCTGCAGGCGCCAAGAGCATGGTTGACGATCCGCTTGAGGGTCTCGGGATGGCCGTGGCGGTCGGTGCCCCGCAGTACCCGCTGAGCCTCGGCCCGGACATGGTTGATGCCCCATTCGGCCCGGTCGTGTGAGACCCGGTCGATGACTGCTTCGGCTTGTTCGGCAACCCATTCGGAGGTGATGGCGGGCTGGCGGCGGGGTCGCGCGCGGTGGGTGACGTCGGTGATCAGCCGAGCCAGTTTGCGGTGGCTGCCGATGAGTTCGATGGCCTCGGTTCGCCACGTCTGCCGCTGCTCGCCAAGGCTGCGCGGCTCGTGTTTTGCCTGCCGGGTGTCGAGGGTGGCCTGTTGGGACAGCGCGAGCATTTCCACGGCGCTGGGCTCACGGCCGTGCTCGACTTGGAAGGCCTTCGCCAGGTCTGCGACACGGTGCTCGATCGCGGCGCGGCGGGCTGACCAGCGCTCGATGAGTTCGACCGGGATTCCGTCGATTTCGCGCACCGGCCGTTTGTCGTTCTTGGCGCGGGTTTCGGCGAACTGCACACCGAGTGCGGCCATGAGGTGGGCCTCGAGTCGGGTGTTGTAGAGCTCTGAGGCGGCGACTGCGGCCTTGTGCAGGGGGTCGCCGTCCAGGGCCAGCCAGCGCGGAATTCCGTCGGCCCCGATGACCCGCACCTTGTTGCTGATCGCGACGTGGGTGTGCAGGTTGGGATCTCCGGCGCGAGAGTCTCGGTGATCGAACGCGGCGGCGATGAATCCGGTGGTGTCGACCTGGGCTATTCCGTTGGCTCCCATGCGGGAAAACGCTGCGTGTTCTTCCAGGAATGCGAGGGCGTCGGCGACGGCTTGGTGGTGCGCGGCGAGGATGGTTTCCGAGATTTCCCGGGGCGCCACAGCCCACAGCACCGATACTGACTTGACCGGGGTGAACGTGAGGTCGTAACCGGCGACGGCTTGGGTTTGGGCGCGGGATTTGCGGGCGATGAAGCCGGTCAGTTCTCGCTCGTCGGCCGGTGGGCGACCGTACTGGTCGGCGAACATTTCGCGGGCGACCGCTGTTTTGATGCGGGCACGTTGGTCGGGTTCGAGGGAGGCTTGACGGTCGCGGCCGAGGGTGGCGTTGAAGTCGGCGTAGCCCTCCCGAAGGCGGCGCATCCATTCGTTGTCGGTCTTGTTGACGCGGAACGGCCGGCCTAGTCGGGCGGCGGCGATGGCACCGTTGTGTCCGAGTCCGAATCCGGTGAGCCGCCCGGTGATTCGGTCGGCGTTGGGGTGCAGGCCTTCGCCGAAGAGGGCCTTCATCTGGTCCTCGGTGACCTCGGATCCTTCGGGGACCGACCACAGCTCGGCGACCATCGGATCGGTGGCGTCGCGGCCTGCGGGCTCACCGAGACCGGGCAGGCCGCTGCCCATCCAGCGGCCGGGGGTTTCGCCTTTTTCGCTGTAGTAGTCGGCCAGGCTCGATTTGCCGCGGTGGGTGTCGTCGGACGCAGCGACCTGGCGAATCAGGTACATGTACCCGTCGCCCGCGCTTAATTTGTGCAAGCCCATCACTGCGTCATCACCCGGGTCTGAGCCAAAGGCCGGTCGGGGAGTTATACGACAGCCGTTACCAATTTGTGACCTGAATGCAAGAGGTGTGATGTGCGGTAGTGGGGTGGAGGTTGTTGGGAAGTGCGGCAGGGCTGGTGCGGCTGGGGACGGGCGGAGGCGATGGGAGCGATGGAGGGCGGAGGAAGGAAGTTGAGTTTGGGTGCGGCATAAGGGGTAAGTCGGGGGGATGGTGGGCGGCATGGCGAACAGTAGAGTTTCGAAGGCGGCACGTAAGGCGGCTCGCGAGGCTGCAGCTGCGGCGCAGGAAGAGCAGGCGCGGCGACAGAAAGCGAACGTCGAGGATCTGGCGAGATTCTTTACGGCCAAGCAGCGCGTCGACGACGTCGACGACTGGCTGGCCGAAAGGGTCGAGGAGCTGAAGGTGCGTGCGACGCAGCGCCGCGGCGAGGAGCGCACCGCGTGCGGTGTCGCGCTGAAGGCGATGCAGGACCGCGGCGAAAGCGTCCGCGAGATCGCCCGCATAGCCGGCGTCGGCGAAAAGATGGTCCGTGAGCTGATCAAGCTGGCGGTCGAGCCGGCCGCGGAGCCGGCCCCGCCGGCGCAGCAGGACGGCCGGACCGAAGAGGAACCGGTCGTGGATGCGAGGCCGCAGGCCGACGCGGACGAGACGAGCGGATTTGAGGTCCGCGCGGCTGGCTGACCGCACATGTCGGTGGTGACCTTCACAATGGTGGGCGCAGAAGTCGATGTCGCGAGGCGGGACGCGGTTCGGTACGAACCGGAGTTCGGCCGGCGCGTTAGGGTGACAGGAGACCGTGACCGCCGTGGGGGTTTCGCAACCACTACGCCTGGTGGTGAATCCGAAGATTCACGCCGACGAATTGGAGCGGTTCGAAGCGGAGATCGTGCGCGGCCCGGGCCCGGAAGACTGTGCGATCTGGACAGGCGCGATCGGTGGCGATGGCTACCCGAGATTTTGGGTGCGACGTGACGGCGGCGACCGGATCATGCTGCGAGGCAACCGCTACGCCTTGGCCGCAGCGCGGCCAGGCGTGCCACTGGAACCATGGGAACGGGCGTTGCACGGCTGCGACAACCCGGTCTGCGTGCGCGTGAGCACGCCCGGTGAGGTCGGTTTGCTGCATCTGGTGACCGGTTCGCAGCGAGACAACATGGAGATGATGGGCCGGTCGGGGCGAGGCGGCGGCAGAACGACAGTTCGCCGCGGCGAGCACGGCATGGCCGACCGGCGAGCGCGCGCGGTAGCGCTGCGCGAAGCGGTACGGCACGGGTGGGACGCAGAAGCGGTCGCGGTCGCGCTGCTGGGATCGCCCGAACCGACGCTGTGGTGAGACCGCGGGCGCGCGGCGCAGGCGAGACGCCGGCCGAAGGCCTGGCGGAGCCGCGGCGCGTCACCCGCCACCGGCCGATCGTCGAACGATGGGCCACGGCCGTCTGCCGAGTGTGAGGGTCGCGTGGGCGCGGCGCGTGATGAGGCCGGGCCCGACCCGAGTTGCGAGCCGGGCCCGGAACGTTGAGCGGAATCGTCAAGCAACACTTGCCGCCTGGGTCTCGACGGTGATGGCGTGCCGTGTGGCGGCGTCGATGTCGACGTTGGCGAGTAGGACGTGCAGCCCGCGTGCGGGCGTCCAGGAGCTCAGCGACCATTGCGTGTTGTGAGGATCGCGGCCGGCGAGCCAGTCGTGGTTGAGGAAGTACTCGGCGGTCCCCGCGGCGGTGAATCCGATGCGGTTGCGCGGCGCTGCCTCGGGTTGGGCAGGGTTTGCGGTGCTGCGCTGCCACCAGTGCGCGGGTGGCGTGATGGCCCGGGTCCAGAGCAGTCCGGCACTGCGGAACTGCGAGATGTGGGAGTCGATGACGCCGCCGTCGATCGGGGTGGAGGCGACGGCGGATGCGAGCACGTGAGTGGCGTCGTCTCGGGCGACGATGAGGACGTCGTGCTGGCCGTCGTGCAGTCGATGGCGGGCGGTGGCGATGAGGCCGGCCTGGGGGCTGGCGATGCGGTGGGTTCCGAAGACTCGGAGTTCGACGTTGTCGATCGCGAGTGCTTGGAGTTGGGCGGCGAGCCGGTAGGTGTGCGACATGGTTTTTCTCCGTTCGGGTCGGGAGTGGTTGCGCCGGTTGGCGTGTGGATCAGGGGGACCGGCAGGGTGGCGCGGTCAATCCCCGAAGAGCGCGTGATGGTGGGAGCCGGGGTTTCGGCCCGCGAGCGGCAGCGAGCTTGATAGGGCCGAAACGGTCACTCGGCCGGCGGACACCAGCGCGCGTGTGGGTTGACCGTGACGGGTCCCGGCCGGTCAGACTGAGACACGCTGACAGGCAAATAAAGGTGAGCGGGCACCCAACCCCGATGGCCACCGGAGGTGGCCACAGCGGGCGCACCTAGTGCGCCGCCACCACCACGCCGGAAGACGAAAGTGGCCCGGTCGACCCCGGTGCTGGGTCGGCCGCGTGTGCCGGCAGGGCGAGCTGCCCCGCCGGCTGTGGGAGCTGGCGGGGCGTGCTCACGGGCGGCTAGTCGATCGTGTAACCGGCGCCCTCAAGTGCCGCGGTGGCGGTGAGGATGCCGGGTCCTCCGCCGACGTCGTCGGCGTCGTAGAGCAGACCTTCGCCTTCCAGTCCGAAGATGAGGGTTTCGGGACCGAAGTCGGTTTGTTGTCCGCTGCGGTCGGTGCTGGATACGACCACGGTGGTGTATCCGCGTAGCGCGGGGGTGAGCAAGTACAGGTCGGCCTGGCCGAAAAAGTCGACGACCGTGCCGTCTGACTTGCGGTGCACGAGGTTTCGGGCAGCGCCCAGGTGGCGGGCACGGCCGGTGGCGGCGTTGATGGACATGGTCTCCCCTTTCGGTTGTGCGCTGCTGGTCAGCGCTGGGGGTGCGGTCAATCGGCTGGGTGGCGATGTCAACCCCGAAGAGTCCGGGTGGTGGGAGCCGGGGTTTCGGCCCGCGAGCGGCAGCGAGCTTGATAGGGCCGAAACGGTCACCCGGCCGGCGGACACCAGCTCGGGCGTGGGTTGACCTCGACGGGCCCCGGCCCGATTACGCTTGGCGCCCCTGCTGACGGCTAAAAAGGTGAGTGGGCTGCCAACCCGAAAGCCCGCCGTAGGTGGGCTATCTGACGGCCGCACCTCGTGCGCCGCCACCACCACAACCGCCGGATCAAAAAGAAAGCCCGACCAAGCTCCCACGGGGAGAACCTGGCCGGGCTCGATGGCTAGATGTTTTCGCGGATGGGGTGTGCGATCGCGTAGGCGGCGCGGACGTTGCGCAGGCTGTCGTTGATGAAGCTGGCGACGTCAGCGCCCTGAGGTCCTTCGACGTAGGCGCTGTCGTTGATGGTCTTGTGGGTGAGCACTGTGATGGAGCGAGCGGCTCGGTAGAGCGCGGTGAGCGCGTTGTCGAGGGCTTCGTCGAGGGCCATCTGGTGGGTTGTGATGGCGAGCTGGCGTTCGGTTGCGGACATGGGCTTTCTCCGTTCGGTGTGGTGGGCCCGCGCCGGGGTTGGGGTCGGCGCGGGCCCGGTGGGTGGTTAGTCGAGGCCGGCGGTGTGGATGCGCTGGCGGATGAGGTCGAGGTCGATGGTGTTGTCGCTGCGCCGTGCCCAGTGCTGCCAGCCGTCGAGGGCTGCGGCGATGTCGTCGTAGGAGACGTCGGGGCGGCTGATGGGCAGGGTGTCGCCGTGGTCGGCCCGTGTGGCGGCGGCGATGACGGCGACGAGTTGACCGGTGATAGCACCGGAGGCGGGGGGCTGGTCGTCGTGGCGGAACCGCAGCTGGCGCGGGCGGTCGTAGTCGCGGGTCTCGGTGAAGTTCCATGCGAGGGCGAAGTCGATGTCCATTGGTGTTGCCTTTCTTGAGGTTTGGTGTTCGGCGAGTTGGGGTGTTCAGAGCGGGTGGACGGTGAAGATGACGCCGTGCCCGGGGATGGGTGCGCTGCTGGCGGTGATGCGGTACCAGCCGCCGAAGTGCGGGTGATGCTGGGGAATGAGTGCGGCGAGGTCGGTGTGGTCGACGCAGAACCGTTCGTGCTCGACGGTGTCGGCGATGATGTCGGCGTCGTGGTGGCAGCGCAGGACATCGCAGGTATGGGCACCGGCGACGTGCCACGTCTGGGTGTCGGTTTCGACGATGGTTTTGGACATGGTTTTTCTCCGTTCGGGTCGGGAGTGGTTGCGCCGGTTGGCGTGTGGATCAGGGGGACCGGCAGGGTGGCGCGGTCAATCCCCGAAGAGCGCGTGATGGTGGGAGCCGGGGTTTCGGCCCGCGAGCGGCAGCGAGCTTGATAGGGCCGAAACGGTCACTCGGCCGGCGGACACCAGCGCGCGTGTGGGTTGACCGTGACGGGTCCCTGCCGGTCAGACTGAGAAACGCTGACAGGCAAATAAAGGTGAGCGGGCACCCAACCCCGATGGCCACCGCAGGTGGCCACAGCGGCCGCACCTAGTGCGCCGCCACCACCCACACACCGGAACACGAAAAGACCCGGCCAACCCCGAGCAGGGCCGGCCGGGCCAGGCGAACTGTTAGGACCGGGGAGTGAGCGTGTTGATCTCGGCTCGGATGTCGTCTCCGGTGAGGTTGACCCAGACCAGTTCCCCGCGCTCGTCGAAGGCGTACTTCGGGGGGAGCTCCTCAACAATTTCGCGGGTCACAAGGAGCTCACCGATCGAGCTGAGGTAGCGGCACATCCGGCGGTACTCGGTGCCGGTGAGTCCGTCGAGTTGCGGGTTCAGACGGGTCTCGGTGCGAGTGACGGTGCGAGTGATGTAGCGGAGCATGGGCTTTCCTCCCGATGGCGGTGTGTTGAGGTGGGCCGGGCCACCGTGTGTACGGCGGCCCGGCCCCTTGTGGGTTATGCAGCGTGGAGCAGCTCGGTGAGGGCCTCGTCGATGTCGTGGTGCGCGGTGGGCTGGGCGATGTCGGCGGTGAGGGTCCAGGTGTCGGTTCCGGGCTGGGCGGTGAGGGTGTAGGTGTGGCCTTCAACGGTGGCGCGGAAGCTCCAGGTGTCTACGGCGTGGAAGGTGTATTCGCCGGCCCGGACGTGGACGATCCGGGTTACCGGGTCGGTGTCGAGGTCGGGCGCGGTGGCCTCGATGGCGACCATTTGTCCGTAGTCGTCGGCGGCGAGTAGGACGAGGTGGTGTCCGGTTTCGCGGGTGTAGTTGTGGACGGTGGTGAGCAGGATTGGCCCGTAGTCGTGGAAGAGGATGCGGGTGATTCCGTACTGCTGGTGGCCGATTCGGTCGGCGGCCTCTTCGAGAAGTGCGAATGCGAGGTCGAATTCGTGGTCCATGGTGTTGTCCGTTCTGTGTAGTGATTGGCTGCGCCGGTCAGCGCTGGGGGTGCGGTCAATCGGGTGAGGGTGGGCTGTCAACCCCGAAGAGTCCGCGGGTGGCGCCGGCGGATTTGTGGCCCGCGAGCGGCAGCGAGCACGGTTGGGCCGCAAATGTCCTCCGCCGCCGGCGCCGGCCACGGGCGTGGGTTGACAGGTCGGGCCCCCGGCCGATTAGGCTGCGCGCCCCTGCTGACGGCAAGTAGGTGAGTGGGCTGCCAACTCGAAAGCCCGCCGTAGGTGGGCTATCTGGCGGTCGCACCTCGTGCGCCGGCACCACCCCAACCGCCGGATCAAAAGAAAGCCCGACCGGGCACCTCGGGGTGAGGGTCCGGCCGGGCTCGCGGGATTGTCGTGGTTACGGCGCTGGGTGGCGGTTGTGGGTACCGGGCACGTCGGCGTCGGGGTACTTGGCGGTGATGGCGTCTTTCTGTTCGTTGCTCAGGAAGGAGTACCAGTCGCCGCTGATCGGGTCGTAGAAGCGGTGATCAGGCCGTTTGACGATGGCCCATCCGCGGCCGATGTTGTCGGATCCGTTGGAGACGATCCGAAAGCCCTGGGATGCGACCGTGTCTGCGAGTTTCTGTTCGGTCATCTCGCCGGTGACGGTCACTGGTGCGTAGATGAATCGGTTGGGGTCGTGGTCGTCCCAGTGGGTGACGACCTGGTGGTGGTCTCCGTCTTTGCAAATGGTGGTGGTGTAGTAGCACACGATGATCTCCTTCGTGGTAATGGCTGTGCTGGTGTGGGTTTGGTGGTGCGCCCGGGGCCGCGGATTGCTCGGCACGACCCCGGGGCACCGTGGGTTCAGGGGTTGGCGATGATCGCTTCTGCATCGGCCAGGTAGTGCTCGGCGTGGCGGAGCTCGTCGGGATTGGCGTCGCCAGCCAGGAGCACGGTGACGGCGTTGTCTCGTGCGGAGAGGGCGTACTGGTTGCGCCGGTGGGGATCGTCGATCGCAGCGTTGGCGGCGTGGATGTCGGAGCGGGCCTCTTCAAGGGTGGCTGCGGTGGCGGAGGCAACGATGCTGATGGGGTCGTGGTCGGTGGTGGCCCAGGGGTCGGTGATCTGTGCGGTCATGGTTGGTCCTTCCGTTTGGTGTGGTGACTGGTTGCGCCGGTCAGCGCTGGGGGTGCGGTCAATCGGCTGGGTGGCGATGTCAACCCCGAAGAGCTCGGGGTGGTGGGAGCCGGGGTTTCGGCCCGCGAGCGGCAGCGAGCTTGATAGGGCCGAAACGGTCACCCGGCCGGCGGACACCAGCTCGGGCGTGGGTTGACCTCGACGGGCCCCGGCCCGATTACGCTTGGCGCCCCTGCTGACGGCTAAAAAGGTGAGTGGGCTGCCAACCCGAAAGCCCGCCGTAGGTGGGCTATCTGACGGCCGCACCGCGTGCGCCGCCACCACCACAACCGCCGGATCAAAAAGAAAGCCCGACCAAGCTCCCACGGGGAGAACCTGGCCGGGCCCGGATTCGAGATGGTCAGAACAGCAGGCCGATTCGCTCGGGGTGGTTGTGACACAGGCAGCCGCATCGCCATCTGAACATCGGCCGCACCGACAGGAATACGCCGCCTTCATGGCGAGCTCCGCGGCGGTGGTTGCATTGGTGGTGGCGGCCTTCGTGGCATGACTTGGTGGCCGCGTCTTGGGGCATCTCGACGATCACTGGTTTCTTGCGCCGGCCGTGGCCCAGGTCGTCGTGGTAGGTGATCCATTTGACGCCGTCGCGGATGTCGACCTTGGCTTTGGGTTTGATGCAGTCGACTGGCTGAGGGTGTTTGATGCGTGGTTCCCAGAAGTCGTCTGGGTGCGGATGCAGGTAGAGCGTCATCGGTCTTGTTCCCTTCGGGACAGTGGTCGAGATGGTTGTGCCCCGCCAGCTGCTGGTGGCTGGCCGGGCACGGGCGGTGTCAGGGCGCTAGTCGATGGTGTCGAGGTGGTAGCGGTCGGAGGTGGCGCCCCAGTAGATGACGACGTGGAAAGCGCCGGTGACAGGGCTGAACAGGTCAGGCTCGAGAATGACTCCGCCCATGGCGTGGTCGTTTTCCTTGGAGAGAGCGATGAGGACGTTGTTCGCGCCGTCGACGTCGCTGAACGTGGTCTCGGTGGGGCGGTCGGCGAAGCCGCCGCCGCACGTCATGCTCATGTGACGCATCCGGATGGTGGGGCGCTGCACGCTGATCGCCGCGGTGGTGCTGTTGATGGTCATGGTGTGTCCGTTCTGCTCCGGTGGCCGGTGTGTGCCGGTTGGCACAGGTGCAGGCGGAATCGGTGGGTGCCGTGGGTCAACTCCGAAGAGGCCGGGCCCGGGGCGCAGCAGGGCTTTCGGCCCGGGGTGAATCGCCGGCGCGCAGCGCCTTGGGGATTCACACCCGTTGGGCCGAAAGGGTCACTCGGCCTGCGTAGTGCGGCCCCGGGTGTGGGTTGAGCCGCGGTGGGCCCCAACGATTACGCTGGGCGCACCTGCTGACAGGCATAAAGGTGAGTGTCTACGGACTTGGGCCGCCGTAGGTGGCCATCTGCCGGCGGCACTTAGTGCGCCGGCACCACCCCTACCGCCGGATCAAAAGAAAAGCCCAGCGGCCAGTGAACTGGTGGCAGCTGGGCTGTGCTTGATTGCTCAGTACTCGAATGGATTTCGCGGGTGATCAAGATGGTTCAGCATCTCGGCGGCGCCGGCGTGATCGGGTGAACCGGTGTCGGTGTAGCCGGTTTGGATGATGGCGACGAGGTCGTCGTCCTGCTGCAGGACGTAGCGGGGTGTTCCCGCTGCGCCCTGGTGGATTTGGCTCTGGGCGGCGGCCACGAGCTGGCGGCGGCCGCGAAGCGGATCGGCGTCGGATCCGATGGTTACTCGTTCGCTCGTGTCGTCGCTGGTGGTCAGGGTCCAGGTCGTCATGGGGCTATCGTCGCGCCTCTGCGCGGGCCCGTCGAGGGCCGCAGGTCCGGTTGTGGACAACTGCGACCCTCGCGGGTGTCCTGTGGATAACTAGTGCGGGTTGTCGGCGAGTGCTCGGTACCCGGCGGTGGTGGGGTCTGCGCGGTGTTGTTCGCCGTCGAGGCAGACGGCGATCGCGGTGTGGTGCGCGAGTTCGAGGATGTCCATGGTGGAGTCGAACGCGGCGCGGTCGAGGATCTGGAAGGTGAGCGACCCGAGGTAGACGTCGGTCCATCGGGCGATGCGGTAGTGGGGCTGCGGTTGGCTCTCGCGCGGCATGACGGCGTAGGTGGGGCGTTGAGTCCAGTCGATCGCGATGGTGGGCCGGTCGTAGGGGTCTTCGTCCGTCGGTTGGGGCGCGCCCAGGTCGACGGGCAGGTTCACCATGGTCGGGCGTGCGGCCGACAGGGCTTCGCGGACACCTTGTGCTGCTTGGGCATTCAGGAAGGTCATGAGGACACCACCCCAGGCGAGAGTGACTCGGACGTTGCGGGTACGGGCGTGGTGGACCGTGAGGTCGGCGCGCTGGGTGCTGCGCAGGCGAATGAAGGAGTTCGCGATGATGGCGGTGGGCTGGCCCATCTCGGCCGCGGTGATCTCGGTTTTGGACATGGTTTTTCTCCGTTCGGGTCGGGAGTGGTTGCGCCGGTTGGCGTGTGGATCAGGGGGACCGGCAGGGTGGCGCGGTCAATCCCCGAAGAGCGCGTGATGGTGGGAGCCGGGGTTTCGGCCCGCGAGCGGCAGCGAGCTTGATAGGGCCGAAACGGTCACTCGGCCGGCGGACACCAGCGCGCGTGTGGGTTGACCGTGACGGGTCCCTGCCGGTCAGACTGAGACACGCTGACAGGCAAAAGAAGGTGAGTAGGCTGCCAACCCGAAAGCCCGCCGTAGGTGGGCTATCTGGCGGTCGCACCTAGTGCGCCGCCACCACAACCACACCGGAACACGAAAAGACCCGGCCAACCCCGAGCGGGGCCGGCCGGGCCAGCGAGCTGTTAGAGCCGGGCGGTGAGGCTCAGCCTCGACCTCCACGTTCGATGAGCTTGGGACTCGGCCGGTGGCTATCGTCGTGAGTAATCCGGCCCACGAGTCGGTCGGCCAAGTGCACGAGTAGCGCACCGACGAGCACAATCGTGCAGGCGGCCAGCGTAACCGCGAAGGGTTTCGTGATCGTCGACGACATCGGGGCGGCGGCGAGGACCATGCATGCGGCGATCGCCACGAATTGGCCAGCCGACGTCACTACGGTTCCAGCTGGTCGCAGCACCCGGGCGAAGATCCTGCGTGGGTGCCGGCCGGCCTCGTGGGTGCCGTCTGGCAGCGGCTGACTTTCGACAACTCGACTCACTTGCGCTCCTGTGGTCACTGGGGGCTGATCGGTGGGGTGCCGATGGCGTTGAGTGCGTCGCTGAGGCTGGCGAATCGGCCGAAGTTTCCGCCGGCGATGGTGGTGCGGCCGCCGAGCCAGATGCCGATGACGTGAACTGTTCCGTCGCCGGTGTCGGTGGTCCACACGGGGCCACCGGAGTCGCCGCCGATGGTTGGGGTCATACCGACGGTGAGGTACTGGTGGTCGCCGAAGCTGCGGGTGACTTCTCCGCATACGATGCCGGTGGTGATGCCGGCGCGGCACACTTTCTGTCCGGGCCGGGGCTTGGGGTGGCTGTTAGCGGTTACGGGTTGGTCGTCGACGAACGGCACGGGAAGGGTGCGTAGGCCGAAGTCGATGAGTCCGTAGTCGGCTCCGCCGATGCCGGGCGGGTCGACCAGGGTGCGGATGAATGTGCCTGTGGCGCCGCTGTATTGGTCTCGGATGGTTTCGCCGGGGCGGGTGGCGCAGTGTCCGGCGGTGATGGCGTAGGTGTTCTTGTCGTCGCCGATGTAGACCCAGCCGAGGGTGCATGCGTTGCTGGCGGTTTCGAGGCGGTCACCGGGCTCGACCAGCTGCAGCGCGGCTGCAGCAGGAGCTGCGGGAACGGTGGCCAGGGCCGCGGCCGCGGTGGCGATCGCCGCGATGAGGCGGGAGGGTTTCACGCGGTCCTCCGGCGGCGGCGAAGATGACGTTCGGCGTGCCGTTGGGCGCGGACACTGAACGTTTCGAGCCAGGTGCCGGCGGTCGAGGCGGCGGCCCGGTGGCGGTGGATGACGGCGACGGCGGCCGCGGTGTTGCGCAGGATCGCAGCGTCGGGCATTGGGGCGGTCATGGCGTGTCCCATCCGGGCTTGGCTGCGGCCTCGGCGCGGCGCCGCAGGTTGGCAAGGTCGTTGCGGGTGTCGATGAACAGCTGGGTGAGCAGTTCGCGTTCGACGTCGCATTCGGCGAGTTCCTGCATCCGGATCGCGTGGTCGTGGAAGGCGTTGCGGTAGGCGGCATCCAGAACGTCGCGGGCGTACTGGCCGGCGTTCTCTCGTGGCGCGATGGCGTCCTGGTAGGCGTCGAACAAGTAGATGGCCAGGCCTTTGAGTTGATGTGCGGTAGGCGGCCGATCGGGGCACAGCGCGATTGTGCTGGGCTGGGTGCGCGCCAGGTCGAGCACGGCGACGGGGTCGGGATCGTGGCCGGCGGCGACGAGTGTGCGGATGAGTTGGTATGCCCAGCGGGCGCGGGGTCGCCAGATCGCGGTGTTGGGAACCAACTCGAGGATGGCGCGGACACGGGTTGCGGACAGCCACAACAGGGCGCCGATCAGCTGGTGTTGGGGTTCGGTCTGCTCAACGAATGCCTCGGCGCGCCAGTCGTCGGTGGGGCGCTCCTCGAGGTCGCTGTCGCTGAGTCGCAGCCAAGAGTCATCGCCAGACACCGCGGTCCCCGGTTCGAGGGTCTGTACGACACTCGGGTTCATCGCGGGATCTCCTTGTCGATGATGGTGTGCACAACGGCGTAGGCAGCGCGGCCGATCCGGATGCCGTCGTCGAGGAACTGGGCGACGTCGCGGCCGTCACGGCCTTCGACGAAGTCGGAGTCTTCGACTGGTCCGCGCAGCTGGGCCAGTTGTTCGCAGGCACGCTGAAACGAGGAGATACCGTCGGCGAGCTCGGTGAGAAGCGTCGCGCGTGTGCGGTCGACCAGTTCGGCGTGCTCATCGTAGTCGGTGACGGTGGGCAGTGGGTGAATTGTCATGTCGTTAAGGTCCTTTCACTGGATTGGCCATGTGGCGGCGGGCCGTCAGGCCACTGCCATCTCGGCCACGGCCTTGATGCGGTCGGGCCGGAATCCCGACCAGTGCTGGCCGCCGGCGACAACCACGGGAGCCTGGAGGTAACCCAGTGCCATGACGTAGTCACGGGCTTCGCTGTCGAGGGTGATGTCAACTTTCTCGTACGCGATGCCCTGCTTGTCGAGAGCCTTGTAGGTCGCGTTGCATTGAACGCACGCGGGCTTGGTGTAGACGGTAATTTGCGACATTTCAGGCCTCCGTTAAATTGATTTGGCGGGGTTTATATTCACTGATTCTACTGGCAGATATAGGGTTATGCCACACCTATTCAAAAGAACTTTGTTGCGTTTTCCTATCGTTTATCAGCCTCCATTCTTACTTACGTTCCGATGCGTCCCGCACCTGATCATGGGTAGTGTGCTGCCATTCTTTTTCCGTTTCTGGCAGGCTTGTTATCGCTGGTTGCGGCGTGTAGTGCAAGGTTTCGGGCGGAAAGTTTTCAGTGAGCGCAGCGAGCGTCTCGGAAAAGTTTTCGCGCCGGAGGTCGCAGCGAATGCGGAGCCGATGGCCTTGCATGGAGTCGCCGAAACAAGCGCATAATTTCGACTGCAGAAACGGGGAGCTGTTTGTTTGTGATGGTGCGCCGCGAATTACTTGTTTCGGGCGAATCGGTGATGGATCTGTGGCGTGAAAGATCGGTAGCGCCGGAGGCGTTTCCGCACGGTGGTCGGCCGAGAGTCGCGGGCCCGCCGGCTGGCTGCGCGGCGGGCCCGGACTGTTCCGGTCAGAGGGTTTGCAGCATCATGAACGCATTGGACTTGAGCGTCTGGGCACTACTGCCCAGGGTCACCGCCCGTAGCGCGCGGACTGCTTCGGGGTTGCCGCGGCCGCGGACTTTGGCGTGGTGGTCGACGTACTCGGTGACCGCGTTGTATGCGCCCCAGCGGGTTCCAGCGATCGGTGCGACGGTGGGGGAGGACACCCACAGTTTGACGATGCCGCTGGCTTGTTCGCGGCGAGCGTTCTTGGCTGCCAGGCTGGTTGCGCCGTCGACGTCGACCAGGCGGTTGGCGAAGGCGTGGACCTCGTCGGTGTCCATCGGCGTCGTGTAGAGGTGGGCGGCCTCGGCCTGGAACACGTCGAGGTAGCGCCACGCCAGCCTCAGGGCCTCGCGGGCTTGCTGAATGGCGATGCGGGCGCTGCCGGTGTGGCGGATCGCGAAACTGGCTTTGGCTTCGCGAATCGCTGCGGTCTGGGTGTTGGCGCACACCACGCGGACTGGGGTCACGATGCCGCGGAACGCTGCGCTGCCGTCGTGTGAGTTCAGCGCGGCGATATACAGGTCGGTGCGGTCTTTCGAGCCGTCTTTGCCGTCGAACACCATGGTTTCGGGCAACTTCAAGGTGACGAACGTTTGGCGGCCGCCATTGAGGGCGCCGGCGGTCTCAAACACTGCGCCGCTCTCATCGATGAGGGCGGTCAGGAAGTCGCACGAGGCCTCGTTCTGCAGGGGCTGATACTTGCTGCCGACGACACCCAGTACGTCGATCTGCCCGGGGATGATGGGGTTATCGCGCACGGTGGCGTAGTGGTCGGGGACGACCAGCGGGTCCGGGGTGATGACACTGCCGTCTGAGGTCACGATGGGATCCTGGGCGACCTGCAACGGCACCTTGCGCACGTTCCATCGGGCGAGGTGGGCGGCCTCCAGAACCTCCTGCGAGGTCATGAGGTGGCCGACTTGCTGGCCGAGCTGGTGCCAGGCGTCGGTCTGCGAGTCGGCGAAGCTGACGCGGCCACGGGTGGAATCGAGTTGGTGAGCCATGGTGAGAACCTTTCGTGAGGGGGCGACTCGGGGCCGCCCGTTCTGTTTGCCTGTCCGGCAAGGAGATCGAGAACCGGCATCAGGGCCGGGTAAGCAGCAAGGGCCCGGCGGGGCCGGTTTCACCGGTGAGCGCAGCGAGCCGCTGAAGCCGGTGCCGAGCCGTAGGCCGAAGCGGTGCCCTTGTGCGGCCGGCCCGCCGGTTACGATCGGAGGCCGGAAGGCAAACCACTTCGTGGGCCTACGCCGCAAGGCGTAGACGACGTATCCTGCAGCGCCGCAGGCGCTTCCATTTCGCCGAGCCGAGCGGGCTGCAGAGGTTGGTGTCCTCCACAGCCCACCCGGTCAACTAGTCGGCGTCCTCGCCGGGTTCGTCGTCCTGGTCCTCGGTTCCGGACTCGTCGGCCTGCAGGCTGTCGTCGTACACTTCGTCGGCGGTCCGCTCACCGGCGATGACCTGTTCGACCGGGGCCAGCTCGTAGGAGTTGGCGACCAGGAAGCGCAGGTAGTCGATGGGCTTGACCACGTCGTACCCGCCGTAGCGCCAGGAGTCCTTGGGTGTGCGGGCTTCCAGCGCACCCAGTACCAGCCCGAGGGTGACGACTTGGGCGCGGCCATCAGCGGTCGGCGCTAGGTCGCTGACCAGCTTCCGAACCGCAGCGGTCGAATCCACCCCGAGCAGCTTGGCCGCCTGCGTCGCCCCGTGGAACTCCTTGATGAGACCGGGATCGCGGACCAGGCAATCTGCGACGAAGATCGCCGCACCCTTCGGAGGGGTTTTGCGGGACAGCAGCTTGGTCACGAACTCCTGGCGAACGGGCGCGGCGGCCTCGGCCATCCGGTTGAGGGCGATGACCTTGCGCCGTTCACGCCGCAAGGTCGCTGCCCGCTCGGCCTCTGCGGCAGCGGCGTCGTCGCGGGCCTGCTGGGCGTCAGCGTCGGTCACGTCAGCCTCGGCCTGAACAGTGGTGTCACGCTCGGCGCGTGCCGAGACCTGGTGGCCCAGCTGCAGGCCTGCCGCTTGGCAGTCCAGGCAGTACCAGTCGGGCGAGTAGAACGTCGTTTGCACCACGCTGTTGACGTGCCGCAGGCCCTCTTCCGGGGTGGCCTCATCGTCGTCCCGGGTGGCCCAGTCGATCGAGTCCTCGTCCACGATCTCGCCGGTTTCGGCGTCGGCGTAGCCGTCCTCTTCGTAAAGCATGACCGCCCAGTGCGCAGGCTCGGTGACAACGGCGTCGGTGGGGCGCTCTCCCTCTGCGGTGAGCAGGTATTCGATTGCCACGCAGGTGATGTCGTCCCATGCGGGTGCTTCGTCGTGCTCGATCACGCGGTAGCCGCGTTCGGTGAAGTCCTGCACGGCGGCGGCATATGCGCGGTCACGCTCGCGGGCCTGGCGCAGCTCCTCGACACGCAAGGCGAACCTGGTGGTCCCGGCAACGGCGATGAGCTTTTCGATTGCGTCGTCGTCGCCGTCGAACTCGCTGAGTGCGGCGGCTTCGTCCAGGCTGAGCTGGCCGGTGTCGAGTGCATTCATGGCGGCGTTCGACTTGGCCGCTGCGGCAGCAGCTTTGACGGTGTCGCGTTTCACCGACAGCTTCTTGGCGACCTTGGTCTGCGAAACTCCGGCGTTGAGCATCTGCTGGATGCCACGTGCGCGCTGGGCCTCGGTGATGGCATGGAACCTATCGTTGGTGACGATCTGGTGCACGATGCGCTCGATGGTTTCTTCGCTGGCGTCGGCTGCGCTGGATGGCAGGACGTACACCGGCACGCTGGCCAGGCCGAGTTCGCGGGCCGCAAGGGTACGCATCTGGCCGTTGCGGACCCGGATCACGTTGGGATCCTTCGCGCTGCGAACGGCGGTGATCGGCGTCAGGACGCCGTTCTCGGCGATGCTGGCCAGGAACGACTTGTCGAGGGTCGCCTCGTCGCGGACGTTCTCACCGATTTCCAGCGTTGCGGGATCGAGGTGTTCGAGCGTCCCGAACTGTGCGGTCTCAACAACGTCCTGCTGGGTGGTGTCGGTCATCTCAGTACCTTTCAGGTGGGAGCGACCCGGAGGCCGCCCGTTCTTTTTGCCTTTTGGCACTGGAGATTTGGGCGGGTGTGGGGGAGCCGGAGTGCAAGACCCGGGCGCAATGTCTTTCCCAGCGAAGCCACCGGGAGCGTCAGCGACCGCGGCGAGCGCAGGGAAAGACATTGCGAGCCCGCAGGGCCCGGAGCGTCGCGCAGCAGCGGAGGCCGGTGTCTTGGCGCGTAGGCGAGCCACCCGCCACAATCGGAAAGTGCAAAAGGCACAAGAACAGCCATGTCACCTGCTCGACGCAACCACCACCAGCCGGCACCGAATTACGACCACCTGATCACGGGTGGCCGGCACCTTGCGCCTACTCGGGAACCGATTCTGTCGCGCCAAAGCAGGGCGGTCCCCAGAGGCCTACGTGCAGGTTCTTCGCCTCGTTCTGAGCCGCGGAGAGTGCCGCGAACCGCTGGACCGGGCGCTTGCCGTAGGTGACCACCTGGGACATGCCGGCCCGGACCGATTCGACCGAGAAATCGCGCCCATCAGGAAGGTCGAGGTAGGAAAGCGTGCGACCATATCGGTCGGTCTGGGCCTGGGTCGGGTCGGTGACCATCGAAACACGCTGTCCCACTGGGAGAAACGTGCTTGCCCATGAGGATGCTTCCGGGCCGCCACAGCCGACCGTCCATCCTCGCTTGCGGGTCTCGGGGGCGTTGATTCCGAGGATCCGGATCCGAAGTCGCCCACGGTCATCGTGGCGGATGTCGACGGTGTCGCCGTCGACCACTCGGACCACCGTGGCGTTACTCCCACCGGCGGGGTCAGCGTTGCCAACAAGGGGCGCGCAGGAGGGGACCAGTAGACAGCAACCCAGAGCAAACACGAGGACAGCAGCGCGGCGAATCAGGACCATATGATCAATGTTCGCCCTGGACCTGGGGTTATTCCATATCGAAACCTCGCCATTCTGGGGGTGTCGACGCACCGCAGTGTTATGTCTCAGGACATCGGTGACAGTTCCAGTGGTCTTGGTGGTGACACTTCTGGCTCCAGGCTCGGGTGGTGGCCGTTAATGAACCTATCGATCCTCGTGTTCGCCTCGCCATCTCGCAGTGGCCTGACGATGCACCTCGCGGGGCGGTAACGACGTTCTGCGCCGAGCACGGTATTTCTCGAAAGGCGTTCTACGCGTTGCGTAGACGCGCCAAGGTCGACGGGCCGGCCGCAGTGCTCGAACCCAGGACTCGACGCCCGAAGACCAGCCCGTCGACATGGAGCGATGAGATCAAGGATCAGGCCATCAAGGTTCGTACCGCGCTTGAGCAGTCCGGTCTGGATCACGGGCCGATCAGCGTGCACGAGAAGATGCGCGTGATGGGCCTGGAGCAGGTCCCGTCCACGGCGTCACTGGCACGCATCTTCCGCGAGGCCGGTGTGGCACGCCTGGAGCCGAAGAAAAAGCCCCGCTCAGCCTGGCGGCGGTTCGTGTATCCGGCCCCGAACGCGTGCTGGCAACTCGACGCCACCGAATACGTCTTGACCCGTGGACGCAAGTGTGTGGTCTTCCAACTCATCGATGACCACTCCCGCTACGCCGTGGCCTCGCACGTGGCCTGGGGTGAAACCGCCGAGGCTGCGATCACCGTCTTCGACAAAGCTGTCGCCAATCATGGTGTGCCCCAACGGCTCCTGTCTGATAACGGAGCAGCGCTGAACCCGTCGCGGCGCGGGTGCATCGGCCAACTCGTCACCCACGTGGGCGCTCTGGGCGTGGAGGCGATCACGGGTAAGCCCTACAAGCCCACCACCCAAGGCAAGAACGAACGCTTCCACCAAACCCTGTTCCGCTACCTCGACAAACAACCCCTCGCCGAGACACTCGACGAACTGCAAGCCCAGGTCGACACATTCGACCGCATTTACAACGCCGAACGCCCCCACCAAGCACTGCCCGGCCGCGTGACCCCGCTAACCGCGTGGGAAGCGACCCCCAAGGCCGATGCGCCCCGACCGAAACCTGACCGACCCATCTTCCAGCGCGTCCCCAGCCGGCACCAACGCCCCCGACCGCAGCTGCCCGCCGACCTGCCTGCCGGCACGCTCCTCAGAACGGTGTCCACATCAGGCACTATCGGCCTGGACTCGGTGTCCTACAAGGTCGACGTGAACCTCGCGTTCGCGCACGTCCTCGTCGTCAGCACCGGCAACAACACCGGCGATGCGGTCATCATCACCGACCTGTACGGCGAAGTCCTCGCCGAGCACACCCGCCCCGCACCCGGCATCACCTACGTCGGCAACGGCCGACCCCCAGGAACCCGCCCCAAGACCACAGAACCGTCACCGAAGTCCTGATACACCAACTGTCACCCATGTCCTGATGCAGAACTGTCACCGATGTCCTGAGACATCACATCGACGCACCGCAGGAAAGCTGAGATACTCGAAAATGTGTTCGATGGCGTGTTTGATGACTGGTCGGGCGAGATTTGCGGGTACCGGACCCTGCACCTGGTGGACCGGCCGGTTCGCATCGACACGGCCAAGGCCTTCCCCGCTCTGGGCACGGCACCGCGTCGCGACGAACTTCCGATGTGGGTGAAGGCCGGCGGGTACTCGATCACAGGGCCGTGGATGCCCGGGCGCCAAATCGCATGGATCCGGCGCGCTAACGACGGAGCCTGGATCGCGGTGTGCCTTCTTCCGATCAGAAGCGGCAACGGACACGAGCACACGACGATGCAGCTCTGGCTCGAAGCCGACACCATCGCGCCGCTGGAATGAACATCGGTGCTGCGCGCAGGGTGAGTGGTGGGAGTAGCACGATCCGCATACAGTCGGCATCTATGACCAGACTTCGTGACCAGATGCTCGAAACTCTCCGAAGGGATCTCGTTGTCGCCGAATCATGTTGCAGTGCCACTGATTTTCGGCGGCTACGTCACGCTGTTGACCGGTTCGCCGAAAGACCACACCTAGACACCCCGATGGCCGCTCGGGATCACCTGCGAACGGGAATAGGCGTGTTGCGCGACATGGCGCGGGCAGGTGAGCGCCAGCACCGACCGCGCCTCTGATCCGGCCCGACGTCGTGCCGCTAGTCGGTGGTGTCGGCCGCCGGCGCCGGCGCTGGCGTCTGCTGCCACATGCGAGCACCCCAAATCGCAACCACGCCGAGGAGCGGTGGGCCGAGTACAACCAACGCGGCAAGAACCGGGCCGTCAGCAGGATGTTGATGGATCGCTCTGCCTGTTGGCAACAGCGCTATGTTCCAGGCGATGACTGCAACAATAGAAAGCGCTGTAAAGGACAGTTTCACGGCCTGAGAGTTTGTTGAGTAAAGCGCGATATTCACCGACTTTAGAGCCGTGCCCAATCCTGCGAGCACACCGCAGTAAACTAGGGCGTATAGCCCTATCGCCATTTGCAATGTGATAGAGCGACGAACTTCGTCAATGTCTGCACTACTCAGATTGTGATGCGCAGCAACAAGATAGGTGCGCACGACCAGAGCAGATACGATCGCCAGAGCGGCGTACGTGGCCACGTCCATAGTTTTGGCTACAACCACGAAGCTGGGGCGGTTGGAAATCGCTACCAGTTTTGACAAGCCTTGTGCAGCGGCGTGCGGTATTGCCACAAGTGCGATGAGCTTACCGACCAATGCCCACATTTCCGCTGAAGTATCCATTTCCCCTGGCGTGTTCCCACTGAGTGAGTCCAGCTTGTTTTAGAGTCCTGTGGCCCGAGGTCGGGCCGGAAGGGACGATGAAACACATGGCTGGTCGCAAGCGGCATTCCGCGGAGGACATCGTGCGCAAGTTGCGCCGCGCGGATGAGCTGGCTGCCGAGGGCAAGACCGGTGAGCAGATCGCCGCCGAGCTGGAGGTGTCGCCGGCCACGCTGTACAACTGGCGGCGCACCTACGGCGGGATGGACACCGACGCCGCCAAGGAGCTCAAGGAGCTGCGCGAGCAAAACGCCAGGCTCAAGAAGCTGCTGGCCGATGCCGAACTGGAAAAGGACGCGCTGCGGGAGGTCGCGAAGGGAAAATTCTGAGCCCAGCTGCCAAGCGCCGCGCCGTGGACATGCTCAAGGACGTGTTGGGTATGTCGGAGCGGTTGGCGTGCAAGGCCGTTGGGCTGGCCCGTTCCACCTGCCGCCGGCTGCCGCTGGCCCAGACGCCACAGGATCCCGACGCTGAAATGAGGGCCTGGCTGCGCGCCTATGCCACGAAACACCCGTGTCATGGGTTTCGGCGTGCCTGGGCGGCGTTGCGCTACGACGAGCACCGTGAGGTCAACAAGAAGAAGGTCCACCGGCTGTGGCGCGAGGAGGGCTTGCAGGTGCGGGTGCACAGCCCGCGCAAGCGGGCCGGGGTGTCGTCGATCCCGGCGATCGTCGCCGATGCGCCGAATGTGGTGTGGGCGATTGATTTCCAGTACGACTCGACCGTCGACGGCAAGGCGATCAAGATCGCGTCGATGATCGACGAGCACACCCGGGTTTCGCTGCTGAACCTGGTGGAGCGCTCGATCACCGCCGACCGGCTCGTCGATGAGCTCCAAGCCGTGTTCGCCGCGACCGGTGGCCCGCCGAGAGTGCTGCGGATGGACAATGGGCCGGAGTTTATTTCCCAAGCGCTGCAACAGTTCTGTGAGAACAAGGTGGGCATGGTCTATATCCCGCCCGGCACTCCGTGGAACAACGGCCACATCGAATCGTTCAACAACCGACTGCGAAAGGAGTGCCTGAACCGCAACCACTGGAACACCCTGCTCGAAGCCCGGGTGGTCATCGGCGACTTCAAGCACGACCACAACCACCGCCACCGGCACTCAGCCCTGGGCTACCGAACCCCGGCCGAGTACGCTGCGGCATGCAGGCACACCCACACCCCGATGGCCTGCCAGATCAACTGAATCCGGATCAAACAAACCCGACTCTAGAACCGGGTGGACTCAGTAACGGGGACTCGCCACCCCCACTTAGTGACATTTCGATGGTTTCGTCACGTGACATCAAATTCGGACATTGCCCGCGCCGACCGTCTGGTCAATGAGCTTCCAACATCCATTCATCCCAGTTGCGCGCGAGATGGGCGTCTGCCGTAGCGACTTCACCATCGGTTAGGGCCGCGCCGAGACTCTCCCGGATCAGAGCCCGACTTTCATCACGCCATAGCGGGCGACCAATACGAGCAGCCAACAAGCCGATGTAGTCGGTGACAATCTGCATAAACAGAGCCGCGTCGGTTCGCCACGCCCAGCCGAGAGCGCGTCCCATGACGTCGCCGGCACTGTAAAACTGACCATCGTTTTTCTTGCTGTCCGCAACGATCCAGTCAACCTCGCGCTGCACTAGCGCTTGGAGCATGGATGCCAGCACGTTGGCGTCGTCGACGATCCGGGCGGTAGCCGGCACCAGGTGGGCCACGACATTCGCACCGGAGACGATGTGCGCAGTTTGTCCCGCCTGAGCTTCTGAGACCAGTGCGTTGAACTTCGTCTTCGCATCGGTGATCGAGCGCATTCTTGTTGGGTTCAAGACGACCATGAGGCGACGATACCACCAGAGACCTAAATTTAGGTCTTGTTTTGAGTTCTATATTACTGACCTGATTTCAGACCTGTTTAAAGATCCGATAAGCTATCTTATGTCAGC